>CAZTXO010000031.1:0-46574 GCA_964617515.1 uncultured Saprospiraceae bacterium | reverse complement strand
TGGCACTTCGATCGGGGCCAATATTGAGGAAGCCATTGGTGCCATCTCAACCAAAGAATTACTCCGGATTAGGACTTCGATTCAAAAAACGATTAGAAATAAAACCCGTTAATCTCTGTCACATGATGATTAATAATTATTAATTATCAATTGCTCTTATTTCAACTCATGCAGGTTTTTTGTGAAATGTTCCACCCGTTTGCCGGGCGCGGACTTGGCCTGGTTGTACGCCTCTGAGTTTCCTTTGGGAATGGTCAGGGATTTCCAGTCACCGGTATTGGCCAGGCGGGCGAGATAGACGATCTGGCCGCAATGGTAGGCATAGTGCGCCAGTTGACGCAGGATGGCATCCTCAACCGTCTGACCCATGTTGCGGATGTAGACTATTTTTTCCATGTCCTCCGCTGTGAGGCTTTTTAAGGCCTGAAATAAACAAGCCCATCCTTCTTCCCATAACAGCATGAGTTGTTCACGGGTCATCGGGGTTTCCTCAAATTCGCTGTCCCGCTTGCGCCATTCCTTTTCCCCGTCCGTGGTCAGGAAATCGGTCCAGCGGGAGAGCATATTGCCATGCAGGTGTTTGACAATAACCGTGATGCTGTTGCTTTTGTCATCCGGCGCCCAGTTGAGCGCGTTGTCTTCGGCCTGGGCCATCGCTTTTTCCGCGAGGGACTTGTAATACTGGTAAAGGTCGATGGCGTGTGTCAGGGTGGAGGAAATCATGCTGGATGGCTTTTCAATGGAAAACAAAAATAAGGCTTATCGGTTGTCTCGTGTCACCTGTCCGGGACTCACGGGCACTGTATCTTTATCCGGATGCAATGGTCCATTCTTTTAGAAAAAACCCTGCCGGTCGTACAGCAGGCAGCAGATTTCATCCAGGCACAAGCCGGGAAGGTACAGGACATCGCCATTGAGGCGAAGTCACGCAATAGCCTGGTCAGTTACGTGGATAAGACTGCGGAAACGATGTTGGTGGAGGGACTCAAACAGATCCTGCCGGATTCCGGCTTTATCACGGAGGAAGAGACGGTCCGTCAGCAGGAAGCGGAGTTCACCTGGATCATCGATCCGCTGGACGGAACGACCAATTTCCTGCAGGAAATTCCCTTCTATTCCGTTTCCGTTGCTTTACAATACCGGGACGAGACGGTCCTGGGCATCGTGGCGGATATCGAACATCAGGCTGTCTACTCGGCCTGGAAAGGCGGTGGCGCATGGCGAAACAATCGTCCGATACGGGTATCCGCCAGGGAGTCAATAGCGGAATCCGTCATCGTGACCGGATTCCCTTATGCCGCCGATGATGTCGTCCCGCCGATGATAGGGGTGTTTGATTATTTTCTCAAAAACGCCAAAGGCATGCGCCGGCTCGGCTCAGCGGCTCTTGACCTGGCCTATGTGGCCGGCGGCCGGTTGGACCTGTATTATGAGACGACACTGCATGCATGGGATGTCGCCGCGGGGATTCTGCTTGTCCGGGAGGCCGGGGGACTGGTCACGGATTTTGCCAATGCCCATGGCATGCTGCGCAATGGTGAGGTCATCGCCGCGAACCCAAGCGTACATGCCGAAGCCGTCAAGGTGATCCGGCGATTTTACAACCCGTAAGACAGGAAAAGGAAACACAGCGGTACCTTTCAATCCCTGCCAGCAGGAGACACTTTCCCATTTTGCCGGGCGATCACCCCCGGGCCGATGACTTCCCTGGTCGATGATGTGCCTCAGCAAGTCTAAAGAGGGAGAGAAGGGTCCGGCCGTTCCATGGAGATTCCCCTATCTTTAGTCGTTGCTGAGCATCTGACGGTCATGCATATACGTGAAAATCTTGCGCAGGCGCTTCGATCCGTGAAGGCCAATTCACTCCGGGCGGTCCTGACATTACTCATCATTGCCTTTGGGATCATGGCCCTGGTCGGTATCCTCACGTCTATAGATGCCCTTCTCTTTACCATGAATGACAGCTTTTCCAGGATGGGAGCCAACTCCTTTTCGCTTCGTGCCGGGTCCGGGAACCTGCGTTCACACCGCGAAGGCCGCCAGCAAAAAGAAGCGGATCCGATTGATTTCCGGCAAGCGATGGAGTTTCGGGAGCGGTTTACATATCCCGGGGCTAAAGTCACCGTCTATGGACAGGGATCGTGGAGCAGCACGATCCGCTATGACAAGGAGAAAACAAATCCCAGTGTGAGCGTGTATGGCATCGATGAAAATTATCTGCCTGTCCTCAATTATGATTTGTCTTACGGCAGGAGTTTCACCAGCGTTGAACAGGAGTCCGGGACCCAGGTGGCCCTGATCGGGATGGATATTGTCAAGGATCTCTTTAAAAACAAACCGGAAATGGCCCTCAACAAGGATATCCTGGTGGATAATCAGCGATTCCTGGTGGTCGGAGTCCTGGCCTCCAAAGGCGCCTCGATGAATATGAACGCGGACCGCCAGGTACTGATCCCTCTTTTTGCGGAACGTCACCTGTATGGATTTGCCAATAAAAACTACCGGATAACCGCCGCGACCGCTTCAGCTACCGATATGGATGATGCCATCTCCATGGCCACCGGTATCATGCGCAATATCCGGAAACTCCGTGCCTCGGAAGACAATGACTTTGAAGCCGTGCAAAGCAACAGCCTGATGGAAATGCTGAAAGAAAACACCACGACCATCCGCTTTGCCACGATCGGTATAGGGTTGATCACATTGGTCGGTGCTGCCATCGGCCTCATGAACATCATGTTGGTCTCCGTGACAGAACGCACGAGGGAAATCGGCATAAGTAAAGCCCTCGGCGCCACACGCACCAATATCATGAGCCAGTTTCTGACCGAAGCGGTCATCATCTGCCAGATGGGAGGCATCGTAGGCATCATCCTGGGAATCGCCATCGGCAATGGCGTCGCGTTACTCCTCGGCGGGAAATTTATCATGCCCTGGGCATGGATCATCCTGGGATTTATTACCTGCATGATCGTCGGATTAGCATCCGGGCTTTACCCGGCCCTGAAAGCTTCCCGGCTGGATCCGATCGAGTCCCTGCGCTATGAGTAGAACCGGCGCGTAACCTCCGTTTCTTTTCTCCCGGTCATCCGAAAAAAAATCCGCTAGTGTCAATAGTGTCCCCAGGCCAATAGCTAGGCTGCATTGTTCAACGCTTCTTTCGCGGATGCCTGGTTTGCCGGAAGGGTTGCACGCAAAAACAGAAATCCCGTGATCCCCGCCACAAGCGAAGCGATCAGGATCACCAGTTTTGACGTATTGACGATACCGGGATCGGAAAAAGCCAGCAGGGAGATAAAGATGGACATGGTAAATCCGATACCGGCCAGCATGCCAACCCCGAGGATATGGGATTTCTTCCATTCCCGTGGAATCGCGCACAGGCCCAGGCCGGCGCCCAGGAGACTGAAGAGAAAAATACCCGCGGGTTTGCCCAACCACAAGCCAAAGAAAATACCATAGCCATGGGGATGAAACATCAGCCGTAAGCTATCGGTGGAAACCGGTATGGCCGTATTGGCCAGCGCGAATAAGGGTAAGATCAGGAATGCCACCGGGCGGTGCAGGGTATGCTGCAGCCGGTGCGAAGGAGACTGATCGCCGCCATCCCGGAACGGAACCGCAAAGGCCAGTAATACACCTGTAATGGTCGGATGGATGCCTGCGCGGTAGAGACAATACCACAAGAGTATGCCGATCACGAGATATATCCAGATCCGGTACACGCGTCGATTATTTAAACCGAGGAGGACCAATAATACGAGTGCCGCGCCGCCGAGATACGTCCAGCCTATCTCGCCCGAATAAAAAATCGCAATGATGAGGATCGCGCCGAGGTCATCGATAATAGCCAGGGCGGTCAAAAACAACTTGATCCAGACCGGTACCCGCTTCCCTAACAACGATAAGATACCGAGGGCAAAGGCAATATCGGTGGCCATGGGAATCCCGTATCCGTTTTGATAGTCCGTACCCTGATTGAACAGGTAATGGATCCCTGCCGGTACGATCATGCCGCCAATGGCTGCCACGATCGGGAGAGATGCTTTACGGACCTCCGAAAACTCACCGATGTAGATCTCGCGCTCGATTTCGAGCCCTACGAGCAGGAAGAAAATAGTCATCAGACCGTCGTTGATCCAAAACTCGAGTGGCCTGGGCCCGACCGGGATGTGCCATAAATGAAGATAGGATTCCCCCCAGGGCAGATTGGCCAGCAGCAGGGAAAGGGCCGTGCAGGCGAGTAAAATCAGGCCACCGGCTTTCTCACTCTCAAAAAACTCCGTAAAGATTTTCGTAGCCTTCATAGGGGACGGGGGTAATGGCTTGTAATGTATACCAAATATCGGTTACCGGTTGAGTTGCTTCCGCGCTTCGCGCAGGGCCAGGGCAGATACCGGGTGATGATCAATAAACCATCGCACCCTGCCGGGTTTGGTTTTGGCATATTGCCGCAAAGCCCAGCCACATGCTTTTTGTATGAAAAATTCTTTGTTCCCTTCCTGGTACCGGATCATGTCAAACAACAACTTTTCATCTGTTTCCTCCCGGTAGAAGAGCTGGTGAATGATAGCCACCCGTTGTAACCAAAGGTTGTCCGATCGGATCCATTGATAGGCATAGAGGTGTTGCCATTCAGGAAACCGTTTGAAGTGCATACCTGTCAGCTTCGCGAGCCAGTCTACGGTGTCCCACCAGGATTCGGTTTGGATGCAACGCTCCAGGACCCGGATCCACGAAGCGGATTGCTCTTTCAACCTTCGCTGCATCATCTCTAACCCGGCATAGTGCAGTTCGCGGTATTCCTGGGCATAGCACACCTCCACAAATTTCTTGAGATCCTTTCCCGTAAAGGTGCCATGCGCCGTAAAAATAGTCTTCAGGAGCGCCATCCATTCCGGAGCCCGCAATCCACAATAGTCAAACTGATGACGCATGTATGCCCGTTGCTGCTCCGCCCGTACCGGATCTCCCTTGGCTAAAAAGACTTCCCGGATCAGGGAGACATACGCTTCCGGTTCCAGGATGGGTTTGGATGATCCGGTCATGATGCCAGCAGGAAGCAGGAATTAGTTATTCACCTCCTTCGTCAAGACATAATAATTCGGATCGGGCTCCAGCGTGTTGATTTTCTCCTCCCATTTGAGCTCCTGCCATTGATCGGTGGGTTTGAGGACCACACTGTCCTTTGCATTAACCGTCATCCGGAGTGGCATCTGGAAACCGGGAACAATCTGCGAATACCGGTACCGGACCTTTTTGCCGGACAATTCATATTCCAGCGTGGGGATCCGGATATCCCGCAGGTATTGATTGAAAAATGCGGTGAGGTCCAGCCCGGACTGTTGCGCTACATAGGTCTCAATATCCACCGTGGTCACGGTCTGATGATAAAAATCCCGTTGTATGCCCCGTAGGATGTTACGCCATAAAGTGTCATCGTTGACCCATTGCCGCAGT
This sequence comes from uncultured Saprospiraceae bacterium, assembly GCA_964617515.1. GTDB lineage: Bacteria > Bacteroidota > Bacteroidia > Chitinophagales > Saprospiraceae > Opimibacter. The sequence continues at coordinate 41,114 of CAZTXO010000031.1, read as the reverse complement.
GTATGAAGCATATTTCCGCCTTTGTAATACATATCCCCGGAGCCTTCCTGGTTGACATCATACTGGCCGATGATGGGTTTCATATTCCCGATATTCAACCGGGTCCCGATGACATATTCGCTGCCCGCTTTTTTTCCATAATAATACTCGGTGAAAAGCGACTCGGCATAATTGGCAAAGGATTCATGGATCCACATATCCGCGATATCCTTATAGGTGACGTTGTTGGCCCACCATTCATGCGCCGATTCGTGTACGATGATGAAATCCCACTTTAGCCCCCATCCCGTGGAGGATAAGTCCCGTCCCAAATACCCGTTTTGATATTTATTGCCATAGGTCACGGAACTCTGGTGTTCCATCCCCAGGTACGGGACTTCTACCAGTTTATAACCATCTGTGTAAAACGGATACGGGCCAAACCAATATTCCAGCGCCCGGATTGTGCGGTATGCATCCTTGAATTGTTCTTTGGCTTTGTCATAATGCTCCGGCAACACCCAAAAGTCAAGATCCAGCACCCCGTTTTCACCATGCAGGGTGTCGGACCAATGGACATACTTCGCGATGTTGACATTCACTCCATAGTTGTTGATCGGGTTGGAGACAAACCAATGATAGGTCCGCCGGCCATCCGCGTGATAATCGATATGGCGCAGCCGGCCATTGGATACATCGATCAGTCCCGGTGGCGTGGTAAATCGGATCAGCATGCTGTCCGGCTCGTCATACATGTGGTCCTTGCAGGGCCACCAGACGCTGGCGCCCAGGCCCTGGCAGGAAGAGGCGACGAACGGGTTGCCGTTTTCATCTTTGGACCAGGTGAGGCCGCCGTCCCAGGGCGGACGCCTCGCTTCCACCGGTGTGCCTTCATAGTACACCGTGATTTTTTCCGTCCTTCCTTTTTCCATCATCGAAGGAAAGCGGATCCAGTAGACATTACCTTCCCGGGTGAACATCAGGTCATCCCCGCGGTAGTCCGCGCGGGTGATCTTAAGCGGAGGCTGAAGGTCAAGCTGCATGATCTGGGCAGGCTCAAGCACCGTAAAGGTGATCGTATTGTTGCCGGTGATATACTTATTCGCAATGGCGTACTCTGCGGCAAGGTCATAAAAACGCAGATCCCACCAGGCGCGCTCCGGGGTGATCGAACCTCTCAGGCTGTCCTGGCGCGTAAACGGCTGGGCGACGGCAGCATGCAGAATCAATATCCACAGACCAGTCAATATAAACGATGCGATTTTCATTGGTATAGAATTCGGTGCATGAAGATACACAGGGAATAAAAGTGTGGGCGAGTTTACTCAAAAGCCAGTCTCCTCAATTGAAAATTCGACGTTTACCCGGGATCAGCCCTTGTATGTCTTTCTGCCGAGCATTTTGGCCAGGCCCTCCACATTTAAATGCAACAGGCTGAAGACGAATCCGGTTGCCGCCCGGAGTCTCCAGGTCCATTCTCCGAAGAGGGGAAAAGTCATGGCTTTCACGTAATCTTTTCTCGCCCGGGCATATTCCCGGCGGATGAGCCGGTATCGCCCTGACCGGGCATAGGCGATCAGCAGCAGATGATCATAGTTGCGTAACAGCGTCCTTCGTTGTGTTTCCGTCAGGCAAGCCACTTTGGGTAAATGCTTTGCCAGGAATTGCCTGAGCCCGGCATAGATAGCCACGGTGTGCTTTTTCGTGGTTTGCGTGGAATAGATCCGCCATTTTCCAAATACCTCGTTGGCAAAATGAAAAGGTCCCAAAAGGCTGATGTTTAAGATGGTGGAGAAATCCACCAACGGCATCCCGAAGGATTGGTTGAATCCGCCAGCCTCGAGTAGGGCAGATTTCCGAAAGAGCATCGTCAGTGCCGGGACGATATTTCCATGCTCCATCGCGAGCAGGATAGCACCGGTGGGAATGTTTAGGTAGGATTCCCTGATAGCGGTTACGCCCGGGGGTTGAAGGTTATACAGGTGGCTGAGATCTTCATTGACCAGCTCCGCCTTTGCCCAGGAGAGGACGCAACCGGGTTGTGCTTCCAGGGCACTTACCTGCTTTTGCAGTTTGTCCGGACTCCAGAGATCATCCCCTTCGAGGATCCCGATATATTTCCCGTGACATTGGGCCAATCCTTTATTATAGGTTTCTCCAAGCCGGAATACCCCGACATTTTCCTGGTGCAGGACCCGGATACGGTTATCCTGTGCCGCAAATGATTCAGCGATGGCGAGGGTGTCATCCGTGCTGCCATCGTCCAGGATGATCATCTCCCAATGGGCATACGTTTGCGCCTGCACCGAAGCAATACACTGTGCCAGGTACCGGGCATGGTTGTAGGTGGGCGACAATATGGAAACCAGGGGAGCATCCATCCGGGAACGGAGATTTATTTGATGGGCTTCATTTCAAAATACAGCTCGCGGCAGAAAAAGAGGGAAGTGAACTTGTCTTCATACAATTCTTTCATGTAGTTGGACGCATTAAACAATGGTTTTGCGACAAGCAGGTTGAGGAGATTCCGCGGGGAAGGATTGGCTTTGAACCGCAGCGTCCGTTCGGTGACGATAAAATGAAAGGAGGTATAAAAATCCGGCACCTTGCGGTTCAGCACCTGCTGGGTTTTGGGGGTAAAATAATCAAAGGTGTATAAGCCGAAAAAACGCTTGTGCGTATAGTCGGAATAATAATGCGGGTTGGACCAATGGGGGACGACCACTTTATGCACGCCGTCCTTTTTGAGGATGCGGTGGATCTCCTGCATCATCTGATCAAACTGGACCAGATGCTCGAGCACATGGGAGGACGTGACGACATCCACCGACGCATCCGGTATAAAGGCCAATCCTTCTTCCAGGTTGTGCACGATATCCACACCGGGGAGATCGAGCAGGTCGATTCCGATATACGTTGTATCCTTTTTGTAGGGACCGCACCCGAGTTCAATCACCACCGGGTGATCGCGGCTGGCCAGTTTCCTGAAGATTTCGCTCTTTTCCACTTCGCTCATTTTTTTGACAAAGGTTATGGATGGTTGATCCCGCCCGTAATCATTTCAGCTGTCCGGCGAGCCGCTTTTAGCGTTCAGCAACCGCAGCAGCGCTTGTTGACGTTTTCCGGGTCCGTATTGTTCGATGATATGCTTTCGCGCCGCCTTGCCAAGGGCTTCTTTTTCCCCAACAGCCACCGCCTGGCGGATCGTATCCCGTATCTGATCATCATCCCGCCGGGGCACGAGAAAACCATGCGTGGAAATAATCTCGGGGATGGCCGCGACTGCCGAACCAATCGGAATGCATTCACACAACATCGCTTCGCAGATGGCGCTGGGAAACCCCTCCGCTATGGACAGCTGGATATAAAACCGGTGCGCGCTGTAATACCCGGGCAGGGAGGCATAGGGTACCGGTGGTATCAATTTCATGTTGACCGGGATTTCCACCGGAAACTCCTCCGGGGTACACCCGATGATCGTGAAGGAATACTCCGGGAAAGAATGGGCCAGCATGACGATCTTATCGATCCCTTTGCGGATAAAAGAGGTCCCGGCAATACCGAAGGCGACGGACAGGAAACTTTTTTCGTCCCGCATGACGGGGCGCTTTTGAAACAATTCCGGATTGTATTCCAGGGAAATGGTTTGATGAGGGGTTGCCAGGCCGGGACACCAGTGGTAGATTCCCTGTTCTGCCGAATCGGCCGTATAGTAATCCGATCTGCTCCGGATGAGATTGCCCGAAACCGGCACCAGCAGCGTGGCCAGGGATGCGGACATACAGGTAAACCGGCCATACAAGGGCCGGGTAAAATTGCCATAGCGGAAGGAAGGGTAATTGAAACACTCCGTTCCTCCCAGGAAGAGACAGGATCTCTTGCCGGTGATTTTGGCAAAAAGAGCAGGAAGAAAGCTGTGATACCCGGCGAAAAAGCAAATGAAGTAATCCACTCTCCAGCCAAACACCAGGAGAAAAAGGCTTTGCCGGATAAACTGAAACGGCATGGCCCATTTTTTCTTTGACCGGAAATGAAACGTGGTGACCGGGTGATTGGCTCCGAGGATTTGAATGTCTGTATTGACAAAGGACCGGCGCTCCAGGTAGGTATAGAGAATCTTTGTATTTTGGCGCGCCATACGTTCTAACCGGGTCGGATGATAATCGGAAAGGGGTTGATCGCTTCAGCTTTTATTCGGGCGGAATTCGATTCGGCGCATCACCTCATATTCGCTTCCGGGGTTTCCAACTCCACGGAAACTGATCCTGCCGCCTTCACCCGCGAATTGGATTTGATCCGGCATCACCTCGCCAAAAATACAACATTTGTCTACTTCAGTACGATCAGTGTCTTCGATCCTTCCAGACAGCATTCTCCCTATATCCGGCACAAGAAGCACATCGAACAAATAATCCGCGCGGAGGCCGATCGTTATCTCATCATCCGGTTACCGATCATGCTGGGTCATTCGGACAATCCCCATACCCTGATCAATTACCTGGTTCGTGCCATCCTGGATCAAATACCGATTCAGGTGCATGCCCATGCATGCCGACATCTGCTGGATATTGATGACCTGGTTCCTTTCGTCAGACCCTATTTCTTACGGTACCAGGAAAATATCTGCGTGAATGTGGTTGGCTCCGAGACCATCTATGCGCCTGCGCTGATGCGAAAACTGGAAAGACTTTTACACCAACACGGGCTATACGAAATCATTGATGCCGGAGCCTGTTTCGAGGTGCCTGAAGGAGAAGGGGAGATCCTCTATGCGTCGGCTCCTGGTTATCTGGATCGCATCCTGGCGAAATACTATCCGGGGTGAATTTTACTTATCGCAACAACGTGATGTTTCCGTGCTCAATCGTTTGGGATCCATGGCAGCGTGATATCAGCACATAGGCAAATACACCGGGATTGCAATAGTGTCCTGTTTTATCTTTTCCATTCCACCGGACCGGCCCTTCAGAAACAGAATAGAGCATATTACCACTCCGGTCAAATACGGCAAAAAAAGCAACAGGCTCATCACTTCCGGCGTCTGTTTTAATTTCAAAGAGATCATTGATCTGATCGCCATTGGGGGTGAAGACATTTGGAATATATCGGTTGCCATCAGCCACGGTCACCGTTCGAATGCTGTCACAGCCGGCAAAAGAAACGAGGGTATCGGTATAGGTTCCGGGTTCCGGATGTCCCAGGACTATTCCACGACACAGATCTACCGTTTCTGTTTGGTAAGTTGGTTCCGCCACATCCAATTGTAAGATCCTTATGCTGTCACATCCGTTGATTGTCTGTAAGGTGTCCTCATAAACGCCGCTTTCCTGATAGCCGGCCACCGAAGTACCCTGGCAAATCACTGTATCAATGGTGGTATGGATTTCTCTTTGGTGTTGGCAGATGGTATGGGATCGCAGAGACGTGGAAGCGCCGGGTTGAATCGAAACGGGAATCACCTGTGGGAGATAGGAGTTGATGGTAAAACTCTTGTTGTAAAAGACGGTTGAATTGATTGTATTAACCGGCAGGTCGATGAAAGTATTGGCAATACATGAATCGCCGGAGAGTCCGTTCAGATCAGTCCTGACGAGGATCATATCGGCCTGGTTGTCTTCCGCGAACGCTGTGAAATAAAGACTTTGCGCAGAGGCTATTAATTGAGATTGGGCACTTCCCACTGCTAACCCGTTATCATTGTTGGAAAAATCAAACTTCCGGCTCCATTTGATTTTTCCATTCCGATCCATCCGGATCAGCAGGATGTCGCTTGGCGCAACGCGGTTGCGGCCAAAAAGGACCAGGTCCTGATCGACTGTCACGATTTCATCGATCCAGTCATTTTGCCCCGGAAATTCAACTTGCCTGAGCCATATCAATTGTCCATCCAGGGTTGTTTTCTGCACAAAAGCTTTGGTTTGATTAATACTTGTTCCGGCAGGATCCCCCAGGTAGATGGAATAAATGGTATCCTCGAGGATTATAAGATCGAGGCCATACAGGCGGGCGGGCTGACTGGCGGATACGTGACCCAGCTTTGACCAAACAATCGAACCGTCTGTGGGATTCATCCGGACCAGGGTATTTCTCATTTCAGACAGGGATCCATCTGAAAAACGACCGGACAAATAAAGGTCTCCCTTGTACAAGGTCATATCATAAAAGGTCTCCGCACTGCCCAGGTCATAGTGTTTTGAAAATCCCGGTACCAGGTTACCGTCGTTTCTGTCAAGAGCGAGCAACTCAGCCACATTGGGAGACGTTGGATTGTTCGTCATCAGGTAGTTTCCGCCGGGACCCAATTCAATCATGCCCATGTTATAATTGGTACTCGTACTGATGATTTTTTCGGACCACAGGATCTGATTCCGGATCGGATCGTAGCGAAACACGAAAACGGTTCCGCCATTGGCGGGATCACCAGCAATGCCCGAGACACCCAGCATGCCGTCTGAATCCACCAGGATCCGGTAGATATGGTCCGCCTGACCTGGTACGACATCAAATGTGCGTGCCCACATCACCTGGCCATTCAAATCTGCTTGGATGATCAGGGCGCTGTCATTCCGGATGCCGGCCACATAGAGCTTTGATTGGTCGTTAGACAGGGTCAGGCTGTAACCGCGTTCGTCGTCAATGACGGATCCGACAATATGGGCAAAGACTGGGTCACATGGGGTTTGACAGTGGACGTAGCTCCACAATCCGATCAGGAGGCAGCCATATAGGCATGCGTAAATTCGGGGCAAACAAAAAATTCGCATGGTTCGTCAGGGCTGACGTTCGACGTCTTTTCTTTTCTTCGGTATGGGCGGCCCGAGAATGCGATGACCGGCATCGGTTATCAGGACATTATCCTCGATGCGTATGCCGCCAAAATGCCGGTACGGTTCCAGGCGGTCATAGCAGATAAAATCTATATGCTTTCCTTCCTGTTGCCAGAGATCAATCAGTTCGGGAATAAAATAAATGCCTGGCTCTACGGTTACCACAAACCCGGGTTCAAGAGCCCTGGCCATGCGGAGATACGCTGTTCCAAATTGTTTGCTTCGTTCGACCGTGTCATCATAACCCACATAGATTTCTCCCAACCCCTCGAGATCGTGAACATCGAGGCCTATCATATGCCCTAAGCCGTGCGGGAAAAACAGGGCATGTGCGCCTGCAGCCACGGATTCATCTACGTCACCTTTCATGAGGCCGATTTGTTGCAATCCTGCGGTGATGATCCTGGCGGCACCCAGGTGCACGTCCCGGTACTTGACTCCGGGGCGGCAGGCTTTGATTGATTCCGTCTCCGCTTTCAGGACAAGGTCATAGATCTCCGCCTGCTGGCTGGTAAATGTTTTGCTCACCGGGTACGTGCGCGTAATATCCCCGGCATAGCCCATTTGATTTTCCGCGCCGATATCGCAGAGCAGGAGATCGCCTTCTTTCATCACCCGGTGATAGGCATTATTATGAAGTGTCTGCCCGGCAATGCTGCAGATCGCCTGGTACGAAAGTCTTCCCTGCATGGCATAGGCAACGCCTTCGGCAATACCCCGGATGTACGCCTCGTGTTTACCGGGCACGACAGACCGCAGGATTTGACTGTGCATGGCTGCGGTGATCGTCAGGGCCTCTTCCATCTGGGCGATCTCCCCGGGCTGCTTATACACCCGCTGCCCGATGACAGCCTTAACCAATGCCAGGCTATATCCCTGCTGAATTTCTTCCACGGCCTTACCCAGCAGATCCTTCAGCAATAAAACGCGGTCGGCATGATAAGGCGGTAAATAATGCACCTCTTTTCCCCGGAGGTATTCTGCCAGTGCTGCCGTGCTCATCTGTTTTTCCGCCCCGATTTTTTCAATCCGGTCTGCCATGGATGGCTGTGGGCCCATCCAGACGACTTCCTCTATGTCCGCATCGTCACCGACGAGAATCGATATACCGGCATCCGCATCGATGATCCCATGTAGTCCCGCATAGGCATGACCGAAGTAGTACAGGAAACTGCTGTCCTGCCGGAAGGGATACGTATTGCCTTTATAATTGATGGATTGCTCGATCGCACCCGGGAAAAAAAGGATACCCTTTCCCATGGCCTGCATCAGGGCCTTCCGGCGCCCGGAATAGATGGTAGCATCAAAGAGATTCATACAAGGAAAGATAGGGAAAAGCAAAGAGGCAATCGACTATAATCCCCTTGCTTCGCCTTAATTTCCGGCAGGAGCTCTTCGCTTCAATACCTGGATCTGGTAATTGTTCTGGGGCTGATGCGCCCGGAGCGCTTCATCCCAGACGATCACACCGGGGCGGTCGTCGCGTGACTCTGCGAGCCCGACGATTTCGTAGTTCTGCTCTACCCACGAGATCAGGGTTTCAAAAAACTGAAGCCGGTCATACCCGGGCGCCCAGGAACCTGTCCCGGTAGCCCAAACAATATATTCGGGGTTGCAGGACTGCAATTCCTGGATGTATTCCTGCTGCATGGGAGGCGACTTGACAGGATCGATCAGGAGGGAATAAACCATGAGGTGTTTCGAACAACTCTCCCGGTCCGCCGCCACCAGGAGTTCCGGTTCCGAGCCCATGACCGCAATCTTTTGTCCTTCGGGTACCCGTTTCGCCAGGTCTTTTCCCAGCCGTTCCAGCTCGGGGAACATATTCTGCGCGTATTGCCTGAAGTGGATTTTATAGTAATCCGGCTGGAAATAATAATCCGTTCTGCCCTGGAAGGTCATCAGGATCAGGAATGCCGTCATGACCATCGCCACCGCCGTTCCCATCGAGCCCGTTTTCTTCCCGATCCAGTCAATCGAGATCGCGGCCAGTAATGCAATACCGGGGATGGTCAGGACAAAATAATGGGTGTAATAGGCCGCGCCAATGATCACACTCAGCAAACTCAAAACAGTGAAAAGCGGAGCAAACACCCTGGCGAAGGTTTTAAACCCGCTGAAAAATACCAACACCAATCCCGCCGCGGCTGTCAGCCAGATAAATAGCATGTGTTCGATCACTGTGGGAACAAAACGGAAAAACATTTTATACCAAGGATCCTGAAAGGAACCTGCGAGGTTGATCGGTTTATATACGGTCCACTCCAGAAACGCATCAAACCGGCCTACGGCAAGGAAATAGAAGATCACCGCTGCAGCGGGCAAAAATCCGCCAATACCCAAAACGATCCATTCCAACACCGGCAGCGGCCGGTCCTTCACTTTATTCCAGGCCAGGCGGGCAGGCCACCAAAGGATGGCCATCATGATGCCATAAATAGCACTTTGCTGTTTGATGGTAAACGCGATCCCGATCATGAGGCCGGAAAGGAAAAACAGGTAAAGTTTGGCTCGATGAAGCCCGTTCCAAAAAAATAAGATCCCCGCCAGGACAAATGGCGTAAGGAGCTGCGTGGCATGGGCGGCAAATCCCAGCACATTCGGACTGACCACCATCCACAGGTACAGGGAACAGGAAATGACTGCCACCTGCGGGTTGAATGCGCGTTTTAAAAAGAGAAAAAAACAAAGTGCCGAAACCAGGTTGGCAAATAACAATCCCGTGTGGGCGCCGACGGGGCCGTATCCAAAAAGAGACATGAAAACACCATAGTAAACATAAAGCCCGGGCAGCTTGCTGTCCAGCATATCCGTATACAACTCCTTTCCCCGGAGCAGCCAATGCCCGATATACGCAAAACTGCCTTCGTCCCTTTCAAACGGAATGGCCAGTAATTGCAGGCGCGTAAAAAGAAAGAGTAAAGCGTTGATACCGAAGAAAATCAACCATCCCGGGGAGATCCCGGAGAAGATTCCGGTTTGCGTGCCGGAAACCGTTTTGCGACTGGCCGCTTTGCCGGCCGGTGAGGCTGCCTGATGCTTCCTGGGAGTGGGTTTTTTTGCCATGACTTATCCGGTATGGTCGTGTTTCCTGATCCGTTTCACGGATGCACCCGCATATATTTCTTCCACAAACTCCGGAAGCTTTTGGCCATTGCTTTGGCGGTTTCGTCCTTAAAACGAATGACTTCGTTGCTGTCATCCGTCGCCGGCGCGGCACAGGCGATGCAATCGGTACTGCCGTTATAGATGGCGATCTCCGTGATGAAGGGATTGAATTCGGTTGCCGGAAGCAGTAAAAAATGCTCCGCAATTTCCCGGTCGGAAAAGTGATACATTTTCATGTACAGCTTCAGGTTTTTCTCGATTTCCGGTGTCGCCGGGACAATGTACCGGTACTTGGTCTTCTGGCCGAGATTGACGCTGACCAATTCTGAGAAATCTTTATTGTGCGTATCGTAGTGAAGCGTCGGGCTGATCACCCATACTTCCCGGGCATCATTTTCCAGTTTGATCAGTTGCTTTAATGTCATGAGTCTTGCTTTTCAGCAAAAGTACACAAAGCAAAAGACTGGTGTGCCGGTGCCAGCGGCAACGGTTCAGCGCAGACCGGTGCGGGTCAAAAGGGACCTATTTAAGGTTGAAGGTTCGTGAAATGTTGAACCCAAAGTGGATGTCTCCCTGCCCCCAGTCCCCGACGGTCTCGGCGATAAACCCTTTTTCGATCATCGACGTACTGTTGGTAAAATGTAACTGGAACACGTGGCCACCCGTTTCAATATCAAACCCGATACTCAACGAATTGCGATACGTGTCGGCGAGCTGATTGGGCAGCACATAGATATACTCGGCGTTGAGGGAGGTGCGCTTACCGAGTTTGATACGTCCGCCGGCTCCGATCGCGATGACATCGTTTTCCTCTGCCTCTGTCGCTACCAGGTTGCGGTGCACCAGGGTCGGGGAGAGCTGTAAAGAAAACGCGTCCGAAAACTTGCGGCCGGCGATCAGTTGAAAGGTGTAATACATGCGGCTGGAAAAATAGTTTTCCCGGGTCGGGTCCGAAAACTTGAGCGTATTGACGGCGGCGCTGGCCAGGACAGCCAGGGTCAGCGGTGTGTTGTGTGTCCCGGTGGATTGACGTAACAGCTTGAATTTGGCGAAGGCATCATAGGTCTTTTCATAACTGCTCCTGCCGACACCGATCATGAGCCGGTTGGTGATGCCATAGTCACCTCCGATCCGGATGGACGCCTGGTCTAATCCGAACAGCGCATAGGCCCCTTCGTTGAGGAAGCCAAACCGGTGGGATATTTTGATGTCCAGTTCACCGGCTGCCGTATTTTCCAGGGAGTGCAGGTTGACGACCCGGTTGGTTTTAAAACTGGAGGTGGTGTACTCTGTTGTTTCGTCTTCCCCAAGTATCGAGAGCAGATCGTCATTTTGCGCCCTGATCAGGGTCAGGGGCATCAGGAGTAAAAACAGCCCTGTTAGTCTTTTCCAGTCTTTCATGTTTTATACGTTGTTTTGGTCAAGGTAGGACATATTTGAAATAAAAGCCTCTATGTGCCATTCCGGACAGATAGAGGCTTCCCATTGCTCTTGCCTTGGTTAGGGGTGTTATGGTAAAGAAACCACCGGTTGATAAACTGCCTCGACGGAGATATCAACCCGTTTGGCGATGTTATCCGCCACCAGTTTGGGTATCTCGATCCCGTAGTCCGCCACCGCTATTGACAATGCACTGCTGGCGGAAACCTGGCCGTTCTTTACCGTGATCGTCCCTTGTGCTGTGATCGGTTGCGTGATCCCGTGAATTTCCAGTTGTCCCGGTACACTGACTTTATAGACACCGTCTTGACTTACATTGATAGCAGACACGTTTTCGATTGTTCCCCTGAACTTTGCTTTAGGGTATTTCGTGCTTTCCATATAATTCTCGTTGAAATGGTCCTGCATGAGTTCCTTCTCAAACCGGAATCCGCGGACCAACACGGCCCATTCCATGTTGCCGGTAGCCATATCCATGACGGTGCTGGCAGAAGTATTTTCCGCCTCAATGATTTCCATGGGGGTTTTGGAAGAAAAACTGATTTTGCCTGTCTTCGAAAAATACCGCTGGGCTGATGCGAGTTGCGCCAGGAAGAGGGCGATGATCAATACGCTGTGTTTCATGGTACAGGTGCTTTACGTGTGTTATAAAAAAAATGGTGTTCTGATACTGTGTTCGATAGCTTAAGGAACGGGGGTACACTGCACCAGGATGACATCGCTGAGATACCCGCTGCAAAGTCCTTTGATGGTTACATTCGCTCCGGTCTTCCAGTTGGACGGAGTCGATCCGTCTTCCATTTCACAGATGACCAGGGACATGGGGTTCCCGGTGTCCAGGTGTACTTTTTTCTTTCCGCCTTCGTCCATCACGTCGGCGATGGTGCCCTGTACGGAAAGCACTTTGCCGAGGTAGGTGCTGTCCGCGAGATTTTCATCCGCGCCATAGTCTCCGGCCAGTTTTTCGGCGGTGGTTTCCACATCCGCTTTTTGATGTGCCAGGCTGGCAACGGGCTTATTGTAGAGATAAAAACCTATCCCCGCCCCGATGGCGCCCAGGATCAAAATCGCAATGAGTATTTTTTTCATGATCTATGATGTCCGGAAGGGCGGGATGAACGGTCATCCTTTGCTTCTTTTCCAGGATGCCTTAGTTGTTGAGCGCGCCGTCCGTCACCCATTGTTCAATTTTTGCCAGGTCACAGGTGCCGATTTGAGGCGCATTTTGCGGCATGGCTTTGAAGCCAGAGTCATGCCGGATGGACCCGATTAGCTTACCATTACGCACATACGGCTGAAGCGTGGCGTAGCTGTCAAGGGTCACATTGCCATTATTGACATTGGCCGCATGACAGGAATAACAGTTCCGGTCCAGGATGGGAGCGATATCGGCCTGGTAACTCAGGTTGGCCGTGTCACACGGGCCTCCCGGGTATAGGACGGACTCCACGTCATAATAACAGGCAGACAGGCTGATCAGTACAGCCGCCCCGAAAAGCTTAATTATTGGGTGCGCCATGGTGAATCCAGGATTTTACTTTATTGATCGTGCAGGAAGAAAGCTGGTTGGATCCTTCCGGCATTTTTTTGTATCCCTGTGCCCAGGTGATGGCCCCGGCGAGTTTCCCGTTTAACGCGATCGCCTGCACATCGTTATAGGAGGTCAGGGAAAGGTTGCCCGAGGGTTGCCCGCCGGAATGGCAACCGGTACAAAAGGTAGTAAGAAGCGGTGTGATATACTGCGCATAAGACACATCGGTCGTATCGCATAGTCCGTAGTTGGGATTACAGGTGAGGTTTTTCGCTCCCTGCTGGATCCAGGTCCTGATGAGCGCCACCTGGTCAGCGGACAATCGCTGGTTGGGATAAGGCGGCATGCTTTCTTCCCCGGAAGTCTGTGTGATGACTTTATATAATTTGGAACCGCTCAGGTTGTTGGCCTTGACGATTTTCATCACGCGGGAATAACTATCGAGAATGAGCCCTTCTTCGTGTTTGATCGGGTCATGGCATCCGCTTTTGGCGCAGTTGGCTTTTATAATCGGCAAGACCTGGTTTTCAAAATAAACCGCATTCGGGTCGCAGGGGACACCGGACGTGTCTACTTCATTGAACAGGGTATCAACCGGGTTTCCGGTTGTATCAACCGGATTGACGTCAATCGGCGAAAAAGGGTCGTGCGTACAGGACGGTATCCAGGCTGCGATGAAAAGCGCGATCAGGCTGATGAGCAGCAGGGACCGGTCCCGGGACATACTTCGATTCATGCTTTCGGATTTCATCTGATTGGATACCATAACGAAGTAGAGAACAAAAATAGTCAGGCCTGTACTCGTCTTTTCCGCCTTTGTAACCGAACCGACTTTGGTAACGGCTGAACCGGATAAAAGAGGTGTTGAATTTTATTGTCTGGAGAAAGCTTTCGTGATCCTCCATTCTTGTCCCCTTCCAACAACAGGGTCCCGTTAATAAATTGTTATGAAATGCCTCCGGATATTGCAGGCTCGAGAGACGGCGGCGTGAAGCCGCGCCTTCTGCACCTGCAATCCGGAGTTACCACACCCTTTTAGTGTTTGCAGACGGGTATACTCCGGTGTTTCTTTCCGGCAGCGTTGCCGGTAAATAGACATGTGGGCGATATTCACTTCTGCACGCCAGTCCATCTATCGCCCACAGGTTACCTATCCGCAAAGGGATTAAATCAACTTTTGATTCCCATGGACAAAAGAAGGTGCCCGGTGCGGCGTATGCAACTGCCGGTGAATGAAACGACTAAAAGAAAGGATGAGCGGGCGTATGGGAACGACCGGGGAATAACCGGAAAATGATTTTTTTTATTCGGTTCGGAACGGAAGAAACAAGTCCTGGTATTTTCCCTGCCCGAGTAAGGCGTTAAACCCTTTTCCCAGGCTGCCCAGGAGTTCCTTGTTTTGCTCGTAAGAAAGCTTTGGATCCGCTTCGATCAGGACGAGATCATTTCCGTATTGTCCATATTCCAGGCGCAGGGTTGTTCCCTGGTAAGGGATCAGGTATTTGTCATTGTATTGCTCGGTGGTCCGGACGACCCCGGTCATATCCAGGTGCAGTTGCTCCCGGATATAGGCAAAGAGTTTTTCGATCATTTCTTCCTGTACCGGATCCAGGATATATTGATATCCTGCATAACGGGCATAAAACAGGCTTCCTTTATGAGGGACGGGCGAATTTTTAGCCTCCAGCCGGTAGCTGCCACCGGTGTCCTTCACCCACGTAAAATGATCCGAGATAAACGCTTCGTCGATCCGTTCCTCCATTTTCATGTACAGCGCTTCTGCGTCAAAAGGAACGGCGTAGGAGGAGGCGGTTCGAAAATCATAGCAGAGACATGCGTAAAGCGTTTTCATGTAATCCACCGCATCCTGTTTCTGGCCGCAAAACACCACCTGGGTGCTGTCCGGCGAAAAGGCAATAGCCCTTCGCTGGCCGGTGGAATACCCATCGATCCATTCATTGTTGGTGTTGAATGGAAACAGCTCCAACGTCTTCGTGTCCAGGACGGCCGCACCGGATATGGCCAAATACCGCCCTCCGGCAAGCAGGCTGTCCCTGTCTAATTCGTCCGAACTATAGATCTCCCGGTAGATCCCGGGCTGGCCTTGCTCACTGTCGAGCCATTGCACGGAAGCAAAGTCGGAGGATTGTACATGGAGGGGCCGTATGGCCGGCTTTTCTCCTTCGAGGGTCACCAGGTAGAGGCTCTGACTGCCCAGCAATAACGTTGGTTTAGGCGCATCCCGGAGCAGGAAAACGCGCCAAATGCCCGGCAGCCCGGTATTGGTCTCCAGGCTGTCACCAAACTGAAGGGATTGTCCCTTGTATTTGACTTCATAGGAAATCCGGGTGTAAGGCACCCGTCCATAATTCATATTCCATGTTTTCCCTTTGGTGACAATGGTCTCCAGCGTGAAAGGACCGAGCGCACTGGAAGTGGCGCTGGCGCCGGGGGATTTTTTACAGCCGAACAGAGACAAGAGAAAACCCAACATAAACAGGGAATAAATTTTCATGGCAGAATGAAATGGAGGCCCTAAATAACGGCTATTTTCCCTGGTATTGGTTTCGCTGTTATCGCCGGGCTGGCCCGAAAACAATCCACGGCGGGGTGTTGTCCGGGAAAGACGGGCCGGGCACGCTGAATTGATCCGGGCTTCTTACCTTTGCACCCCTTCTGGTCCTGTAGTACAACGGATAGTATGTAGGTTTCCGGAACCTAAGATCGGGGTTCGATTCCCTGCAGGACTACCACTCCCGGTAGATCGCGTCCGCGGTCTACTTTTCGGTGGACAAGACCATCTTGAGATTGAGCTTGGCCGCGATCGACATCACATCCACCAGGTCCTGTACGCTCAGCGTTTTGGCAATGCGCAGGACGACCGTGGGATCTTCGTTCCGTTTGATGGCATCCGCCAGGGCTCCTTCCAACAGGTCAGCAGGCACCTCATTGGCGTTAATGTAATACCGAAGATCTTCCGTGACGGTCAGCGTCAGGGGCTGTTTGGCCATCTGGCTGGTCGTATCCGACTTGGGCAGCAGGATCTTGATGATGTTCGCGTTGGACATCGTGGCGATGATGAGGAAAAACAACAGGAGGAAAAACATGATGTCGTTCATCGCCGACATTGCGTCCTCATCATGAAACGCCCTTCGTTTGCGGAATTCCAGCATCTTATTTCACGGGTTTTTGGAGGCCTTTGATAAACTCGAGCACCTCTTTCTGCAGGCGCAGGGAGTAATTGTCGATTTTCGTCAGGAGGTAATTGTACCCCATAAAGGCCACTACGCCCACCACGAGGCCTGTCGCGGAAGAAATCATCTTCTGATACAGACCCGCGGAAATCGTTCCGATGGAGATGTCCTCTGTTTGCGAAATATTGTAGAAGATCAGGATGACCCCGAGGATCGTCCCGATAAAGCCAAGACGTGGCGCGATACCGGACACCATGCTGATGTAACCCATCTTGCTTTCCATTTCTCCCAGTTCAATGTTCGATTGAACCGTCAGGGCTTTTTCAATGTATTCGATAGGCTTGCCGATCTGGGATACACCTGATTTGATGACATTGCCCAGGGAACTGTTCGCCTGGTCGCACATCAGGTTGGCCGAGTCAAACTGCCCGAGCGATATCTTATCCAGAACACTATTCACCAGGTTCTGATCGATTTTGGAGCGTTCGCGGATAAAGAGAAATTTACTGATGATAAAGGCGATGGAGATCAGGGAGAGGATGATCAGCGGGATCATCACCGGCCCCCCTTTGAAGAGGATGTCGATGAGCCGGATGCTCTCTTCGGTCGGCACCACCGTATCTGCTGTCGCGGTATTGGCTTGCAAAAGAAATCCTATCATATTGCGTGGTTTGTGATGGTATTAGGATGCAGGGATATTTCCTGACAAAGGAAAGAAAATAAATATAAATAAAAAAATTTATGTCTTATATCTTGATTTACAGTTATTTAATTATAAATCAAGGTTGACTTTACAGGACATATAGGCGGGGTTATGCCCCTATAACGATTTGAAAAATCGTTCTCGTATCAGGCGGGTAATGGAAGTTGGACTGCGGTCAGCGGAGGACCTGCAAGCCAACGGCACAGTGCATACACCTTCGCGCGTCACAGTAGTTCTTTTTCAAATGCAGCAACCCCTGCGACTGCCCTGCGTCTCCGGCAGGCCATCCATGTGTTTTCCAGGAGGATGTGATAGCATTTTCTTCCGGCGGTAAGGTCGACAACAACTCCAGTGCATGCGCTTTCATTCCGGGCTGGCCCTGCACCTTGCCGTATAAAAAAGTAACCGGAGCCACTACATTGATGACCAGGCTGGCAGCCGTGCTCCGCCCCAACTGTTTCGTGGACCTCGGCGAAGGGGAGGTAAAATGATAATGGGTTTCCCAGAATTCAGCATGAGGCTGTACCCTAAACCGGTTGATCCATACCTCCGCGGATTCTTTTTTTTCGAGCAGCGCCACAAACAGCGGCACTTCGTGGATGATCCTGGCTAACTGGGCGATCCGCAAGGTCGGGAAGTGCATCGGACGCATCCGCATAAACTTCCAGTGCAATCCCGGCATAGCCGCAAGGTCATATTTTCTACGCAGAAACAAATATTCCGTTTTCAAATGAAGTACGTATGGATCCCGGATGGCGTTCGTCAGCATGCCCGCGCAGCCAAAGAGGATCGCTTCAAGCTGATCGATGCGGTCGCCGTGTTTCCGCAGGATATTCCAGGGGATCCGGGTACAAAGCGATTCCATGGTTTCTCCGTTCGAGGGTGCCCCCAGTTGCCTCGCCAGTAAAGCAAAAAAAGCTTGCTCCCAATGCTGCCCGGTGCGGTCCAACAAGTCGGTCAGACGGGTCGTTTTGGATTCCAGTCGCTCCGCCATCATGCGCTCCAGCCAGGAGCTCCGGATCAGGCCGGGTACCTGGAGCAGGGTAGTAGCGCAAGGCACCCATTCTTCATTGTTCATTAAATGGTGATACCGCTGCAGCAGGCCAGGGTCGACTCTCCCCTCCAGTTCAAGACAGGGCAGCCGTAATCGGTCCCCGGTATAGACCGGCTGATCTTCTTTCCAGACAACATGAAGAATGACGTTTTGATAGTGCGGATCATGATCATGATGATGCATGTACCATGCGGAACTCCGAACATGGATTTCCACATGTCCTGCCCATAGGTGTGTACCGATTCTGATCCGTGCCTGGAGAAAATCGGGGCCCTGGTCCTGGTTGGGTGTTCCGGGATGAAGGATGTCGATTTCTTCGCCCTCGGTTGAAAGAAGAGAATGATTGGAAAACAGTTTTCGATGCCAGAGGAAATGCAGTAATTGTTCTTCCATTATCCTTTGCGGAGGAACACCTCAAACCGCATGGGATATTCGTTTTTGGCATCCGCTTCAACATACTCGGAAGACGCCAGTTCCCATTCGTCCGGGTTCATCTCCGGAAAGTATGTGTCTCCAGCGAGTTGGGTTATGACCTCCGTGAGGTATATTTTTTCCAAAAAAGGCATGGCCAGGGTGTAGATCTGTCCCCCGCCAATGATGAATGCTTCGGTTTCACCAGCCGCATACGCATACGCGAGGGCTTCCTCCAGGGAGTGGAGCACGATGGCGGAAGAGGTAATGAAAAAGGGATCCCTGGTCAGGACAATGTTGGGCCGTCGTTTGAGGGGCATATAGCCGAGCGACGCGAAATTGTTGCGGCCCATGATGACATGATGTCCCAGGGTCGTCTGCATAAAATATTTCATGTCGCGCGGCAAATGCCACGGAAGATCCCCGTCCCGACCAATGACGCGATTGGATGACATCGCCGCTATTGCACTGACAACCATTCCTTCAATTTCGTAATTCGTAATTCGTAATTCGTAATTCGTAATTCGTAATTCGTAATTCTTTACGATTTTGGATGTATCATATCCGCCTCCAGCATCCGTTGCTCGAGCCATTTACGGCTTTCCATGATTTCTCCTTTGAGGTATTTCTCCATCATTAATCCCGCGATGGGGGTTGCATAACTGCCTCCCCAACCGGCGTTTTCAATATAGACAGCGATTGCGATTTTCGGTTGCTCCCTTGGGGCAAAACCAAAGAAAACGCTGTGGTCCTTGCCATGAGGGTTTTCGGATGTCCCCGTTTTGCCGCAGACCTCAAACTGCGGATTATAGGCCAGCGTGGCGGTACCGGCCCGCACCGCTCCACTCATCCCTTCGATGACCGGTTCGAAATACCGGTAATCAATGGACACTCTGCGCCGTGGGTAATATTCAGCCTGCGGTTCCTTGCCCGGAGGCACCCGTGCTTTGAGGATGTGCGGATCCGTATAGGTCCCCTCGTTGGCAATGATGGCGGCGGCGTGTGCCATTTGCAGCGTGGTCAGCTGGAGTTCGCCCTGCCCGATGGCCATGGACAGGATATAGGGAGATCGCCATTTCCCGGTCCCGTATACCCGGTCAAAATAGTTTGGTCCGGGCAGGTTACCGGTTTTTTCACTGGGCAGGTCAACACTGATCTTCCGTCCGAGCCCGAATTCGCTCAGGTAACCGTTCAGTTTACGCAGACCGATCTCCGGGAGGGTGTATCCGGATTCATCGATGACCTCTTTGTACACGGTAAAGAAATAGGTGTTGCAGGAATACTGAATGGCGGCGGATACATTGTGCGCCGTCGGATGTGCGTGACATCCCCGTTTGAGCGATCCGGAATAATAAGCGCCTCCGCAGGAGATCGTTCGGTCCGGATCCAGGATCCCCTCCTGCATGGCAATCAGGGAAAGGATCGGCTTGAAAATCGATCCGGGCGGGTACATAGCCTGAACCGCCCGGTCAAAGAGCGGATTGAGGGTATCCTGCTCAAGCCTGGTAAATGCCTCGCCCCGTGACCTGGAAATGGTCAGTTCGTTGGGATCATATCCCGGTGAACTCAACATGCAAAGTATCTCGCCGGTCGAGGGCTCAATGGCAACGATACTGCCCCGCTTGTTTTGGAGCAATTGCTGCCCGTACTCCTGCAGGATATGATCCAATGTCAGGATCAGGTTGTCGCCCGAGATGGCCAGCGAATCATGACGTCCGCCATCCAGGCTCTCAATTTCACGGCCCAGGTTGTCTTTCAGGACGTAAGAGGAACCCTTTACGCCCCTCAGTTTATCTTCAAAGTAATTTTCCACCCCGGTTGAACCGCAATAGTCGCCCGGAGCATAGATGCCGTCGGATTGGTCGATCTTATTTTGATCGACTTCAGACATATAGCCCAGGATATGCGCGCTGTTATTGTTGAAATATCCTCTCGCGCTTCGCAGTTCTCCATAAAAGCCAGGGAATAGATGCAGGTATTCCTGGATGTATTGAAACTTATCCGCCGGGATATGTTCCATAAAGTTGAACGGAATCGATTTCGAAAAACGCAGGGATTTCCAGTCCTTCTGCATCCGTGTTTTGAATTCCTGCTTATCGATCTCCAGCAATTTGCAAAACAGGGTTGTATCCATTCCCTTCGGTACCTGGTTATAGATCACCTTGAGGTCATACACCGGGATATTGTGGACCATCAGGTAGCCGCCGCGGTCCATGATCAATCCCCGTCCGGGGTAGAGCACGCGCCGGACAAGCGTGGTTTTATCCGCCTTCTGTCCATAGGTGGGATCGATGAGCTGCAACCACCCTGTCTGCAGGATAAGCAATATGGCGGCACTGACGATCAGGCGCTGGATCCACCGGGTCCGGTTATCTGTCGGCTTTTCCTGCATTATTTCCTGGGATTGAATAGCATGTGATACCCCATGACGATGATCATGGACAGGACAAAAGTGAGCAGGGTCCGGAGCAGGATCTGGCCCAGGTAGACAAAGGTGAATACCTCCGCGATGTAATACAAGAGGGTAAAAATGAAAAAGGATACGGCCGTAAAAGTCATCAGCCAGTTCAGTCCCATCGAATGCCGGGTGGGACTCATGGCCAGTTGATATCCACCCCTGGGTTCAAGCCAGGATAAGAGTATCCCCCTCGCATACGCCATCCCGGTAAGGGCAAAAGCGTGCACGCCGATCGTATCATAAAACATATCGATGATCATCCCTGTCACAAACCCGGTCAAAATGACATATTGTCTCGCCAACCGGAACGGCAGCAGTAAAACGATGAGCGGGTATAAAAAGATATGCCCGTGCTGCCACAACCAATGATTACTCAGCCCTGCCCGTTTGAGGACGAGCACCTGCACCAGGAGGAACAGCAGGCTTCGCAGGACCAGTCGTAATGTTTCCCTATTCATTCTTCAGCATTTCTTCATCCATGTAACGGACCACATATACCCGGTCCATACGGGCTATGTCTTCATGCAGCCTGACCTCAATGGTGTAGTAGTTGCTTCCACCCTCCGTCCAAAACCGCTCGACGGTTCCGATAAATATGCCCCTGGGGTAGATGTAGGAAAAGCCGCTGGTAATCACCGTATCCCCGATCAGGATATCAGCCTGCCGGGGTATGGCTTCGAGGATCATGTGTGCCGGATCCGTTGATTTCCAGACCATGGAACCGAAATAACCGTTTCGCTTGATGGAAGCACTGATCCGGATGGCACTGTGGAGAATGGATATGGCCGTTGCGTACCTGGACCGGGTATCATCGACGATGCCGGCTATCCCTTCCTTGCTGATGACGCCCATACCATTGCGAACCCCGTCGACAGCTCCTTTGTCGATCGTAAAATGGTTGTTGCGCTGATGGATGGAGTTGTTGATGATTTGCGCGGGGATCAGGCGGAACAAATCCACGATACAGCTGTCGATGGGTTCGTCGGCTGGCAGCAGGCGCTGCACACTGCGTTCCAGGTTAAAGACCGATTGTTTCAGTTTGGCATTTTCTGCGGCCAGGCTGTCTGCGATACCCTGGAGATGGTTGTACTGGTAGACATCGTCTGCCCATTGATAGAGTTTCCCTGACAAGAGGGAAGAGGAATGTTGAAATATGGCTTTCTGGTTTTCATTGTACCGGACCACAAGCGTCAGCGCTATTGCTTCCAGCAACAGAAAAAGCAAAAAGGCAGAATACCTGATGACAAACTGTAATAGGTTGTTCATGTATCAGGACGAAGATAGGTCGATACGCAGACTTATACCGGACGGTCAGACGCGCTTCCGGTCGATCAGGAAAGAGAAGCGGTCTGTGTTTTTGAGGGCAATGCCGGTTCCGCGCACGACCGCTTTCAGCGGCTCTTCCGCGATGTGGACCGGGAGTTTTGTAATCCTCGAAATTCGTTGGTCGAGGCCCCTGAGCAAGGCTCCTCCGCCGGTCAGGTAAAGACCCGTCCGGTAAATGTCCGATGCCAGCTCAGGAGGTGTGTTTTCCAGGGCCTTGAGAATGGCTTCTTCAATGGCCGTGATGGATTCATCCAGGGCTTCCGCCACCTCGGCATAATTGATGATGATCTGCCGGGGAATACCCGTTATCAGGTCGCGGCCACTCACGGCAAAATCCGGCGGCGGATTGTCCAGTTGCTTGAGGGCGGACCCGACATTGATTTTGATTTGCTCGGCCGTCCTTTCCCCGATGAGAATGTTCTGATTCCGCTTGAGGTAATCCACGATGTTTTCGGTAAACTCATCCCCGGCAGTCCGGATGCTCTGGTCGGTGACAATGCCGGATAAGGCGATAACCGCGATTTCGGTGGTCCCCCCGCCGATATCGATGATCATGTTGCCGACGGGTTCTTCCACATCGAGCCCGATACCCAGGGCAGCGGCCATGGGTTCGAAGATGAGAAAGGTCTCTTTGGAGTCCACGTGATCCGCTGAATCAAATACCGCCCGTTTTTCCACCTCCGTGATACCGCTCGGGATACAGACAACCATTTTGAGGTGCGTGAAAAAACGTCGCTTGGTGCCGATCATGTTGATCATTCCCTCTATCATGCTCTCTGCCGCCTGGAAATCCGCAATCACCCCGTCTTTGAGCGGGCGTATGGTCTTGATAAACTGGTGCGTTTTTTCATGCATCTGCATGGCCCTGTTGCCCACGGCAATGGTTTGCCCGGTCCGGGTGTCAACGGCCACGATGGACGGCTCATCCACGACAATATTGCCATCCTGGATGATCAGCGTATTGGCTGTCCCAAGATCAATGGCGATTTCCTGTACAAAAAGACTGAATAATTTCATGACCCTGTCTGACTTGGCTTACCCGGCATTATTGCGCTAAGAGCCGAAAAGTTTATCTGGATTATCCTCCCTTCACGCCGGATGATTCGCATGGGTCGATTCCGCGCATTTCCTAAAAGGGATACAAAGAAACCGCTTTTTCCAAAAAAATGGAAATTTCGGCAACAAATCCCCTTCGGGACAGCCCCCGCCTACCTGACTACCACGGTGGCCCATTGATCCAAGTTCAGGTACCGGATGGCAAGGTCCCTGAGCTGCCCTGGCGTGATCTGTTGTATCGTATCCACGATCCGGTCAAAAGAACCGTCTTCCAGGTGCTCTATTTTCAGGGTTTTGACGTAATCCATGACTGAAAAAGGACCATCCAGTTGGGTCATCAGGTGCCCCATGAGGTAGTTTTTCGCCATCTGGAGCTCGCTTTCCGGGATCAAATCCTCCTGTAGCCTGGAGGCTTCGTGCCGGACGGCAGCGATCACCTTGTCTATTTGCCCTGTCGTGGTCTCTGTGCTGATGTAAAAGCATCCGTCCGATTCAAATGTGTCCACCCCCGAATAGATACCGTAGGTCAGGCCCTGGTTCTCCCGGACTTCGTTCATCAACCGGCTGCCGAAATATCCGCCCAGGATGGTGTTGAGCACGAATATTCCATCAAAATCCGGGTGGTGCTGCGTAAAAAGCCTGCGCCCGATGCGAATAGCCGCCTGGTGGGATTGAGGCCCGTCTATTTCCAGGTAGCCGGTCCGTGAGACAGCCTCGGGCTGCATCAGGCGCTGCTCGCCGTTGGGCGATTGCCTGGTCCAACGATTCAGGACTTCGTTCAGGAGCAGGGTCTCCTGATCACCAAAGGAGCCGGACAGAAAAACCATTCCTTTTCCTGGCAGGATGTGCTGCGCATAATGGGCGGCCAGGTCCTCTACCGTGATCTGCCGGTAATCGCCGGGAATGGCGTTTTTGCCGTATGGGTGGGTGGGGCCATAAATGGCTTCTGTCAGATGCCGGTAGGCCAGAATTTCATTTTTCCGGAGATCGATCTCCAGGCGCTCGATTTTATTGCTGATAAAAACCTCGAGTTCGCCGGGATCAAAAGCCGGCCGGGTCATGAGGTCATATACTAATTCCATGAGTTCGGGGAAAAAACGGGTCAGGGTGTATAGCCGGATCCGGATCGTATCCACGCCGCCCCGGGTCTGGAGGGTGGCCCCATAGGATTCGATTTTTTCCGCCAATTGTGCCGAAGAGAGCGATTTCGTCCCCTCTGAAAGCAGGCTGGCCATGCATTCGGCCACTCCGGTTTTCGTTTCAGTACTCGCTCCGGCCCGGAAAACGATTTCCAGTTTCATGACCGGTTCTGACGCCCCGTTGAGCGTATATAAATCCATCCCGTTATCCAGACGGTTGTATTCGTAGAAAGGGAGTTTCAGGGATCGGACGACATGGATCGGGGGCGGTGTGGCGGACATCAGCGTAAATGTAAACAAGATTGAAAGGTATCAACAATCAACCCCTAAGTTCCGGGAGTCCTGTTAACTTTGCCGAGGGCGATGCGGATCCCCATAGCGTATTACTTTTGGCCCTATTAAAGACATCGATTCATGGAATTTAACGTCTCATCCGGAGAATTACTGAAACATCTCAACGTGGTGGCGGGTGCTATCCATACCAACCCGGTGTTGGCTATCACCGAGGATTTTCTCGTGGAAATCCGGAAAGGGAATATGACCCTGACCGCTACCAACCTGGAAACAAGTATTTCCACCCGGATGACAGTCGACAGCAAAGAGGATGGCGCGATGGCCATTCCGGCCAAAATCCTCCTGGAAACGCTGAAGGCACTGCCCAATCAACAAGTGTCCTTTGAGGTCGACTTCGAACAACGTTCACTGGTCCTGACCACCGAAACGGGGATGTATAAAATGGCCGTGGATCCGCCGGATGATTTTCCGGCCCTCCCGGTATCGGATGACAAAGAAATTCTGTTTCCCGTCGAAAGACTCCTCAATGGGATCAATTACACCATTTTTGCCACCACTTCGGATGAGATGCGTCCCGCGATGACCGGGGTCAATGTCGTGGTAGATTTCAACAAGATCACCTTTGTGGCGAGTGATGGTCATAAACTGGTGCGCTATCATGCGTTGGGCACCTCCACGGAACAAACCGGTTCGTTTGTCGTGCCGAAAAAAGCGATGGCCCTGCTCAAAAATGCCTGTCCTTCGGAAGGTAATGTCTACCTCAAATACAATAAGTCCCACGCCTTTTTCCGGTTTGAAGACACACAGGTCATCTGCCGCCTGATCAACCAGGCTTACCCGGATTTTAACGCCGTTATTCCGGTCAACAACAAAAATGTCCTGTACATCAGCCGCACCCATTTACAGGGCGCGCTCCGGCGGATCAACATTTTTGCCAACCGGACCACCAACCAGGTGTTTTTCCGGCTGGCGGACAACAGCCTTACGATCACCACGAAAGACCTTGATTTCTCCAACGAAGCCAGTGAGCAGCTCAGTTGCGAATACGAAGGGGATCCGATGGATGTTGCCTTCAACGCACGCTTC
This sequence comes from uncultured Saprospiraceae bacterium, assembly GCA_964617515.1. GTDB lineage: Bacteria > Bacteroidota > Bacteroidia > Chitinophagales > Saprospiraceae > Opimibacter. The sequence goes on along the minus strand of CAZTXO010000031.1, from coordinate 15,508 downwards.
TTTATCGAATTGCTCAGCGCACTCAGCCAGGAAGAAATTCACCTGACCCTCTCCGTCCCCAGCAAACCGGTATTAATCTATCCGGACGAACAGATCGAACATGAAGAGGTCATGATGCTGATCATGCCTGTGATCATCTATTGACCGGATGTGATCATTTTCTGAAGGGCGTGCGGATACCTGTTCCGCATCCGCAATTGTTGATTGTCTGATGATTTCCAAAAGGATGAAATATGCCGTCAAGGCACTGACGCACCTGGCCCGGAGCGCGCAAAAAGAAAAATGCGTGCGGACGGCTGAAATCGCATCGGAAGAAAAGATCCCGAAAAAATTTCTCGAACAGATCCTGCTGGAACTGAAAAAGGCCGGTCTGGTCAACAGCATCCAGGGAAATGCCGGTGGTTATTACCTCGTCAAACCGGCGCAGCAGATCAACCTGGCCGAGATCTACCGCTTGTTTGAAGGACCGATCGCGCTGATCCCCTGCGCTTCCGATAATTTTTATGTCCGGTGTGATGACTGCCCGGATGAAAACAAATGCAGGATCAAGCGGAGCATCCGGAAAATCCGGAATCAGACCCTGGCTGCCATGGAACAGGTGACGATCCAATCCCTGAAGTGATCCCGGCAGGCTGTTTTTAATTCTACTGATTTGGTAGAGTTTGGGATATCTTTGCCCCGTGCGGTTCCCGAGGCTCTGGCATATCGGATTGGCAATCCTGTTGCTCAAAGGGGTGTTGATCACCTACCTGCTATTGAAGATTTGGCCGATGATCGATACGGACTCCGCATTTTCGGGCAACACTTTTTATCTCTTTGTCATCGTCGGTTTCGTGGCGCAAATGATCGACGGAACCCTCGGTATGGCTTATGGGGTAAGCTGTTCGACGTTGTTGTTGTATATCGGGATTTCGCCGCGGGTCGCCTCGGCTGCCGTGCATACCGCTGAAGTATTTACGACCGGTGTTTCGGGTTTATCCCATCTCGGATTTAACAATATCGATCGGCATCTCTTTTTCCGCCTCGTTTTTCCCGGGGTCGTGGGATCTGTCCTGGGTGCTTATCTCCTGGCAGAAGTGATCAACGGGACCGTGATCAAGCCCTATGTCGCCCTCTACCTGCTCATCCTGGGGATGGTCATTCTGATCAAGGGCATCCGCAATAAGCGCAAGGAACATACCGAAGTAAAAAAAGCAGGCCTGCTGGCTTTCGTAGGGGGATTCCTGGATGCCATCGGCGGGGGCGGATGGGGACCCATCGTCACCTCCAATATCATCAACCAGGGCAAGAATCCAAAAGAAACGATCGGCACGGTCAACACCACTGAGTTTTTTGTCGCTTTTTTCAGCACGGGTGTGTTTCTTTTCTTTGTCGGGATCGACAGCTGGCCGGTGGTTTTAGGCTTGATTTTAGGCGGGATCGTTGCCGCGCCGATAGGCGCTTTCCTGGCGCACAAAATCAATAAGCGAATCTTGATGGTTCTCGTGGGAGCGGTAGTCATCCTGACCTCCGCCGTGACCCTGCTGCATCTGTGGTAATATCGCCGCCTGCATTACAGGACGATGCGGAAATGCACGTTTCCCGTCCTTCCCAGGAGCTCTGTTTGCTGGGTTAAGTAGAAGCCTCCATATCCCCCTCCCTGCCCACCATCGCGTGGAACCCTTCCGACGTGCTGGATCTCATCGATATTGGCATGGTTGGTCGCATTGATCAGGGAAACGCCCAGTTGCGCCGGCTGTTTGAAAAGCCGGAAAGCATAATCAAGCCCAAGGTCAAGGCTGAAATAGGCGGGCAGGTAACTGACGACCGCATTCTGATCGATGCGGTCGATACCGCCGTGTCCTTCGAGACGGACATAACTGATATAAGGAGCCTTGCTTTTATAGGTCATCAGGAGGTTGGTCTCCAGGCGCCCGAACGTATATTTTCCGGATACTTTGACCTGGTGTCTGCGGTCTTCCTGGGGCGAATAGTAGTCCCCGTTAAAGAGCTCCTCATAGCGCTCCGCTATTTTGCTCAACGAATAGTAAACGGCACTTTCCAGCTTGCCTTTCTTATACAAAACCGTCAGATCCAGGCCGCTGGCATAACCGTCTCCGGTCAGCAACTGGTAAAAATTGTCCGGCGTGGTGGGATCATTGAAGCCAGGATCCGGCATCAGCGCGGATACCCGCGCCAGGCCATTGATTTTTTTATAATAAACTTCCGCATCAATATTCAGGTGCATGGTAGAGTAGCCTGCGCCAAGCATAAACTTGTCCGATCGCAACACGGGATAGCCTTCCGAAGGCTCGCTGAGCACTAAGGTTTCCAATTCACGGCCAAAACGGTTTTCTACGGTGAGCTCATGCACCGCCTGCAGATTTTTCGATACGGCCCCTTTGAGATGGATGCGTTGGCTGAGGAAATAATTAAGGCGAACATTAGGAAGGGCATACAACTTCCCGGTACTGTTGAGGTGGGTCATGCGGGTCCCCGCATACAGATCCAGTTGATCAAAAAGCTGGCGGTGATACTCACCAAATGCGGTCAGCTCCAGTTCGTGTTGCTCCTGGGTTATGTAGGGCGTTTGGTTTTCCTTGGCCTCAAAATTGACTTGATGCGATTGTATATCCAGTCCGGCAAGGTATCCTGCCTGGCGTGATGTCTTTTTCTGCAAGGTCACTTTTCCGCCGCCGGAGGTAAGATCACTGTTTTGGTACCCTTTATTGAGCATGTTATGATGGTAGTGGTCCCGGTCATCATCACTCTTGGAGGAATAAGACTCATCCTTATGGTAAGCAGACAGGAAGGCGTCAAAAGCCAAAATCGTTTTAAGTCCTGTTTTGATTTCGGCCCCAGTCGCTGCGCCCATGTTCTTCCAGGTATCGAGGCTGCTGTAGGTCTGTTCAATCGACAGAACTTCATGCTCCCAATTGGTCGTCTGGAGTTCGGAGCGCGTGGTGTACTTTAATTCGTCGCGGCTGGTGAAAAAGGTACCATACCATTTACCGGACTGGCCCAGCGATTTTGTCAGTCCTGCATTGATGTCGTAAAAGTTAAAGGTCGGTTGGGTGGCGGTGGTCCATTCGTTTTCGTTGTTGAAATGTCCCGGTGAAGTATAATTTACCACACTGCTGTCACTGAGGGCATCTTTCAGCGTATTCGTATGCGAAACGCGTCCGCCAAGCTTCAGGGAAAGATCCGGGGCAATAGCCAATTCGGATTCCATGGAAGTAAGGAGCAGGTCGGTATCAAAGACAAAGTGATTCTGTTGTTTTTTACGATCCGAAGCCAGCTGTACCATTCCGTCAATGCGGCCCCCGTAAGGAACGGGAAGATTGTTCTTATACAGTTTGACAGAGGAAAAATAGTGGCTGTTGAAGGGGCTGAAAATGTTGTAATAATGATACGGATCATACACCGGGAGTCCGTCCATGAGCAAGAGAGAGTTTTTGGATTCAGCTCCCCGGATCCGGATCCCTTCATCCGACGAGAACGGGGTATAACTGGTCAGGCTGTTGATCATGCGTTCGGCATTGCCCTGCAGTAACTGCTCTTCGGAGATCAGGTAGAAACCGGTCAGATTGAGGGATTGTGCTTCCGGGTCCTGATCGACTTCTTTGTAGGGAATGATGATCGTCACTTCTTCCAGGGGTACCTCGCGGAGTTTCATCCGGACCCTGGCCGATCCGTGCAGGAACGCTGTGACCGGGAGGGTGACCTCATCATACCCGAGATAATGGATGACCAGTTTTCCCGTCGTATCCTCTACCGGCAGGGCGAAGTGTCCGTTTTCATCCGAAAGACAACCCCGGCTAGTGTACTTAAGGCTGACCGCCGCATAGGGAAGCGGTGTGCCGTCCAATTGATTCAGCACAAAGCCTTCTGCCAATGCCCCGAAAGTCCCCGGAGCGGGATCATCCATGCGTAACATGAGTTTATTGCCATCCACCAACTGGTAACTCATGTGTTCTTCCTTCACAAGGAGGCGAAGCAGTTCCTGCACACTTGTGATCGCGGTGCCGGAGGCAAATAAGGAATCCACGCGGGGAATGAGTTCGGGCGAAATGGCAATATCCACTTTGTACTGCCTGGCAATGCGCGCGACAAACGAATCGAAACCGGATGCCTGGGCGACAACCATAACATGACAACTTATCCATAGGACAAGCGCGCTGAAATTTTTCCGATTCATTTAGTGGTCAACGTACAATCGATACGGTATCGTTTTGGGTTTTGGCTTGCAGGTGCAGAGGCCAGGTGATAAGCGATAAAGCCTGGTCAAGGTTGCCGGATTCAAAGAGTCCGGTATAGCGCATTTGTTCCAGTCCAGGCTCAAGCCTTACCTGGATATTGTATTGACGTTCGAGTTCATCTGCAACCTCCCGGAGTGGTTGATCGTTGAAGACAAATTTACCATTCGTCCATTCGGGCGCATCGGAAGTGGCAGCGAAAGCAGTGACGAGGAGTTTTCCCTGTCGTGCATCATTCTGGCAGCGCTGGCCAGGGGTGATCGTTTGGCTGGATGCGGTTGAATTCTCTACCCTCACTTTTCCGGTGTAACAGCTCACTTCAAACCTTTCTTTGCGGGAGATTACATTAAAACTGGTGCCCAGAACGGTTACTTTCCCTTGCGGGGTGATGACGTTGAAACGGCTGCCATGGGTGACCTGGAAAAAGGCTTCCCCTTCGAGCCGCACTTCACGGTTCCGGGCAAACCTGTTTTTTGAATAAGCGACCGAGCTTCCGGCATTGAGCCTGACCAGGCTTCCTTCCGGTAACGTAATTTCTTTTTGTTGCCCGGCCATCGCCATGACAGTGCGGGTCGAATACGCCTGGTTTATCCAGAAAAGCAGGGCCAGGGAAGCTGCAGCTGCGAGGGTCCACCAATACAGCGGTTTGACCCGGCGGACGGATTGATTTTGTGATACTGCTCCGGCGCTTACTTCAATTTTTGCCCAAAGGGCGCTTTTTTCTCCGGAGGAAAAAGCAGGCGCCGGCAGACGGCTTGCATCCAAAACCATTCTCCTCGCGATCTTCAGTGTTTGCCCGTTTTCCGGGTGCTGTTCGGCCCACGTCTGCCATTGCATAGCCTGCTCGCCCGATTGCACCCAACGGATAAACGCGGGTTCGCCGGCTAACTGAACTGCAGTGTAAGATGTGTATCGTTCCTCCATCTATCGCTTACGCAAGGGTAAATTTATCTTTTCCAAGAGCTTATCGGGACGCTTATTTTTTAGAGGCCGTTTTCCGGTGGTTGTACTCACAGGGTGAGCCACAAAAGACACAAAATCAGGAGCATCTCCCGCCGCAGGGCCATCAGCGCCCGCGTGACAAGGTTCCTGGCGGACTGGTAGTTGAGGTTCATGATCCTGGCAATGTCCTCATACTCCATTTGCTGGAAGTACTTCATATGGATGATTTCCCGCTGCCGTTCACTGATCCGGGACATGGCTTGTTGCAGCTTATCAAGCCGGTCCGTCTCTTCTTCGGCGGCAATCCAACCCTGTTCGTGGTCCTGGTCACTGGACCAAACACCTGGTTCGACTTCCTCAATGTCTGTCGTCTGCAATACGCTTTTGGGACCGGGATCAAAAATGCGGCGCCGGAGCGAAACCATCAGGTAGGCTTTGCCGGACCGGGGGATGCTCAGGGTAGCATGATTCTGCCAAAAGGACAGGAAAAGTTCATGGATGCAGTCTTTAACCCGATCAGGATCCTGGCATAACATCATGCCATAGGCGTACAATTTATCGGCATGAAGGTCATACAGCGCCTTTAGCCCGGACATATGGCCGGCTTTCAGGTTTTCCCAGTGTTTTGATTCCTCCATAGATATGGGATCAGGTAGCTTCGGGATTCCGTTATTTAAGACGGTTTCGTACGCCGGAGGTTTAATTATTTTTTGTGGCGTGAGTACAAAGAAACGTCTATTTCATCTTGTTAGTGATTTCAATCTTCATTATCAAAAAAAAATTGATCATGTTCAAAACATTCATTAAACCCCTGGGTCTGCTGGCTGTCCTTGCCCTCGTGGGATTTATGATTTCCTGCCAAAAGGAAGATGAGGCCATCACCGCAGATACCTTTGTCAGCGATTCCGTTACAGAAATCCAGGAACGTTCCGGTGCCGGGATTTTCGGCTGCTATGAACTGGTGTTCCCTGTAACTATCCAATTTGCCGACAGTACTACTGCATCTGTCAACAGCTACGAAGAATTGCGCCAGGCGATTCATGACTGGTTTCAGGCCAATGGCGGCCGTCCGCATCATGGCGATCGCCCGACCCTGGTATTCCCGTTCCAGGTGACCAATTCAGCCGGAGAAATTATCACTGTGGAAAATCAACAACAACTGCAGGACCTGAAGGCGCTCTGTGATCCGAATCCGGGTGGCGGAGGTCATGATTCGCTCGGCGGTCATGGTGGACACGGTCATCATGGACATCATGGAGGTCCCGGCGGAGGTCCTGATACATTAGGTGGTCCTGGTGGTCCTGGCGGTCCTGGCGGACACCATGGCAACGGACCCTGCTACACCCTGGTGTTCCCGGTCACGATCAATTTCCCGGACAATTCCCAGTTGACCGTCAACTCGCCCGAAGAATTGAGGAACGCACTCCATGCCTGGAAGGAAAATAACCCTGGTTCTACCGAAAGACCCCAACTGGCCTTTCCGTTGACCGTCACCTTACGGGACGGAACCCAGGTAGTCGTGAATACGCCTGAAGAACTCCAGGCCATCAAAGACGCCTGCCGGGGATAATACCTAACGGTTTGTTCAAGTTTTTTTGAAGGCATTGTTACGGCAATGCCTTTTTTGTTTTCTTTCCGTACCTTTTTGTCCGAATACACGGCACACCGGCATGAGTCACCTATTATCCTGGCTGGTCCTTTTGTCCGGTTTCCTTTTTCACGGGGACCTGCATCAGCGCATTTCGGATCTCAGCGATACCATTGAGGCGCATCCCGACAGCCTGGATCTCTATTTGATCCGGGGAGAACTGTATCTGTTAGACGAATCCTTTCCCCAGGCGCATCAGGATTTTTTGTTCTGCCGGCATGCCGGCATGGTTTCTGTCCGGTTGTATATCGGGTTAAGCCAGTCGTTTGCTTTTTATTCCCTTCCGGATAGTGCGCTGCAGTCTATCGACCGCGCATTGACACTGGATCCGGTCTCGGTCCAAGCGCTGGAATGGAAAGCAAGGCTGTTGCTGACAACCGAAGCCTACTGTGCTTCCGGCGAGGTGTTTGATCAATTGATGCAGTTAACTTCTTCCCCTTCCCCGGCTTTGTATATCGATGCTTCGGATGCCTGGGATCGTTGCGGGCGGGCCGGCAGCGATGAAAAAGCTATAGGGGAGATCACAAATGGTTTGGAAAGGCTGGGGTCGCTGCATATCCTGGAAAAGAAAATGGTTGATCTCTTTCTCCGGCAGGGAAAGTTAGACCTCGCCATAGCGGCCCAAAGCCGGGTGGTGGACCATACGGCAAATCCAGCGAGGGCCCGTTTTGACCGGGCGAAAATAAAATACAAAGCCGGCGATAATGCCGGCGCGGAGGAAGATCTCAGGCTTGCTGTTCGATTCCTGGATCAGCTCCCGGCGTATAAATCGGATACGCCCGCCATGCAGCGTCTTCGCAAAGAAATTCTCACGTTCATTCCTGAAGATTCTCCGGCGAAATGAAACCTGTTGCCATTCTCCTGATGATCTTTTTCAGCCAACCGGGCCGGGCGCAACTCATTTCGATTGGCAGCACCTGGAAATACTACGACCTGGCGATGGCTCCGCCGGACCAGGCCGCTATCACCTGGAAGCAAATCGCCTATAATGATGCATCGTGGTCTTCGGGCCCCGCTGAATTAGGCTATGGGGATGGCGATGAAGCAACGGTGATTTCTTCATCCACGCTGACGGCCTATTACCGTTTCCATTTTTCGATTCAGGATACCAGCGCTTTTGACAGTCTCCTGCTGTGGCTGACCTATGATGATGGTGCAGTGGTTTATCTCAACGGGGTAGAAGTCTGGCGTGTCAACATGCCTGCCGGCGTGATCACCTACAATACGTTCGCGTCAACGACCAGTGTGGATAATGCCCAGGCGTCTACGCAGGTACCCAGTCTTTTGGTTCCTGGTCAAAATGTACTGGCGGTGGAAGTCCATCAGCGTTCCGCTTCCAGTACGGATTTGAGTTTCAATTTCAGCCTGATGGGAGCGCCTGCGCCGGGGGTTTCCGTGATCACACGAGGGCCTTACCTGCAAAAAGCCACAGACCACAACATGGTAATCCGTTGGCGTACCAATCTCGCCACCCAATCGATTGTGGATTACGGCTTGAGCACCACTACCCTGGTTCATACCAAATCGGATACGCTGCCGAAAACAGAGCATATCCTGCTGATTGATTCCCTTTCGCCGTCCACCTCTTATTTTTATCGTATCCGTAATGCAACCGATACGCTGCTCTTTCCGGCTCCCGACGTGTATTTCAAATCGTACCCTGTCCCGGATTCTGCCGCGCCGCTCATCGCCTGGGTCCTGGGGGATTGCGGCACCGGCAATAACAACGCACGTAATGTCCGGAATGCGTATTACAGTTACATCGGGGGGCAACATACCGACATGCTCTTATTTCTGGGCGATAACGCGTATACGGACGGTACGGATGCACAATACCAGACAGCGGTTTTTCAAAACATGTATGAAACCAAGCTCCGGAATACGGTTGCCTGGTCCTGCCTCGGGAACCATGACGGACACTCCGCCAATTCCAGCACGCAAACCGGACCTTATTATGATATTTTCTCTTTCCCCACGATGGGAGAGTGTGGTGGTACTGCCTCGGGGACGGAAGCATACTATTCCTTCGATTACGGCAATATTCATTTCATCGTACTCGACAGTTATGAGACCGACCGGAGTGTCGGTGGGCCCATGTACAATTGGTGTGAAGATGATCTGCAAAACACGATGGCCTATTGGATCGTTGCCCTGTGGCACCATCCGGCGTACAGTAAAGGATCCCATAATTCGGATACAGAAACCGAACTCATCCAAATGCGGCAAAATTTTCTGCCTTTATTTGAGAGCTACGGAGTAGATCTGGTGCTCTCCGGGCACAGTCATTCCTACGAACGCACCTATTTATTAAATGGTCATTATGGGTTGTCCTCCACGTTTAATGTAGCACAGCATACCGTGGGTGTCACGGGCTCCGGTTCCGGCCAGATAGAAACAGACAATGCTTACTATAAAGCGCCAACGGGTCCGGAAAGCGGTGTGGGTGCGGTTTATGTGACAGCTGGTTGCTCGGGACAGTTTACCAACGCCGCGCTCAATCATCCCGCGATGTATTATGATGTGGCTGCGCTGGGATCCTGTATCCTGAAAATCAAGGAGGACACGCTTCGAGTTTCGTATCTGCGGCAGACCGGGGTGATCGAAGATCACTTTACCCTCATTAAAGATGCAGCGTGCCTTCCCGGGGCTGTGTGCAATGACAATGATTCCTGTACCATCAACGATGTGGTGGATAATTATTGTTATTGTTATGGGGAAATGAATCGCCGTTATGTGTCCAACGCAAACAACAGCGGCCCAGGTTCGCTGAGGGAAGCGATAGCCACGGCATGCAATGGGGATACGATCCTCTTCCAGTCCACCGTGCTGGATACGATTTTTCTGGCTTCCGATCTTGAAATCAGCAAAGATCTGGTCATCCTCGCCGGTGTCAGTCAAAATATTGTCCTTTCCGGACAACATCAGACCCGGCATTTCCTCATTCAGCCTTCAGCCCAGCTGACCCTGTCTCATCTCCTTCTGTACGATGGGAATGAAACCACGGATGGCGGTGCTTTTTTAAATCATGGCACGGTGATCCTGGAAAATTCAACCTTTCAGTATAATTGGCAGGGGGCTCTGCCGAAGTCCTGGACCAATGACGGCCTGATCTCCATCAAAACGGGTACCACCTATCTCCGGTTATAACCGGTGTTCAAAAGGCATTCAGTATCGCCATCAGGTCTTCTCCGTATTGTGCTACTTTCCGGCTGCCCAATCCTTTAATGGCGGGCAAGTCATCGATTTTTCTGGGTTTTTCTTTCGCCAGGGAAATCAGCGTCGCGTTGGGCAGGACCATATACTCCGGTAATTGAAGGGTGTTTGCTTTTTCTCTTCGCCAGGTTTTCAGCGCCTCCAGGATTTCGTTTTGGCCTTCATCGAGTTTGTATTCCGTTATTGCCGGCTTCTTATCATTCATTTTCCCGGCGGCCACGGCATTCCCATTTTCATAAAACACCAGGATGGACCAGTAATCGGGTTCTCCTGGAACATACTGTGTGCTCGTCTTTTTAACGATGACCTCCTGCATAAAGGCATTGATCACCCCCAGGTCTTCGAGGGTTTGTTTGCTTCCTATCCGGGCAGTAAAGTGCTGGAGTTGCATGTTTTCTTTTTTTCATGGTGAACGAACAGAACGGGATTACAAGCTTGTCTGTATTCCCCGTCAGATACCTGTGTATCGAAACGAAAAAATGTGACCGGATAAATCGACCTTTTTTCCATTTACAATCGTAGCCCTGCATATACGCCAACATGTATTGTGGATAAAATGATCTTGGCCATAGTGAGGCGCGAAGAAAAAAACACCGCGTTATCTGTGTGTAACGAGGCTGTTGTCGCTCCTATCCGGGCGGCTGGGATCCATGTATAACCTGCGGTGGCTCCGAAATACCCGGTTTTGGTTTGGACTACGGGTAAGGAATATTTTACCTGAAATCCGGGTTTTACAACTAACCTGTTTAGGCGGGTTGCGTTCTCGTCCGCAGTCTTACACAGATGAAATGCCATTACCGGACCAGCTGAAATATAACCTGTTCGTTTTCCTGTCTTGAACGCATAACTACATGTAACGGTGTATACTTTGTTATCGATTTGATGATAATTCCCATAAACCAGGTTGTCTGATTTACTTGTGCTTACGCTATTATCCCTTTTCTCCGGAAAGGTTCGACTCACTTTATGTGTTCCTTCTCCCGCTATGGCATGATCCGCTGGCATGGATATGGATATATCAACAGGTCTTGTTTTTTGGTGCAGATCATATCCACTGATCGAGTAATCCAGCCTTTTACCAATGGCAACCGTCAGGCCTGTGTTATGATCCAGATTATATGTAATGCCTATGTCCCAGCTGATGCGCTTACTGGCTAATTCCGGGGAGGCATTTGTTGGTTGCTCATTATGGTTTGTTTCAGTTCCCCGCGCTTGATCCCCAAATCCAGCCTCAAGTATTTGTTCTTGTAGTTTTTTACCTGTGTTCCACACCGAATATCCTGTATTGAACTCCAAATTCCATTTCGGGCGCCGGCAATCAAATCCATAACAAGCATGGATGGAATGCTGGCTATATCCCACATTTACCTGGCAGGTCATGCATATCATTAATATCCATAAAGCGGGTTTCATAATAAATTTATTTTTTAGGGGTTGTTGATTGATTAGAATCCAAATCCTACAGAAAACGAAAAGTTTCCGGGCACACTCAATTGTTCCATTGTTTTTTGCCTGTGCAGGAGGTTAGACCCGTTGCGATGAAGCATAGCCTGATACTTGACACCTAATTGGGTATTCCCTACGACAACCCCCAGGCCGGTGTACCATCCGATTTCGACTTTAGGTTTTGTCAGCTCAATTCCCATGGTCATATCCCCGGACAAGGAGGAGGTAAAGGCATACTGAGCCAGAAATCCACTTACAATTTCAACTGGCTTTAGCCTGACCCCCAGGCCAACGGGCATTGAAATGTTATCGCTTTTAACCACCATTGGATGGGTGTTGGGTCTCCCCTCCATGGTGTGGGTAAAATTCAATCGGTAGGTATCCTGGCGTCTTGCATACGCGACTCCGATACTTCCAAAAAATGGGTATTGGAACCGGAAATTCTTCGAAATGCCAAATTGGAAATATCGTTTGCTTTCTTCAAGGCCGAATTGGAATTCATCCATTGGTTTATCCTTGTTGACGATCAGGTAGGGTATTTGAGGTGTTTGTTTGGGGCCAAATTCCATGAACAGGGTAACGTTTGGAAATTGTGACTGGCTTTGAGAATTAATACTCAAAAGAACCAGGAGCCCGGTGATAAAATGGTACGTTTTCATGATTAGCGGTTTTTTGACTTATAAAGAATTAAAAACATATTTGTTTTGCCGTGCATTGAAACAAGGCAGGGATATGGCAGTCCTCGCCTTTTCGAAGCACATTCCGGCGATGCGGGTTGACTGTGGCGATGGATATACATGGTTGCTTTTTTCCTATCTCCCATGAAAGGAAAGACAGATCCTGGTCGAAAGAGATATCATTGCTTCCGGAGTTGAAGGAGAAACCCTGGTGGGTAACATCTTGGAAACACATACACCCGATGCTGGCTTTTGCATGATGGTCCCGGTGGATCAGCATACTGGTGCGCAAGATTTTTTTAAGTGCGGGATTGGGGCAATTGATATTTCCATACATGCGGCAGATATAATCCCACGGTTGAAGCCTGCGTTCATCTGTCAGCTGAATCAAGGCCTGGTCAACGTGGAGCATATGAAGTAAGTCGTCCGCCGCGATATACCTTTTGATATTTTCAAAGTTCACGGGCTCTCCACCCAGGTCGAGATTAATGTTTTCCTCGTACAGGATTTTAATGTCCTGCCCAAACCTGAAGATTACATAATAATCCCGCCGCAGGTATTTCTCCAGCGGGTTGGTTTCCAGAAGGGATTTCCAAATCCTTCTTTTGCGGAGAGCTTCAACACTTTTAAGGGGGTTCTTTTCATCTCTGGTGTTGTCGACGGGAGGAGAAAGGAATTCCTTAATTCCGGTATTGGAGGCGCTGACGGATGTTGAAAAAGGGGCCATGGTTAGGATCTTCAGGTGTATTGTTCAATGCGTTTCAATACACCAAAATTCTTGTCATCCCCTGTTTCCCATGCTGGATTATTGAGTTATTAAAAGGGTCCGGTGTTTCTTTTTATTGGTTGATGAAGTATCACTGTGGTCTCGTTGTAGTAAAAATTGAATTTATATGTTCTTGTAAATCTGGACTTTGTGTGTTTTCTTGACTGTTTCGTCCAGGGTCTTGATTTTTTATCTGCTTTTGCTTGACTTCGTAATGAATCCTGGATGGTCTTTTCCGGTACCAAAGACATATCAGGGGTGACGCCCGAGTGATTAACCGATGTTGCCTGGTCTGCTAAAAGATATTCCCCCCTCTGACTATGAAAGAATCGGTGGTGCAGCTATTCCTTTGCGGAATACACACCTGGCAGGTGATGGTCGACTACGATGGGGGGTAGGAGAAGCTTTTTTCGTATTTGCAAAAGGCGCGGAGCAGATGGGTTAGCAGGAAGGGGTATTTCTAATGCTTGATTTGAAGCACGATTATCCATACGAATGGCATTGTGCGATCCGAATAAGTGAAAAGGCAACTGATCAACCAGGAGCATTGACAACTGTTACCAAGCTTCCCCCTTCGTTTACAAAATACAATAAAGGGCAACTGTGACACAAGGAAGGAATGGAGGCGACTGATGTTGTCTTTCTTTCTGGGACAATCTTGTCGGCCTACACGAGTATATCGGTACCTGTAAAAGAAGATGGAGGAGAAGGACCATTGACATTTAGTATCGGTATAAATGTCCGAGCAACCAACGTGCTTGCGATAAGCGATGCTTGTTTACCAAACTTAAAACGAAAGATGGAAGATGCGACGCTCGGAAAATATCGAAAGCATGGATGGGGGTGATGTTTACTCTAAAGTCAGACGGAAATTGCTTCGATGCAGGTTGTTATTTTTTTATGATAGGAATTTGAGCCAACGCAAAATAATACTTCTTCGAAGAAGGCAGGAGTGGCTATTGGTTTACATCTCCCAGGCTGGTTTTTATTATGCTCGCGTTATGAAATAATTAGTCATATAAAAGGTGTCCTTGTCTCAATCCATCGAAAGATCTTGCTAGTAACAAAAGGCTTGATTCGAATCGGAAAACACTTACGACCCTGGTTTTGATGTTAAATTGTGTCAATTCTTGATGACCAATGAGGGCTTGTGGGTTGTCCAAAAAATGCTCCGAACATTCTCACGAACGCTTTAATCTGTGCGCTGGAAGGTTTATTCACCAAAAAATGCGATGATTTACGGGTGGATTATGTGTTGTTGATGGGCTGGATAATGGACCTCATCCCATTTCATCTTCTTATTATTAAACCGCGGTGAATTGTTCTATAACACGCTATTAGCGATCGTACTTTGGAAATTTTATGGATCAGGACGAGATCATGGCTTCACTTGCTCCGCCTTAGTCGGGAAGCTTTAAACCGGGACGTCTCAGACATTCCCATTCGAATAGCTACGGTTATATCCCGATTCTTTTCATCTTTATAGCCATGGTGATTATGGCTCAGCTCGGATGAAATACCTGCCAGGTTTTCCGGCATGGATAGGCGGGTGCATACGCGCCTGGTGTTCACTGCTGCTTCCTTTATTATTTCCTATTGCGGTGATTGGCCAGGCCACCGGGTTGTCCGTTTCCTTTTACACATCGGAAGATGGTTTGCCCCATAAACATGTTTATGACCTGACACAGGATGATTACGGGTTCATGTGGATCGCCACGAGGAACGGATTGGCGCGCTTTGATGGCTATCGTTTTGACGATTTTACCTATGCCATCACCGGGGATAACCAATTGAAGGGCCGTATCTTTTATTCCCTGGAAAAAGACCGGTTTGGTAAAATCTGGATTGGGTATGAAGAGGGTCTCGCTGTATTGGATCCTTTCACCGGAAAGGCAACAAAACAAACCCTGACAGGATACAATGGGGCTAATCCGGAAGTTCTTTGGATTTCCATAGATCAACAAGGCCGAAAACTCATCTCCATGGTGGACGATGTATTGTTGTGTTATGATGAGGATTTTCATCTTGTGTTTTCTTACGAATTCTCTGTAAAAAATGGAAAGGAAAATCCCGGATTGGGTGTCGTACTTGAAGATACGGATGGAACGTATTGGCTTCCCTCCTTTTATTATGGCGTGGACCATATTTCAGCGGCAGGTGTATTTATTGAGCATTTTACCTTCCCTGAGCCTGTAGCATCGGCGACTACATTTAAAACACTGACCACAAATACTGGAATGGTTTATTCGTTTCCACTCGGCCGGCGAACGGAAGTTGGGAACACAGATGCACCGGAAATCTATCCTTTTGATAAAAACCATGTATGGATGTACCGGTCTTATAGCCGGCCATGCAGGATACCGGACCGCAAAGGAAATGAATGGATCATCGTTCATGACAGCATGACGCTGCAAGGGCCAGGCCTGGAAAAGCCCGTTACGTTCAGTTTGCCCTACATGGAAGAGTTTGGACAGGATCATCCTATACTCAATGCTTTCGTGGGATCGGATAATACCCTTTGGACGGCCAGCAGGAAAGGAATTTTCAAAATCAATTATAAACCCAACCCTTTCAGAAACTA
>CAZTXO010000030.1:0-47730 GCA_964617515.1 uncultured Saprospiraceae bacterium | reverse complement strand
TTAACATCTTTTCCCCCTTTTCCGGCCCAAATCCCCTATCTTTGCCCTTCTTAATCGTCCTGAAAATGAAACCTTTATTCCTTATCAGCCTCCCGGGAGGCACCGAATGGTTGATCATTCTCTTTGTCGTCCTGCTCCTTTTCGGTGGCAAAAAGATTCCCGAACTGATGCGCGGTCTTGGGAAAGGCATTCGTGAATTCAACAATGCCCGGAACAATATCGAAACCGAAATCCGCGAAGGCATGCGGGAAGCTGACCGGAAAGCGATTGAAGAAAGCAAAAAGGAATCCTGATCTCCGGACCGGCATACCGCTTTCATCACGCAGGGGATATCTTTCAACCAATTAGCCAAGCACTTATTCCAATGACTGCATTGAAATATTACTTGTTTGTCCTGGCCATTATTGGCGGCAGCAGCGTTTTGGACGCCCAAAAATTTGCGCACGTCAATTCCGCGGATCTGGTACAGAGCCATCCGAAGGTGGTGACGGCCAATGCTGAACTCGAAGCCTTCCGTAAAAGCCTGAGCGATCCATTTGAAGCCAAGGTTAAAGCCTTCCAGGCCAAGGCGCAGTTTTTCCAGGAGGAACTCCAGGCGGGTACACTCTCCAAAGTATCTGCCCAGACCCGCCAGGCCGAATTGCAGAAAGAGCAGGATTCCCTGAATACGGAAGATCAACAAAACCAGTTTGCGGTCATGCAGAAACGCGAGATGCTGCTCAAGCCCATCCTCGCCGAAGTGGACAGCGTACTCCAGGTCGTTGGTAAAGAGGGAAAGTATACGATGATCTTTGATGACAGTGTCACCGGCGCTTTACTCTATGCGCCTGAAAGCGAAGACCTCACCGAAGCGGTCAAAGCGCGTATCAAACAAAATTGAAACCAGCCCGGCACGCCGGGCTTTTTTATTTCATCAGGGACGACACTTTGTCCCAGGAAATCACACCCCGGTAACCTTCCGTATCCGAGACCAGGACGATGGGCAACTTACGCACCTGCATAAAGGAGATCAATTGTTGGGCCGTGGTTTCCAGCGGCACTACCACCGGAGCAGGTATCACCCAGGCATCCAGCAATTGATCCGGTAATGGCGGCGGGACGATGTCCCGGATCCGGTCGCGCGTGATATACCCTGCCGGTATGCCTGGCCTGGACCATACCATAAATGCGGAACCGGCCAACCCTTTCAGGGTCTCCCTGGCGGAATCGAGTGTTTGACCCAGGTGAAACTGATGTTCAATCGGATCGATGAGGTCCGCTGCGCTGGCGTGCGCTATCCGGGATTGCCGTTGCAGGACCCGGTTTTCCTGTCGTGCCGCGAAGAAAATAAAGATCCCGATCAGCGCCATGGTCGGCAATCCGAACCAGGCGCCAAAACCGAACATCAGTAAAGACATAACCTGCCCCGTGACAGACGCCACCTGCGTTGCCTTTTCGCGGCTCAGGCGCAGCGACAACAGGCTGCGCAGCATGCGGCCGCCATCCATCGGGAAAGCCGGCAGCAGGTTAAACGTCCCGAGATACATGTTGGACAGCATCAGGATGATGAAATAGGAAGGATGTTGATTTTCAAATTGCCACAGTGCCATGGAGAGCACCGGGAGTGATTCTCCCCGGATGACCAGGTAGCCGAGCCAGATCAAACCCACGATGATAAAATTGACCAACGGTCCTGCGATGGCCACCCAGAATTCCTGGCCTCTTCCCTCCGGCATCCGTTCCAGCCGGGCAATGCCGCCAATCGGGGTCATGACGATATCATAAGTCTTCACGCCATATTGCCTGGCCGCCAGCGCATGCCCGAATTCATGCAGGATGACGCAGACGAAAAGACTCAGGACAACCCCGATGGAAAAGAAGACCACATAGGGATTGAATGTCCCGCGGCTGGAATCGTACGCAACGTACAGGAGGAGCAGGCCGAAACTCCAATGAATCTTAACCGGGATGCCGCCAACGGTGGCCATGTGAAAGGAACCTTTCATCTGCTCAATAACAATGGAATGTCCGTTACGTTCAGGATTTATGGGATAGCGCAGGTTGCGTTTGATAGAGTTCCCCTTTCAATATGGCTCGCGAAATGACGAGACGCTGAATTTCGCTGGTCCCTTCGTAGATCTGGGTGATCTTGGCATCTCGCATCAGGCGTTCGACATGATATTCTTTGACGTAGCCATAGCCACCATGGATTTGAACGGCCTCGACGGTGGTTTTCATCGCGACGTCGGAGGCAAATAACTTGGCCATCGCCGCGGAGGTGGTGTAGTCCTGACCCATGTCTTTCATTTTGGCCGCCCTGTAGACCAGCAGCCTGGCCGCTTCGATCTCCGTCGCCATGTCAGCGAGCTTAAACGCGATCGCCTGGTGATGCATGATGGGTTTTCCAAAGGTCGTCCGCTCCTGCGCATATTTCAGGGACAGTTCATAGGCACCGGCCGCAATCCCCAGTGCCTGGGCTGCAATCCCGATACGTCCACCGTTGAGGGTCGACATGGCAAATTTGAATCCGAAGCCATCGTCGCCAATCCGGTTTTCTTTTGGAACCCGGACGTCACTGTACATAATCGAATGGGTGTCCGAAGCGCGGATGCCGAGTTTGTCCTCTTTGGCTCCGATCGATACACCCGGCATGGACCTTTCTATGATCAGCGTATTGATTCCTTTATGCTGCAGTTCCCGGTGGCTCTGCGCCATCACCAGGTGAAGGGCAGATTTGCCGCCATTGGTAATCCAGTTTTTCGTGCCGTTGACGAGGTAATGATCTCCTTTGTCTTCCGCGGTTGTGCGTTGACTGGTTGCATCACTACCAGCCTCCGGTTCGGACAGGCAGAAAGCGCCGATCCACTCGCCGGTAGCCAGTTTGGTCAGGTATTTCATTTTTTGGGCTTCGGTTCCATATTTCTCCAGGCCCCAGCAGACGAGTGAATTATTGACCGACATGATGACGGAACAGCTGGCGTCCACTTTAGAGATTTCCTCCATGGCGAGCACATAGCTCAACGTGTCCATACCGCCGCCGCCATAGTCGGGGCTTACCATCATGCCCAGGAATCCCATTTCGCCCATTTGCTTTACCTGTTCGGTGGGATAGCGCATGTCCCGGTCCCGTTCGATGACACCCGGGAGGAGTTGATTTTGGGCAAAATCACGTGCCGCATCGCGCACGGCCAATTGGTCTTCGGTCAGTCTGAAATCCATGTGACAAAGATAGAAAAAGGCTAAGGCGTTCGCTTCCGGCTTACCCTTCGCCTATTATTTCAAGAATCGTCCGGAAAGCCACCAATTTGCCCCCGTACCGGGTCTTCGTTTTTTGTTGCAGGGCTGGGGCGTGATCAGCCTCGTATATTTCAAAGAGTTCCCGGCTGGGACAGGCATATTGGATGGCGTACGTCTTTCCTTCCTCGTCATCATAGCCTTCAAGATGCAGAAAGCGGAAAGAGCGGAAGCAGGCGGTGGCCATGACCTCAGGTATATGGACGGACAGCATCCAATCCGCCCATTCTTCATGGATGTCCTGCGAGACTTTGACGGTGACGTTGTAGATCAGACCGGGCATAATTACTTGACGACCAGGACCGGGATTTTCACCCGGTGGCGGACCGCGTTGATGGTCGTGCCAAAGATAAGGTCCTTGATCCCCCGGTGCCCGTGCGCGCCCAAAACCAGGAGATCCGCGCCAAAAGAACCAGCGATTTCGGGGATCACCTTTTTGGGATTCCCGTACCCAAGCCGGATACTGCACGTATATCCCTGCGTCTTGAGTTCATCCGCATACTGCTGGAGCCCGGCGTCATCGTGGACACTCTCATAATCATCGATGTCGCTTTCCATCATGATGGCCCCGGCGGATTCCACGACATGGATCAGGAGATATTCGGCATCGGCGCCCCCCTGGGCCAGGGCGTGGCTGATCGTCTTTCTGTCCATGGACGAAAAGTCCACGCAGACCGCAATCCGTTTATGGGCAAAGGGGATGATGGCTTCCAGCTCCGGCATCATAGGATGTGGCAGGCGCGATGCAGCGCGCAGGCGCTGATCGATCAGCGGCTTAAAAATAATATAGAGCAGCAGCATGCCTGCGGCAATGGTCACCGGAACAACCGTGAGCCAGATCCACAGGGGATTGGCGGAAGTCACGATCCAGTCCTGGAGGGTTTCATAGACAAGTTTAACGTTGAGTGACACGATGATCGTGGCACAAATCCACGCGGGAATCCGGACATAGTTTTTGATGGCAAAACCCTTCATCCGTTTCCTGTCGCTGCAGAAATGGATCAGCGGAATAATGGCAAAACCCAGCTGGAGACTGAGAATGACCTGGCTCAGGACCAGGAGATCTCCCGTGGCTTCCTCACCGAATACGGAAATGGTGATGATGGCCGGGATGATGGCAATCAACCGCGTGATAAGCCTTCGAAGCCACGGGGCGATGCGGAGGTTGAGGTATCCTTCCATGACGATCTGCCCGGCCAGGGTGCCGGTCAGGGTGGAGCTCTGCCCGGAAGCAATCAGGGCGATGGCAAAAAACAAAGGAGCAATGGTCGTCCCCAGGATCGGGGCGAGAAACTGATGCGCTTCCTGGATTTCAGACACATCGAAGAGGCCATTTTGATAGAAGGCCGAGGCCGCCAGGATCAGGATGGCCGCGTTGACAAAAAAGGCCAGGTTGAGCGCGATGGCGGAATCCAGGATATTGAAGCGGATCGCTTTTTTGATTTCCGGTTCTGTGCGCTGAAATTTCCGGGTCTGGACGAGGGCCGAATGCAGGTAGAGATTGTGTGGCATGACTGTGGCGCCGATGATCCCGATGGCAATGTAGAGCGCTTCATACCCCGGCAGGGACGGCACGAAACCGGAAGCCACTTCGGCGAGGTCCGGTTTGGCCAGGATCATTTCCACTAAAAACGAAATTCCGATAATGGCAATGAGGGAGATAATGAAGGCCTCCATTTTACGCATGCCGAAGTTGATCAGGAAGAGCAGGAGAAACGTGTCCAGGACCGTGATGCCCACGCCGTAGATCAGCGGGATATCAAAGAGCAATTGAAGACCGATCGCCATACCCAGTACTTCGGCCAGGTCGCAGGCGGCAATCGCGATTTCGGCCAGGACATACAGGAAGAAATTGACAGGTCGCGAATAGTTTTCCCGCGATGCCTGCGCGAGATCACGGCCCTGCACGATGCCCAGCCTGGCGCTGAGACTTTGAAGCAACAGGGCCATCAGATTGGACATGAGCAGGACCCAGATCAGTTTATAGCCAAACTGGCTTCCCCCCGCAATATCGGTAGCCCAGTTGCCCGGATCCATATAACCAACACTGACCAGGTAAGCAGGGCCGAGAAAAGCGAGTAACTTTTTCCAGAAACCCGAATGCTGTTTGACTTCAATCGAGCCGTGAACTTCCCCCAGGGAGACGGATGCTTTTTGGACTTTCATATCAGAAATGGGCTTCTGCGTTTTCGTGGATGGGCTTTACCAGGATGTGTTTGGCAACCGGGCCTGCGAGGTGGGTTTCTGCTTCTTCGATCAGGACCCGCACACTCTGGTCGTAAGCATTGCGGCCTATCACCCGGGCGGTTCGGCCGAGGGTGATGCCTTTCTCCGAAAGGTGTTTTAAAAATGCACTTTCATCTTCCCGGACACCCGTGATGATGCCGGCCTGTCCGTCCTCCAGATCTGTCAGGGGGACCTGCGACCGGAGCGTGTATTTTCCCTGTGCGTTGGGGATGGGATCGCCGTGGGGGTCAAATTTGGGGCGACCCAGGAAGGCATCGAGTTTGTCAATGAGTTTATCGGAGTGAATGTGTTCCAGCTCTTCCGCGATCGGGTGTATTTCATCCCAGCTCATCCCCAGGGTCTGAAACAGGAAAACTTCCCAGAGGCGGTGTTTTCGCACCAGCCCGGTAGCGATGCGGTAACCTTCCTCCGTCAGCGAGGCACCCTGGTAGCGTTGGTAGGTGATCAGTTTTTTCTCCGCCAGCTTTTTGAGCATGTCTGTCACAGATGCGGCGGAAGTGGCCAGGTGGGCGGCTATCGCATTGGTATTGACCGTTTTATCCGGGGGCAAGGTCAACTTGACGAGCGCCTTCAGATAGTTCTCTTCGGTAAAGGACAGTCCCATAGAGGGCAAAGATAGGAATGTTTAGATAAATCAAAATAAAAATTTAGGTAAATCTAAATTATCATTTTTGATCATCCACATCATTTACCCGCAGGCACAGGATTCCCGCCAGGATCATGGAGCATCCGCCCAGGACCAAAGCATACACAGCCTGGTCCTGAAATAAAGTTTTGACAAAAAATCCCAGCAGGGCCGCCGCCACGATTTGGGGGATGACAATGAAAAAATTGAATACACCCATGTAGTAGCCCATCTTGTGCGCCGGCAGGGAACCGACGAGCATGGCGTAAGGGACGGAGAGAATGGAAGCCCAGGCAATCCCGACACCGACCATGGACAGGATCAGCCATTTTGGATCCGGCAGGAAGAAAATGGAAGCCAATCCCAGGCCGCCGCAAACCAGCGCGATCATGTGTGCCATCCGGCGGCTGGTGCGTCGCGCAAGCACCGGCAATCCAAAGGCGACAAGGGCGGCAACCCCATTGTAAATCCCCATGCATAAGGACACCCAGTCCGCCCCATCATTATACAGTTTGGACGTGGTATCGGAGGCATGATAGAGGTGGGTGGTCACGGCGGAGGTTGTGTAAATCCACATGGCGAAAAGCGCAAACCAGGAAAAAAACTGGACCACGGCCAACTGCTGCATGGCCTTGGGCATGTTGTGCAGGTCCTCCATCATGACGACGAAGCCGGAGCGTTTGCCGGTATTCCGTTTTAAAAACTCAGCCACCAAAAAAAGCATCCCGACGATCAGCGCGCCGGAAGAAAAAAGGAATAGCTCCTTCGGAAAATCACTGAGGGCAAACCAGGTGGTCAGCGCCAGCCCGAACATGACGAAGAGGAGCCCGGTTTGAAAAGTCTTGACGCTTTTCCCGGATTCGTGTACGCGTTTCTCCACCCGTTCCGCTTCTTCCGGGCTTTCTGAAAAGGCGGCCAGTTCTACAGGTGTATATTCTTTGGACCGGATGACAGTCCATACGACGGCGCAGAGATAGACAAACCCGCCGATGTAAAACGACCATTTCACCGAATCAGGGATCATGCCGGCCGGCGCCTGGTTGGATAACCCCAGCCAATTGGTAAAAACATACGGAAGGGATGAGGCCACCACGGCGCCGATGCCGATGAAGAAACTTTGCATGGCAAAGCCTGTGGTCCGCTGATGGGAAGGCAGATTGTCCCCGACAAAGGCGCGGAAAGGTTCCATCGAGATATTGATCGAGGCATCCATGATCCAGAGCATTCCCGCCGCAAACCACAGCGTCGGGGAATTGGGCATCACCACCAGGGAAAGGGAAGCCAGGATGGCCCCGGCCAGGAAATAGGGCCTTCTCCTCCCGAGGAAATTCCAGGTCCGGTCACTGAAGTACCCGATGATCGGCTGTACGATCAGCCCGGTGAGCGGAGCCGCCACCCACATGATCGGGATGTCATCCACCTTGGCACCGAGTGTTTCAAAGATCCGGCTCACATTGGAGTTTTGCAGCGCGAATCCAAACTGGATTCCCAGGAAGCCGAAGCTCATGTTCCAGATCTGCCAGAAGGAGAGGGTTGGTTTTGGTTTCATGTCAGACTTTTGACATCGTCTAAGGTAATGAAACTAATGTGGCAATGTGGCAATAGGGCAATGTGACAAACTGAAAATGCATTATTGGGTAAGGAGATTATGTGGGCGTGTCATTATCCCGCATGGTGCTCCTTAAATTTATTCTTTTAGTATTTCACCAAATTTTTTCACCAGTGAAAACAAAGCCTAATCCTGGTTTGGCTCATTCTCTCCATTTTGCCTTGCAGATCATTTCTTATTGTGAGAAACTTGAGGAGCAAAGAAAATATGTAATCTGCCGTCAATGGTTACGATCAGGGACATCTGTGGGTGCCCTGATCAGGGAAGCGCAGAGTCCGGAAAGTAAAGCTGATTTTATTCATAAAATGAAAATGGCGGATAAGGAAGCCAGAGAAACTGAATATTGGCTAACACTCTGCCAATTTTCATCATCCTATCCAGAATGCAAACATCTCAGCAGCCAGCTTCTCGAAATCCAGAAAATACTTTCTGCCATAATAGGGACCTCCAAAAGGTATCGCCTGGCTTAGCTGGGTTATACAATCAATAACAATGGCCGAATTGTTAAATTGTCACATTATCACATTGTCACATTGTGACATTGTCACCTTAGCTCCTGCCTGCTCCACTGCTCCCGGTCGCCGGCAGCGTCTCCTTCAGCCACTGATAAAACTGCCGTTGCCAGACCAGTGCGTTTTGTGCGGAAAGAACCCAGTGGTTTTCTTCCGGGAGATACAGGAGCCGCGCATTGAGCCCGCGGAGCTTGGCCGCCTGGAATGCCTGGAGCCCCTGCTCGACGGGAACCCGGTAATCCTTTCCGCCCTGGATGATCAGGATCGGGGTATTCCACTTGTCGACAAAATTGATGGGGTTGAATTTCTTGTACGTCTTTTGAGCGGCTTTGTTTTTCTTATCCCAGTAAGGGCCACCCCAATCCCAGTCGACAAACCACATCTCCTCCGTCGTACCGTACATACTCCGCATGTCAAAGATCCCATCGTGGGCGATAAACGATTTGAAACGGCCTTCATGCATGCCGGCGAGCATAAAGGCAGAGTACCCGCCATAGCTCGCCCCGACACAACCGCGCCGGTTGAGGTCCACGTAGGGTTCTTTGCTGACGGCGTCGATGGCGGAGAGGTAATCTTTCATCGCCTGGCCGCCGTGATCCTTGCTGATCGCTTCGTTCCATTCAGTGCCGTGCCCGGGCATGCCGCGGCGATTGGGAGCCACGACAATGTACCCCTGTGAAGCCATCAACTGGAAATTCCAGCGAAAGGAATAGAACTGAGTCAGCGCAGATTGCGGACCTCCCTGGCAATACAGGAGCGTGGGATATTTTTTAGACGGATCGAAGTCGGGCGGATAGATCACCCAGACGAGCATGTTTTTATTGTCCGTCGTTTTCACCCAGCGGCGTTCGGTCTTGCACATGCCGATATGACTGTAGATCTCATCATTGACATGCGTGAGTTGTTTCATGCTGCCGTCCCCGAGATTGACCGTGTAGAGTTCTGAAGCGTGATTCATGTCCTGTCTGGCCACGACAAGCGTATTGCCGCTTTGCCCGATGATGCCGGCGATATCGAAATCGCCTTTGGTGACCTGCCGGATAGAGGGTGGGTTGGAAACACCGGTGTAGAGGCCGGTTTCAAATAACTGCTGCGTGCCATCGACCGGCGCCCAGAAATACAACCGGCTGCCATCCTGGGACCAGGCAAAGCCTTCGACATGAAGGTCATCCCGCGCTGCCGTAAGATTGACAAAGGTGCCCTGGTCGAGGATGACGAGATCCTGTTTATCGGATTCATAGCCATCCCGGCGCATGCTGAGGAAAGCCAGCAGGCCTTTTTTGTTGTACAGCGGATTGATATCATACCCCATCCGCCCGGCGGTCAGGTTGGTGGTGGTGCCCCGGGCGATATCAAACTGGAAGAGATCCGTGTTGGTGCTGACGGCATATTCTTTCCCGGTCTTTTGTTTGGTTACATACACGACCGATTTACTGTCCGGGCTCCAGATATAATCTTCATCTCCGCCGAAGGGTTTTTGAGGACAGTCATAGGGATCCCCTTCCATGATGTCCCTTTCATTGACAGCCGCACCGTTTCTCCACTCGGACACAAAGACATGATCGAAAGCGCCTTCTTCCCAGGTATCCCAGTGCCGGATCGCGATATCGGTATAGATCTGCGCGTTGGATTTTTTCAGGTCCGGGTAATAATCGCTGCCCAGGACTTTTTCGACTTTGACCTCCTGGTGGGAGAGGATATATTTTCCGTCCGGGGAGATGTTCTTATCCGGAAGGGGATTAGCATTGATCTCCGTGGCCAGTCCACCCGAGAGGGGAACGGAGTAAAGCTTGCGGTTCGATTTGTTAGCCTGGGCATCCGGTGTGGAGACACTGTAGATGACCGATTTACCGTCCGGGGTGACACCGAGGCCCGTTACCCGGCCCAAAGACCAGAGGAGTTCGGGCGTCATGACTTGCTGTGCCTGGAGGGTCAGGGTAAGGAAGGCAATGTATAGCAGGAAAAAGAAGCGTTTCATATCAATTTTACTTTGGAGAGGTGAAAGTAAGAAATGGCGGAGACGTGACAGGTAGAGGCGGAAGAAACTAGACTAGCTTGCCTTTTCCTTCCATGTGCAGGCCTCGTTGATCGAACAGGAGCCCCCCGGTCTGCCCCCGGGCAATAACACGTGGTCCCATGCTGCCATGACCCAACCTTCATCAACCAACCTGCCGTCTTTCTGATCCATAAACCGCCCCGATGCGTGCTTCATATACAACGACTGTTTTGACCATGCGATTTCTTTCCGTAAGCATTTTCCTCTTCCTCCTTCAGGTGCTGGGGATTTCGCACCTCGCCGCTCAGGACTATCACCCGCTGCCAACAGGTCCGGCGCGGTGGGACATGACGCGATGCTGGTATTTTTATCCGGGAGGATGGCATGACCGCTATTACGTGGAAATGGACGGATCCGATACGGTCCTCAACCAACGCGTGTATAAAAAACTATACCATACCACCCATCATGCCCCGGGCACGGAATTTGATTCCACCTATACCCATTTTCTGGGAGGCATGCGGGAGGAAGGGAAAAAGATTTATATGTGGTCTGATTATTTATGCCTCGATACGCTGGAGCGATTGATTTACGATTTTAATCCGGTATCCACGGGGGATACGATTTATACGCAGGTGCTGACGAACGGATCAGGTGTCTTCATTCCTCACCTGGTTACATCATTGGATGCGGTGGAAGTCAACGGAATTGCCCACCGGCGGATCCACCTGACAGACCCCAATGGCTTTGCCACGGAATCATGGATAGAAGGAGTTGGCAGTGACTTGGGGTTGGTCTACGCATCCTATTGGATCCTGACCGATAACTCCTATGACCTCAACTGCTTTTACAGGGATGACCTGTTGCAATACGCCAATCCATTTCCGGCCTATGCGTATTGTACGGCTCCTTTCCCGGACGTGGAATGTGAACCGGTGATCACCTCCGCCGATGCCGTCAGGGATGGGGTGGTTCGACTCTATCCGAATCCGGTCAGCACCTCCTTATCCATCCAATCATCCCGGGAGATCCGGCAAGTCGATGTGTTTGACATGCTGGGTAAAAAGTGGTGCGGCAGAATAGCTT
Organism: uncultured Saprospiraceae bacterium; assembly: GCA_964617515.1. GTDB lineage: Bacteria > Bacteroidota > Bacteroidia > Chitinophagales > Saprospiraceae > Opimibacter. The sequence goes on along the minus strand of CAZTXO010000030.1, from coordinate 36,382 downwards.
CTTTCAACCTGGATATGCAGGATCTGCCGGCGGGAATCTATGTCATCAGGATTTCACTTCATGGGGTAAGGTATCCCCGCATTGCCCGGGTGATCAAGCAGTGATCGATACCAGGTCTATGGGATAAAGCCTGCTCGTCGTGCGCTCCGCTGTAATCACCCATGCCGGATCAGGAGCACATGGTGTCAGTACCAATGGCATCTCCGATCCTTCAAGCCAGGCGATCCCCCATGATAATAGATAACCGGTGGCTTGTCTTTTTGCGGGATTGGACCGGTTTGTTCCTTTTGGAGGTTATGTTTTCCATACGCAGGAGATGTATCCCTTTACTGCTTTTTCTCCTTCCAAGGGCCTGTTGAATGCAGCTATTGCCTGGTATCAGCGATGAACGTCCTCCAGGATGGCAATTGACGGGATGATCCAAAAGTGTTCCGTCTGCTGCCAAGCGTATTGGTACTACCGGACGAGTTCTTCTGCCAGGACTCAACCGCATTGGGATACCACAGCTACCGGTTGGCGATAACTGATCCTCCAGACTTTCCGCCTGTTCCCTGGTAATTACCGCGCAAATTGCCCTGCAGGTGCTGCGTCAAGGGTAACACATCCGGGAAAGACCTGTGTTCCTGCAACCTCCGTATCGGGCAGGTCACGGGAAGCTTATTCCAAAATCATGTAATCCTCACCCAAAGTTGTATAACACCCTCCCCGGGTGGTCCCGCTACTTTTGCGTCCTCATTAATCACCATCCATGCTAAACGTATGAAATCAACATCAAACACGGGCCTGATCGCACAAAGCGGTAGCAACGCCTGCGCAAACCCGGGCTGTACCTGCGGGGTCTGCAACTGTACAACGGGCTCTTCCTGCAGTAGCCTCAAAAGTGAGGACTGTCTCTGCGGAAATTCCTGTACCTGCCAGGGCAGCTGTCATTGCTAGAGCAAAAACAGTTCCCCGGGACCGGTTTTGGTTTTCCGACCGGATTCGTGTCCCGCTTTGAATCAATCACCATCACCAACTATCCAACCACAACAATGAAAAAATTACTTCCACTTATCCTTGTCGCACTGATCGTCTCCTGCGAAAAGGAATCCTTCTACCTCCCCCAAACCACCACATTTTCCATCCAGTCCAGCGCAACCGGTGCCCTGTATCCCATCCAGGTATCCTTTCCGGAGGGTTACAGTCCTGCGGATCAAACATACCGGGTCCTGTATGTGCTCGATGGTGAAGAAAACTTTGCTTATGTCGCCGGCAACTGTAAAACCATCAGCGCTGCCTACGCTACATCCGATGTGATCGTTGTTGCCATCGGATACGGCAATGACCGGGCCCTGGATTACACCCCTACTGTCGTCAATCAGCGTGGCGGAGGCGCTGAAAACTTTATGCGTTTCCTCAAAGAAGACCTGATCCCGAGAATGGAGCATGACTATGCCGCAGATACGCTCAGGGACAACCGTATCATCCTTGGACACTCCTACGGCGGATTACTGGCAGCCTATGCGTTTACGCAGGACAATGCGGTGTTTGGCTCCTACCTGATGCTCAGCCCTTCCATCTGGTATGACAATGAAATCATCCTGAAGCTCGAACAGGAAAACAGGGACCATAACCGGGAAGCGAAGCAACGGGTGTTTATGGGCCTGGGCAGCCTCGAGAGCAACGGACGCATGATGGCCCCTTTTGAAGCCCTGTATCAACGCCTGGCCAACCAGTACCCGAACATGAAAATCACGCGGCATATTGAGCCGCAACTGGACCATATGGGTTCCCGGAATCCTAATATCCTCGAAGGCCTGAACTTCTATTTTCAAAACCGATAATCATCAACACCAACCACCACTTTCCATTCCAAACTATCATGAAATACGCACTCCATTTCCGCGCAAACGTTTTCTCCCCGATGCCCCGAATCCTTAACGTCGTGACCTTCCTGTTTGCCTTCCTGCCAGCCGTCACTGTTTTTGGACAGGCAGGTTCGTTCCATGCCGCAAGGGATCTTTTTCCCAGCCACAAGCTCACGATTGAACCCGCGCTGGGCATCAACCCCATGCCGATGTCCGATATTGTCCTGAGCAACCTGGTGCAGTGGAATGTAAAAAAGCACCTGCACCTGGTCGCGCGCTCTTCGGTTTCCTTCAACACCGCATTTGGAAGAAACTTCAACTACATACGGACCGATTACAGCTACTCCCTGAGCCAGACCGTGGGTATCGGAACCTCCCTTTATCTGAAGCGTTCTTCGCATAGCTTCTCTTTCATGGCCGGAGTTAAATACGATGCCACCAAAGAAACCCTGGTCAACCCGGATTTCGAACAAGTCTCCCTGGCAACCAGGACGGTCAGTCCCGATTTTGGATTGCTGTATAACCTGAAAATGGGGAGAAAGAATCCATTTTTCAGCTTCAGGATGTATGTCCCGCTCTATCCCTACCCCTTCAAAACCAAGGATATCTCCGCTATCGATGGCAACATGGCCAACCTGTCCCTTGAGTTTGGTGTAGGATTCAGGATAAGGTAGTTGGGAAATAGTGTGGAATTGGTGGGGACGTAGCTTGCTACGTCCCCACTTTTTTTTTCATCGGAGCCTGTGAAACCGGGAGGGGCTATCTGGCGGCAGTCCGTATCTATTGTCTTACCACGCGTCGTGACAAGAGCTGTTCACCACCGACCGACACCCGGACTATATAGATGCCGGGAGGAAGGGGCTTCATGGAAAAATGCAGGCTCGCTTTGCCGGCATAGGGCGGCAGTGCATCAAAAAGCGGGTGTACCGGTGTGCCGGAGGCATCGCAGAGCGATACGCTCAATCGTTTTCCTTCCGGATTATCGACTTCGATCGTCACATAATCCTCGGTGGGATTGGGATAGGTTTGCAGCGAGACTGCATGCATCGCAGGATCTTGTGTCGCGACCATCTGTTCATCCCGTGCGAGTTTGGCGATCCAGGCCTCATTGACATTTCCCTGCCGGCCATACGAGCAGGAGATCCAGACGCTGCCAGGCTGAGGATAGAATCGCTGGATGCCGATATAGTCACCCCATCGTTCGATCGGGCCCGTCAGCATGTCCACCGGTTTGGTCCCCTGGATGATGGTCACAAAATCGCTGTATTGACCAAGGCCATCCGAATAGACAGCCGATCCGCCGGGATGATGGACAGGACTGCAATGACTGACGACAATGATGGCATCATGTTCGGAAGGATCATGCCCGGTCCAGGCGATTCCCGGATAACCCAGGTAATCCGTCGGGTGACCGACGATATGCCCCGACCCGGTACCGGCAAATGCATTCGTCGAGATCGTGCCGTGATACACGGAGGAGCGACCCGTACTGAAATCCATGGTGTTATGCACGTATTGGATCTCGTCCCCGAGCCGGAAAGCATCCAATACCCGTGCGTCGTTGGTGTCCATCGAGTCGCGGGTCTGGGCCGCATAGGGTGGAGCGCCATATGCCTGGTCCATGACACGATAACTGATGTCCAGCGTGGCATTTGTATCCAATGCCTGGCCGGTGAGATGCAGAACGAAGACCGTGTCGTTTGTCAGGTCAAAGTTGCGGTTGGAGAGGAAATACATATCCTCGGGCAGGGATTCATCCGCATTACGCACCGGGCAGATATTGCGGAGAAATCGTCCATTGTACCGGATGTCTCTCCAGACCTTCCGGGTGAGGGTTTCACCATTGAACCCGCTCAGCTTGTTGATCTGGTGAATCTGGGTGCCCATAAATCCGGTTTGCCAACTGCTGTCGGAGTGCACTTCATTGTAAGTCAGAAACAACTCCGTCTTCGTGATGGCGATCATCGGGTAGTCCGCGAAGGTGCCGTCATCATCGATACATCCGTCCAGGGCATAGAGGTTCCAGGATCCTTTGGGATTATTGGATTTGCTGAAAGCCAGGACTATCTGGCTTTCCGCGCATTCACTGGCATTGATCAGGACGAGAATAAACCGGTCCTGCTCCGGATCATAGATCACCCGCGGATCGAAAAAACGGGTATTGGTCCCCACGGCGGCAAAAAACTCATCGAGTTTGTACGAACCCAGCCAAAAACCGGTGTTGTTGGTGACAAGCATGTGGGTATTGATCGTGGAGATGGGTTGTTCGGCATTGCCGATCGCCAGGTGATTGTCCAGTGGTGTACCCGTGATGATATTATTACCGGAGAAGCTTGACAGGATCAGGGGGGGCGGGATGAGTCCGCGCGTACGAAACAATGGCCCTTCTTTCACCGGGGTCATCCGCTGGGCCTCCAGCTTCCGGGCGCGCAGGAATTTTTCATAAGCCACATCTCCATCCGGCTTGGGGGCTTCGTCGTAGAGAATGTGAAAAGCATACGGATCATGAAATTGATCCATATTGACTTCCGCTTTTACCGGATCAAATCGTATATCCGTCCTGTACTGGCTACGAACGCCCGCCGCCATGAAAAGAACAGGCACGGTACAAAGGACAATTCGCTTGGCTGATAGCATTTGCATAGAATTTCTGTGAAACAAGTTGGATCGCCCCGGGCGTATAAAGATACCCAGAACTGAACAAATACATCTCCGCCGCCTGTAGCAGCAGCGAGTCTCCGCCCAATCACCCGATCCTGTTAACTGCTCAATCTGACTTTCGTGGTATACCCGTGGTAAGGACCTTTATGCTTGTACCCTATTCCCTGCAGCCATGTATAAGCCATCACACCTGATTGTCACGCTTGTCCTCCTTGCCATCCCTGTCTTGGTATCCGGACAGCATGTGGGTATCGGCACGGAAGATCCGGCCGGGATGCTGGATATCAATGGCGATGTCATCTTTCGTTCGGGCAACCTGGTGTTGACGGATACCCTGATAACCGCCCTGGATGTCAACAGCGCTAAGTTTAGCCGGTACCGGATATCCGGACCGGACAGCCATTTTGCTATTGCCGGTATATCGGCCGGTATGGATGGACGTCTCCTGACGCTGATCAATGACAGTGATTTTGCGATGGAACTCCGTCACCAGGATACGGTGGCCTCTGGCAGCAACAGGATCATCACCGGCAATGCCCAAAGCCTTTTTCTGTCCCATATGGGAACGGTGGCTCTGCAGTATGATACCGCGGCACAACGCTGGATAGTGACCAATACCAATGATATCCCGGTAGGGGCGGGTCTCTGGGATACAACGGGGACCAATATCTATTTCCAGAATTTTGTTGGCATCGGGACGGAAGCACCTTCCGCTCCATTGAGTATTGAAACCGCTGAAAATGAAATCGGCTTTTCGCACAAAGCGGTCGGCGACACGGTGATCCTCGGCAGCATGATATCGCCGCTCTCCGGCTCGATCGGGACGATGACTAATAATGTCTTCAGTCTCCAGTCCGGGGGACAGGGCAAAATGCACATATTACCGGACGGAGACGTCGTCATTGGCTCAGACAGTGTGGTCAACAATCTGCAGACTACGGCGCTTGCGAGAATAAATGATTTTGATTCAAAACTCAGCATATTTACTCCTCTCAGCAACACCGGTTGGTCGCATATCGGCGGAGCAGATGATATGATTGTCAATGAAGCGATCGGCCAATCGTCCGCCTCCCTGGGGACGATGACCAATCATACCTTCCGCCTGAAAACAAACGGAATCGGCAGGCTCCATGTCTGGTATGACGGCAGGGTTGCCATTGGAGCCAATGAGGATGCCCCTAACAGCCAGTTTTCCGTCTTCACCCCGCCCAACGGGTATGGCATCTCGCATACGACTTCGGACGGGATCATCCTGGGCTCGCACATCGGGACTTTTTCGGCCAGTTTCGGTACGCGGTCAAGCAATGACTTCAGGCTGGTCTGTAACAATAATACAGCAATCACCATGGCCACCACCGGTAACGTGGGAATCAATACCATCAATCCGCCGCGCAAACTGACGGTCTTCACGGATCCCAATACATTCGGTTTTTCGCAGATCAGCAGCGGGGGCATTGAGATCGCCTCCCATATCGGGGGTGTCAGTGCGAGTTTCGGGACGCGCACCAACAATAAATTCCGGCTGGTGGCCAATGATCAGCCCATCCTGACCATCCATCCGAACGGGAACGTGGGCATCGGCCTTGGGGTCAATGATGAACCGGGCAATAAACTGGAGGTAAACGGGACGATCCGGTCCAAAGAAATCATCGTTGAGACGGTCAATTGGCCGGATTACGTCTTCACTTCCGGATATCCGCGCCTTACCCTCCGTGAATTGGAAGCCTATATCCTGCAGCATCAGCATCTGCCCAATATCCCTTCCGCCCGGGAAATGGAAGAAAACGGAATATCCGTGGGCGAAACGCAGAAAAAAATGATGGAGAAAATCGAAGAGTTGACGCTATATATCCTGGAGCTGCAGCGACAAATCGATGTTCTCAAAGCGGAAGCAGGCCGATAACGCCGAAAAGCATTGGTGATGAAAGGATCCAGACCATTTTACATGATTGTCGCGGTGTGCCTTGCCTGGCCCGCTGCGGTTGGCGCACAGGCCTTTCTCAAGCTCCCGGGCATACGGGGATCGCAGCAGGATTTCCGATCCATGGCCAGGCAGATTGATATGTTTTACGATACCGCCACCGGAAGTAACCGGAGTGGCTACAAACAATGGAAGCGTTGGGAATGGTTTGCCATACACCATCTGGATCAGAAGGGACAATTAGCTGATTATGAAGCACGGAATATGGAAGTCTGTGAGGGCATCCGACCGCAAGCCACCGATGCCAGGATGATTCCCTATGGGAATTGGGTAAACCTGGGACATGCCTCCTCTCCCGGGGATGGCGCCAGGCAGGGACGGGTAAACAGTTTTGCGTTTGATCCCATCAATGCTGATATCGTATATGCTGCCACCACCGGAGGAGGGTTGTGGAAGTCCTACAACCGGGGAGATACCTGGACCAATCTCACCCTGGATCTGCCCATCCTGGGATTTGCGGATATCGTGGTGTCCCCTGCACCGTTCAGTAATATTCTGTATGCTTTGTCCGGAGATATTTCGGGCGGGGCCAACATCTATTTTCATTACAGCATAGGGGTGATTAAATCCTATGACGGAGGCGCAACCTGGACGCGCACGAACCTGACCTTTCCCTTATCCAATAACTGGACCGGGTATAAGTTGCTGATGAACCCCAATAATTCGAATGATCTCCTGGCGGCGACCTCCAATGGTATTTACCGGACGATGAATGGCGGTGTGACCTGGACACTGACGATTGCCACCGGCAATGTCAATGATATGGAATATAAACCCGGTGATCCGACCATGGTATATTACGTGGTTAAAAACAACAGTAATCTTTTCCGTTTTAACCTGACCGCCAATACCGTCACACCCACACTGGTGCCGGTCCCTTTCCCGGCCGACCGGATGGAAATCGGGGTGACCGCTGCCAATGTCAATGCGGTCTATGTCCTGGCCGGGCCGGGGTACAAGCTCACCAATGATCCCAACAACTATTTCAACGGATTGTATTATTCCGGTAACGCGGGAGTCAGTTTTAGTCTCCGGAGCAACACTTGCAGCGGAAACGGGGATTTATTCAACGCATCCAATAGTCTATCCTGGTATGCCAATACCCTGCTGGTTGATCCGGTTTTTGAAAATACCCTGCTGATCGGAGGATTAAATCTTTTTTCCTCTTCGGATGGCGGCATCACCCTGAGCCAGGTCACTAATTCCAACATTCATTCCGATCAGCACAACCTGAAACGAAATCCTGCCAATAATGAGCTATGGTTGGGAAATGACGGTGGAGCCTACCGCAGCAGTGATCAGGGAGCCAATTGGGTCACGAAAAGCAATGACCTGGTCATCAATGAATATTACCGGATTTCAAACACCCATAATACTGATGACTGGCTGTTGGGCGGAACGCAGGACAATGGCCATTTCCGGAGAGATCCGGTTTTCGGATTTTTCTGGCATGTCCTCGATGGCGACGGCATGGACAATTACTTTAACTCGTTTGATCAACTCATCGTCTATGCCTGCACCCAAAATGGCGGCCTCAAGCGTTCTCCCAATGGTGGAGAATCCTTCAATATCACCTCACTGCCTAACGCCGGTAATAGCAATTTTTATCCATGGGTCATGCCCATTGTGCAACATCCTCCGTTTTATAATGGCCAGTCCGGGATGTGGGAGAATACGGATGTGATTTATGCCTATTCCTTAAACGGGGTCCTCCGGTGCATCAATGGATTGACGTGGGATAATATCGGTCCCGCCGGAGCGGGCAACCCAAACCTGACGCCCTCCATGGGCATCTGCCAGGATGCGGGAGGAACTAATCTGTATGCGTGCAACAGCAACCAGTTTTGGGTTTGTTTCGATCCGCTCAATGCAGGGCCTAACGCGTTTATTGCGCGCCCCCTTCCCATCAGCGGAAATACAGTGGTTTCAGCCATGGCGGTCAACCCGGCCAACCGCAATGAGGTTTGGGTGACGATAGCGGGATATCAGGCCGGTGTCAAAGTCTTCCGGACGCAGGATGCCGGGCTGACCTGGAGCAATCTTTCGCTCTCCTTACCCAATGTCCCGGTTTATTCCATTGCCTTTGCCAATATTGCCAACAGCCCTTCAGGAGCTGTCTATATCGGTACTGAAGTGGGTGTTTATTACACGGATGATGGTCTGCCGGACTGGGTACCTTTTTACAATGGTTTGCCCCACGTCCCGGTCACGGATATCGATGTCAATTATTTTCTCGGCAAAGTCAAGTTGGCCACCTATGGCAGGGGCATATGGGAAAGCGATGTCTATTCCGCCTGCGATTGGATCGTAGGCCTTTATTTTCCGCTCAACCAGGGACAATATGCTTTTGAATCATCCAATTTAATTTTGGCCAATTCCAGCATCCAGGGAGGAATGGGAACCCAGGTCCGGCTCAAAGCAGCCAGCCAGATCAAGTTTACAAATGGCTTTCATATTTATCCCGATAGCTATTTACACGCGGTGATCGGTAATTGCGGGACAGGTCCGGTACCTTTTCAGGATTCCACCCTGACCCTCCCGCCGGTAAGCGCGCAGCCCAGGATGAAAGCCAAAAAAGAATAAGCGGAATAGGGACTCCCGGTATACCTTTAGCTTATGCGTCTTTCTTTATTCCTTCTGTATGGCTGTTTTCTCCAGCAGGTCTCGGCGCAACTGAATGGGCATTATCCGTTTCGCCATGTTGGCCTCTCAGACGGATTGCTGCATTCCAATATCAACGCCATCGGCCAGGACCGCCAGGGATTCATCTGGATCCTTTCGGTCAACGGTCTCCAGCGATACGATGGCACCCGCTTTGTCAACTATCCGCAGGTCGTCGATCATGCGGAGTCGGGTTTTATGGAAAGCAGCGGGATGTTTGTCGACACGGTGGGGCAGAAAATCTGGATCGGTAAATATGCTTCATTTGATATCCTGGATTTGCATACCAATGTGCTGGCTTCTGTTCCCGTGCTGAATTTACTCCGCCGGGATACAACCTACCCGGTGGAGGAATTTATGCTTGATAACGGGGATAAATGGCGCGTCAACGAGAGAGGCTTTGCGCTGTTTCCACCACAGGACACCGTCCCCAGTGTCACCTATGCCAACCACTTTCAGTTTCATCCCCACCAGGGAAAATATCATGTGGAAGATCCGCTCACGGGCAATTTTTGGGTGCATTATTACGGCAACATCATCTGTTGTGATGTTGCAACCCATCGGGCCAGCGTTGTTTTTAGCCTCCCCAAAAACAAGTCCGGCATCGGGGCCCGGTTGCTGATGCTGGACAGCCAGCGAAATCTCTGGATCTCCACGTGGACCGAGGAATTCTACCGGTACAATCTCGATACACGGAAAATGGTCACTTATTCCCTTGGGCGGATCCGGCAAAGAGATAAGCCATATGCGGAGGGGGACCAGGTCCTCATCGTCAACGCCATGTTTGAAGACCGTCAACACCAGGTGTGGATCGGCACGGACAACACCGGGTTGTTGAAATACCTCCCCGAACGTGATGATTTTTATTCCATTACTGCCCAGGAAAATATTCCGGACGGATTAAAATACAATTACCAGGTGCGCTGTCTCTACCAGGACCGGGATGATAATATCTGGGTTGGCACGGACCGGGGCGTGAGCATATTCAATCCCTATCATAATCCGGTCCGCATCATCCGCCATGACAACGGGGCAGAGGCCTCCCTGCCTAAAAACGATATCAATGATCTTATCCAGACGGTGCATGGGGAGATCATGGTCGGAACCTGGGGCGGGGGCATTACTTTTTTCGATTCAGCATGGAATTTTCTCCGCGTGCACAAGTTTCGTGGTCCGGAGCAACTCAACCAGGTATGGTGTTTTCTTCAAAAGAAAGACGGCATGATCTGGGCCGGTACCCAGTGGGGATACCTGCATGAATACAATCCATCCGCCGGAACGTTTACGACCATCCGTCCTCCCGAACTGGAAGGCAGTACGGTGCGCGACCTGATCCAGGATCCGGAGGGTCGGGTCATGATTGGGCTGCACAATGGTCATGTTACGACATGGGATCCGGTCACCCATACCTTTCATCCGCTTTCTCCCAATCCGGCATTGGGGAAGGTACCATCCTACCCCGTGAATCATCTGTACCTGGACAGCCGGAATCATGTATGGGTGACTACCGATGCTGATCTGAAGGAGTATGATCCGGTCCTGCATCAATATACGGCCGTGTACAATTTGGGCGATTTGCCTGATTCAGATCAGAAACAATATTCGCTGCACGGGATGATCGCTTTACACGATTCCATCCTGGTGACCGGAGCGGTCTATGGTGGTTTGTGGCGCTTCAACACCCATACCCGCCAGCTGGCACGGTTCAAATTGCCCGGCGATTTCAGGCGAAGATCCGTCATGGCCGTGGCGACGGATGATGCCGGGCGCATCTGGTTCACCTCCGATCAGGATCTTTTTTCCTGCGATCCCGATGGTCAGCACCTGGTCCGGTATGCGCTTGGAAATTTGAAGTTGAATGACGTATTCAAAGCTCCCTATTTCTATCACCTCCGGGATGGCCGATGGGTTACCTCTTCCTTCGCGGAACTGGTTTGTTTTGATCCGGTCCTGTTGGAGAACAATCAGGAAAACCGGCCGGAGGTGGTCATTAGCGGAATACAGGTCAGGGAAAAGCCTGTGTATATGGATTCGTTGCTGGCGCAAAAAAAACCATTAGTGCTGACGCACCAGGAGAATTTCATCTCGATCGAATTTGCTTCGCTGGATTTCAATGAACTCAAAGCAGTCCGGTACCTCTACCGGATGAGAGACCTCAACGAGCACTGGATTGACGCCGGCTCCAGGCAATATGCGGATTATACGGATTTGCGCCCGGGTAAATACGTGTTTGAAGTAAAAGCGGATAATGGCCAACAGGAATCCAGTCTGGTGTCCATGTCCATCATCATCCTGCCGCCCTGGTGGGAAACCCTGTGGTTTAGGGTCTTGTCCATCCTGTCCGTAGCAGGCCTGATCCTGTATATCGTTCGAAACCGCATCGAGGGCATCCGCAAACAGGCGGATCTCCAGCACCGGATGGCCGAGACGGAGATGATGGCCTTGCGCTCCCAGATGAATCCGCATTTTATCTTCAACTGCATCAATGGGATCGATGCCATGATTCAGCGAAACGACAAATACAAAGCGACGCTGTATCTCAATAAATTTGCCAGGTTGATCCGGAATGTGCTGGAGAGTTCAAAACAAAATACCGTGGCGCTATCGAAGGACCTGGAAACCCTGCAATTGTACCTGGATCTTGAAATGTTCCGACATCCGGATCGCTTCTCGGCCGAGATTCAGGCGGATCCGGCATTGATGCAGGAGGATTATAAAGTTCCGCCGTTGATTATTCAGCCTTACGTGGAAAACGCCATCCTCCACGGCGTGACGCAGCGCCGGGATCACCTCGGGAAACTGGCGATCGACGTTCGAAAAGTCAGCACGGGCATTCGCTATACGATAGAAGACAATGGGGTTGGCCGCGCGCAGGATAAAGCGGAAGCAGGAAATGCCGGCAACGGCATCGGTATGCAGATGAGCCAGGATCGCATACGCCTGTTCAATGAAGAGGAGAATGCTTCCGTGCAGGTTATTGATCTCATGACCGATGGGCGCCCTTCCGGCACCCGCGTGATCGTGCAACTAAAATTTCAGGAATGATCCGGACCGTTATTATCGATGACGAAATCAACGGGCGGTTTGCCCTGCGGCAAAAACTCCGGGATTACTGTCCCGAAGTCGAGGTGGTCGGAGAAGCCCCGGACGGCTCGGAAGGAATCGAGTTAATCCGGACGCTGAATCCGGAAGTGGTCTTCCTGGATATTGAAATGCCGGGCATGAATGGATTTGAGATGCTGATCCGGCTCCCGGAAAAGAAATTTCACCTGATCTTCACTACCGCCTACGACCATTATGCCATTAAAGCCATCAAATTTGCCGCCTTCGATTATCTGCTTAAGCCGATTGACATCGATGAGCTCAAAGCCACGATCGCCAAGGTAACCCGGCAAATGCCGGCCGAAAACACTTCCAAGCGGCTGGAGACACTGGAACAGAATTTTTTGACCCGCCCGCTATTGCATAAGATTGCCATTCCCACCCTGGAGGGATTGTTGTTCTTTGATCTGCATGAAATCCTTCGGCTGGAAGCGGAGAGTAATTATACCATCCTCATCTTTACCGATCACCGGAAGTTGCTGGCCAGCCGGACATTAAAGGACTTTGAAGAGATCCTGCCCGCGGAAACGTTTTTCAGGGCCCACAATTCACATCTGATCAACCTCCAATACATTCGTCGCTATATCAAAGGAGATGGCGGGCAGGTAGAAATGCAAAACGGCGACATCATCCTTGTATCCCGCCGAAAAAAAGAGGAATTCCTCAAGCGGCTGGGCCGCTAACCGAATCCTTCGGGGCCAGGATCAAAGCCGCTTGCACGGATACGCTTGTCCACCCTGGTACCAGGTCATAGTGACCAGGCCATTATCCGCTTTCGAAAAGACGGCGCGGGCTTCGGCAACATTGAGATAGAACTCATGGTCAGACTTCGGAAACATTTCAAAAGAGGACTGCCCGGTTGCCTGCCCGATGAGCTGATGCCCCTGCCGGGTGATAACGATATTGAATCCCGGCGCTAACTGGTAGGTGCCGGTATACGAATCCAGGAGGTCGTCGTCTACCGGCACATCGCCGGAAACGTATTGAACACCCATGACGGCCAGTTTATCGATCGCATTGGTATTGCCGGGATTCAATTCGAGTGATTTCTGGTAATGGACGATGGCGGCCGCCGTATTGCCATTTTCCATCAACGCTTCCCCATAACTGTCGTACACGTTGAATGAATTCGGAAACTCGCGCACATTAATATCCAATACGGCCAGGGCTTCCCTGGTTTTCTTTTCCCCGAGATATTGGTAGCCCAGCGCATTGATGGTCGTCTCGCGGATCGCATATGTTCCTTTCGCTTTGAGGGCCGTGTATGCTTCCCAGACTTTTTTGTCCCCTTTTTTATCCACGTATTTTTTGATTTCGGTGACGATATCCGGCTTTATGTCGTCCATTGGCCTGTCCGGCAGCAACAGGTGGAACCCGATGTCATCGACACTCTCATCGCTATTGGTCATCACGACGACGCCCAGCCGCCGTGCCGGATCAAAACCGGTAAAAGTGCGATAGCCTCCGGTGCCCCCATTGTGCCAGATCATCGGACCAGCTTGCTGAGGCAGGATATGCCATCCCAGGCCTACGCTGTAGTCTCCCGCTTTGTTATGCCTGATCTGTTGGGTGAGCTGCATCGCTTTGAACAGGTCACTGCCATCATCCTCCATTTGCGCGTTGAGGTAGATCAGCATGTCATGGACGGAACTCCGGATAGCCCCGGCCCCGGCAAGGGTCGGCAGGTCCCAGTTGGGGACCTTCTCGCCGTTGGCATGACCGGAAGCCAGGTTTTTCTTCATGAGGGGCGTGAGCGTGATTCCGGTTTCTCCCATGTACAGCGGGCGGGTAATCCGGCTCAACAACAATTCTTCAAATGTTTTTCCTGCAAACCTGGACAGGATATGTCCGAGCAGCCCGGCTCCAAGGTTGGAGTATTCATACTGAGATCCGACAGGCCTGGGCAGCGTATAGGAGGACAGAAATGCATACAACTGGTCCACCGAGTAATCCGCATAGGGGTTCGCATTGTCCGCCGGCGCCATATTGGACGGAAGCCTGGGCAGGGAGGAGGTATGATCGGACAGGTTACCAAGGGTCATCTGCTGGCCTTCATAGGCAGGCAGGTGAACGGTCTCCGGGAGATATTGCTGCGCCGGATCATCGAGTTTCATCCGGCCTTCCACTACTTCGTATGCCAGCAAGGCGGCGGTAAAGGTCTTGCTGATGGAACCGATCTCAAATACGGTGTGCTCATCGATCCTGGCGCCCCCGTGCTCGCGGACACCAAAGGAAAAGTATGCCGTGCCATCGGCATTCACCATGCCAACAGCGACACCGGGATAAATGCCCTGGTCAATCCTTCGCTGGATCGTGGCCTTTGCATCCTCCGGCAGTGCCAGCCGCTGCGCATAGCCCTGGGTGAACAGAAGGGTAAAACCAAGGATGACAATTAGTTTCATGACGGAATTTTTGTAAAAATAAGGACAACAAAAGGCATGGGCGGAACCTTTCAGGCCTGCCCGGTCTATCGGGCAGCGGACGGTACGCTGGATTTTTCCGAAACAAATTGTGTTATCATGTCGTTAAATAGACCCGGATCGTATAAGATTGGGCGCCCCGAATGGTTATAAGCCTGTAACTTGTCCTAACAAAACCGGCTTTCCCGGCGGGTTTTGACCGGAAATAATGAAATTGAACCATATGAGGATTTGGATTATTGCGGCCCTTACCGGGTTGCTGGCCTACATCGGTATTGCTTCTTTCAGGCAGACGGACAACGGGGAAAAAGAAAAAGTGATTCTCCGGTTCGTCTATGAAATCCTGCAGCGAAATCACTTCAAGCAGATCAGCCTGGATGATGAATTCTCACACCGTTTCTATGATACGTACCTGGACCGGCTGGACGGGATGAAACGTTTTCTGACCATCGGCGATCTGGACCTGATGGATGATTACCGGGACAGCCTGGATGATGCCATCCGTACGGATGATCTCCACTTTTTTGATATTTCCTATGACCGGATCAATAAGAGCATTGAAAAAACCCGCCAATGGTACCCGGAGATTCTGAGCCAGCCTTTTGATTTTACCCGGCCGGACTCGATCGAAACAGATGGGGCGAAACGGCATTTCGCCAAAGACGATGCCGAACTCAGACAATTTTGGTACGACTACCTGAAATACGAGACCCTGACCCGCCTGGCGGAGAAAATCAAGGACCAGGAGGAAGCGACGGAAGAGCCCGAAGGCGGAAAGAAATCCATTGCCGAGCTGGAGGCAGATGCCCGTCAGGACGTCAGGGAAGTGTTTGACGATTGGTACAAGCGGATGGATAAAGTTCGCCGCGCCGACCGTTTTGAAATGTACGTCAACAGCATGACGAGCGTGTTTGATCCGCACTCCGATTATTTCAATCCCAAAGAAAAGGAGGATTTCAATATCAATATGTCTGGCAGGCTGGAAGGGATCGGGGCGCGCCTCCAGATGGATGGGGATTACACCAAAGTGGTCATGATCATTCCGGGCGGACCCGCCTGGAAACAAAAGGAACTTGAAGTCGATGATAAGATATTCAAGGTCATGCAGGAAACCCAGACAGAGCCCGTCGATGTCACCGGCTGGCTGGTGGACGATGTGGTGGGTCTTATCCGCGGTCCAAAGGGAACCAAGGTGACGCTATGGGTGAAAAAGTCGGATGGATCGATCAAGGAAATCACCATCGTTCGGGACGAAGTAATCCTGGATGAGGGATTCGCGAAATCCGCCATCCTGGAGCTGGAAGGAGAAGTCGGTAATGTGGGGTATATCCAGTTGCCCAAGTTTTACGCAGATTTTGAAAATCCGGATGGGCGCAGTTGCGCGGAAGATGTGGCGATCGAAGTAAAGAAATTAAAAGATGCGGGCGTCAAGGGGATCATCCTTGACTTGCGCAATAACAGCGGGGGCTCCCTCAATGACGTCGTGCAGATGTCGGGTCTCTTTATCGAGGACGGACCTATCGTCCAGGTAAAAGGAAGAGAAGCGCAGGCGCGTCCGCTCGTGGATAAGGATGCCGGTGTCCTCTATACCGGGCCGCTGATCGTGATGGTCAATTCGCAGAGTGCCAGTGCTTCGGAAATTCTCGCCGCCGCCATGCAGGACTATGGCCGTGCCGTTATCGTGGGCAGTACGTCCACCTTCGGCAAAGGAACGGTGCAGCGTTTCCTCGATCTGGACCAGGTGGTGACCGGGCATGATGATATGAAGCCGCTCGGCGAAGTGAAAGTGACCCTGCAAAAGTTTTACCGGGTCAACGGAGGATCCACCCAGCTGAAAGGGGTGATACCGGATATCAATCTTCCCGACAATCAGCAGTATATCGCCACCGGGGAGCGCGAACTTGATTACCCGATGGAATGGACAGAGATCAACCCGATCCCTTATGGCCAGGATGTCTACAGGATTAATAACATGGACAGCCTTCGCAAGAAAAGCGAGAACCGGATAAAAGCGTCTCCGCAGTTTTCCAAAGTGATCGCCAATGCCCTGCGCATTAAGGAATACCGGGATCAAACCATGGTTCCCTTGCAACTGGATGAGTACCGCGCGGAGGAGATAGCCCGGGAAGAGGAATCGAAGGCCTTTAAAAAAGCCTTTGGCAAGATCAATGGCCTCACCCCGCAAAACCTGGCGATGGACCTGCCGGCGATCGAATCGGATTCCTCCCGCATCGGCCGCAACCAGGCCTGGTTTGATAGCATGGAAAAAGATATATACCTGGAGGAGACCCTGCACATCATGAAGGACCTGATGACGGGAAATCACAAAAGCTAAGTCCAAAAAAAGCGGCCCACAGCCGCTTTTTTTATTATTGCACCCCGATGAATTACATCACCCTGGAAGCGGTCTCCAAATCCTATGGAGAAAAAGTATTACTCGACAAGATTGACCTGCGGATCAACCGCGGGGACAAGATTGCCCTGATCGCGCAAAACGGAAGCGGCAAAACCACCTTGATGAAGATCATTTGTGGCCTGGTGGCACCCGAGGGTGAACTGCCAAAGGTCCTGATAGCGCCCGGGATACGAATAGGTTACCTGGACCAGGAGCCGGAATTTTCATCGGGGCTTACAATCCGGGAAGCGATCGAGCGTATTGATCTGCCGGAGATCAGTGCCTGGGCGGCCCATTACCGGGCTCATCTGGCGGCTGATGAAGAAGCGCTTCACCGGGCGGCTCTTCGCCTCGACGATCACCAGGCCTGGGACATTGAGTCCACGATCATGCAGCTGTTACACCAATTGCATTTTCATGACCTGGACAAGCCGATAGGGCATTTGTCCGGCGGACAAAAGAAACGCTTATCCATGGCCATGGTTCTCCTGTCGCGACCGGATGTGCTGGTGCTGGATGAGCCAACCAACCACCTGGATATGATGATGGTCGAGTGGCTCGAGGAGTATCTGCGTCAGCCGGATAAGACCTTCCTCACCGTCACCCACGACCGTTATTTCCTGGACCGGGTCTGCAACCAGATCATCGAACTCGACCGGGGGAAACTCCGCAGTTACCAGGGGAATTACTCCACCTACCTGGAAAAAAAATCCATGCTCGAGGAAAATCTGCAGGTGACACAGGAAAAGGCCAGGCAACTGATGCGTAAAGAACTCGATTGGATCAGGCGGATGCCCAAGGCCAGAACGACAAAGAACAAAGCACGCGTCGACAACTTCGAACATGTCAAAGCCGCCGCCGCCCGGGTGATCTATAAAAACCAGGTGGAACTGCATATTGATATGCAACGCCTTGGCTCCAAGATTTTAGAATGCCACAATGTCGGATTTGGGTACCGGCCGGAACAATGGCTCATCCGTCATTTCCAGTATAAGTTCCCCAATGAGGATCGCGTGGGTATCGTGGGTCCCAATGGTGCGGGTAAAAGCACCTTTATCTCCTTGTTAACGGGCGCGCTGACGCCAACAGAGGGCAAGATCATTCACGGCGACACTTTGCGGATCGGGCATATGCAACAGGACGGTTTGCAGGTCGATACGGACAAGCGGATCATTGATATCGTGCGGGACATCGCGGATTATATACCGTTGAAGGGGGGCAGCAAACTGACCGCGGAGCAATTGCTGGAGCGGTTTTTATTTCCGAGGGCCCAGCAGCAAGTCTATTATTCGCAGATCAGCGGGGGTGAACGCCGGCGGCTGTACCTCCTGACCATCCTGATGGCCAATCCCAATATGCTGATCCTGGATGAACCAACGAATGACCTCGATATCATCACGCTGAATGTGCTGGAGGATTTCCTGATGGAATATCCGGGGGTGCTGATCGTGGCTTCGCATGACCGGTACATGCTGGATAAGCTGGCCGACCATCTTTTTGTGCTGGAAGGAGACGGTGTCATCAAAGATTTTCCGGGAGGCTACACGGCTTATTCTATCTGGAAGGAGAGCCAGGAGGAGGAAATAATTGGCGTTACCGCTTCAAAGACCGGTTCGGGCAGATCGGCTTCGGAAGCCGAACGGCAGGAAATGCGTAAGACCATTAGGCGCCTGGAAAAGGCCATCGAGCAACTCGAACAAAGGAAGAAGGAGCTGGAGGAAAAATTTTTACTCCCGGACCCCGCCCTGGCCGATTTACAAAAATGGGACCGCGAATTGCGCGAGATCCTGGTGAAACTGGAGGATACGGAGGCGCAGTGGATGGAACTGGTGGATCAGCTTCAATAATTTTTTACGGTAAATCGGCAATTGGCGGACGCACAAGCGCAGGCATAGTCTACCCATAACAGGTATTGAGCGCAGGCATGTGCCATTTCATGACAACCAAATGAATCGATGTGCGTAGGTTGTACCTGCGTTCCGGCTTATTAGTTAGACACGATGACTTGTTTCTGCGTCTGAAGGACACCATTAATTTCCAATTGCACAAAATAGAGGCCCGGAGGCACGTGCAATTGCTGCAAGTCCATCCGCTCCACGTATTTCCCGTATCCTTTGTGTTCATGATTCAACATGCGTTTGATAACCTTTCCATTTGGATCCACGAGGTTCAGACTGACCTCTGCTGCCGTATGCAGTTTGTAGGAAACATAAACCCATTCTGCAGACGGGTTCGGAAAGTTTTCGAACTCGTATTTGGTGTGATCGACTGTTTCATGGGAGGTGGTGGTGATGAGTGCTGCCCCGGTCGTGAGGTGGGTCCAGATGCTGAGCTGACCATTATGCAGACGCGTCCAGATAGGGCGCACGATACCGTTATGCGCGGTGATATTGGTGTAGTCGCCGAAGAAAATATCGGTATTGGGAACAAAAGGGGATTCACTGATCCTGTGGTTGATGAAGGTCTCGCCGCCATCCGTGGATACGGCCAGGTACACGTCGGTCGAATCACCGGTCTGATAATTCCGCCGGTCGTAAAAGACGAAATACAAATAACCGGTACTTTGATCAATGGTCATCCAGGTAAAAAACTGTTGCCGGGCTGTGGCATCATCGTTGACGCGGATGGGGGCGGACCAATTCGCTCCGCCATCGGTTGATTTCATCAGCCACACATCCGTATCGGATGAACCATTTCGCTGGTCGGACCAATTGACATAGAGCGTGCCCCGATGCGGCCCCTGGCTGAGATCACACACCGTGACCGGAAGTCCATTGGCTCTATAAATGCCCGGGATCGAATAATCCCATCCGCCGGGTACGGCCGCGATCGGGATTTCCCGGTCAAGCCAGGTTTCGCCCTGGTCAGTTGACATGTTGAACATCAATCCGTTTTTTCCCACCCAGACCACATATACTTCTCCATTGGGTCCGACTGCCGGTACTGCTCCTTCGACGGTGCCGTCGCTGTCGATGCAATCTCCCGCATCAGTGCTGATCCTTTTTGGGGCTGACCAGGTGAGACCGGCATCCGCTGATTTTGAAAAGAGAATGATCGTGCTATCCGTGGGCAGCGAACTGCCGTAGTCATCAAATTGTGTCCACGTCAGGTAGATCATGTTGTTGCGGCGGTCCACGACAGGCCAATGTTTATCCTGTGCTTTGGCGCCCTGGAGACCGGTGTACGTTCCGTCATTCCAGTTTTGGCCGTCGTCCGTTGTTTTCTGACAAACGATCCGGTCGATCCAGTTCCCGTTTTGCGGATTGGAGAGATGAAAAAAATAAAAATCCCCCGCAGTATCCACGGCCAGGGCCGGATCGCCCCATACGCCATAGGTGGATTGCAGTTGTCTGACAGTCCATGTACGGCCCGTGTCCAGGCTGATGAAATAGTTGTTGAGGTTGGCAGCGCCGATCAGCACGTTGGGATGCAGCGGGTCCAGGATGATGGAGGGCTCGTTGGGATTGTGCTCCGTGCTGATCAGGATGTTCTGCGGGTAAAGGGGGGAAAGCACAAGCAAGAAATAAAAACTGCTGATCCACCGAGCCATGGGAAGCAAGTTAAACATGTTGATAGTGATGATTTTTTCCAATCCGCCTGGTAAAGGTAAGCTTCCCTAGCAGCATAGGAACACGTACCTGTACAGTATGACGATTCTCCGATTTTCGTATCGTCAGGATTAATCCCCTTTTAGGTAAATGAATTAGCAGGAAAGTCTGCTGGTCAATCATTCGCATGGCTCGTCGCCGGAGGGGAAAGAGCCATAATAAAAAGCACCGGCCAAACGGGCCGGTGCCGAAAAAAGAATCACACCACTTCCTAAATATTCATCTAAACCAAAGGGCTGTATGTCGTTTTTTACACCACTTCCTGAAGCATAGGCTCTTCTTCTGGAGCGGGTTCCGGAGCAGTCGGAGAAGTTGTTACCGGGCTCCAAATCTTCATCGAACGGATGCGGGTGATCACAAACCAGGTCAGCGGTAACACGCCTCCGAAATAAAAGACTGTTGCGCCCACGCCTCTCAACCAGGTGAAGGTGCTGAAGGTGGAACCGTCAATGAACTCGTGCGAGCGACCAAACCACAAGCCATGGTCGACGACCGATTTAAACTGGATGGCTCCTGCCGGGAAGAGATCCATCAGGACCATCAGCATCAGGCCAACGTTGATGCCCCAGAAGGAAAAGCGGATGACCCGTCCATTCCAGCGCGAGGGTTTCATCAGGAGCCGCGTGGCAAAGAGGAATGCCGCCAGGGAAATATTTCCATAGACGCCCATCAGCGCGGCATGTGCGTGATTGATGGTCAGGTAGGTACCATGTTCAAAGTAATTCATGATGGGCAGGTTGACGATGATCCCGAGCACCCCGGCGCCAAAGAAGTTCCAGAAGTTGACCGCGATGAGAAACAGGAATACTTCCGGAAATCCAAACGAGCCAAGATTTTTGTATTCGACATCGCCCACCGCGAGTTTTGGCATATTCTTAAAACGCCAGGCTTCGACGGTCAACAGGATCAGCGGCACAAATTGCAACGTGGAGAATACACTGCCCAGCGCCATCGTGGCTACCGGCTTGGCATTCCAGTAAAAATTATGCGAGATACCCAGCAGCCCCGTCCCGAGGAAAAGGATGGTCGCAAAGTAAACCACGCGGATGGCGGCATTGCGGCTCACCAGTCCCATCAGAACCATGAGATAGCTGACGATCACCGTGATAAATACTTCGAAGAAAGCCTCTACCCACATATGGATCACCATCCAGCGCCAGAAATCGGCAATGACAAAGTTGGTTTCCGGCCGTGCGATAAAACCGGAGAGAAAAAGCAACGGAATCCCGACCACCGAATACATGATCCAGTTGGGCAGATTCCATGGTTCGTGTTTCACGAAGGCAGGCTTCAGGCCACGGTATACGACAACGCCCCATAGGAAGAAGATGCCCATGAGGAGGATTTGATAGGCTTTTCCAAAATCCACAAACTCCCATCCCTGGTGGCCCAGGAAGTTGGACCATTTCCCCATCAGGCCTAGCGGTCCAAGCACGATACCGGTCAGGGATCCGCCCACGAGAATAAAGAGAGCAACAAACAGGATATTGACCAGCCTGAGTTGCCCCGGCACTTCTTTTTTGGCGAGAATGGGCAGGATGAAGATGGAGGAGGCGATCCAGCACGTAGAGATCCAATACAGCGCCAGCATCAGGTGCCAGCTGCGGGAGATATTGACGGGTATATCGCCCTGGATGTGAATACCGATATAGCCGAGGAAATCGATAAAATCATTGATCGTGATGATACCGCTCGTCACCTGAAGGCAAAAGAGAATAATCGCCACGATAAAGAACTTATAGGTGGCCCGTTGGGTCGGGGTCGGGGTGAATTGACTCACTTTCTCCGATGTAAACAGGTCGCGAACGGGCGGTTTGAAAAATTTATTGGGCAATTGGTTGTACTGGCCGATAAAATAGAGGACGATCCCGCACGCCAGGACAAATCCCAGCAACCCAAGGACACTCCAAAGGATGACAGGCGACGTAGGCGTATTGCCGGCCCCGGGATCAAAAGGCCAGTTGTGCGTATAGCTGAATTGGGTGCCCGGCCTTTCGGTGACACATACCCAAGCACCCCAGAAAAAGAAAGAAGCAAGGTTCTCCACTTCCGTGCGGTCGGGGAAGTACCCTTTGGGAGGAAACGAGGCGCCCTGGGTATGATCGATATACAGGTCGGTATAGTATGTCTTTACTTTTCCCAGGGCGTAGACCTGAGCATCCGAAAGGGTAACCGTATTGCTCTTTTTGTCAAAGCGATTCAGTTTGAGTTCCTGGTTCACCTTCTCCCCGATGATCCTGGTCTCCAGATCATCCGGTGCTTTTCCTTTATCCGCTGTGAACTGCTGAACATAATATTCGTTCATGGAGGCAGCGACCACATGAAGGGCTTCGGCGGTAAAGTCGGGTCCACGCTGAGCCCCGTCCCCGAAGAAACTTCCATATTCCATCAGCGCATACTGATGAAATACTTTTTGTCCATGTTCCAGGTCGGTCCTGGAAGCGATGACATCTCCCTGGCTGGAAACAAAACTGGTCATGGGGGGTGCATCATGATAGGTCTGGAATCCGATCATGCCCACGCCGGCGAGGCTGATGACGAAAATGAACGTGAGCGGGCCCCACCAGTTTTTGGTGTTCATGATGTAGGAAATGTTTTTCGGGGTTGTTCCCTGGCTGCCGTTTTTACCGGCGGATCCATTCGGTTGCGTTGAGTTTTCCATTTGAAAGCGTTTAAGTGAGCGAAAGGTGATGGCGGAACGAAGGAAGCAGCAATGACCAGGTTGGTATCAGCGAAAGGGAAAAAGGTTGAGGGGGAATGCCATTTACATTCCCCCTAACGCATCTGATCAAAAAGGATATATAGGTAACCAAAGCACATGAAATCAATGCCAGCGAAGGGCGTTCACACGGGTAGCGGCCAGGTATCCCAGGCGAATGCCTTCATCACAATCCATTCTGTAATGAACCCCTAACTGGACCCTGCTGTAGGCATTTTCCAGGCCAGCTTCCAGGATCGTGTTATAGCTCCTGGGTGTTCCGTTAAACTCTGTACGATTTTGATGGCAGTTGTCGGTGTAGGGATGTGTGTCGCCGAAAATATTGGCCATCACCGCACTGCCGGCACCGGCAAATCCCGAGTGTCCGGAGGGATAGGACGGGAAGGGAGGGGTCACGCCCTGTTGGCCATTGAGGGGATTGTTGAGGATCGTCTTCCAGCCAGGCTCCATGACTTCCCGGATGTATTCAATCGGGCGCCGAACATTATAGATATACTTTGAATTCCAAACGGCAATGGCGACATCACCAAGGGACATCCCGAGTTTAGCATACAGTTCGATCGCTTCTTCCAGCGTGATGTTATCCTGATCGACGAGGATATTGGCAATGGCCACCTGCCGTCCGGCCGGTTCAAACGTGAGCCCATAGAAATCATCACTCCAGAATTCGGCAGTCCAGATGTCATTGGGGGTTCGGGTGTTCACCCAGATCCGGGTTTCATTAGCCTGCTGATAGAAAAGGGAGTTGGGATCTTCACTATAAGGCAAGGGGGGCCGCGAAATAATATCGGAAGAAGACATGGCAAACGGACGTACGCTCCCCCAGTAAGGAAAGAGGGCAGGCGTAAAATCCGGCCAGGTGGGCTGCCAGAGTTTTTCACCGCCAGGCCCTGTCAACGGGGGATGATAGGAGGGCGGGAAAGGATTGTAGAAAGCTTCGTCTCCGTAAGTATCGGTCCGGCTGAATTCATAAACCGCTTTGGCAACCTGAAAGCCATATTCTCTCGAACGTGCCAGAACAGCCGGATCTTCGGTTTTGCCGAAGTCATCCATGAATTGGGCTTCGAGCGTGGCGATCTTGTATGTATCCGTCGACTGAATGTGCGGATAGAAGTATCGGAAGCTGGAAGCAAAAGCTGCATTGATGCAGGCTGGCCAATAGTATTCTTTTTCAGCATCAAACTCCGGTAATGTCAGGCCCGGGAATTCGTAAGCGAGTGACCTGTAATCGGGCATACCATGTACAGCAGCTTCATAGATGGCCAGGCCCGTATAGCCCAGCATCCGGGCTGCGGCTGGCGGACGGTATCCAGGAGAGTAGCGGTCGATTTCCAGGAACAATTGGTACCACTGCAGGGTCAGGGTGGCGTCAAAATCCTTCACCAGTTTGGCCGAAGGCGTCGTGAGGTCCGTTTCTTCCTTGCAGGCATGGAGCCCGAAAAGCACCGAGGTAAGCAGCAACAAGGCTGCGAGGCGGGTAAAAGTACGTGAGTTCATATGTCTAGTATTTGCGGAGGAACGGCCTATTAAGGACAAATATATCCTAAATAAGCAAAGAACTTACTGTTTTCTAAAAAAATAAGGACAATTATATCCCTATTTAGACGAAATCCGGATTTTCCGTTACTTTGTCCGGCAAAATCACCACATGTTTTCCAAATCGACGGAGTACGCCTTGCGGGCCATTATCTATCTGGCCCAGAAGAGTTCGGCTGATCAGAAGATCAGCATTACGGAATTGTCCGAAGCGATTGATTCCCCGAAGTCGTTTACCGCCAAGATTCTCCAAAAACTGACCCGCGACCAGGTGCTGATCAGTTCCATCACGGGCCCGAATGGTGGTTTTTATCTCACGGAAGCAGCCAAAAAGAAATCCATGCTCCATGTATTGACCCTGCTCGATGATGAAAGCGTGATCACCGGCTGTATCCTCGGGCTGAAGGAATGCTCTGAGAAAAACCCCTGCCCGATGCACTCCCAATACCGGAAAATAAAACCCCAGCTCCTGGAAATGCTCGACCGTAAAACCATCGCCGAACTCGCCCGGGAGATGAAAGACCCAAAAGTGGTGATCCATAATATTCAGCGAAGAAGCGCAAGAAGATAAAAGAACAGCCTCCGTCTTCTCTCTTCCGTCTTCTCTCTTCCGTCTTTCCGCTTTTCGCTATCTTCACGGCGTCTTTCCCCTTTGTCATAACACGCCCTTCATTGTCCAGACGCCCCGGATAGGGGTTTTGACAGTTAAAAAACCATGCGAACCCTACTGACACCAATTTGTCTTTCATTAGCTGCTTTGCTCTTTGGCCAAACCGGTACACTCTCCGAGCACCTTAAAATTGACCAGTTTGGCTACCCGGCGGATGTCGAAAAAATCTGCGTCATCAACAACCCGATCAATGGCTTTGACAATACGGATCCGTATACGCCGGGGGCCACGCTGCAACTCCGGAAACTGAGCGATAACGCGGTAGTCTTTTCGGGACCCGCGGCCTCCTGGCATAACGGATCCATCTATGACCAGAGCGGCGATAAAGTGTGGTGGTTTAATTTCTCTTCCGTGACCACTCCGGGTACCTATTACGTATACGATCCCGTCAACAATAAGCATTCCTTCTCCTTCAACATCCGGGACGACGCCTATGTCAATGTGCTGAAGCAAGCTGTCCGGATGTTCTATTACCAGCGTTCGGGCTTTGCCAAGACCGCTCCGTATGCGCTGGATTGGACAGATGGCGCCAGCCATCTGGGCACACAACAGGATCCTGACTGCCGGCTGGTCACCAATCCGCTTCCGGCCAATTCAAAAAACCTGAAAGGCGGATGGTTTGATGCGGGCGACTATAACAAGTATGTCAATTTCGCTTATGAGCCCATCCACGACCTCTGCCTGGCCTATATCGAAAAGCCGGAGATCTGGACAGACGACTACAATATTCCGGAATCCGGCAATGGCATTCCCGATTTGCTCGATGAAGTCAAATGGGAACTGGACTGGTTGCGCCGCATGCAGGAAACCAATGGTTCCATCCTGATGAAAGTCTCTGTGACGGACTGGTCCGCCAACAGTCCGCCCAGCACGGACACCGGTTTCAGGCGTTACGGTCCTGCGCAGGCTTCGGCTACCCGCACGGCAGCCAGCATGTTTGCTATCGCGGCGATCGCTTACAACAAGACAGGCCATCCCAAGATGATCGCCTATGCCGATACGCTCAAGACTGCTGCGATCAATGCCTGGAACTGGCTGATCACCAATCCCGCGTATTCGAATTACAACAATGCAGGTTTTGTCAGTGCCAACCCGGAGATCAGTTCGTATGCCCAATTGTCCGCGCAGGTGGGTGCTGCTGTGGCATTGTTTGCCCTGACCGGAAACACCACCTACCGGAACTACGTGGACGACCATTATGATGAAATTCAACCCATCCTCTGGGGATATTGGTATTGCTGGGAAAGTGTCATACAGGATTTGCTGCTCTATTATTCGGTATTGCCCAATGCGACTGCCTCCGTCAAGAATGCCATCCGGAGCTCTTTCAGCAATTCGATGGCCAGCAGCGGTAATTTATTGCCCGCCATCACGGGGACTTCCTGTGCTTACCGGGCTTTCATGAATGACGGAGATAATGTGTGGGGAAGTAACCGCCCCCGGGGACATACGGGCACGATCTTTTACAATGTCATCACCTATGGGATCAACGCCAATACTGCTGTGTACCGGAACGCGGCCGTGGGGTATCTCAACTTCCTGAATGGGCTCAATCCGATCAGCACGGTCATGCTGACCAACATGAATGATTTTGGAGCCGAGAAATCGGCCAATGAAATGTACCATAGCTGGTTTGCCGACGGTACCATCTGGGACAATGCGATCACTTCCCTGTATGGTCCGGCACCGGGTTATCAGCCCGGTGGGTTCAATCCCAATTACGCGCCTGATCCGGCATACGGGGGCACCATCGTCCCGCCGCAAAACCAGCCTTCGCTGAAATCGTATAAAGACTGGAATACGAGTTGGCCGCAAAATTCCTGGGAGATCACAGAGACTTCCATTTCTAACCAGGGCTCCTATGTTAAACTGTTATCCAAATTCATCCCTGCACCATGCGTCAGGACGATTACCAATCCTTATGATGCGGGTTATGGAACCCTCCGCCAGGCTGTTGCCTGCGCCAGTCCGGGGGACACCATCCGGATCAATATTCCCGCCGGGGATTCGATCCGTATTACCACCGGCCAGTTGGTGATCAATAAAAACCTTGTGATACTCAATCAGCAAAGCGGACTGGCCAACGTCACCTGTAATCTCGCGGGCGTCGGTATTTCCCTCTTACCAGGCACTACCGTTCATCTGCATCATCTCTCCTTTTTCGGGAAGGGTACCAATATCCTGCAAAACCAGGGCAGCCTGCATCTGCATGATGTCCAATTTGACGCGACAGGTGTCTCCGGCCCACCGGTCAAGAATGCCTCAGGTGAAGCGAAAATCTATGGTCTCGTGGAAATCCGGCAATAGGAATCGGGTCACAAAAACAGGTCCGAAAGAGTCGATCAAAAAGCCCGGATCGCGCGCACGTAGTAAGACATCTCCCGGGAGAAACTTCCGGCTTTTCCATCATACATATTCAGCGCCCAGGCGTTGCTGCCTTTATCCATGGTGGAGCTCCAATAGGCGCCTTTGGCGGCAAGTCCCAGATCTTTCCGGGCCGCGTAAAGTTTTGGCAGTTCCTCTTTGGTAGGCAGGCGCCAGTCGTAATAACCGCCGCCTTTGTAATTCGCGCATTTCTTTTGGGCACCTTCATAATTTTGGGCACCAAGTTCCTTATCGGCGGCAATCAGGCCGTGAAGTCCTGTATCATCAATATAGATAATGATGCCCCCGCGGTATACCTGCCCGATCTTGAAAGGAGACACTACCTTTTGAGCGGGTGTTGGTTTTGATTTCGGATTCGAATTGGCGGTCTTTCCGGCTTTGTCCGTTTTATCAGGTTTTGTGGGAGATGTGGATGCGGGCGGATCACTGTGACTTGCTTTTACATCGGGAACAACGGCAGCCAGCTGGGTAATGCTATCCCTGACAGCCTGCCGCCGGATTTGAATCGAATCCAGTTTTTGCCGCGCAGCGCTGGTGTACTGGCCCTTTGGGAACTGTGCCAGGTAGGCTGCAAAGGAAATACTGTCACGGTGGTCAAGGGCCGTGGCCCAGGCTTTTTGATCCTTTTTCTTATCCCCCCCGCTGCCTGCTATCAGCCAAACCAGGAGCAGGAGGACCAGGACACCGGCACCGATGAAAATGAATTTCTTTGAACTTCCGGCCGGAGCGGATGGTCCACCCTGAGCCACTGCACTTGCTTTGGCTGCCTGTTTTTGTTCCTGTTCTTTCTTCTTTTGTTCCTTCCGGATCTCTTCCTGGCGAAGGGCTTCTTTACGCTGTTCTTCTTTGCGCTGTTCTTCCAGTTTCTTTTCCTGGAGCCGTTTTTCTTCCTGCAGGCGTTTCGCTTCCGCTTTTTTTGCCTCCTCCAGCTTTTTTTCTTCCTGTCTTTTTTCTTCCAGGCGCTTTGCCTCCAGTCGTTTTTCTTCGAGCCGCTTTTCTTCTAACCGTTTTGCCTCCGCTCTTTTTTCGTCTTCGATTCGCTTCGCCTCCGCTTTGCGCTCTTCTTCCTGTCTTTTCTCCTCCCGTTTGCGTGCTTCTTCCAGGCGTCTCTCTTCAGCTTTACGGGCTTCCTCCTGCCGCATCGCTTCGAGCCGTTCTTCCTCCCGTTTCTTTTGGACTTCTTTTTCCCTGGCCTCCAGTTCGGCCATAGCGGCCAGCGCGAGGGATTTGTAATTGCGGTCCGGATATGTTTTCAGGTAGTCCTTGTAGGCCGAAAGCGTGTGATCCGCTTTGGCCTTTTTCCAGGCGGCCGCTTCCTGTTCGTCCTCTTTTTGTTCCTGCCGGAGTTGGTTGATCAGGATCTGGGCTTCGGCCTTGAATTCACCGGTCACCATGTTCCGCAGGTAGTGTTCGTACCCGGCGATGGTGTTGAGTTTACACGCTTCGTCCCAGATTTTCGATTCCTTTTCTTTTTCAACGGATTCTTTTCGCTCTTCTGCTCCGCCTGGGGAATCCGGTAATCCTTCAGTCGATCCGGTCGCAGCAGCAGTCGCAGCGGGTGTCAGGTCAAAGGATACGAGGAGTTGTTTCAGTCCGGAATTGTAGTCCTTCGTAAAATCGATCCGCTGCAGCCTGCGGAGCCGGAAGGGGGGAAGGCATTCTTCCAGCATCACCGGAATTATCTTTTTACCGCTTTCCAGGGCAAACGAAACTTCATCCATCACATTGGTAGACGACGTGGAAGAAGGGCTCAGGATGACGAGTACACAAGCCGCCGAAATCAGCGCTTTTTCAACCGCGGAGTCCCAGTGATTACCGGCCGGGATATCCAGCTGGTCGATCCAAATGTCCGCACCCGCCTCCCGAATGTCCTTGGCCAATCGTAGGGCGAAAGCCGAGTCCATCCGGCTATAGCTGAAAAAAATCTTCTGCGTAGTCATCAGAAAAAGAACCGAAAGATAAGGTTTTACGGGGTCAATCGAAAGGGGGCCTGCCCGTCCCCATAAAACAGGCTGCAAAGCTAGGATTTAAGCGCATGAAGGGCCTTCCGTATACTCAACCGGAGGCGCCGGTCACTCAGTTTTTCTGTTGGGTACCCCGCTTAAGGATCCGTCGGTGATTGAGTTGCGCGATGATGGGAGCCATCCGGAAGGTAAAGGTATCATACTGCCGGGTGCCCGCATCGAGTTCGTCATACGGGATCATATCCCAGTGGCATTTCAGGTATTCCTTGAGGAAATTGGCCAGGGACCGGTCAGGAGGACGGTCGATATGCACAAAGCCATTGATCGTTTTTTCGGCGATCCAGCGATTGTGTTCCATCCTGGCGATCCGGTCCCAGATCGATTCCTCCAGG
Source organism: uncultured Saprospiraceae bacterium (assembly GCA_964617515.1). Taxonomy (GTDB): domain Bacteria; phylum Bacteroidota; class Bacteroidia; order Chitinophagales; family Saprospiraceae; genus Opimibacter. The sequence goes on along the minus strand of CAZTXO010000030.1, from coordinate 6,041 downwards.
GTGTCGAAATCCAGTTCTTCGCCGTCCGGTGCATCCGACAATTCGGCTTTGACAAACCGGAGTTTGATATACAGGTGACGTGCCGGGAGCCGGTTGCTGTCTTTCTGGGCATCCGTGATTTTATCCCACTCTTCCTGCATGGTGCCCACAGGTGTCTGGTTTCGTTCGGCCTGGTTTTTGGCCCAGTCGTAGTGGATGTGCTTGGCGATAAAGTCTTCCGCTTTCCGGTTATCCACAATGGTCCGTTTGTTACTGATCTCATGATCCATGTTGATCAGATCGATGTTGAGGGACCGCATTTCCATGGCGACATCATCGAAAATGGTAACCAGGGCGGTATTCCTCGGCAGCAGGACCTTGATGGGCGGAAGGGCCGCGCTGAAATCCTGGCGCTGCTGAAAAGAAAGCAGGCTGTTTTCCCGCGAACTTTTGCTGCGGGACATGAGATGCTGACGGAGTTTCCGGGAGAAATAGACGCTTTCACCATCATCCTCCAGGGCGACAAAGCAAATCGAAAGGGAGTCGCAGGGGACAGGCGAATTTTCATGAAAAAAGGTCACCACCGGGACGTAGGCAAGGTCCACCGTTTTGGGCAGGAACGGATAGAGCGATTCGATCCGGGTGGCGATGGCTTCAGGATCTTTCGCCACGACGGTGATCCTGGTCTTCTTCAGGTTGGCGAAGTGATACATCTGGGCAGCCTCCAGGACCAGGTATTGGGCGGCCAGGTTATCGCCGAAGATCAGGAGGTGGGCCGGCGGATCGTGATCATCGCTCAGGCTGATGTATTTGTCCGGGCTGAAGGTGTCGATCATAAAAATCGCGGCCAGCTGATAGATCGAAAACGCGTGGTAATCAATGCGGCTTTCGCCTCGTAAAAACCGGACCTTTTCGGGCACCGCCTTTTCATGGAACTCTTTAAAAATGTTGGTCGTGTAGAAATCATCGATATGGATGATGACTTGCAGGATACTATCCGGCGGGATCCGTTCCGGATGGAGGTTGAAAAGGTGGGTCGTTTTTTGGGCGATGAGAATGTTCGTCTTTTCGTCGTTGGTCAGTGCCAGGAGGTATTTGGCCCGGAAGATATTGGCTTTGCTGAGCATCTCATCATCGGTGGCCTGTCCGTTGAGCACGATGACGCCCTGGCGACGCATCAGGTTGAGACTTGGGTGATTTTCATTGGCCTCGATGACGACGATCGAACAGTTTTCATCATTGTTTTTGAGAAAATCAAAAATCAGGAGTTCCGCCTTTTTACTGAGGCCGCAGACGACGACATGATTTTTCCAGAACCGGATCTTGTAGAGGAGGAAATTGTGATGCAGGGGCTCCCAGATCGCCAGGAAGATACCGCCGGCCGTCAATGCCGGGGCCAGAAAGCGGGCCACCTCCAGGGTCAGCGGGATTGGGCCCGGCACACCGCCTGAGTTAAGTACAAAAAGTTGCAGGCTCAGGTAGAGGCTCGAAAACCAATCCGGGGAGGAGTCATGCAAAATGCCATACCGGTAAAAGCCGACCGCGCCCAGCAGCAGGGTAAACAGGATCAGCAGGGGAAACAGCCAGTTATATTTTCGCAAGGTTCCCATGCTGGTGGGGTATAAGGCGGTTGTGCAACAAGCAGATATTCGTTGTGGCTAAGATAGATACTTATTGCGCTTTTGGCAGGCAGTGGGCCGGCAACAGGCTTTTGTTTACATTCCGGTATGGTACTCGATACTATTTCCGAACCCACGCTTCTCCTGGACCCGGTCCGCTGTCAGCGAAATATTGACCGAATAGCACGGAAAACCCAGGAACAACAGGTGCTCCTGCGAACGCATTTCAAAACACACCAGTCACACCAGATCGGGGAGTGGTTTCGACAGCGAGGGCTGGATAAGATCACCGTCTCGTCTGTCGGCATGGCCCGGTATTTCACGGAGGCCGGATGGAAGGATATCACCATTGCCTTCCCGGTCAACATCCGGCAGATTCCAGCGATCCGCGAACTAACCAAAGAAGCCATGCTCGGTCTTGTCGTCGTGGATGAAGGCGCTGTCGAGCGCCTCGGCAAAGCGCTTTCCCTGACGGTGCGGCTATGGATAAAAATAGATGTGGGAACGCATCGCACGGGCATATCCCCGGACGATGTCACCCTGATAGACAGGATCCTGGAAAGGATACGGCGATACCCGCAATTGAACTTTGCGGGTTTCCTGGCGCATGCAGGGCACAGTTACCGGGGACATACACTCCCGGAGGCCGAGCATACCTACGGGCAATCCGTTGCCAGCCTTTCGGCGCTGCGACAACGTTATATGGATTCGTATCCGGATCTTCAGATTTCTTTGGGCGATACGCCTGGTGTTTCTATGGTTCGGGATTTGCGCGGACCGGATGAGTTGCGTCCGGGTAATTTTGTTTTCTATGATTTAATGCAGGTGGATATCGGATCCTGCAGCCCTGATGATATTGCTGTAGCACTCGCATGCCCGGTGGTGGCGGTGCACCCGGAACGATACCAATGGATCATCTACGGCGGAGGCATTCACTTTTCAAAGGATTTTCTGCAGCTGAAGAATGGGGAAAAATGTTTTGGCCGGATGGCAAGGATCCATGGAAATGCCTGGTCAACGGATAACCTGGACCAAAATCCGTACCTGATCTCCCTGTCCCAGGAACATGGGGTCGTGCAGTGTACGCCGGAAAATTTTTCCTGGTGCGTACCGGGCGATCTGTCCCTATGGTTGCCGGTGCATAGTTGCATGACCGCGGACACCATGGGGGAATACCTCACCACGGAAGGGAAATGGATCGATCACTTCAGAAAGCGTAGCAGAAAGTGAATAGCTTGGGGTACTCTATACAGGAACACGGTACATAACGAGTCCGGCTCTGGCTACTGATATTCCCAAGCAAGATGACCGGTTTTCGTGGCTGGCCGCGAATGCCCTGAGGGGAAACAGCGGTACCTGAGAAAAAGCGTCTATTGCACTTCAAAAGTGATTTTAAGGCTAACGCGATAGGAGTTGATCTTTCCTTTAGCATCCACGGTGACAGACTGATCCTGGATATAAGCGGATTTGATGCCTTTCAGGGTCTTCGCTGCCTTGGCAATGCCTTTGGCGGTGGCGTCTTCCCACCCTTTCCCGGAATCGGCCATGATTTCAATGACTTTGAGGACTGCCATGATTTTTTTTCTAAAAATAGGCCTAATTCCGGACAATGAAAAGGGTAAAAGAACCCGGTTCAAACGGTCCTATTCCTTCAATTCCTGCAGTGCGTCGCGGGCCTGATCATATTTGTCATCGAGCCGGAGCGCCTGTTCAAAAGAAGCTTTGGCCTGTTCTTTCTCTCCTTTAAACTGGTGCGCTTTACCGATATAAAACCAGGCCGCAGCATTGGTGGGATCAATTTGTTTGAGGATGTTGAGTTCCTTCAGCGCTGCCTCGGTGCTGTCCTGGTAAAGCAAGAGGATGGCCGAGTTGAGGTAGGCTTCAGGGTATTGTGCATCCAGTTCATGGATGTGCTGATAGATCGCCAGGGCCTCGTCGATCTTATTATTGTTTTGGAGGTAATACGCTTTTGCATGCCAGGCAGCCACATTTTTGGGTGCCACCCGGACGGCATTGTCAAAATACTGAAGGGCCAGCGGGTTGTGGGTCCGGTCCATCAGATCGCCGAGTATGACCCAGGCTTCCGCATTGTCCGGGTTTCGCTCCACGGCCGACTGAAAGGCGCCAATCGCCTGTTCGGTTTTTCCCTGGTCGCGGTATACCATGCCGAGCATGAAGAGCGCTTCCGGATCTCCGGGGTGGATTTTCATGATATCGGCTAAAGTCTCGACCGCTCCGTCATATTGTTTGAGGATAAGCTGAAATTCGGAGAGCTTCAGCTTGGTAGGAATGCTGTCTGGATACAGGGCGGCGGCACGCTGCATCGTCCGCAGGGCAAGGGAGGATTGGTTATGATCCAGGTACACATCTGCCAGCAAGTGATGTGCTTGGAGATTGGTGGAATCCAGTTTCATCAGGCTGGCCAAATCCTGGATAGCCTGGTCGTAAGCCTGGTGATCATAGAAAAGCCGAGCGCGTCTCAGGTAGAGTTCGGGGTCAGCCGGATTTTTCCGGATCTCTTCCGTGACAGCATCGATCCCGGGATCGCCGGTAGGGCCAATATCCGGATTGTCCGTTTTGCCGGATTTACACTGAGCCAGGAGAAAAGCGACACACAGGGCGGCCATTATCTGCAGGAGGCCGCGTATCCAATATTTTTGAGTCGTCATGAGTTAAGCGTGGAGAAAGGTAGTCCTTTCACGTCAAATGAAGGAAACCCTGCCCGGACCTGGACCTGTTCCTAACGTATTTCGGGCCCGATTTTTGATATAATACTTTTAACGCATACGTTTCAGGACAACATCGAGTATTGAATGAAGACTAAAGTATTGATTTTCAGTCTTTTGCTTTGTTTTTACCGGACCGGGCAAAGCCAGGATTATGGTACTTACATCCGGTCTTACGAGGATGTCGCCGTGGCGGAAATGTTCCGGACCGGGATCCCCGCCAGTATCAAGCTGGCCCAGGCTTGCCTGGAATCCAATGGTGGAACCAGCGAACTCGCCCGCAAGGCCAACAATCATTTTGGCATTAAATGCGGGGGCGACTGGACGGGTTCGGGATTTCATAAGGAAGACGATGATTATAAGGATGGTCAGTTGACCAAATCCTGTTTTCGTCAATTCAACTCCGCCGACGAATCCTTTATCGCGCACTCGGATTTTCTGACCGATCCTAAAAAGATTCAGCGCTATGGCCCGCTTTTCCAGTTGCCCGTCACCGACTATAAAAGCTGGGCACGGGGCCTGGCCAAAGCCGGGTATGCGACGGATCCGAAATACGCGGATAAGCTGATCGATATTATCGAAAAAAACAAACTCTACCTGTTAGACTCCGGCACGGCGGATATGGCCGTCGCCACTTCTTCCAGGGCATCCCTGGGATATACGCTGCACCGGTACAATAATGATGTGAAGTATATCCTGGCCAGGGACGGGGAAAATCTCCGGGGGATAGCGGAACAAAACTTATTGTCCGTTAAAGACCTGGAACGGTATAATGATCATCTGTATGCTGCCGGTCAGAAACTGGATAAAGGCACCCGGGTTTACCTGGAGGCAAAGCGGACAAGATTTCACGGCAGGCAGCGATATTATGTGCTCAGACCCGGTGAGGATTTGCCGTTTGTCGCCCAGGAATATGGTATCAAACTCGCCTCTCTGCGAAAGCGAAACGGGCTGGCGGGCAACGAGGTGCCTGCCCCCGGTCAAAAGATCATGTTGCGGGGTAAGAGCAAAACCCCGTTAAGGACGGCGGATCCCTACCAGCTCCCGGAAACGCCCGGCACGATCCGGGAAGATTCGGCATCCACTGGGAATACACCGGAGCCCGCTCCGCTACAACCGGCTTCTGCCATATCCAAACACGTGGTGTCCAGGGGGGAAACCCTATACTCCATCGCCCAGAGCTATGGTCTTTCCGTATCGGAACTGAAAAAAAGGAATAACTTATCTGCCGATACCATTTATATCGGTCAAACGCTATGCCTCCAATGAATCGCCATCTGCTGTTGCTGCTGCTGGTCTGTGTTTCCACGGTTGTCCCCGGTCCCGTCCTGCAGGCACAGGGATATGTGTTTGGGTTCATGGCCGGCCCATCCCTCAGCAATCAACGGGTAAGTGGTTTTTCACGGGAGCCATTCCTGCGATATCATGGACTGGTGTATATCGAATCCACCAGTGAAATCAATCCCAACGCGGTCTATGCGCGGCTTGGGTATCACATCAAGGGGAGTGCGGTCAATATCAACCGGTTTTATGATATCGACGGCAATGCGCAGGAAGGGAGATCCTATTCCATGGAGTTCCACAATCTTTCCTGCAGTGTGGGATTCAAACAGCGCCGGGAACTTGGCAACCTGCATTACCATTATGCCTTCGGCGTACGCGGAGACTATAACCTGAAAGCGCAGTTTGGTACCTTGTTTGCCGGGCTGGAGGGTGC
>CAZTXO010000029.1:47629-49781 GCA_964617515.1 uncultured Saprospiraceae bacterium | reverse complement strand
CGTCTCTGCCGATGGCATCCCAACAACGTCACGTGTCTGGCGTCTCCGCATCTGGCATCTGGCATCTCTTCCGATGGCATCCCAACAACGTCACGTGTCTGGCGTCTCCGCATCTGGCATCTGGCATCTCTTCCGATGGCATCCCAACAACGTCACGTGTCTGGCGTCTCCTAATCTGGCATCTGGCGTCTCTGCCTCTGCCATCTCAGGAAATACGTACCTTTGCCGTCATCTATCCCGCATATCATGAAAGTCACCGAGTCACTCATTGACCAAATCCTCGAGCAAGGCGAAAACGGCGCCCTCGATCCGTCCCCCTACATGGAGAGCCTCAAGTTCCTTATCCTCGAGGACGATGATGTCGAACTCACGGAAGAGGATCATGCCTACCTGATCTTCCTGGGGACCATCTGCCTGGAAGCACTCAACCGGAACGGCCTGTATAAGGAAGTTGAAGACGAAGAGATGCTCTACGACATGGAAGATGCCAACTGGGAGGCTCTCGAAGAAGCTGACGGTGACCTCGATGCTTTTCTAAAGATCATTGCGGAAGACTTTGACGAACAGGATCTCCTGGATTTCGTCGCCTATTCCATTCTCCCGGTGGATGAAGATGAAGACGAGGACGAGCCTGTCATGAGCTCAGAAGATGCCCAGATCCTGGGCTTTATGCGGCTGAAAGGGCTGCTGGACGCAATGCTCCTGCCGAAGGTCTGATCACCGTTCTTCCTTCGGATATTTGGAGGCGGCAGCCGGATCCACCCCCGCCTGGCGCGCGATGCTTTCCTGGTGTACCACACTGAGATAATGGGAGATAAACCCTTCGCTCAATCCCCGCTGCCTTCCCAGGTCTTTCGCTTTTTCCAGGATTTCATTCCAACGCTGTAATTGCAGAATGGAGATGTTGTTGTGCTTCTTATGCAAACCGATCTCTTCGCTGAGTTGCATGCGCCGGGCCAGCAGGTCAAGGACCTCCAGGTCCAGTTCATCCATCTGGCGGCGGATCGATTCAAGGTGGTCGAGAAATTGGCGATCGTCGGTTGTCTCGCGCTTAAAGACCAGGTCACCGATCAGCCGCGCATAGGTGGCAGGCGTGATTTGTTGCTGTGCGTCGCTCCACGCATGATCCGGATCACAATGGGTCTCTGTCATCAGGCCATCATAATTCAGGTCCAATGCGTATTGGGCTACGCTCTTCAAATCAACCCGGTTGCCGCAGATGTGACTGTTGTCGCAAAACAACGGGATATCCGGCATCCGTCGTCTCAGCTCAATGGGGATCTCCCAATACGGTTCATTGCGGAACATGCTTTTGGCATAAATGGAAAAACCGCGATGGATGGCGGCAATCTGTTGTATGCCGGCAGCCTGCACGCGTTCGATGGCACCGATCCACAATTCAAGGTCCGGGTTGGTGGGATTCTTCACCATCACAGGAATGTCCACACCTTCCAGGGCATTGGCAATTTCCTGTACGGAAAACGGATTGGCCGTCGAGCGCGCCCCGATCCAGAGAACATCTATCCCGAATTTCAACGCCTTTTCGACCTGGAGCGCCGTGGCCACTTCGATGGTGGTACGCAACCCGGTTTCTTCTTTGACTCTTTTCAGCCAGGGCAATGCCGCAGAACCTTTCCCTTCAAAAGCGCCCGGCCTGGTACGCGGTTTCCAGATTCCCGAACGGAATAAATCCACCTCCGCCTCGGCCAACCCCCTGGCTGTCGCGAGAACTTGCTCCTCCGTCTCCGCGCTGCAGGGACCCGCGATCAGGAAGGGGCGGTTTCCTTTTTTGACAAATACGGTAGGAGAGGACGTCTGGACTTGCTTGAGGATCATCTTTGGAGCGTTGAGCCTGGATGCCAAATTAAAACGTAAATGTAAAGCAATAGTTTAGGTTCGTGAAAGAGGTCAGTTGTGCGTTACCAGTGGTCAGCGGTGAGTGGTGAATAGTTAATGATCCACATGGAATCCTATGGTAACGGGTTTGTCTGGAAATCAAGCCAGCGATAAGTTTCCCAGGACTAATACTATCCGCTGCAGGTTTCTCCACTTGATCTTTGGATAAATTTTCTGATCCGACGATGACATCCAGTTCGTAATCGGTTTCAATGATAGATCCCCGTGCAATTTCATAAAACCGCTTTCGTTCAGG
>CAZTXO010000029.1:0-47529 GCA_964617515.1 uncultured Saprospiraceae bacterium | reverse complement strand
CATCAACTTTTCCCCGGCACCGGCTGCCCGGTCACGCCAGGCTCGCGTTTCAGAAACTCCTGGTACAATAACGTCTGTCTCGACTCGAGCGGCACATTCCAACCATTGATGAAGAGATGCAGTATTTGCGTGGCGGGTTCAAAGGGATCTCCATTGCTCACAAAGAGATTGGCTTTCTTGCCCACTTCGATAGAACCTAACTGATCCGCAACGCCAAAAATTTCCGCAGGAACCAAGGTGACCGCTTTCAAAGCTTCTTCTTTTCCCATTCCATAGGTGGCGGCAAAGCCGGCATTGAACGGAAGATTGCGTACGTTTTCAATTTCACTCGTCCGGAGCGCCACCTGGATGCCCGCTTTTTGCATCAGACCGGCGTTACGGTACGCCTGGTCATACCGGTCGGTTTCCCGGGTCGGTTGGGCCAGCACAGGTCCTGTGATCACAGGCAGACCCGCAGCGGCAATAGAATCCGCCACACGCCAACCTTCCGCCACTCCGGTCAGAATGGCTTTCACCTGATGCGTCTTGATCCAACGGATCGCGTTGAGGATATCGGTATCTTTATTGACTTCGATCATCAGTGTCGCCTCGCCTTTGTAGGCAGGAACCAGCGCAGCCATTTCGGGATTATACTCCGCTCGGCCCACTGTGGCGGAATCAATCGAGGCATACAGGCCGACACGCGACCAGGTGTCATTGAGTTTTTTCATCGCCTTTTCCCCATCCTTCCTGACATCCTCGTCCGATCGCCGGTCCCACCTTCCGCGTTTTCCGGTGCTGGGGAAATTCATCACGATACCTTTAAAGCCGGCATACATCTGATCTGGTGTATAGCCTTGCAGGTTGACCAGGGCAGCCGTGCCCGGAAATAGTCCGCCAGCCGGAGCGGAGATCACGCTCGTCACACCGCTCACGCGCGCGACGGGAATGAGCACACTGTTCGGATTGATGGCGGTCAATGCATCCATTTCCGGGGTGAGTTCCCCCATCTCATCATAATCCTGGGTGACGGAGATCGATTCGATTTCCTGCAAGCCCAGGCGCGTGCCGCTGTCTACCATGCCCGGGTAGATCGTCATGCCATGACAATCGATCACCTGCGCATCCGCCGGTATCTCCACCGACTTTCCTACGGCCTCAATCAATCCGTTTCGAATGATCACGGTAGCGTCCTCCAGGGTTCCTTTGGCCACCGTTTCAACCGTAGCATGCACCAGGGCAAAGGTGCCGTAAGTGGATTTCTCCACCTGTTGCCCCGACAGGGTCCCCGGGACCACGACAAGGAAGAATAGCACCCCAAATAAAACAGGTTTCAGCATAGTGATCTTATTGACGATGGGTAGAATTGATGTCGACTCCCTGCATGCATCCATCCAGGATTTCCTCCTGTCCTTCATACGCCGGTGTGGGCTCTTCCGGGTCAATGTAGATACGCATATCGGCGGGGTCCCGCTCGATATCAAACCGGATGATGCCATTGACGATCGTCATCCGGGGCACGGTATAGATTGATAAGGGGTGGCCTTCGAAGATGGCGATATCCCCGTCTTTTCCCGTATCGATCGACCCGACATGGGCATCGATTCCTAGCTGACGGGCCGGATTGATCGTGATGAGCGCAAGCGCTTCATCATCTGTCAAGCCGCCGTAACGCTGCGTTTTGGCCGCTTCGTGATACAGGTGGCGCATGAGTTCGCCGCTGTCGCTGTTGATGGAAGTGACCACCCCGTTACGGGTCAGGATCGTGGCGTTGTAGGCGGTCGAATAATAAACTTCAAATTTATAGGCCCACCAGTCCGAGAAGACAGAGGCCATCGCCCCGAAGGCGGCTAACTCGGGCGCTACCTTAAAGGCTTCGTTGGCGTGCTGAAAAGTGATTTTCTTCACGCCGTAATCGTTCAATACGCGGAGCAGCATCAGGATTTCATCCGCCCGGTACGAATGACACTGGATGATGATCTTGCCGTCGATGATATCCGCCATGGTCTGATAGCGCTCGTTGTACAGGGGAGGCTGCGCATTCGGGTTCCGGGCTTTTTCTTTTTCGTAGGCGGCCCATTTTTCTTTATACACTTTCCCTTTCTGAAAGGCATCGCGGATCACGCGTTCGACACCCATCCGGGTATTCGGGGGCACGCCTCGCCCTTCTCCATGCACCCGGATCGGATTTTCGCCAAGCGCAAACTTGATGGTGCGGGGTGCACCCTGGAAAATAAAACTGGCAGGGTTGGTCTCCCCAAACCGGAGTTTCATCGTTTGGCATTGGCCGCCGATGGCATTGGCCGAGCCATGCATGGCGTGGATCGTGGTGACCCCCCCGGCCAGGGCCCGGTAGATGGACAGGTCAAACGGGTTGATGGCATCCCCGACTTTCACTTCCGGTGTCACCGGATGGGTGCCTTCATTGACTGCGTCGATAGCGATATGCGAGTGCGCATCGATTATCCCGGGCATCACGAATTTTCCCGTGGCATCGATTTCCCGGATTCCGATGGGAGCCTTGAGGTTTTTTCCGATGGCGGTGATTTTGCCTTTTTCGATCAGGACATCCGTCTGATCCAGGTTGCCATGGGTCATGGTCAATACCATTCCGTTTCGGATGAGTATATCGCCGGCCGGGGCTTGTCCGGAAAGCCTGAGCGAGGTGATGACCAGGAATGTGATGAAAAGGATTCTCATGACAATCAAGCGTTAGAAAATACAATCAATGTGGTGATATGCTCCGGGCGCCTTTGACCTGGAAGGTCCCAAACTCAGGAATGCTGACCGTCCCTTCCAGGGAATCGTCAGCGATCGTCAGGTCAAATTCGATAGTGATCATCTGTCCGTCCGCATCAAAATCATAGGAGAAGGTGAGATGGCTGCCATCCAGGACAATGCTTTCCAATTCATGATTGCCCGAGGTGATCTCATCACTTTTTATGCTGCCTTCGATCCTATCCCCATGCCCCGAAAAAGTAAAAGTGCCCTGGTGTACCTCGCCGTTCATGTCGATCGAATAGGTCCAGGTACCTTCGACGGAGCCCGGGGTGACCGGCTTATCCTTCGGGGTCGGTTTTTTCTTCTCTTCGATAGCATAGGCATACAGGTTGCCTTCCACGATCATATACCGGATATTGGCTTCCTTTTCGAAAACGGGTTTGGTCGTCACGATCAGGTTGGCCATTTTACCGGGCTGAATTGTTCCGCAATATTTTTCGATACCAAGGAGTTGAGCGGGTTGGGTCGTCAGGGCAGCCAGGGCTGTCTCTTCCCGCAAACCGTTCTCGATCATTCGCTGCAGATTCTTGTAGAAATCACCTGGTTTTCCACTCAGCGTTCCGAAAGAGAAAGGGATGTTCTCCCGCGCTAGCTGCCCCGCTTGCGCTACATGAGCCGCGAGGCTTTCCGAGCGACGTTTTTCAAAAGCGACTTTTTCGGGATCCAGTTTGGTCGAATCACTCTTGACTTCCTGCTTTTTCTCTTCTTTCTTTTCCTCTGCCTCCTTCTTTCCCGGACCTTCGCGTCCCTCCGGTCCCTTCGAGCGTGTAGCGGATTTATCTTCCGGAAGCTTCAGGGATAACACCAGCGGATAAGCCCCTGCCCGTATTTGGCTCGTGAGCATAAACGCTTCTTCCACGTCAGCAAGGACCATCTTCATGCCCAGGTCTTTCTGCATTTCCATCGCGCGGCTGATATCCCGGACTTTTGAAGCTTTGAAAAAAAGCGGGATTTCTTTTTTCACTAATGGCGCGAGGGCATGATGGGCCTGATTGTATTGCGGTCTCGGGACCATCGTGGCGGTCGAATACGAAGAGGCATGCTGCACCTCCTGTGCTGCGTTGTGGTACAACTCCCGCCATTTGGCCATCACGCCGATGACCGTGCCCGGGTATACGTTGCCGGCGCCGGACCATTGACCAAAGAGGGAAACACCTTCTTTCCAAAGCATGCGGTCAGCCGATTTGCCGGACAGCACCACGATGGCGCCCTGCCCGGGAATCATCCTGCCCCGGGGAACCACATGGGAGACGGCGAAACCAACTGCTCGCCAATCCGCAATGGATTTGTCTTTCGGATCAAACGTGGCGCGGACATGCCTGAAAGGAGTGATGCCTGTTTCTTCGAGCGAAGCGTTTCCTTCTTCATCGATTGCAGGCTTTTCCCGGTTACCCGGATTGCTTCCCGGCGATCCCCCGCCTCCTCCGCGTCCGCCTTCATTTTCCGGTTCTTTGATACCCAGGTAGGAACACGCGTCGATGAACGCGGGATAAACAAAGAAACTATCGGCGGCAATCCGGTAGGCATCGGCGGGAATGGCCTGGCTGGGTCCCATTTGGGTGATGAGGCCATCCCGTAAGATAATGGTTTGAATGACCGGGTTTTTGCCGGGTGCCGTGACCACCCTGGCATTGATCAAAGCGATACACCCGGTGATCTGGGGCAAGTCTTCTTCGACAGGTTGCGCATCAGCAGTGACAAGGTAAAAAACAAGCGGGAGCAGGCTTAACCCTATTTTCCTCATGGCGTGATCCCCGGGTTGGGCCGGGAGATGCGCAATTTAGAAAGAAATCAGCCGATGACCGGATGGGATTAGACAAATAAAATCTGCTATTTTTGGCCGTATACAATCATAACCGATATAACCTATATTGACATGCATTTTCCGGATGATCTTAAATACACCTCGGAACACGAATGGATCCGGTTTACCGACCAAACGACTCCGGATGGCCGCCAGGTTGCGGTCGTTGGCATCACTGATTTTGCCCAAAGCGAACTCGGCGAACTGGTTTACGTCGAAGTGGATACGCTTGGTGAAATCGTCGCCAAGGATGCAGTCTTCGGCACGGTAGAAGCCGTCAAAACCACCTCGGATCTTTTCATGCCCCTGAGTGGTGAAGTACTCGAATTCAACAACGATATCGCTGAATCCGGCGGGGACAACGCTGCGCTGATCAACGATGATCCGTATGGCCGTGGCTGGATCATCAAAATCGCGATAACGGATCCCTCCGAAAAGGATATGCTCCTGGGCGTGATGGCCTACAGGGAATTGGTGGGGGCATAACTCCGCTGCGTATTTTCACCCCGTGACAAAAGCTTCCCGTTGGTACTGGTTCCTGCCGTGGACTTGGGGTATCACCATTATCTATCTTTCCCTCCTGCCGGGCGGGGCGGGTATCCTCACGCTATTCGGCATTCCCCATTTTGACAAGATCCTCCACATCGGCGGGTACGGTTTGCTCGCGCTTCTTTGGATGTTTGCATCCATCAGGGTGCATGGCCCCTCCGGTCGAAGGGCATGGATCATCTTCGGCATTTGCCTGGGTATGGGTTGCCTGCTGGAGATCGGCCAGTATTACATGCATGCCGGCAGGAGCTTTGAGTACCTGGATATGCTGGCCAATGGCTTCGGGGCTTTTCTCGGCGTGGTGTTCAGCCGCCGGGTTTTTAAATAATGCGCCTCTGTTTTTTAAAAAAAAAGAGAGGCAAACCATTCCCGTGCTGCCTCACGGATCAGGCTGTCTGCAGCGCCTCTGTTTTTTTAAAAAAAAGAGAGGCAAACCGGTTTCCCAGTTTGCCTCACTAATTAGGCTATCCTATAGCGCTCTTTAATGGGTGTGTTAAAGGTGAGCGACTTGCTTCATCAACCCGGATTTGAGGTTGGCCGCTTTATTCTTGTGCCAGAGGTTTCGCTTCGCTAATTTATCAATCATACGGATTACCATAGGTAAAAATTTTACCGCCTCCGCTTTGTCCGTCATCGTCCTGAGCTTGAGGATGGACGTGCGGGTGGATTTCTTGTAATAGCGGTTGCGCAGGCGCTTGATGATGTCCTGGCGGATTCTCTTTTTGGCAGACTTATGATGAGCCATACGATGTATTTATTTAAACGGGAGGCAAAGGTAAATTTTTTTCGGATACCAGATGCCCGTCCCGGAGCTTTTTCTGGCCTGTGGTACCCGCATATCCGGGTTTGACAACCATTCAGACTATTATATCGTCAAAAAATGACGTATATTTGGTCAAATGTACGACAAAGCCATCCTGCACCTGGACCTGGATTCTTTCTTTGTCTCGGTCGAATGCCTGCGCGACAGCAGTCTCAAGGGGAAACCCCTCATCATCGGGGGGATGGGTGGCCGTGGCGTCGTCGCTTCCTGCAGCTATGAAGCCCGTCGCTATGGGGTGCATTCCGCCATGCCGATGAAGATGGCCCTCCGCCTCTGCCCCCAGGCCCTCGTCCTCCGGGGAGATATGGATGCCTATACCCGCCATTCGCAGGTGGTTTCGGATATAATCGACAGCGAGGCCCCGGTATTTGAAAAATCCTCGATCGACGAATTCTACCTCGACCTCAGCGGCATGGACCGCTATTTCGGCTGCTTCAAATGGTCGGCCGAGCTCCGGGAGCGCATCATCCGGGAATCCGGCCTGCCCATCTCCTGTGCCCTCTCCGTCAACAAGCTGGTTTCCAAAGTCGGTACGGGCGAAGCCAAGCCCAATGGCATGCGCGAAATCCCCAACGGGGAGGAACGGGAGTTCCTCGCCCCCCTCTCTACCGCTAAAATCCCCGGCATCGGCACGGAGACCTACAAAAAACTCAGCTTCATGGGGGTGCGGACTGTACGGATCCTCCGCGATATCCCGCAGCCGCTGCTCGACCGGGAATTTGGCAAGATGGGCCAGTATCTCTGGGAAAGCGCCAATGCCATCGACCGCCGCCAGGTCATCCCCTACAGCGAGCAAAAATCCATGTCAAAAGAACGCACCTTCAGCGAGGATACGCTGGATATCCGTTTCATCCGGAGCATGCTCGGCGCCATGGTCGATGAACTCGCCTTCGACCTGCGCCAGGATGGGCGCCTGACGAGCTGCATCACCGTCAAGATCCGCTACGCGGACTTCAACACGTTCACGCGGCAACGGCGCATCGCGTATACGGCGCAGACACGCACGCTCATCGCCAACGCCCTCGAGCTCTTTGAGGAAGTCTATGAGCGCCGCCAGCTCATCCGCCTCATCGGCGTCAAATTCAGTGGCCTGGTCAGCGGGAATATCCAGCTCAACCTGTTTGATGATACGGCGTCAGAGATTTCCCTCTTGCAGCAGATCGATCATATCCGCCGCCGCTGGGGAAAGGGAGCCATACAATGGGCTAATTTCACGATGAAAAAATAAAGCCCGCCGGAGCGGGCCTTATTTTTATTTAATGAAGTATACAATCCGTGTCAGCCATTTGGTCGAATCCGGCTCAGAGCCGGGGTCGGTGAGATATTCTTCCATGACCGGCGCCACATGCGTCAGGTTGTTAGCCTTGAGGTAGGCATCCATGGCATCATGTGCCTTTCCGAGCCCATGATAGCCGCCCATATAATCGATCGTGAGTGATTTTGCCGCAGGGACATCCATCACCGTCATGCCCGACGGCACTTTCTTCATATCGCCACTGAATCCAACCGCTGCCGCCATATCGGTCGTTTTCTTATCCATGTCCCAGGTAAAATAAATACCACAGGGAGCGCTCGTGATCGGGTTGCCTGCTTTCTTGAGCTCGCCGAAAACCTTTCCCAGGTTTTCTGAATAGAACGATTCCATCTGGTCCATGCCGATGGTCTTGCGCACACCCAGGTATTTGCCCCCCGCGTAAGTGCCGGGATTGATTTTCACTTCAGCAGCACTCGCCTGAGGCATGGAAGCCGTCAGTGCCTGGAGATTGGCAAAGCCTTCCTCAAAATCTTTCCCCATCGCTTTGTCGAAGTTCATGACCGCACCAAAGATCCTGCCGACGAAATCGTTCTTTCCTTTGATCCCCCAGGTCATTTTGGTGCCGCCGGTGGTATCCTGCAGGGAAATGTATCCGTTGGAAACACCCACACCCCAGGGCATGTAAAACTTCAGTTCAGTTTGAACCGATTTAGCTGGCTCCAGCGCGGTGATGGTTTGCTCCCCTTTCCCCATCTTTTTACTTTCCCAGGCGGCTTTCGAACCGACCGTGCCTTCATCCCCGGTGTAGGTGGTCACCATGCTGGAGTCGCGCCGGACCCAGGGCGTCCATTGGGCATTTTTCTGCAGCGAACTTACATAGGGCCACAACTGGGCGGGTGGGACCGAAATGACCGCGGTGCGGGATACGTCGTATGTTTTTGGACCTACCAGTCCGAGAATAACCCCTATGGCGATCAGGCCGATCAGCACATAAAGCAGGTATTTTAAGATTTTCATGTGTTTGGAATTTTGATCAACAAAGATAATAAACGACACAGCCACCCTCCGGGCGGCCTGTCCTCGGATTTTTACCTATTATTGAAGGCGCAATTTCTACCCGTATGTCCCAAGTGTTTACTCTTGTCCGGTCAGTTAGCATACTGGCGTTCCTTCTCTTTATGGTTGCTTGCGGAAAGCAAAAAAACACTGGCCAGGAAGGTCCGGATCGCCCGGCCAACCCCTGGGCCTTCCGTTCGGTGCTGGATCAGCAGCCCCGGATGCTCACGCTGGCCCTGCACGACAATCTCTGGGTGGCCTATCACACGGACAGTTGTTGCCTCTATAAAGCATGGAAAGGATATGTCCACCTGCAAGGAGCCGTCTATGACAATGCCCATGGTCCCCAACCGATCTCCATCGGTAACGGGTGGATGCAAAATCCATATAAGCATCCCTGGAAAGTCACGCGGGAAGGGCAGGATATACTGCAGGAGGTCCGGTACATGGGTCATTCCCTGAAAAAAGGAAGAGCCTTCCTCCTGTACCAGCTTTTATGCGAAGGCGATACCCATATCATGGTCAATGAGCAGCCTGAATATGTTGAAAAAAACGGTCAGCCCGGATTTGAACGGACCTACACGCTTACCGGTGTGCCGGACAGATGTGAAGTAAGTCTCGCGCAACAGGTATCCTCCGTGGCCCTGCAGCAAAATGTTTCCACCAATGGTACGTGGCATATCGATCATGAAGAAAAAGTGGATATGGAGGGAAGACAAGCCCTCAATCTCGATGGAAGGCTGATCCTGTCCCCAAATGGGAAAACCGTTTTCACGGTTTATTTTATCGCGAAGCCCACGCTGCCCAATACTAACAAACTCGAAAACGAAGGTGAGGAAATTCCGCTGGGCCAGCGACTGATCGCCAAAAATGACTGCAAGACCTGCCATAACGAAAAAGTACAAACCATCGGCCCGGGGTATAAGATGATTGCCGAGCGCTATCCCTGGAATGAAGATGCTGTCAATACGCTGAGCGCAAAAGTGATCAGCGGTGGCGCAGGTGTCTGGGGAAGCCAGGCGATGAGCGCCCATCCGGAACTCCCCTTGTCTGATGCGAAAGAAATCGTCCGGTATATTCTCCTCATGGATACCACGGATGTCGGGCAGAAAGGACAAGTGGCCCAGGGAATCGAACTCAGGACGGATCTCCGGGAAGGAACCGATATGGTACCGGGTTTGCTGGTGGAAGCGTGGACCGATCAGACCGGTTTGAAAAAACTTCCGGGCTATCCTGCCACCAAACGAGGTGACCAGGCTGGTATCGTGATGAATTTTGAAGGGATGGATGCTTTCCGTTTTGGCGGGCTGGCAGAAGACTTCGTGATGACCGCCCGCGGATTTCTTTATGCGGAAAGAGATACCCAGGCACAGTTCCGTATACAAAGCGATGACGGTTCCCGGCTGACCATCGATGGGCAGGTGATCCTGGATAATGATGGGTTGCACGGAACCGAAAGCAAAATCGCCCCGGTACAAATCAAAGCCGGATATCATCCGGTCATCCTGGAATATTTCCAGGGAAAAGGGGGCCGGTATTTCTCTTTTGACTGGAAACCCCAGGGCGCATCAGTGTGGTCCGGAGTACCGGAAACAATGTTGTATCACCTTGCCGGTGAGCACAGCAAGCTGCAGGGGAAATCCCTTGCCATCATGACCGGCAAACACATACCGGGTGACAAAGCACCCCTGGAAAGCGTCCATCCTTCCTATGATCTCACACAGGCCCGGCCGAATGATTTCACACCCAAGGTCGGTGGTATGGATTTCATGTCCGATGGAACGCTGATCATTAGTACCTGGGACCCATCCGGATCCGTCTACCGGATCACCAATGCGGGATCCGGTGATCCGTCCCGCATCAAGGTCGAACAGATAGCCAGCGGATTGGCTGAACCGCTGGGTTTGAAAGTGATACACGATACCATCTATGTATTGCAGAAGCAGGAGCTCACCAGGCTCCTCGACACGGATGGAGACCGGCGCATCGATGAATATCAATGCGTCAATAACCGTTGGATCACCAGTGCCAATTTCCATGAATTTGCCTTTGGCCTTGCCGAGAAGGAAGGAGACTTGTACGGGACCCTGGCCATCGCCATTCAGCCCGGTGGTGCCTCCGGGTTAAACCAGGTATCGAGCAGGGGGCATGTCGTCCGTTTCGATCTGCCTTCCGGTGAAATGGACTATGTAGCCAGCGGTCTCCGCACACCCAATGGCATCGGCATCGGTATCGATGGGGAAATCTTCATCGCCGATAACCAGGGAGACTGGTTACCGAGCAGCAAAATCATTCATGTGCAAAAAAATGCGTTCTATGGTCAGCACGCGGTTGATCCTGTGGGTACCGCCAATCTTCCCGTAACGCCGCCAACACTCTGGCTGCCACAGGATGAGATTGGCAATTCTCCGTCCACGCCGCTGGCCATCCATGACGGGCCATACGAGGGGCAAATGATCCATTGTGAAGTCACCTATGGTGGCGTCGAACGTGATTTTATTGAAAAAATCAACGGGCAATATCAGGGATGCGTGTTTCATTTCATCCAGGGTCTCGAAGCCGGGATCAATCGCATGGCCTGGGGGCCTGACGGCGCGCTGTACGTGGGCGGCATCGGCAACCCTGGCAATTGGGGACAGACCGGAAAGCTCTGGTATGGCCTGCAGCGCCTCCACTACAATGGTAAACCTGTCTTCGAGATGCTGGCCGTCCGGGCTAAAAGCGATGGGGTGGAAATTGAGTTTACCCAACCCCTGCAGGACGGGGATGGATGGAATCCAAAAGACTGGGAAGTGCGGCAATGGCGGTACGTGCCCACGGCCGATTACGGAGGTCCGAAAGTGGACGATCGCCCGTTAAAAGTCTTGTCTGCCTCCGTATCACCGGACCGGAAAAAAGTAGGTCTTCAGTTGGAAGGCATGCAGGCCGGGCATATCGTCTACCTCCACATGAATACGGCGTATATCAGTGAATCCGGACTGCCGGTTTGGTCGACCGAAACCTGGTATACGATGAACCAGATACCGGCGAATGATCCCGTCCGCGTATTGCCCGTGCCGGATTATGCGATGGCGCAAAATAGTTTGACCCCGCTTGAAAAGGCTGCGGGCTGGAAATTGTTATTTGACGGGAAGTCCACAGCGGGATGGCATAATTTCAATAAATCCACCATCGGGAAAAGCTGGAAAGTGAATGATGGTGCTATCCTGCTGGATGCTGTAAAGAAGCCGGATGGGGGATGGCAGGCGCTTGATGGCGGAGACATTGTCTCCCAGGAGGAATACGAAAATTTTGAATTGAACCTCGAGTGGAAAATCTCCCCGTGCGGCAACAGCGGGATCATCTATAATGTCGTGGAATCAAAGGACTATGAGTATGTCTGGCAGACGGGCCCTGAAATGCAGGTGCTCGACAACGCCTGCCACCCGGATTCCCGTTTCCGCATGCACAAAGCCGGCGACCTGTATGACATGATGGAGTGCCGGTACACGACGGTCAGACCGGCCGGAGAATGGAACAAGGTGCGCATCATAAAAAACAAAGGCCATGTCGAGCATTGGCTGAACGGGGTCAAGGTGGTTGAGTTTGAGATGTATGGCGACCCGTGGAAGGCAATGATTGCGAATTCCAAATTCAGGGACATGAAAGGATTTGGCCTGGCGCCGAAAGGAAAAATATCCCTGCAGGATCATGGGGATAAGGTCTGGTACAGGAATATTAAAATCCGGACACTGTAGACCGGGCTTCACCGGGTGATGCTATCGCTTCCTGGCCGCGGACTGCCAGGTTAATTACAGGTTAAAGATTCCGGGCAGTACCTTCCCTGGCCGTATTTTTGTCTTTTGATTATGAGTAAACGGGCGATCTGGCTCATCATTATCCTGATGACGATTGGACTGTTGGGATCCAGTCTCATCCAGGTATATTGGTTCAACTGGTCCATGCGACAGCAGGAATCCCGGTTTGATACCAACGTCATCGAAGCGCTCAACCAGGTGGAAGAGCGGCTGGCGGGCATGGAGACCCGCATTCCGATGGAGATGCTCAATTCCCTCAACAAGACTTCCTCCATGATGATCCAAAAGGAAATCTCCCAGTTCCTGGAAGAATCCGGCATCAGCGATCAGGAAGCGCTCCATGACAGCCTGGTGCATTCGGATAAACTGATGTCCCTGCTGGATTCCATGGATACCTGGCGAAGGCAAACGACCTATTGGGAATTGCTGGACGAACGCCGGCGATTTAATCCACCGGATATCACCGAGCGGATCGATCCCCGTAAACTCACCCAAATCATCAAGGAGGAACTGAAGAACCGGGGGATCGACCTGCCATACCAATATGGCGTCATCCAGTCCTCGGATACGACGTTTATCATCCTCAACGGGAACTATGTCGTCGGACCGATGAATGAGACGGAAGCGAGTCATGTCGAAAATCCGCATTCCAAAAACCTGTTTAATTCGAAATACCAGGTCAGCCTCTACCGCAATGACCTTCATGGCTCCCCCGGGTGGCTGAAGCTTCATTTTCCGAACAAAAAAAGCTGGCTATGGTCTTCCTTGCTGCCGACGATGCTGGTGGCGGTTTTATTTACCGGATTGATCCTGTTCTGTTTCAGTTATACGATCCATGTCATCCTCCGGCAGAAAAAAGTATCCGAGATGAAGACGGATTTTATCAACAACATGACGCATGAGTTTAAGACGCCGATCGCCACCATCTCCCTGGCGGCCGACTCGATCGAAAGCCCGCGGGTCATCCAGGATGAAAGCAAAATCCACCGCTTCATCGGCATCATTCGCCAGGAAAACAAGCGCATGTTGCAGCAGGTGGAAAAGGTCCTGCAGATGGCGCAACTGGACAAAAAAGATTTCCAGCTCAAGCTCTCCGAAGTCGATATGCATGAAATCATTCGGCAGGCTGTTGAGCACCTGACCCTGCAGGTGCAAAAGCGCGAGGGGCATATCGCCGTCCATCTGGATGCGGCTCTGCCCAGGCTGGAAGGGGACCAGACCCATCTGTCCAATTTGATATACAATTTGCTGGACAATGCCAACAAGTATTCTGCGGAAGCGCCGGATATCCGGATCAGTACACTCAACCTCAACGGCGGCATCGAGATCGTGGTCGAGGACAAGGGGATAGGCATTTCAAAAGAAAACCAAAAGCATATCTTTGATAAATTCTACCGGGTTCATACCGGCAATGTCCATGATGTGAAAGGGTTCGGGCTGGGGCTGAGTTATGTCAAAGCCATTGCCCAGGCACACCAGGGGAATATCGAAGTCCGGAGTGAACCGGGGAAGGGCAGCCGGTTTTCCCTGTATCTTCCCCTGGCGCAAAAACGCATAAAATAAAATTGCATCACCCGTCAAAGCAGGCGAATCAGAAAACAGATAGGTATGTCAACGAGTAAAATTTTATTGGTCGAGGATGATCAGAATTTTGGGGATGTCCTGAAATCATACCTGGAAATGCACGACTATGAGGTAACCCTTGCTTCCGACGGCGTCATGGGCCTCGAGAGCTACCGGAAGGGCAGCTTTGACCTATGCATTTTTGACGTGATGATGCCGCGCAAAGATGGCTTCACGCTGGCCAAGGAAGTCCGGGAGAAAGACAAAGAGATGCCGATTATTTTCCTGACCGCGAAAAACCTGAAGGAAGACATCCTGGAAGGCTTCAAGATCGGCGCGGATGATTACCTCGCCAAACCATTCAACTCTGAAGAGTTGCTCCTGCGCATCCAGGCGATCCTCCGGCGCGTGCACAAGGGCGTCGAAAAAGAAGATGAGGTAAAAGACTACCAGATCGGCGAATATCATTTCAACTACCCGCTGCGCATCCTTACCTGGCAGGGTTCCGGGGGTACGGAGAAAGAGAAATTATCGCCCAAGGAAGCCCACTTGCTGAAAATGTTCTGTCAGCATAAAAACGATGTGCTGACCCGCTCCGAAGCGCTGGCCAAGATCTGGGGGGAGGACAACTATTTCACCGCCCGGTCCATGGATGTCTTTGTGACAAAACTCCGCAAATACCTGAGCAAGGATCCCAATCTCCAGATTATGAATATCCACGGCAATGGTTTCCGGCTGGTGGAGAAGGATAAAATGGATATGTAGAGGAAAGAGGGTTTATTGCATTTGCTCCGGTGGGGCATCAAAGTCCCCGCGCAATTCCCGGAATCGCTTTCGTGCGTCTATGGCAAAGGTGCTGTCGGTATACTCCATAAACAGTTTTTCATAACACGCTTTCGCTTTGTCAGGATCGTGTAATGGATGTTCATAG
Source organism: uncultured Saprospiraceae bacterium (assembly GCA_964617515.1). Lineage (GTDB taxonomy): Bacteria > Bacteroidota > Bacteroidia > Chitinophagales > Saprospiraceae > Opimibacter. The sequence goes on along the minus strand of CAZTXO010000029.1, from coordinate 32,991 downwards.
AGTTGGGCCAGGTAGTACAACGAATTGTCCGCCCGGATTTCGTGCGGGTATTCCTCGACAATTTGCTTATAGATGGTTTCTGCTTCAGCGTAGTCACGTTTCCGTTCATACAGCTTGGCTTTGAGGTACAGGATGTCATCCTGCAGGCCGTGCTCGGGATAAAGGTTCCCCAGGATCGTCAGTTTCTGAATGGCGGAATCGAGCTTGTTCTGGAAAATGAGCAATTCTGCTTTCGCGAATTCGGAGAGGGCATGGGCATTACTGTCCAGGCCCAGGTTGTCCATGATGAATATGCTGAGATCCAGGGCGTCGTTGGCAATCAGTTTGGATGTGGAGGTCTTGAGGATGTCAAACTGGGTTTGCGCCCACTCAAAGTCCCCGTTGTAATAAGAAAGTTTAGCATTCCGGAAACGGGCGTCCTGGCCGATCAGGTCTTCGACAAAAGCTTTGTCCACCTGGCTGTAGAGCAAGGTGGCTTCCCACACTTCGCCGGACATGAGATAATAATCCCCCAGGTCAAGTTTGGCATTGGCCTGTATGTAGGGATTGATGCCGGGGAGATGAACGACTTCTTCAAGGATGGTGATCGCGCGTGGCAGATCATTGATGTACAGGGCTTCCAGCATGGCCAGCTCGGAAGCAATCAGCGCAGTGGACGCGTTGATGCCCTGCACGGAGAGGAACGCGTCATATTTTTTTTCCAGGACGCGGAGTTGATCGATGGTGTATTGGTAGTTGTCCGTGATCTGTTTTCGCTGGGTAGCCAGGCTGGCGCGCTTGGCTTCCATATAATAGGCCGAGCCTTCCGGTTGCGTGGACAGGATATATTCATATCCGTCGATCGCCGTGGCATAGTCCCGGTCGTTGCCGGCGATCTGGGCCAGGCGATAGACGCGTAAACCATTTTCTCCCATCCGCTTGTCTAAGGCTTTCGCCTGGCGCATGGCCTTACTGTAATCCTTTTGCTGAATAAAGGCCCAGCCCAGCAGCTCCGGGAAATAATCGGTCTCCGGGTAGTCCTGGATGAATACATAGAGTTGCGCGATGAGCTCCGGGTAATCTTTTTCTTCCAGCGAACGCTGCAGGAGGCTCTCGATGCTGGGCAGCCGGTCCGGGCTGGTTTGGAGCGAGTAGAGATACTGCCCGATCATTTTGGGGATGTCGCCATTGCGCTTGTAGAGATCAGCCAGTTGGAAGGAGAATACGCCAGGTGTGTTCAGGAGCTTTTCGCCCTTTTCATATGTCTCGATGGCTTCATCATATTTCGCCTGGCTCAGGAAAGCATTGCCCAGCCGGGTGATGGCATCCAGGCGCCCCGGCACGCGCTCGATGGCGGTTTTATAGGATACCTGGGCCGCTTCAAAATTGCCGATTCGTTCCTGCACATTGCCGAGGGTCACCAGCATGCTGAAATCATCGGGTTGTGCCTCCATTTGTGATTTAATCTCGCGCTCGGCCCGTTCGTATTCCCGGAGCGCCAGCAGGCATTCGACGTATTTGTTGAAGTAGGTGAAATTATTGGTCTTCCTGGCGGTCTCATGCAGCTTCAGGTAGAGGTCTGCGGCTTTCTGGTATTCCCCTTCGAGATAATACTGATCGGCCAACTTGCTGTTTTGGCCATAGACCACCACCGGCAGGCAGAAAAGTAAAATCAAAAGATACCACCAGGGCTTCATCGTGCGGAAAGATATGAGTCTTTAACGAAGCGCTGCCGGATAAAGTTGCGGCTGGTTCCGGCACCAAAATATAAAGGTTGACCAGGAGCGGTCAACCTTTACAGTATTAGGCAATGAGGGAGGATTTATTTTGCCAGGTCCAGATCAAGCGCGCGCACCGCCATGGCGTTGCCAAGGCGCAATCCTTCAACACAATCCATACGCACATGGACGCCCAATGGAATGCGGGAATACGCGTTTTCTTCCGCCATCTGTTTCCACGAAGTGTAGGTCCGCGGGTATCCCCTGAACTCCACACGGCCGTAATGGCAATGATCCGTGAACGTATACTGGCCCCCAAAGAAATGTTCCAATATGCGCCAACTGACACCGGCGAAGGTACTGTGACCGGAAGGATAGCCGGGGAAAGCAGGAGTCAGACCCGGAGCCCCAATCGCTTCTCCCAGGATAGGCTCGAAATTGGGATCAATGTATTGGCGGATGTACGTGATGGGACGCTCCGTATTGTAGATGTATTTGGAGTTCCAGCAGGCGACGGCGGCATCGTTGGTAGCGATACCCATGAGACAATACAGATGCAGTGTTTCTTCAAGATTGAGCCGCTCGATCTCAATGATCTGGTTGGCGATTGCAAAAATTCTTGCCGGCGGGCTGAATGTCATGCCCACGATGTCATCACTCCAGAATTCCGCAATCCAGTGGTTGTCTTCCGTCATGTTCGTGACGGTGTTGTAGACTTCCAGTTGTTCTTTGTAGTATGAACTGTTCGGATCCGTGCTGAAGGTGGAAGAGGGAGGTAAAGCGACGAGGTCTCCCTGCCGGGCAGCAAAGGTTCTTACTTTGCCCCAATAGGGAAACATAGCCTGGCCAAAATCGGGTGCCGTGGGTATCCAGAGACCGTTGCCGGCAGGAGGGAAGTAACTGGCGGGACGCGCCACCCGGGATTGATTGGCGCCTTCCCGGTCAGTCTCGGAATAGGCAATGATGGCATCGGCCACTTCCTGGCCCCAGGCCACAGAATTGGCGACAATACCCTCCGGAATCCCGTTGCTCAGCGCAGCCAGTTGTTCCGCTTCGAGGGAATTCATCTTAAAGACATCCTCCTGGCTGGCATTGAAAAGGAAAAACCGCATGGCTCTTCCGTAATACGCATTGAGCGCAATCTGCCAGTCAATCTGGGTAGTTCTGTATTTTAAATGGGTGGCCGGAAAACCATCGATGACATTGGTCAGGGAACGGTAGTGTTCCATGCCCGGAACAACCGTTTCATAGCCTCCCATGTGAATGTATGCCAGGGCGCGGCAGGTGGGCGCGGGACGGAAACCGGGAAGATTTTTTTCAATCCGGAGATATTCCTCCATCCAGGTCCAGGTGACTTTATTGGATTTCAGCGCAGGACCGTCTGTTTCCGGGCGAACCTCGATCGGATCCTCCTGTTTGAGACAGGACGAGAAGACAAGCAGTAGAAGGGCTAAGGGCCAAAACCTGAGGTGAGACTTCATGGGATACCGGTTTTTAAAACAAGGCTCAAAGTTAACCCTTTGAATTCCAGCGAACAACACATGAAACATAATTATTTTTTTATCATATGATAAAAAATTATCATTCTTAAGTTGTTCATTGAAAGCCAAATATACAATTTTATTAAAAAAAATTCGCATGGCGTAAATCCGGTTGACCACGCGTTTTCCCGCCGGCTTCCCACCCGGTATCGCAGCCTGCGCATTTGATGGGGGAAAGGTATTTTTGCAGTCATATCCAGCCTAGACGAAATGGATCCCAAGCATCGCTACCTGCTCCATCTTGCCGATTGTCCCCTCATCCTGGGGCAGCGATTGGGCGAATGGTGTGGCCATGGACCGGTCCTTGAACAGGACATCGCGCTGACCAATATCTCCCTGGATCTTTTTGGCCAGGCCCGGCTCCTCTTCCAGTTGGCGGCATCCCGGTGGCCACATCCCACCGATGAGGATAAACTGGCCATGCTCCGGTATGAGCAGGACTATTTAAACTTTTTGCTGGTGGAGCAACCGAATCAAAATTTTGGTTACACCATTGTCCGCCAGTTTCTCTATGATGCCTTCAACCTGGAGCAGTATGCACATCTCGCGGCACATCCTGATCCCGAACTGAAAGCCATTGCTGTCAAAACACACAAGGAAATAAAATATCACTACCGCTACAGCAGTGAATGGATGCTCCGGCTGGGCGAAGGGACCGAGACCAGTCACCGGTTCATGCAGGAAGCCCTGGATGCCCTATGGAAATATACCGGGGAAATGTTCGTTCCGTCCCCCTATGAAACAGAACTATTGGACAGTCACTGGGCATTGGATCTGCAAGGCTGTAAGCCCGCGTGGGACGAACGCGTTCAAACCATCTGCCGGCAGGCGGATTTACATGTTCCGGATGCTGAACCTGCGCTCCTTGGGGGAAAAGAAGGCAGGCACACGGAACATTTGGGTTACATCCTCACAGAACTGCAATATATGCAGCGCACGTACCCTGAAATGAAATGGTGATGAATGGAAGCAACCGCGTGCATGATTTCCCTTGGCATTTGATCCGTTCCCGCATTGCCCGGGCTTTAGAAGAAGTTGACGATCCCGAAATACCGGGACTATCGATCGTCGATCTTGGTATGGTGATGGATATCCGGCCGGGCGATCATCAGTGGTCCATTGACCTCGCGACCACGTATTCCGGGTGCCCTGCCATCGATGTCATTCCGGTCCTGGCCAGGATGAAACTCGCTGAATCCGGGTTTGGCGATGCCGAAGTCAAGATGCGCATTGATCCGCCCTGGTCGACAGAATGGATCAGTGAAGCCGGCAAACAAAAATTGCTGGTGTATGGCATTGCGCCCCCCATTGAAAAAACTTCTTCCCTCACGGATGAAGGCAAACCTCATGCCTGCCCGCAATGCGGCTCCCGGCAGACAACGATGATCAGCCGGTACGGGTCGACCCCCTGTAAGGCGGTATACAGATGTGATGCATGCCAGGAGACTTTTGATTATTTCAAATGTTATTAAGCCTATGGTCTACCCGGTTTTAAAGTTGCATCGGGGACGTGAGCAATCCGTTTTGCGCCGCCATCCTTGGATATTCTCCAGGGCGATACACCACTTGCCGGACGGCGTGGCCGATGGAGATCTGGTCACGGTGCAGGATGCCTCCGGCCAGGCTTTAGGCATTGGCCATTACCAGGACAGCAGCCTGGCGGTTCGCTTATTGGCTTTTGAAGAAGTACAGATCGATGACCGTTTTTGGAAAGAAAAACTGGAAGCAGCACTTCGCTACAGGCGATCATTGCGTTTTATCAAAGCCGGGCACACGGACGCTTTCCGGCTGGTTCATGGAGAAGGTGATCTCCTGCCAGGGCTCATCATCGACATCTATGGCCAGGTAGCCGTGGTGCAGGCGCATTCGATCGGCATGCATAAGGCACAGCGCCAGATCGCGGAGGCCTTGATGCAATCGGCAGACCTGTCGATCGAGGCGGTCTATGCCAAAAGCCGGGAATCCCTGCCAGGCGAATATGCGAAAGGCGTGCAGGATGAATGGCTCACCGGCGGTCCGGTGGACGAGCTCACCGTCTATGAAGGAGGCATACCTTTTCATGTGCAGGTGGAAGAAGGACAAAAAACCGGCTTCTTCCTGGACCAACGGATCAACCGGGAATGGGTCAGACAGTACGCGAAAGAAAAAAGCGTGCTCAATTGTTTTTCCTACACAGGCGGATTTTCCTTATACGCGCTGGCGGGCGGGGCCTACAGGGTCATTTCCGTGGATTCATCCGGCGGTGCGCTGGCCCTGGCGGAAAAAAATGTATCCCGAAATGCCTTTCCGGGAGAGCATACGGCAGTGAAGGAAAATGTGTTAACCTACCTCGGGAAAACGGAGACGCTGTTTGATATGGTCATTGTCGATCCGCCGGCATTTGCCAAGAACCTGGATAAGCGGCATAACGCGGTCCAGGCGTATAAGCGGCTCAATATCCTCGCCATGGCGCGAGTCAAAAAAGGTGGTTTGTTGTTTACTTTCTCCTGCTCCCAGGTCGTGGACAGCTTACTGTTTCATAACACGATCACGGCGGCGGCCATCGAATCCGGCCGCCAGGCCCGGGTGGTCCACGAACTCAGCCAGGGACCCGATCACCCGGTTTCGATTTTTCACCCGGAAGGCCATTACCTGAAGGGCCTCGTGCTGTACATCGACTAAACCAGCCTACGCCGGGATCCTTCTATATTTACACAATGAACCCAGGAAATTACGAGACCCTGATCGTATCGCGAGAAGGGGATGTCACCACGATCCGATTCAACCGCCCGCAGCGCTATAACAGTTTCGTCCAGGCAATGGCGTTTGAAGTTCAGGGTGCACTCGACAGGGCATCCGCGGATGGAACGCGTTGCATTATGCTCACGGGGGAAGGGAAAGCCTTTTCAGCCGGCGAAGACCTCAATGAAGTAACTGATCCGGCGGGACCTCCCATGCACCGGATTGTCTCGGATCATTTCAACCCGATCGTCAGGAGAATCCGCGAAATTGAATTACCCATCGTGGCAGCTGTTAATGGCACTGCCGCCGGCGCCGGCGCCAACATCGCCCTCGCGTGTGACATCGTCGTCGCCAAAACTTCCGCTTATTTCCTCCAGGCATTCAGCAGTATCGGGTTGATACCGGACAGCGGAGGCACGTATCATCTCCCCAGGCTTATCGGATGGCAACGGGCATCGGCGCTGATCATGCTGGATGAAAAGGTGAGTGCTCAGCAGGCGGAAACGATGGGCATGATTTACAAAGCGGTTCCGGATGAAGAATTTGAAAGTTATGTACATCAGTTAACCCACCGCCTGGCATCCTTGCCCACGCGCGGACTGGGCCTCGCCAAGCGTGCCCTGAACCTTTCCCTGACGGCCACGCTTCATGAACAATTGAAGTTTGAGGAGCAATTGCAGACGGCGGCCGGAAAAACCACAGATTATAAAGAAGGCGTGCAGGCGTTCCTGGAAAAACGAAAGGCCAATTTTACCGGGAAATGATGAAAATCGGCATCATCGGGGCCGGAGCCATGGGCAGCGGCATCGCGCAGGTGGCAGCCATGCATGGCAGTGAAGTCCTGCTCTTGGATGCGCAACCGGAAGCACAGGTCAAAGCCAGGGAAGTGATCGCTTCCTCGCTTCAAAAACTGGTTGAAAAAGGAAATCTGACAGCTACTGAAGCAAAGGCCGTATTCGGGCGTTTGTATCTCGTGGAGCGACTGGAAAGTCTCGCCGGATGCGATCTGGTGATCGAGGCCATTGTCGAGGATGAACACGTAAAATCGGATTTGTTTGCCCGCCTTCATACTATCCTTGGGGCCGGAGCCATCTTAGCCACCAATACGTCTTCCCTTTCTATCACCGGATTGGCCCGGCATGCGCCTGACCCGTCCCGATTTATCGGCATCCATTTTTTCAATCCACCTGTCCGCATGCCCCTGGTGGAGATTATTCCGGCCCTTCAAACCTCCCGGGCGATCACGGAGCAATGTACCGGCATGATCCGGTCTTGGAACAAGGTGCCGGTTGTGGCCAGGGATACACCCGGTTTTATCGTGAACCGGATCGCAAGACCATTTTATGGTGAAGCCTTGCGTATCGCCGAAGAACGCCTGGCGGATCCACAGGAAATCGATGCTGCCATGAAAATCCATGGCGGATTTAAAATGGGGCCATTTGAGCTCATGGATTTTATCGGGCATGATGTCAATTACAAGGTGACACAGTCCGTGTGGGCAGCCATGTATTATGATCCCCGGTATAAGCCATCCCACCTGCAAGCCAGCCTGGTACAGGCCGGATGGCTTGGACGAAAGACGAAGCGGGGTTTTTATGAATACCCGGATGGTGCTCCCGCTCCAAACGTATTGGCCACGGAGCCCCCGCGTTTTGTTTTTGACAGGATCCTGCTGATGCTCATCAACGAAGCGGCGGATGCCTTGTATACCGGTATCGCCACGGCAGAGGATATCGAATTGTCCATGACATTGGGCGTTCAGTATCCGAAAGGATTGCTTCATTGGGCGGATGAGATCGGCCTGTCCCAATGTGTCCGTGGCCTGGACACCCTCTATGACAGCTACCGGGAAGATCGGTACCGGTGCAGCCTGGGTCTCAGGAAAATGGCGGAAAACGGACAAACCTATTTCAGATGAACCCGATTGTCAGAAAAATGTACGAGCAGGACCTGTTCTCCCAGTGGTTGGGAATAGAGCGTAAAGACGAAGGTCCCGGGTATTGCACCCTGGAGATGACGGTCCGGGAAGAGATGGTCAATGGATTCGGCATCGCCCATGGCGCCATCACCTTTGCGCTGGCGGACAGTGCCTTTGCCTTCGCCTCCAATTCGAGAGGCCGGCACGCTGTATCGATTGAAACCTCCATCAACCATGTCAAAACGGTAATGGCCGGTGACCGGATACAGGCCATTGCGGAAGAAGTGTCCCTGAGCCATAAGATGGGGATCTACCATGTCAGGGTCACACGGGGAGAGGAACTGGTTGCGTTATTTAAAGGGATTGTTTACCGCAAAGAACAACCCTGGGAAGTATAATGGGTAATGCATCATACCTTTAAAGCGTGAATACAGTCCTTTTGATCGCCGGACTTTACCTGGTCAGCCATCCTTTGCTTTCGCAAAGCGCCATTTATCACACGGTCAATGGCGCTATCACCTTTCGGTCGGAAGCTCCCCTGGAAATCATCACCGCCACCTCGAAGAAAGTGGAAGGCCTCATCAATGTGGAAGCCCAGACGTTTGCTTTTTCGCTTCCGGTACGAAGTTTTGAAGGCTTCAACAACGGATTACAGCGGCAGCATTTCTATGAAAACTACATGGAAACGGACAAATATCCGACAGCCACCTTTTCCGGCAAACTGATCGAACACGTTGACCTGACCCTGCCCGGTAAATATGTCGTGAGGGCCAAGGGGCAGTTGACCATCCATGGAAGGACCAAGGAGCGGATTATCAAGACGGAAATTATCTCCACCGGGGAAGAACTAAAGGCCAAAGCTTCCTTTATGGTGCCGCTGGTGGATCACCAGATCGAAGTACCCCGTATCGTCAACCAAAAAATCGCGCAGGAGATTGATGTCTCCATACAGGCTACGTTCCAGCTGGCGGGCAAATCATGAAATGGATTTGTTTCCTTCTCCTGCTGGTGACGGTGCTGCCGGTGTTTTCCCAGGAGTTTCATTTTCGCGCCCTGCCGGCTAACTACGGCGCCGATATTGAGCAAATCAATGTGCTCTGTCAGTCCACGGATGGTATGATGTGGGTTGGGACCGACCTCGGCCTGTTTTCCTATGACGGGAGACGGTTTAAGTTTTTTGCTCGAAGAGACAAAAAACTTGCACAGGTAACTTGCCTGGCGGAGGCCCCGGATGGCAGGATTTGGGCTGGCTTCGCCGATGGTCACGTATTATCTGCCAAATTCCAGGGATATACGGAAGATAAGGTGATCGATTCTATCCGGGGAACGGCTATATCCAGCATTGTGTTTCATTCGCCTTCGACTGTCTTCATCACGACGTATGGTCATGGTACCTGGACTTACGGTCCCGGGGGTGCCCACCGCCTGACAGCGGGTGTGCTTGGGGATTTAACAGATGTATATGGCGCTTTATCCCTGCAGGATAGTACCCTGTGGCTGGCCACGGATGATGGGATCCTCGTGTATGATCCTCCGCGTGATGCTGTGGTGAGTACCATACGACGTGAACAGGGACTGAAAGACGATATCGTCACGCGGCTTGCGAAGGATGCTGAGGGCAATGTCCTGGTGGGACTCTTTGAAGCGGGGATTCAACGTTATGATTTCAGCCAGCAGCGGTTTACGGATGCCGTTTCCCTGCCGGTGGAAGAGGGCACCATCACCCGGATGATCAGCGGATACCGGGCGGATACCTGGATTGCCACCGACCGTACCCTGTGGAACTCCCGTCTGTATCAACAGCCCCGAAAAATTCAATTACCGGTTTCCCTCAAGGACAGAATTCATGATATTTATTTTGACCGCAGTGGCAATCTCTGGCTTGCCGCGGGTAATCGCCTGTATATAGCCCATACGCAGATCGAATATCTCTATCCTCCGGTGACCGGCATCCAGAGTGTCCTCCATCTTGGTGACAGGATGTGGTATGGTTGTGCCAACGGACTTTTCTCCACGGACATGCAGGGACAAAATCCCATGTCCTGCCTGGAACATGAGCGCGTCAACGTGCTCAGCCTGTATGCTGATCCATCGGGGGTGTTATGGATCGGCACTTTCGGCCAGGGGCTTTTTCTCTATGATCCCGCGACAGGCAAATCCAGGCACCTGACGGAAAAGGACAATCTTTCAAACGGCAGCATACTCAATATCGACGGGACCGGCCGGCATTTGTGGCTGGCCACGCTCGGCGGGATAACGGAAATCCAATGGGAAGGGCATCCTATGGCAGGTCGCCTGCTGGTCAGCGACATGCTCGACCGGTTTCATTTTCCTCCGGGCTACGTATACGATGTGTATGCGTCTCCCCGGGGCCGGGTCTGGTTTGGCACGGATGGGCAGGGATTGTTTTACCTGCAGGAAAATGAATTCAAATCCCTTCCGGTGGTCGTGGTGAATCCCGATAGTACAGAGACAGTGATCAAAAAAGTATACAGCATCACGGAAGACACGGACGGGCACCTTTGGATTGCCTCCGCCAAAGGGCAGGTATTTTGCCTCCGGCAGGATGGGCAGGTTCTGCGTCAATATGTGTCCGGCCAGGGGGCCATCAGCAGCCTGGTCTCCACCGGCCAGGGTGAGATACTCATGATCCGCGAAGGGGAAATCTACAGTGTCCATTCCCGGTCAGGCCACTTTGGATTTGATCAATCGTTGGATCTCACCTCCTTTACACCCAATATCAACGCTTATGCGCCGGATCCGGACGGGTCTGTCTGGATAGCGGACAATACGCTGGTCCTGCATTATACACCGGGACCGGAAAAGGAACAGGCGATCCGGATGAGTTTTGAATCCATGTCCCCCGGAAGCTGGCTGAACACAGATCAACTGACGATCCGGCCGGACAGCAATTATCTGGATATCGCCTATGTGGGGCTATGGTACCAGGACCCCGCTGCGGTCCGCTATCGCTATATGCTCCAGGGGCATGATCCCGAGTGGATCTATACCGAGGACCGGCGGGCGGTATATTCCAGGCTAAGCCCGGGTAAGTACACGTTTTTCGTGCAGGCTTCCCGGAATAATGAATTTACCGATGCCACCACCCTGCAAAAGGAGATCCTTGTCCTCCCTCCATTCTACCGGCGCTGGTGGTTTATCGGGTTAGTGTTGGCGGGTATCGGGGGCTCTCTATACCGCTATATCCGGGCCAGGATCACCCGGCTTGAAAAAATGCACGCCCTGGAAAAGGAAAAAACGATGCTTCAACTGCATGCCATACAGGCGCAGGTAAATCCGCATTTTCTGTTTAACAGTTTCAACACGCTCTCCAGTATTATCGAGGAAGATCAAAAGGCAGCGGTCGATTACGTGGACCAGCTCTCCGCGTTTTTTCGGGGCGCGCTGATGCACCGGGAGGATGAACTGATTCTGCTTTCACAGGAACTGGAGATTGTCCGCAATTATGTCTATATCCTGAAGAAACGGTATGGAGATAATATTGAAATAGACGAGGCGATCGAAAACACCACAGGCTGGGTGGCGCCGCTGAGTATACAATTGCTGGTGGAAAATGCCATCAAACACAACACGGTGTCTCATGAAAAGCACCTTCATATCCGGATTGAAAGCAACACCGAATGGATTACCGTTTCCAACCCGGTCCAGCCCAAGTTTCAATCCCTGAATGAATCGACCGGTTTTGGCCTGAGCAGTCTGCTGACCCGGTATGCGTATCTTACGCCAAGGAAAGTCGAGATCCGAAACGATCGGGACTTGTTTACGGTGACCATACCCATTCTCTATCCGGACCAAACCAAATGAACATACTAATCGTCGAAGATGAACGTCCGGCAGCCACGCGGCTCGTCAACATGCTGAAGAAGGTGGAGCCGGAAGCGGTCGTCCTCGGGATCACAGATGGTGTCGAGTCCACACTCAATTTTTTGGACACCTCGGAGCCCCCCGACCTCATTATCATGGATATCCACCTGGCTGACGGGTCGGCCTTCGAAATTTTCAATCATGTCGACCTGTCCGGAAGCGGTATCATTTTTTCCACCGCCTTTGACCAATATGCCATTGAGGCTTTCCGGGTGAATGCCCTGTATTACCTGCTCAAGCCGATCAAGGAGGATGAACTGGAGAAAGCGCTACTGCGTTTCCGGGATCACCGGCAGAAAACGGCAAACTACAAAGAGATCGTCAGCAAATTGCTGAACCGGCAAGCCGGGGAAAAGCGGTTTTTGATCCGTATGGGACAAAGTCTCCGGCTGATCCAGCAACAGGATATTGCTTATTTCTACACAGCGGACAAGATCACCTTTATGATGACCCGGGAAGGACGGAAATACCCGGTGGATTATACGCTGGAAAACCTCGAGATGATGATCGATCCGGCCCGGTTTTTCAGGATCAACCGGCAGTATATCATCCATATCGACGCCATCCAGCAGATGCATGCCCATACCAAAGCCAGGGTGCGCATCGATCTCCTGCCGGCAGCCTCGGAGGAAGTGGTCGTCAGTACTGAAAAGTCCCCTTTTTTCAAAAAATGGCTGGAAGGGGTGGAATGACCGGCCGGTAACGGGCTTTGTCCGTTTCAGAGGGCCTCTATGCCCGTTGGGTGATTTTCCGGGATGAAAATGAAGGCGCCGCTATAGTTTTATCCGACCGTCCAGCGCGGTGTTCTCAAAATCTATTTACAGCACATCATGATAAACCGTCTCCTCCAGTTATTGCGTTGGTGTGCTTTGGGATGTCTGGTTTCTTCCTGCACCTACAATGATGAAGAGACCCTGTATCCCGAAGTTTGCGACACCACTCAGGTCACCTATTCAGGAGTTATCGCACCCCTTATTCAAACCCGGTGTTTCGAATGTCACGACATGACGGCTACTGTCAGCGGCATCCCCCTGGAGGGATATGACAACCTGAAGACCATGGTCGATGCAGGACGCCTGGTTGGCGCGCTCCGTCACCAGGCAGGGTTTTCGTTTATGCCCAAAGACCAGCCCTCCTTGCCGGAATGTGAGATTCTGAAGATTGAAAAATGGGTATCGGATGGCGCTCCCAATAATTAAAACGCTTGTACAACGGACAAGCCTGTTGTTTGGACTGGCTGCGATTCAGGTCACCGGCCTGTGTGCACAGCAGTATTATTCCAAAACGGCGAGAGTGGTGTTTGTATCACAGGCTCCCCTCGAAAAAATCGAAGCCAGTAACAGCAATGCGTTCCTGGTGTTTGATGCCGCCACCGGAAATATCGAGCTGTCGGTTCTGATCAAGGGGTTCCAGTTTTCCAAAGCCCTCATGCAGGACCATTTTAATGAGAACTACATGGAAAGCCATAAATACCCGAAAGGGATTTTTAAAGGCCGGATCCAAAATGTGAAAGACTACAATCTTCAGAAAGATGGAGATTATACTGTAAGCGTCAGTGGTACGCTCACCCTGCACGGGGTCAGCAAACCGATGACCACCAACGGCCAGATCACTGTCAAAGGCGGCCAGATAGCAGTCCGCAGTCTGTTCGATCTGACCGTCGCCGATTATCATATTGACATACCGAAAGTGGTGCGGGACAACATCGCCAGGACGGTCAACGTTCGTGTGAATGCCGACCTGCAACCATTGCATTAACGCTATGCATAGGCTATACCGGAACGATTTCGTTATAGGCATGATCTTGGCTGCCGCGTTTGGGCCTTTACAGGCTCAGCAAGAGCAGGATTTGCTCTCATTACTTGGGAGAGAGGAGACTACCGAGTATGCGGCAGCCAGTTTTAAAACTAACCGGGTGATCAACCAGCATTCGCTGGAGAACACCGCCGCCGGGGTGCTGGATGTGAAGATTTCGCATCGTTTTGGATTTCTCAACACGGGCGCCTATTCCTTATTTGGTCTTGACCTGGCCAGTAATATCCGGATCGGGCTGGACTATGGGATCACCGACTGCCTAACGATCGGTGTGGGGCGCAGCAGCCTTGAAAAAACACTGGATGGTTTTCTGAAACTGAAGATTTTACGACAAAGCACCGGCCTTCGCCGGATGCCCGTCACCGTCGCTGTGGTCGGTTCCACGGCCATCCAAACGCTCAAATGGCGTTATCCCGACCGGGACAATCTCTTCAGCAGCCGGTTGTATTATTCGGGGCAGTTGATTATCGGCAGGAAATTCAGCAACGAATTCAGTTTCCAATTGTCGCCAACGATCGTCCACCGCAATCTGGTCCTGACCAGGGCCGACAAAAATGATGTCTTTGCCCTGGGCCTTGCAGGACGATGGAAACTCAACAAGCGACTCTCCCTTAACGGCGAGTATATCTATGTTTTTCCAGGCCAGCTGCCGGATCAATACCACAATTCTTTATCGGTTGGATTCGATATCGAAACCGGAGGGCATGTCTTTCAGTTGCACTTCACCAATAGCACATCCATGATTGAAAAGGGTTTTGTCGCCGAGAATGAGGGGGATTGGGGAAATGGCGGCATCCATTTCGGTTTTAATATTTCCCGGGTCTTTACCCTGAAAGATGTTACCGGCAGGCAGACAGCGGAATAACCATCGTTCCCGGATGACGCTATGTCTCAACGCGTCCTTGTTCCCTTCCCGTTTTCATAAAATTCCCTTAATTTGAAACCAACTTTACGGCAAGTTTGTATACTTGTCCGGTGTGCCGGATGGCGTTCATTCCTTTAATACCCACAACCATGAAAAATCTTCTCCTGATTACCCTTTTTCTTTTTGCGGTCTGCCTTTCCCTTACCGCCCAGGTTGCCGAAGAGACACGCGTGATGTCCGTTGGTTCTCAACCTGCCATGACGATCATCCTGCAGGGCGCGGATACAAAATTTGCCGATGCCGAATGGAAAGAGTACATGAAAACTTATGGTAAAATCAGCCGCGTCAAACAGTCCAAAGAGAATGTTGTCGAGGGGGCACAGATCCTGGACATCGGCGGGGTCAACCGGCTGAATGTTTACAGTCTCAGTGAGGCTGTGGCAGATGGAGCGAAGATGATTGTCTGGATTGATATGGGCGGAGGATTTATCAGCTCTTCGACTTTCCCGAAAGAATATGCGGAAGCCGTTAAGTTCGTGCAGGCATACGGCCACAAGGTCAAAGTGGATCAAATCGCCATCGACCTCGAGGCACAACAGAAGGCGCTGGACAAACTGGAAAACAACCTGGGTAAACTGCAGCGGGAAAATGACAGCCTCCACAAGGTCATCGAAGATGCCAAGAAGAAAATCGCCCAGGCAGAGCAGGATATTGTCCAGAATCTCAAGGACCAGGAACTGGCCCAAAAGGAAATCGATGCCCAGCGCACAACCGTCCAGACAGTGTCCAAGCGACTCGAAGAGACCAAGGCTCACAAGCCCAATTGAGCCGATAAATGCCGGGCATGGCCAGGGAATACCAATGGTTTACCCCGTGGCGCCCGACAATCGGAATAGGGAGAAACCCTGATTTTTCTCAATTTTTCTCCCAAACATTTGGCCATCCGGCCCGGTTGTCCAATTTTTATGCTTCTAATGGATGGAAATACCTCCACTTTGTTTCCATCAACCTCCCGCTTTTGCATAGCTCCCCCGGAATGATTTGATACACGGGACATTTCCTCTCATGTCTTCGGGACGATCATTGTGACATGCTATTGACCGACGCGCATTAACCATTAAAAACTGAAGCTTTATGATTAGGATGTTGACGATGCTGGTAGCAATGGCCCTGTGTGGCTTTGCTTTCGGGCAAAAGGCCGTTTACCGGGAAGTTCAAAAACTGACGGAAGAGGGTAGATCCTTCCGGGATGTAAAAGCGCTCCGCTTTGTTTCATCGGATATGCATAACCGGGATTTCGCTCTCGAGGGATTGTCCCAGGGAGCCGTGCTGGCCCTTGACCAGGATGTGCTGCAAGCTTTAAAAACCGGCGATAATGAATTGCTTCGCTTTCATCTGCCGGTGTCTGATCGGCAGGAAGTGACACTCCAGTTGGTGCGCCATCAGATCTTCACGGAGGATTTCGCCGTTTATACAAGCGAGGACGGCAAGACCCGGTTGAACTACCAGCCGGGCGTCCATTACCGTGGGATCATTGAAGGGCAACCCGGGTCCATTGTGGCCATCTCGATCTTTGATGACCAGATCATGGGTTTGATCGGTACCGATCAGGGCAACCTCGTCCTGGGTCCGATCACGGATGACCGGGATAACCGTCACGTTTTATACAATGATCAAAACCTGGACCGTAAGGCTGAATTCGAATGCGGGACACTGGATGATGGTGTCGGCTATACGACCGAAGAGCTGGAAGAAAAACCGGCAAGCCGCGATGCCGGCGATTGTGTGCGGGTATATATCGAAATCGATGATGACATCGTGACCGATAAGGGGGGCGCCACCGGTGCCACCAATTATATCACGGGACTTTTCAACCAGGCCATTACCCTGTATGCCAACGAGCAAATCAATATGATGCTCAACGAAATCTATGCCTGGGTAACCAATAGTCCGTATACCGGAAGCACCTCCAGCGCCATGCTGTCCTCCTTCCAGGCAAACACCGGGGAATTCAACGGAAATGTCGGCCACCTCGTGTCTTACCAGGCCAGTGGCGGTATAGCCGTTCTGGATAATCTGTGTTCCACCAACCCGGACTGGAGAAAATGTTTCAGCAGCATCTCCGGCACGTATGCGACAGTGCCCACCTATAGCTGGTCAGTCATGGTGATCACGCATGAGATGGGCCATGTCGTCGGTTCCAAACATACCCATGCCTGTGCCTGGAATGGAAACAATACAGCTATCGATGGTTGTGCGGGATCCGTTGAGGGATCTTGCCCGCTGCCCCCGATTCCCCAGGAAGGCGGAACGATCATGAGTTATTGCCACCTGCAAAGTGTCGGCATCAATTTCAATCTCGGTTTCGGACCTCAACCAGGCAACGTTATTCGCAGCCGCGTGAATGCGACAGGCAATTGCCTGACCTCGTGCGGGCCACCACCACCACCACCGCCTCCGGCTTATTGTTCTTCTTCCGGATCCAATTCGACGTATGAATGGATTCAAAAAGTCGTCATGGGTTCGATCAACAATACGAGTGGTAATAACGGTGGCTATGCCAATTACACAGCCCTTAGTACCAACCTGACCGCCGGTTCTGCCTATACGATCAATCTTACCCCCGGGTTTTCCGGCGGAACGTATACAGAATACTGGCGCGTCTGGATCGACTATAACAATGACCTGGACTGGAACGATGCCGGCGAGCAGGTAGGCCAGGGAACCGGCACAGGCGTTATCAATGTGAGTTTCACCGTGCCTGCCGGCACCGCCACCGGAAACAAGCGCATGCGCGTCTCCATGAAATACAATGCCTATCCCTCGGTGTGTGAAGTATTCACCTATGGCGAAGTGGAAGATTATACGGTGGCCATCGTCGCCGGTGGTGGCGGTGGCGCATCCTGCAGTGACGGTATCCAAAACCAGGGAGAGACGGGTGTAGACTGCGGCGGTCCCTGCCCGGCTTGTGCCACCTGCAATGATGGCATCCAAAACCAGGGAG
The DNA here is from genome assembly GCA_964617515.1 of uncultured Saprospiraceae bacterium. GTDB lineage: Bacteria > Bacteroidota > Bacteroidia > Chitinophagales > Saprospiraceae > Opimibacter. The sequence goes on along the minus strand of CAZTXO010000029.1, from coordinate 15,545 downwards.
AGACCGGAGTAGATTGCGGTGGCCCCTGTCCGGCCTGTCCGCCATCCGGTGGCAATGTGCTCCTGGCCAGCTATTTTGAAACCGGTTGGGACAGTTGGATCGATGGGGGTGCCGATGCAACCCGTGTGAGTTCAGCTTATTCGTGGGAAGGTTCCTATTCTATCCGGTTGGCCGATAATTCCGGGGTTCAGTCCGCCATGACCTCCCCGACCTTCAACATGACGGGCGCTACGGGCGCGCAGATCCAGTTTTATTTTTATGCGTATAGCATGGAAGTGGGAGAAGATTTCTGGGTAAGGTACAGCAGCGGCGGAGGGGCATGGACCACGATCGCCACCCTGGTCCGCGGCACCAATTTCAACAACAATACCTTCTATGTCGTCACGGTCAATGTACCCAACTTCCAGCCCACCACCGGGGCCTTCCGCATCCAGTGTGACGCCAGCGACAATAATGACCAGATCTATATTGACCAGGTGACCATCACCAAGTTGACCGGCACGCAATTGCCGGAAGCCAATGTGGTGATCAAGGAATTTGCCCATTCGGGTATGGCGCCGGGTCAAACGGCCGTTGACGCCGATGCCGATGCCGCAGCTGATTTATCCGTCTTCCCCAATCCGGTGAATGACCTGCTGCACATTGCCTGCAAGGAAACCATCCAGGGTATACGCCTCGTATCACTCGACGGTCAGGAAATCAAAATTCCCGCCGAAGCCGCGCAAACCAAGCGCCTGGATATTCACGGCCTGGCCCCCGGTATCTATTTCCTCTATATCGAATCCGAAGGAGACTGGCATCCTGTCCGGTTCAGTAAGTTGTAAACCAGGATTTTCCTGGTAAAAAAAAAGGCAACACGATCGTGTTGCCTTTTTTTTATTGGCAGCGTTATTGATTATGGTATTCCTGGTTGTGTGCCAGATCACTTCCACATTTTGGACACTTTCCTGCTTCCCCGGCGCCTCCGTCACACCCGGCTTTCGTGCACGCCCAATGGTAAACACCCTTGGCATTCTTTGCCGGATAAGTTTGCGGTGCCTGGGCAGCCGCGGATCCATCTCCCTGGACCTGGGAGTGATAGGCCGCGTTGTGCACCAAATCTTTTCCGCATACAGGGCACTTCCCCTGGGCATCCCCTCTTCCTTTGCATCCGGGCGTGGTGCACATGAAGTGCGGTATGCCGGCATTGCCGGAAGCAGCGGTTGACGGCGTGGTCGTGGAAGGTGTACCTGCATTGGGTTGTGCGGACTGGACCGGTTGCTGGGTTTGGGTGGTCGGATCACCTGCGGGAGCCTGGGTTTCTCCCGGGACGTTTGGACGCACCGTTGATTCCGTTGCCGTTGTGGTATCGGGCTTGTTGGTACAGGACAGGAGTGCCACCGAACAGGGGAGCAAGGCGATCGTCAGAGCGATGTAGATTTTCATAGAAAGGAAAGGAATTTGAGTTTATAAACTAAGTGTTCTGAAATGCTCGGTTATTTCTTTGGAAGCGCGGGTTCAGGTATCCATCTCCGCGAGCGTGGTCTCCACGCGGATTTCATTTGTCAGGATTTTATGCACAGGGCATTTTTTAGCGATTTGACCCAGCCGATCTTTTTGGTCAGCACTCAACGGACCTTCCAGCTTAATTTCCTCATGGATGTGCGTGGTTTGCGAGCCGTCCGGATGGCGTTCAACGGACAGGCTGACATCCACCCTGACCCCTGCCAGGGGCCATTCTTTCCGTTCCGCATACATCTTGATCGTGGCTGCCGTACAATGGGCCAGGCCGCTCAGCAGCAGCTCTTTGGCGGTGGGTCCCTTGTCCTTTCCCCCCTGTGCCAGGGGTTCGTCCCCGATGATCACATGTCCGCGCATGGAGATCCGGGTAGAATAGGGTTCCAGCCCGATATGTGCCTGTATATTTGTACTCATCCCTGACCAAATGTAAAGGTAATAGCCCATCTTTTTTTATACGGATGCAACCTTTGTCCGGAAACGGCCTCCTTGTCCCGGTAACACGAACCAACAGACCGGATGTATTCTGAAGCGGAGTCTTCCCTGATTGCTTTGTGCCGGCAAGGCAACAGGCGCGCCCAGCAACAACTGTATCGGCGTTATTGCGATGCCATGTACAACGTTTGCTTTCGCCTGCTCGGTCATGCGGCCGAAGCAGAAGACGCGCTCCAGGAATCTTTTGTGGATGTGTTTGACAAATTGGATTCGTTTCGCGAAGAGAGCAGCCTCGGTGCCTGGATCAAGCGGATCGTGATCAATCAATGTCTCAATGTATTGAAGAAGCGACGGATCCGTTTCGAAGCGCTCAGTGAAAGTGTAGAACAGGTCAGGGAAGATGATCCGGATGTGGAAAATGACCAGATCGTATATGAGGTAAAGCGCGTGCGGGAAGCAATCATGAAACTTCCGGACGGGTATCGCCAGGTGTTGACGTTATACCTCATCGATGGGTATGATCATGCGGAAATAGCCTCGATCCTGGGTATCCGGGAGACCGGGTCAAAATCGCAATACAGCCGGGCGAAGGCCAAGCTCAGGGAAATGCTGCATACATCATCCTCCGTCCACCTTGGTTTTTGACCCCTGTAGGCCACTTCGTCACCAGGTCAAATGTCCAACGAGGATACATGTTTGTGAGCCCTATAAGGCGAAAAAAATAAATACAGGATCCTGAACAGCGATCAATGGAAAAGGAAGATGCTTTAGAACAATTTATCCGTTCCCACCGGGAGGAATTGGATGCCTTAAAGGCTCCTTCACGGGTTTGGAGAGCAAAGAACCAGGGTCAGGGAAGCCACGTCCATCCGCTCTGGAAATGGTCTGCCGTCGCGGCCAGCGCACTCTTGCTCATGGCGATGGGCTATATCCTTGGCCTGCGCACGGTGCCCGGGCAATCGATCGCCGGATGGCAGGAATTTGAAGAGGCCGAACAATACTACCAGGCCCGGATCAATACCCGGATGGAAAAAATAAAAACTTTGCCGGTCAGCGATGAAGTCCTGGGGGATATACAGGCGCTGGATGAAGTATATGCCCAACTGCGTGAGCAATTGCTGCATGATCCCCACGCCAGGGCGGAGGTATTGCTGGCGGCTATGATCAAACATCAGAAACAAAAACTCGATATCATGGATGATATCCTGGATCGGGTCGAAAAGTATAAATCCAATGAAACAAACAAGCAGCATGAAATGTAGTCTATTCCTCTTCCTGCTCTTACCCGGCCTTCTCCCGGCCATACCGGATGGAGGCGAGGCGGAGAAAAAAATCACGCGGGAGTTTGCCATCCAGGCGAACGGACGGCTGACGATCGATAACCGGTATGGGGACCTGGACATCGCCATCGGCGAAAGCAACAAGATCAAATTTGATATCACCATCCGGGCCAACTCCGGCAATGACCGGAAAGCGGCTGAGGCAATCGATCGAGTGCACATCGATTTTTCGGAAGGGTTCAACCGCGTGGACGCGAGGACCGTCATTGACAAATCGGCCTCCTGGACCTCCTGGTTCGGTTCGAGCAGCCAGGAGATGGAGATCAATTACCAGGTCCTGGTGCCGGCCGATATTTACCTGGAACTACACAACCGGTACGGCAATATTTTCCTGGAGAAAACTGATCGTGATGCCCAGGTGGAGATTGAATATGGCGATATACGGTTAGGGGATATCAATGCCAAGCTTTCCCTGGATATGGCCTATAGTGAGGGCTCTATTTCACAGATCCGGCAGGGTGAGTTTGACCTTAGTTACGCGGAATTGGAGATGGAAGACAGTGACGCTTTGTCAGTGGAGATGAAATACACCGACCTTGCGATGGGCTCCTCCGCCAGGCTTCAGCTGGTCTCCTCCTACGGCGACTTCAAAGGCATGGATATTGACGAACTGGTTTATTCCGGGAAATATGATGATCTCGAAATCGACCGTGTCAAAACCATTGATGCCGAATCCGGTTATACCGGTATCCGGCTGCACGGGCTGGAACAAACCGGAGAATTCGATATGCGCTACGGGGATTTATCCATCGACCATATCGGCCGTGGATTTAACCGGCTCAACATCAATGCCTCCTATACCGGCGTGGCATTGTCTTTTGTGCCCGGTACTTCGTTCGGCATCGATGCGGAGACAAATTATTGTGATATCCAGCATACAGATCTCCAGGTGACAATGGAAACGCAGGAAGGAGCTTCCAGCACCCTCAAAGGAAACCGTGGCACCGGCGGCGGGATGCTGTTCGCGCGGATGAATTATGGAGAACTGACGATCGAATAAAAACGGGCGAACGCCACGAGAGGTCTTATTGATACCCCTGGGCCTGGAGACGGAATAATTCCGCATAGAGGCCATTGTGTTGCAACAATTCCTCATGGGTACCGATCTCCAGCATTTCACCCTGCTTCAGGACCAGGATGCGGTCGGCCATCCGGACCGTACTGAAACGGTGAGAAATGATAACAGCCGTTTTGCCCTTCGTGAGATCCGAAAAACGCCTGAATACTTCATATTCCGCCCGGGCATCCAGCGCGGCTGTCGGTTCGTCCAGGATCACGATCTGCGCATCCCGCATGTAAGCACGGGCAAGGGCGATTTTCTGCCATTCACCACCGGAAAGATCCACGCCTTGTGCAAAGCGCTTGCCCAACATCTGGCGAAACCCGCCGGGAAGTTTCCGGATCACGGTGTCGGCAAGGCTTTTCTCTGAGGCTGATTCGATTCTCGGCTGATCCTCCACCGATTCGATTTGTCCGACAGCGATATTCTCGGACGCTGTAAAACTGAACCGCACATAATCCTGGAAGATCACCCCGATCATCTTCCGGTAGGATTCGATTTTAAACTTCCGGATGTCCATTCCATCCAGGTAGATCGTCCCTTCCGTCGGATCATACATGCGTGCCAGTAATTTGACCAGGGTGGTCTTGCCGGCACCGTTTTCTCCCACCAGCGCCAGTTTTTCTCCGGGCTTCATGTCAAAAGTGACATAGCGGACAGCCCAGATATCCGTACCCGGGTATTTGAATCCTACATTTTCAAAACGGAGACCTTCCCGGATGACCCGCGGAGGTTCGATGGCGTCTGTCCTGTCCTGTATGGTCGGCCGTATGGCCATGAAATCAAAATAATCCTGCAGGTACATGGCCGATTCCGTGATCCGGGTAAAAGTTGACAATAAGTTTTGTAATTGATTTTGGAGCCGGTTAAAGGATCCTGACAGGAAAGTCATGCTACCGACCGACAAGGCCCCACTGACCGTACGAAAAATGATGAGGAGGTAGGCGCCATAGTAGGCCAGTACACTGAGGATCTGTAACGCTGTTCCCCACCAGGTCCGGCGTACCGCCAGTTTTTTGTTGGCCTGGTAATACGCGCCGGCAATGCGGCTAAAGCGACCCGTCAGGAAACGATCCAATCCGAAGACTTTAATTTCTTTTGCGGTCTCTACACTGGCACCGATATAGCGCAGGTAATCCAGTTCTCTCCGCTGTGGGGTCCAACTTCTCACCAGCGAGTAACTGGACCTGGAAAAATAGGCTTCACTCAGGAAAGAAGGAACGACAGCCACCACTAAAATCACGATCAGCCAGGGCTCGAAGGCGATGAGACCCGCTCCGAGGAAAAGAATCGTGACAAGGTCCTGCAGTTGACTGAGGACCATGGACATCAGAACGACGCGTCCTGTCGTTTGTCTCCGGGCCCGTTCAAGTTTATCATAGAACTCATTGTCTTCAAACATGCCCAGGTCGAGCGTTGCCGCTTTATGCATCAGCTCAATGGAGGAATGGTTCGCGTACAGATCCCCAAGCAAGGCATCTGTCAGGCTGATGAGCCGGTTCAAAATTTCGGACAGGAGCGCCAAACCAAGTTCCAGTCCGATCCACCAGGCCAAGGTTGAAAAATCTTTATCCGGCGCATTGATGAGGCGAATGACTTCATCAATGATCAGCTTGCCCGCATACAACTGACCGACCGGGATGGCGGCTTTGAGCAAGCGAAGCAGACTGTTCCAGAAGGTGAGTGACGGTGAGGTCCGCCAGATCATGCTGAAAAAAGGAGGAAGCAGCTTCAGTGCCTGCACACTCTCCAGGAAACCCTTTCGCTCCTTGGTTTCCATTTCCCAGGGAAAGTCCCTCCCGATTGCCATAGATGCAACGTAACATTTTTCCGGGAAATAAGTTTCGGAACCAACCCCTTTGCCAAGAGGGCGAAAGGTGCACACATCGGCACAGGATCCTTCCGGTTATAGGGTCATCTTCTCCTCAGCGGTCTTATATTTAATCCAGATACCAAGGCTCATGCAGATCGATTTCATTTCAGAGGAAACACCCTTCAAGGAATTCTTCCATGTGCGTAAAGCGCGCCTGCGATTTCAACGCTTCGATGGTTCCTGGTCCCCGGAAGTGGTGCGGTATAGTTTTTCCAAATGGGATGCGGTTGCGGTTCTGGTCTACCATGTGACGGAGGAGGCGTATATCCTGGTGAAGCAGATGCGGTATCCGCCTGTGCAGCATGACATCGATCCCTGGATCACCGAAATCGTGGCAGGGGGTATTTCCCCCGGGGAAGATGAACGCGCGGCTGCAGAGCGCGAGGTGCTGGAAGAGATCGGGTACACACCTCTCCGGATGGAAAGAATCACCCGCTTTTATGTCAGTCCCGGGATCATGAGCGAGCGCATTACACTCTTTTATGCGGAGGTGGATGAATCCACCAGACAGCACAACGGCGGAGGGCTGTTACACGAGGATGAGGATATTGAACTGATCCGGGTCCCCCGGACCGACGCGATGGCATGGATCAAAAAGCAACCAGTCGGGGATGCCAAAACGATCATCGCTTTGCAATGGCACCAGGCAAAATAGGATCACGGGAGATCGGGTTCAAACCCGAACACTCCAGGAGCGCGTAAGGAAAAATCCCGGGCAGGTGGTTTATTGCATTTTCAGCCGGACCTTGCCTTCCGTGAGCCGGATGGTATCCGCTTTTTTTTGCTTTTTATAACCATTGCCTTCCGGATCGATATTTTGATCATACCCGGAAGCGCCGGTGACTGCTTTGTCCTCCATTTTATTGGTGATGCGCCCGATTCCGCCAAATACAGTGGCGGTGGCCTTCTCGTTCCACCAGGAGCCTTGCAGGGTTGTGTTGAATGTCAGTTCCAGGTATCCGTCGTTACCCATGACGACATCCACTGATTCGCCGTTGTAGGTTGACTCACCGACATGGTATTCCATCCTGGGGGACTTGGTTTCTTCCACATATTTGATGGCCATGATGCCTTTATATTTTCCGGTTTGCCATTCCCTGTCAAATGCATCGTTTTTACGATAGTTTTCATTCTCACCGATGAGGAGGTATTTGCCGGATTCCGTCATGTCTTTTCCATCTACCGATGCCAGCCAGAAGCGCAGGGATTTATCCGGGCTGACGGAATTGCCCGTGATATAGCCGTACACACCGATTTTGATGCGCCGGGGCTCCGTCTTCCATTCTTTACCATCGACGAGCACGGACAGGGTATTAGGATTTCCCTGAGCGGATATCGACACCATGGTCAACAGGATGCCGGAGAAGAGTAACATAGCCTTTTTCATAAACAGAAATTTTAACATCGCTGCTCAAAATTAGGCAGTATCTGCATTCACCGCCATTTCTTTTGAAAGGAAGGCGTCAAGCCCCGATACATCCTATCTTGCAGCACCGATGTACCGGCTCCTCAAAATACTCCTGTTCCGGCTGGATCCGGAAAGGGCACATCACCTGACGATGGGGTGGTTGACGGCCCTGATTCGCATTCCCGGCATGGCTTCTCTCCTTCGGCTCCTCTACGCTCCGGCAGCGCAGGGTATGGAGAAGAAAATAGGTGGTATGACTTTTCGTCATCCCGTTGGTCTTGCTGCCGGATTTGATAAAGATGCCCGGTATCTCCGGGCGATGGCCCTACTGGGATTCAGTCATGTGGAAGTAGGCACCGTGACACCAAGGCCGCAGACGGGCAACCCGAAGCCCCGGCTTTTCAGGCTGGTTCGATCCAGGGCCCTCATCAATCGCATGGGGTTCAACAATGCGGGCGTAGAAGCTATGGCCCTGCGCTTAAAGCGGCCCCGGCCGGCAGGACTGCGGGTGGGTGCCAACATTGGCAAAAACAAAGACACCCCAAATGAGCAAGCTGTCCAGGACTACCTGGTCTGTTTTCAGAAATTATACGCGCTGGTTGATTATTTCACTGTCAATGTTTCTTCACCCAATACGCCCGGCCTTCGCGCATTGCAGGACAAAGAGCCGCTGACAAGGCTGCTCACTACGCTTCAGGAACACAACCCAGGGAGGAAACCGGTTTTTCTCAAAATCGCTCCCGACCTCTCCGTGGCGCAACTGGATGATATCGTCCAGATCGTCATGGATACAGGGATAACCGGTGTCATTGCCACCAACACCACCATCGCCCGGGAGGGATTGCTGGAGCCCGCGCGTCAAATCGAATCGATTGGTGCAGGCGGATTGAGCGGAGAACCTCTTTTGAAAAAATCGATGGAGGTCGTACAGTATCTCAGCAGGAAGAGCCATGGCCGTTTTGTCATTATCGGCGCGGGGGGCATACACGATGCCGAAAGTGCCCGGGGTCATCTGTCTGCCGGGGCCGATCTGCTTCAGTTGTACACAGGACTGATTTATACCGGCCCGTCCGTGGTCCAGGAGATCATCCGGGGGATTTCCCGGACATGATCCGGATGTTCATCTGTAGAAGGGTTAAAATCAGCCGCTTATACATGGCAATACCAAAAAGCGGATACCGGATATATTAATTGAAAATGTTATGGTATCCTTTTTGAAAGGATGCAGGTAGTAAAGGAAAACGAATTACCTGGATCATACAATTAGGTGCGTTATGGAGGTTAAAGAGCGAACGACTACGAAAAAACACCTGGGGGCAGAGCATTTCCTCACGGACATGCGTTTCTGGCTGATCCTGCTTATGCTGGCAGCTTTCGTCGGCTTCCTGATTTTTCTGAATCCCGGATAACCTTTCTTCTCAGCAGACAATCCCATGGGCTCACCCCTTGGGTTTTTTAGTGGAAAACAGCCATGCTGTTTTCCATTTTGTTTGAGGATCGCGCCGTTATCCTTCCGAATAAATAATCTTGAGACTCATGTCGAGCGTGCCCGCGCTGTGGGTGAGGGCGCCGGAAGAAATAAAATCCACGCCGGTTTCCGCGTAGGCACGGACATTGTGCAGGGTGATGCCACCGGAGGCCTCCGTTTCAAACCGGCGATGGACGAGCGCCACTGCCTCCCGGAGAATCGGGATTTCAAAATTATCCATCATGATCCGGTTCACCCCGCCATGATCCAGTACCTGCTGCAGTTCGACCAGGTTGCGGACTTCAATCGTGATGGGAAGGTTTTTGTTCATCCGTTTAAGATAAGCCTGCACCTGTTCGATCGCAGAAGGAATGCTGCCGCATCCTTCGATATGATTGTCCTTGATCATGATCCAGTCATAGAGACCGGACCTGTAATTGTGACAACCGCCGAGACGCACCGCTTCTTTTTCCAGGAAGCGCAGGCCCGGCGTAGTCTTGCGGGTGTCAAGGATCCGCACAGGCAGACCCTCCACTTCCTGGACAAACAGGGAGGCCATCGTGGAGATGCCGCTCATCCGCTGCATGGTATTGAGGGCGAGTCGTTCTCCCATCAGCAAGGCGCGTGTGGGACAAGTCACGTAAAAAGCGATATCGCCGGGCGTTACCGGGGTTCCGTCTTCGATCAACTGATCAAAGTCCGCGGCGGGGGCCAGTTCTTTAAAAATCCGCCGGGCGACATCGATGCCGGAAATAACCCCATCGTCCTTGACCAGTAATTTGGCTTTGCTGACTCTCGTGGCGCGTATGCATGCCATCGAGGTGTGATCCCCTTCCCCGACATCTTCCGCCAATCCCATGCGGATAAACTGATCTACCAGCGTTTCGTATGATTCCATGGACATTCGATATTGATCGTTACGATCAGAAAGAAAATAGGCATCCGGCCTGATTCAGAAAAGGGCAGTCCGGGGGCCGAAAATTAAAAGATAATTCCAAGCCGGATCACCAGGTTGCTGACGGTTGCCCTGGAATCCTCCTGCTCCCGCAGGTATGGCGGGTAAAAATCAGGATTCGGGATCGCCCGGTATCCTTTGTCCCGCGTGAAATCAATCATCCCTTTTTGAAGATACAATCCCCCGATGAGGACATTGTTTTGGCTGATCGGGTATTCGACTCCTGCTCCGAGTCCCCAGAAGAGATTAAGAAAGGACAGGTCCTTCCGGATATTTTCCTGTGAAAAGGTCTGACCTGGCAACCTGATGTCTCCTCGGCCCCGGGTTAAGAAAGAAAGGGATAACATGGGCGCTTCAACAAAAAACCGCGCATTGCGTGCCTCCGGCGTCATCCATTTGATGCCAAACGGGATGTCAACGTACTGCATTTTGTACCGGATGCGTGTTTTGTCCGGCAAGGGCTTATCGCCTGTCTGCAGGTCCGGTATGCTCAGTTCGGCATTTGGCAGGTAGTTGCCCCCGATCTCAAAGAGAAACTCGCCTCCTTCGTGGAAAGCCAGGTTGAGCCCAAAGGTCAGGGCCAGGTTTTCAGATAAAAAGAGATCGCCGGTCGCCCCCAGTTTCAGGCCAAAATTACCCCCATTGCGGAGGATCAGCGGATCATTTGTCTTCACCCAGGAGATGACCGGGCTTGTCTGAAATCCGATCCGAAAGGTCCTGTCCTGTGACCGGAGTGGGATCCAGGCCAAAAGAAAAAGGAATCCGGTGCACAATATCTTTGTCCTCATGCGTTTCATACCATTCAGACGATCAGGCAAAATCATGCTGGGGACAAGCGAAAAAAAGGCCGAAAGGATTCGGGTGATGAAAAGGAACAAGGGTGGTTGGATTATCGCTGTCCTGGGAATTCTCCTGCAGATGGCTTGCCGGACCGATCAGGCTACAAATATACCGGATGTGTCAGACATCCGCGTGGATATCGACCTTACCCGGTTTGAACAGTTGCTGGTTGCCGATACCACCATAGATGCCGTACGGCTGCAGCAACTCACGCAGCAATATCCGGCCTTTTCCAAAGTATATTTTGATCATGTCATGCCGGGTGCCGACGACCTGGTCACCCCGGAGGATCCGGAAGTCCAAATGAAGCGGATACAGGCCTGGATACGCCATCCGCGTACCCGGTGGCTCTATGATACGGTGCAGCAGGTATTTCCGGATCTCAAAGATTTTGAGCAGGGACTCACCTCGGCTTTCACGTATGCCAGGTATTATTTTCCTGAGAAACCAACTCCGCGTTTTTTTACCACCCTGTCGGATTTCGGGTATTTCCCCTTCATTTATTCGGAAGACAGCCTACGGGACGGAATCGGGATCAGCCTGGAGATGTTTCTCGGAGAGCGATTTCCTTACAGGCAATACAATGGATTGAATAACGCTTTTTCGGATTACCTGACCCGCGCGTACAACAAGGAGCATATGGTCAAGCGGGTTCTCGATATCTGGCTGGATGATCTGATGGGCCCTCCGCCCGGTAACCGGTTACTGGATATCATGATTCACCATGGCAAGAAACTCTATATCGAACAATGCCTCCTGCCGGCCGCGCCGGATACGGTGATCATGGAGTATGCTTCCCCCAAGATGAAATGGGTCAAAGACAATGAGCGGAATATCTGGTTTCAGTTTACTTCCCGGAACTTATTGTACGAAACCTCCCTTCAGAAAATCCAAAAGCTGGTCGGTCCGAGTCCGAGTTCGCCGGGGATGCCCGCCGAATCACCCGGAAATACCGGTTCCTGGTTGGGTTGGCAGATCGTCAGGACATATATGAAGAAATACCCCTCGACTACGCTGCAGGAACTGATAGCGATGCAGGATGCACAGGGATTGCTGGATAAGTCAGGCTATAAGCCACCCCGGTAATGAAAATCCCATCTCACATCAAAGAGGGGGCTTGCCCGGTTGACCGGACTCCTTTGCCAGCGGGGGAGACAGGGCGAAAAATGGCTTGATTATTGCCTCCCGTCAACAGGCATGGGGCCTTAGGGTCCGGTGTCCGTATTTTTACCATCATCAAAAATCACAGACCATGTCAAGAGCTATTCCATTGGTGGACCTGCAGCAATTCATCAACGGGTCAGTGGCCGAAAAGAAGGCTTTTGTGGATGAATTGAGTCATGCGTTCCAGGAATTCGGATTTGTCGGGGTGATCAACCATGGCATTCCGAAAGACCTGGTCAGCCGGTTCTATGCAGAGTCAAAAGCATTTTTTTCCCTGCCTGCCCCTGTGAAAGAGAAGTATGAAATCAAAGGACTTGCCGGGCAAAGGGGATATACCGCCTTTGGAAAGGAGCATGCCAAGCAGAGCAATGTGGGCGATCTGAAGGAATTTTTCCAGATCGGCCAGGAAGTACCTGCGGACGATCCGCACAAACCCGAATACCCGGACAATATCTCCGTCAACGAGATACCTGCCTTTACCGCCACCGGGCTTGAACTGTATAAAGCATTTGAAAAATCAGGAGCGCATCTTCTACGTGCGATTGCCCTCTGCCTCAATCTGGACGAACAGTATTTTGCCGAAAAAATCCGGCAGGGACACAGTATCCTGAGGGCTATTCATTATCCGCCGATCACGCAGGAACCCAAGTCAGCCCTGCGGGCTGAACAGCATGAGGATATCAACCTGATCACCCTCCTGGTCGGGGCTTCCGCAGGAGGTCTTCAGATCCTGGACAGGAAAAACCAGTGGCTGGATATCATCCCCGGTGAGGATGAAATTGTCGTCAATGTCGGGGATATGCTGCAGCGGCTCACCAACAATTACCTCAAATCCACGACGCACCGCGTCGTCAATCCGCCGCGCGACGAATGGCACAGGCCCAGGCTTTCCATTCCTTTTTTCCTGCATCCCAAAAGCGATATGGATCTCTCCTGCCTGCCGTTTACCGTCACGGCGGAAAGGCCGTTGGCGTATGAACCCATCACGGCGGGTGAATACCTGAATGAACGCCTGAGGGAAATCGGCCTGCGGAAGTGAAGGAGGTGACGACCTCCTTTCAGAGTCCTTCCCAATTGGCCTGATCTTTCTTTTTATACGCCTGGCGGGTCTTCAATCTTTCTTTCTGTCGGTCCAGGATCAGGATGGCCAGCGCCCGGGCGGGCAGTGTGTCGGTGGAGCGCAACGCCTGCTGAATTTTATCTTCTTCCACGTCCAGCCGGTACAGGGAGCTCAGCAGTAAATCCTTGTTATCCCGCAGCAATTCTTCGACCCGTTGTGTGAACAACCGGAGAACGGCTTCTTCGTCCAGTTGGGGATCGATATCCGGGAGCCATTGGATGGTCGGGAACCGGGATGGATCTTGATTCATAGCTGAAGTATCTACAGCGGGTTGTTTTGGGCCACCGGCTGGGTGATCATCGCGATGATTTCCTCGAGGATACGACGGTCATTGCAGAGTCTCGGGATCTTGGCCTGGCTGCCTGCCTTGCCTTTCTTTTGAAGCCAGCGATGGAATGTGCCTTGCGGCAGCACGGTGATCCTCAGTCTTTCCATCGCCATATCCTGGTACCGCTTCGCTTCATAATCGCTGTTGAGCTGTTTCAATTCGGTATCGAGGCGTTCGGCAAAAGCGTTGATATCGGCAGGGGCCTTTTCAAATTCGATGAGCCAGTGGTGTCCGCCCTTACCCTGTAGGGACATGTGATAGGGTGCCGCCGTGTAATCGGCGACATGGGCCTGATGCGCCCTGGCGGTGATTTCGATCGCTTTGTCCGCGTTGTCCACCATCAATTCTTCGCCGAACGCATTGATGTATTGTTGTGTCCGCCCGGTAATGCAGATCCGGTAAGGCTGGGTGGTGGTGAAGGTCACGGTATCCCCCAGGTCGTAACGCCACAGGCCGCCATTGGTGGTGATGACCAGTCCGTAGGGTTTTCCGGGTTCGATATCCCGCAAAGATACAGCCCGGGGATCCGGACGGTTCCATTGATCTTCGGGAAGAAATTCATAGTAAATCCCGTTGTCCGGGAAGAGCAACAGGCCCTCCTGGCGGTCCATGGTATCCTGGCTGGCGAAATAGCCCTCGGAAGCGTTATAGATCTCCTGGTAAATGAAGCGCTCGGACGGGAACATCCGCCGGAATTCTTCCTGGTAGGGGCCAAATCCCACGCCGCCGTGCATATAGACCGAGGCATTGGGCCAAACTTCCAGCATGTGTTGTTTGCCGGTCAGTTCAAGGATGCGCCGGCAGAGGACCAGAGCCCAGGTGGGGACGCCGCCGATCACACCCACGTTTTTGCGGCTGCAGACATGCGCCATGAGATCGATTTTCCGGTCCCATTCCGGCAGGAGGCTGGTCTTGAAATCAGGGGTAAAAAACGGACGGCCGATCCAGGGCATATGATGGTACATGATGGCGGAAACATCGCCGTACCGGATATCCGGATGATCGGTCCGGGAGATGCTACCGGTGAGGACGAGGTTGCGGTCCGCGAAGACCTTGGCGCCGGGGAAGCGGTGATACAGTAGAGCGAGGCTATACCAGCCGGCACGGTTGTGTGTATGATTGAGGTGTTCGGTGGAAACCGGGATGAATTTGCTTTTGTCGGAGGTCGTGCCGGAGGACTTGGCAAACCAGGTGACGAGGCCGGGCCAAAGGATATTGGTTTCGCCCTTCATCATGCGTTGGATATCAAGGCGGATATCATCGTACCGGCGGATGGGGACGCGGTCGGCGTAGGTGGCATAGTCCCGGATACCGGCGAAGCCAAATCGCCGCCCCACTTCGGTATTCCTGGCTTTATGGATAAAGGTGCTGAGTTGGGACGCCTGGAGAGGGTGCATCTTTTTCTCCGCGTGGCGGAGCCGGGAATAGAGATTGCCGAGGTAGAGGGCGATGGCGCGGTTGATCAGGTGACTCGGTCTCATGGCCTTGACATGCGGGGCAGCCGGTATAAGGAGACGGGCTGATGACCCTAAATTACAAAAATGTAGAACGTACCCGGGAGGGTCGCGGGCAATGGAAGGCGGCAGGGGTTCAGAGGGATTTAATCATGATCTCCCAGAGCACTTCGAAGGGGATGATCTCGATTTCAATATTTTCCCCGGAGCCGGCGAGATGGACGGTGCTGAGTTGCCGGCGGAGGTCGGCCGTGTAGCGTTCGGTCCGGATGGGGTGGAAGTCGGCTTTGGTCATCTGGATGACCATTTTGATCATGCAGTTGCTGCGGAAGGAATCATCGCGCCGGAGGTACCGGTAGGCGTATTGGTTGAGCGAATCGGTGCGGTCGATGATAGCGCTGTAGTCTTTCCGCTGGAGGAGGAAGGCAATGTGCATCAGGAGGATGCTGACATTGATGCCTCGTTTGTCTTTGCTGAACACGGGGGTGGTGTTGAGGAATTTGCCGAGTTTAAATTCCGGAAGTTTTTTCTTGAGTTCTTTGGCATTCCCGGCGAGTCCGGAATCCACCACGAGGTGAAGGTAGCCGAGTGTGGTGTTGAATA
>CAZTXO010000028.1:0-50618 GCA_964617515.1 uncultured Saprospiraceae bacterium | reverse complement strand
CAAATCCAGGGACAGACTCAAAAAATTCATGCGGAACAACCCGATGGCGTATAAAACCCTCATGATCGACAAAAGGTATAATGCGTTGATCCCCCTGGAAGGATATCCTACGCTGCTGATTCTTGATGAAAACCTCCAGGTGATCTATTCAGAAACAGGGTTTAACGAAAATATGGTGGAAGAGGTTTCCACATTTCTGGATTCACGGTTGTAAAGCCTATGCTATCCTCCAGCGAAAGCTGGACGCTATTGGTGATGAGATTCAGTCGTCGGGGGGGAATTGTCCCGGCCCATCTTAACAGCATGATAAGGGAGTTCCTGCGCAGTTGAATTGTCCTGTGTAAGTTTATATGCTTTGTCAGGTTTTATAGCATCAAAGACCTGGTCAGGACAATCAGCACATGGCCATTGAACCTGGATCTTTTGTATGGCAGAAGCCTGGCCAAGGCCGATTTCCAATTGCAGGCTATTAGCCCCAAAGGACGCACCGGATGAGACGGTGCGGTGAATTTCCCTGGCCTGTCCATTTTCCGTCACCACCACTTTTACCCTTGCCCCGATAGCGGGCCGGTTAGCTTTTTTCCCTTCGAGACGAAGGACGACCCAATGATGATGATCGGCATTCGGATTTTCGAAGAGGCTGTTGTAATAATTGTCTCCATCGTACGCGCCGCCAATGACAACATAGAGGTCTTCATCGCCATCCTGATCCAAATCTCCGAAACTCACCCCATGTCCCTTCTGTATGTTGGAAAACCCATTATAACTGACATCCGCGAATCGTTTGGCCTTCATGTTCAGGTACAATTTATTAGGCACCAGGCTTTGGTATAACGGGTTGCCGGTCCCAAGGAAAAAATCAAGGTAGCCGTCTGTATTGATATCGCCGAAATTGCAGCCCATCGTAAAGGAAACTTCTGTAATGCCTAACGATTGCGCGACGTTTTCAAAATGAAGATTGCCGTGGTTTTGGTATAAGCGTGGTAACAAATCCGGGTTGGCATGCCCAAGTTTGCTGTTTAAAAAATGTTCCACAGCAGCCATGTCATTGGAGTAGCCTGAAATAAAAAGGTCTTCCCAGCCGTCATTATTATAATCAAAGGACCAGCAGGGAAAACTAAACTTGGGATCCCCCACGCCCACATTGACTTTTTCGAATACCTGTTTGCCATCCCGGTTGTGGAGAATATAGAGCAGATTTTCACTGTCAAAGGGTGAAAAATAGAGATCCGGTAACCGGTCATTGTTGACATCCGCCACCGTTACTCCCTTGAAAAAAGCATTTTCAGTCAGGCCATACGCTTTCGAAGATTCTTCAAAGGTTCCATTCTGGCGGTTGATATAGAGGTCTATCCCAAAGGGATGGCCAGGCATGGATTCATTGGCCAGGACGAGGTCGAGCCAGCCATCCAGGTTGAAATCGGCCCAGGCAGCCGCCTGTCGCGGAGCAGGATGGTTGAGTCCTGCGGCGAGGGTGACATCGACAAATCCTCCTTTCCCCGTATTCATCAGCAGAGTGTTGGGGATGGCTCCCTCTGAACCCAGCCAGGCACCGCGCATCAAATACAAATCAAGCCAACCATCATTGTTATAATCAGTCTGGTTGAGTTGAAGGATTCCGACCTGGCCACGCAGCCCATAAGTCTCCGTTTGGTCCGTGAAGGTCCCATCGCCGTTGTTGACAAAAAATTGTAATTCCTCATCCGCGGTCCAAGAGGTGATGACCACATCGAGCCACCCGTCGTTGGTAAAATCATCGAGCACGACTCCTCCCGCGTGTGACCTTCGATTGAGCCCCACCTGCGCCGCGATATCCGGGTAAGATGGCAATTTCACCTCAGAGGTAAACCAGGCGATAGGGAGCCGAAATGCTTCAGGTACCTGTTCGGGATACTGCCCCAGGGTCATGTAGGCCAGGTTGAGCAGGTAACGTGTCTCCAGGTCGTCCGGAAATTCAGCCAGGCTGGATTGATAATACTGGATGGCATTGGAGGATCCGAATGGTAAAACATGGATCCCGTTTCCCTGGATTGGCAGAATACAGGATTCGTGCTGGTGATTAAGCAGGCAATTTTCAATTTCCCCATGTCGCATAAAGGCGATACCGATCTGGGAGAAAAGTTTACGTTTGTTTTCGGCATCCATCGCCAGTCCATGGCGGGTGATGAAGTCGATCGCCTCATTATATTTCTGCAGCGCTTCAAGGGTTTGTCCGCATTTGAGCAATTCTGAAGCCCACTGCAACACCAGGTCCAGCCGTTTGATCGAATCCGGTTCTGCTTTCACTTTCTGCTCATACAGCGCCGCGCGGACTTTATTCAAGTAAGCAGGTGTTTTAAGCGGATCAATCCGCTTGATCGCTTCCTGCACCAGGGGCCTGGTATCTCCGGACGGAGGTGCTCCCTTATCGGTGCACGACCAAAAAGAAAGAATGACCAAAAATAAAATCGTACGCATCATGTATCCAATATCCGCTTAGAAAGCCTGATCTCCTCTGTCATCTGAATCCGCTGTGAAACGGGTAGAATAAGAAGCGATTGGGCCGGTAAAGATATGACCAAACTTTAATGGGTGTTGTCCTGACCGCTGAGGGCCTGGGAAGAACCCCCACCCATTTTGACCGCTGTATACGGCAGCACTTGAGGAGTAGGGTTGCCTTGTATCAACTTATAGGCTTTGTTTATCTGCAGCCCCGTGAACTCCTGGTCGGGGCAATCCTTGCAGGGCCATTGGACATGGATCCGGTTGATCGAGGTAGCCTGCCGCAGCCCGACCTCCAGGGCAAAACTGTTGCCCCCAAACGAAGCCCCGTTGGAAACCGTGTTATATATTTTTCTTTCTTTTCCGTTTTCCTGCACGGACACCATCACCCTGGCACCAATCGCTGAACGATTGGCCTCCGTCCCCTCCAGGGAAAGCACCACCCAATGGTTATTTTTTTCGTTTGGATTTTCAAACAGCATGTTGAAGAAAAAGTCACCATCGAAAGCGCCGCCCATCACCACGTAGATATCTTCATCCCCATCGTGGTCCAGGTCGCCGAAACTCACGCCATGGCCTTTCTGGATATTGGCAAATCCGCCGATGTAACTCACGTCTTCAAACCGTTGCCCGTCAATATTGAGGTACATTTTATTGGGGACCAGGCTTTGGTAGGCCGGATTGCCCGTTGCGAGGTAAAAATCCGGGTATCCATCCGTGTTGATATCCCCGTAGTTGCAGCCCATCGTGAAGGCGACTTCATGCAGGCCCATCTTTCTGCCTACCTCTTCATATTGCATGTTGCCTTTGTTGAGGTAGAGTTTGGGCAGGATGCCGGGGTCAACCTGGTTCATTTTACTTTGCATCCAGTAATTGACCGGTGTGATCCAGTTGTCATAACTGGAGACAAACAGATCTTCGTTTCCGTCATTGTTGACATCAAAGGTCCAGCAGGGAAAACTCCGCAAAGGAGCATTGAGGCTGGTGGAGGTCTGGGCAGGGACAAATTTTCTTCCGCCCTGGCCGTCATCCGTGTTGATGTAGAGGAAATTTCCTTCCATCAGGCTGGAAAAATAGACATCCGGGTACTTGTCGTCATTGGCGTACGTGGCCGTGCAGCCTTTATAAAAGGAGTTTTTCGTCAGCCCCCATTTTTGTGCTTCCTGCCGGAAAGTCCCGTCTTGCTGATTGATGTAGAGTTCAAATCCCCGGTCATACCCGGATTGGGATTCATTGGCGATCACCAGGTCTACCCACCCGTCAAGATTATAATCCGACCAGGCGGCAGCCTGGGAGGCCGCCATGTGATGCAGACCCGATTGCATGGTCACATCTTCAAAGTGTCCTTTCCCGGTGTTCATCATCAGGGTGCTCTGGACGTCCCCATTTTTCTGATACCAGGCTCCCCGCATAATAAAGAGATCAACATAACCATCATTGTTATAGTCCGCTTTATTGAGGTGCAGAGAGGCTACCTGGCCCGCCAGGCCATAGGCCTGCGTCTGGTCAGAAAATGTACCGTTGCCATTATTGATATACAGGAGCAGCGGATCGGTAGGTCCCCAGGAAGTAATGACAATGTCCAACCAGCCATCGTTATTAAAATCATCGATAACGGAACCGCCGGCGTGCCCGCGACGATTCAGGCCGAGTTTGGGTGCGATATCATCAAAATGGGTAATCTTATACGAATTGGCGAACCAGCCAGGATTGACCAGGTATTTTTTGGGGACCTCGCGTGGAAATTTGCCCAAAGTCATATAGGCCAGGTTCATCAGGTATTTGGATTCCAGGTCATCCGGGAAAGCAGCCTGGATGGCTTCGTATTGTTTGACAGCATTTTCGGAACCCATCGTGGCCTGGTGTATTCCATCTCCGGCGATCGGGATGATACAGGATTCGTGATTATGGTTTTCAACACAGTTTTGGATTTCTCCGTGTCGCATAAAAGCTATGGCGAAATTGGAATACACATACTTCCTGGTGTCCGGGGGCATGGGGACATTATTGCGGGTGATAAACTGATCCAGCGCACTGAATACATTGAGTGCTTCGCCGGTATGTCCTCCGCGGAGCAGTTCCAATGCCAGATCAAGGGTGTGGGTGAGCTTGACGGAAGGATCTTTTTCTTTCTCCAGTTTTTCCCGCACGATGGCAGCCCGTTTGTCGTTGAAAAACAGGGGAGAATTCATTGGGTTGAGTGTATCGTAAAAATGTTGAACCATCTGCCGGGTGTCGGTCGACGGTGCTTCCGTGGAGGCTGCCTTTTTGTCACAGGCAACCAGTGAAATCAGTATACACCAAGAGAGAAGGAAAGGATACAATCGGGGGCTTTTTCTCATAGGAGTGCAAATATAAGTCCGACATGTCATGAGGTTTATCAGAATCCGGACAAAACTGCCTATTTTACTGGTTAAAATTTTCTAAGCATTATCCTATGGGACAAGTAGAGGATTTCAACGATTACCGGCAGCGGATGAACGAAATCATCCTGTCACATGACAATAAGGTTATCAAGCGGTTTTTCAGCCTGGACAACCAGACTTACGAGGACGGAGCGCTTTCCGAGGTGACCAAAGAGCTCCTCGGCCTTGTCGCTTCCATGGTCCTCCGTTGTGATGATTGTATCCGGTATCACCTTGGACAATGCCACCAACTCGGTGTCAATAAAGCCCAGATTTACGAAGCCTGCTCGGTGGCTTTGGTCGTCGGGGGTTCCATCTTCATTCCCCACATGCGGAGAGCGGCGGAGTATTGGGAAGAGTTGGAAAATAGGGAGAGGGGATAAGGGAAAAAAGCTAAATGAAAGGTGTGCAGCGGATATTCGCTATTAACCATGAAAGGTCAATCCATTGGGATAGATCAAGGCTCACGATGGCCACCAAGTCTGTTTGTTAATCTGTCATACATTTTTCAGCTATCCCTGGTTTCTTTTAGGAAGCGTCCATAAACGCTTTGACCAGGTAGTTCCATTCTTCCTCCAGGGTCCAGTCCTTTCGCTTTGTCCCGGAGAGGCTGTACCAATAATCGGCATTCCCAATATCACCTTCTTTGCGGTGCAGGTATGCATGTATCCGGGCGGCTTCAGGAGTATGGATGTCCTGCACGATGCGGTGACTTTGATCCCAATCCCCATTTGCATCATACCAGAGCGCTTTCAGAAGCGGGGACCATCCAGGATCCGGAGCAGAAGCGGATAGTTGCTGTAAAAATTCTTCAAAAGACATTTCTTAAAAATACGCTGGACGTTGAAAACTGAATAGCCGTAGATGGGATCATGTTGAAAAGGCAATTTTGATAAAATTCCATCCTTCCTGCCATAATATTCTCCGATTCATGCTGGAAAACCGGATTCCTTCCCGTAGCCGGACCGGCACACCTTCCACGTGCACGTCCTTTTGCCGCGAGAGCAGATGGATGAATTCGAGATCGAATAAATAGCGCCGGATGGTAGTAGCCAGGAAGACAGACCTGACTTCCCTTCGAAAACCTTTCAGACCCGCTTGTGTATCGGGCACCGGTAAGCGCAATAAACGTTGGTTTAAGACCTTCAGGGATTTTGATATCCACCGCCGTAAGGCCGGAAGATGACGGTAATAATCTTCCTCTCTTACGCCCACGGCAACAGCATGGCCCTCCAGCAGTACCCGTATCAGATTGACCATACTTTCTTCCGTGTAAGGCCAGTCCACATCGGTATACACGATCAGGTCTCCTTTGGCGGCTTCAACCCCTTTGCGCAGGGCAAAACCTTTGCCCTGGTTGACCGGGTAGGTGATCCATGACAGGGAAGCAATCATTGTATTCAGGCGAGCCATGGTCTCGACGATTCCCGGCAGGGTGGATCCGTCATTGATCAGGATCAGGGTAAGCTGAAGGTCCGGGAACCTGGCCTGCAGGCCAATAAATCGCTCTGAGACTGTTTTTTCCCAGTCCCGCGGTGGATTGAAGACCGGTAAAAGGATATCCGCCTGTAGCATGCCGGTCTAAAATACATAATTCTAATCCGTACTATTTTTAGGCCTGTTTTCCATGCGCATAAGTCCTATTTTTACCCCTCCGCGATGAGTTATCTCCATTCCCTGAATGATGCCCAGCAAAAGGCGGTCATGCACGTGCAGGGCCCGGTCATGGTTATCGCCGGCCCCGGTTCCGGCAAGACCCGTGTATTGACTTACCGGATAGCCTACCTGATCGAGCAGGGCATAATTCCCCACCATATCCTCGCACTGACCTTCACCAACAAGGCGGCCCGCGAAATGAAGGAGCGGATTGGCGCCGTGGTCGGTTCCAAAGGAGACCGGGTATGGGCCGGAACGTTCCACTCCATTTTCGCCCGGATTCTCCGGCTGGAAGCGCAGAAGATCGGGTATCCGCCGACATTCACGATCTATGACCGTGATGATTCGAAGAGCCTCGTAACCGATATCCTGAAGGAAATGCGGCTGGATCCCAAACAATATAATGCCAGTGCCGTCCTGGCCAGGATTTCTTCCGCCAAGTCCAATCTCATCACGCCCGATCGGTACGCAAAGGATGAGGATCTGCTGCTGTATGACCGGATGAACAAAAAGCCGCTTATCTATGAGATCTATGACCGGTATTGCAAGCGATGCATGCAGGCCGGGGCCATGGATTTTGACGATCTGCTGCTCCAGATGTTCCGCCTGCTATATGAAAACACGGATCATGTGCGGGAAAAATACCAGCGGATTTTCCAATACATCCTGGTGGATGAGTTCCAGGATACCAACTACCTGCAATACGCCATCATCAAACTCCTGACCCAATACCCCGGCAGTGGGCATCATATCTGTATTGTCGGAGACGATGCGCAAAGCATCTATTCATTCCGGGGAGCGACCATTGAAAATATCCTGCAGTTTGAACATGATTTCCCGGAAGTGGTTACCTACAAGCTGGAACAGAATTACCGGTCCACCACGCACATCGTGGAAGCGGCTAATAAGGTGATCAGCCACAACCAAAAGCAGATTCCCAAAATCATCTGGACGCAACTCGAAGGCGGCCAGCGGATACGGATGATCAAAGCCGTCAGTGATGTGGAAGAGGGTCGATTGGTGGCCAGCGCGATCATTGAATACAAAAACCGGTTTCACCTCGAAAACCGGGATATCGCCATACTCTACCGGACCAATGCGCAATCACGTGTCTTTGAAGAGCAATTAAGGCGCCAGAATTTGGTGTATAAAGTTTTCGGGGGGCTTTCCTTCTATCAGCGCAAGGAGGTCAAAGATGTGCTGGCTTATCTGCGTCTCACTGTCAATGAACGGGATGATGAAGCATTGAAGCGAATCATCAATTATCCCAAACGGGGAATAGGGAAAACCACTGTTGATCACATCGCGGAATTGGCTGTGGCCCAGGGCGTATCGATGTGGGCCATCATCACCTCCGGCCAATACCAGGCGAAAGGCAAGCTGCTCGGCTTTATCCAGATGCTGGAGCGTTTTCGCAAAAAATCACAGGAAGCCCTGGCGTACGACGTGGCCGTCCAGGTGGCCCGGGAGAGTGGGATCTACGAAGAATTGCGACAGGACATCAGCATCGAAGGGATCGGCCGGCTCGAAAACGTCAATGCGTTGCTGGATGGCATCAAGGAATTTGTGGTCAATGATGTGGTGGAGGGCGGTGGCGAACCGGAAGAGCGAATGATTGATCGAAGCCTGGTCGGTTATCTTGCCAATATTGCGCTCCTGACGGACCTGGATGAAAGCACGGGCGAGGAGCCAAACTACATCAGCCTGATGACTACCCATACGGCGAAAGGACTGGAATGGAAATCCGTATTTGTCGTGGGACTCGAAGAAAATCTCTTCCCATCCTACCTCTCGATGGGATCGCCTGAGCAACTGGATGAGGAGCGGCGGTTGTTTTATGTTTCCATCACCCGGGCAAAAGCGTACCTGACCTTATCCTATGCGACAAGCCGTTACCAATTCGGGCAATTCCGCTATAACGATCCGAGCCGGTTCCTGGATGAAATCGATGCGGAACATTTTGAAACCACCGTTGAACGCCGTGGCCGGCCAACGTTGCCTGAGCCTAAGCTTTTGGCCGATCGGCCGGGGCGCAAACGGGATTATGAGCCACGCGTCAATCCTGCGGATTTCAAGCCAAGCCCGACGGAGAAAATTGCTGAAGGGATGGAAGTTTTGCATTTGCAGTTTGGCCGGGGCCGGGTCATGAGCATTGACGGGGCGCGCGATAACCGGGTAGCGACCATCCAGTTTGATGATGGCACGGATGGGGAAAGGAGAATCATGCTGCGATTCGCCAAATTGCAGATTGTGGAGTGAGTGTTTTTTCGATAATGGTTCTGACGTTAGCGGGATTCAGGTTCTCCCGTCACATACAACCGGATCAAAGCTGCCTGCTGATCCGTGATTTTCGCCTGTACTTTCATTTCCTCAATTTGCCTGCCCCACTGTGCATGCGTATGGGATTTCGGCGTATACAGGTTGTGGCAGGAACCGCAATGCCGGATGTAAAGTTTCCGTCCCTCCCGGAGGGACTCCAGGGAAGCCGTTCCGGTCACATGCGCCTCCGTCGGTACATACAGGGCCTGACTGCAGCCTGCGACCAAGAGACAAAGGCACCAGGCGACCTGCCATTTAGAAGATAAACGAAAAAAGGACACGGGCTTCCAGTTTGGTATGATGAATGAGATCGAGTCCGTCCGTTTTGACGGATGCGGTATAGAGGGAAGCGATCTGGGGAAGAAAAGTTCCGTTGATCCAGAAATGTTCGTTGGCGTAAGAGAAGCAAGGACCGAGAAATAAATTAGAGTACACGCGTTCTGGGGCCCATTCATTTCGAAGCAATGATTCGAAGCCTAGATGAAAGGAGGGTTGCAGACGGAAGGAGAGGGCATATTGCAGGTGTCCTTCGGTGAAGGATTCCGTTTCAATTTCATCCCCAATGATTTCTTTTTCCCATCCGCGTTCCAAAACTATGTTGACGGCATGGAGAAAGCGTCCGGTTTGCTTGTCGAGGATCAATTTTCCTTCCAGTTCGGTTTCTTTCGTATCCAGGGTCCATTCTCCGTACAGGGCCAGGCCGACAGGATGGGCAACCGGGTCAAGGAGTTTCCATTTCCACTCATTACTGATGCCGATGCCTGCCTTGTCGTTAAAAGCCTGTTCTACGTTCAGGTAAAAAGCGGTCTGAACATTTCCTCCCAGGCCCATTTCAAATTCCGCGCGATGGCGGAGTTTGCGGTAAAATTCTTGTTTGCCGGATTCGAGCGTGTTCCAGACCTCCAGTTCTTTCTGACCCTTGGCCAGGACATTGGACTGGTAGGTATAGGTAAAGAGGCGATCCTGGGCACTTAAATGAATATGTAAAGTGCAGATTAGTAAGGCTATAGGCAGATATTTCATTAAGTCTTATTTATTTAGATTTCATATAAATAGTGATACAAATGTAATCATAGGCTCCTTATCAGGATATCCCGTAAGGGCAATCTTATGCCTGAAAATTAGCTTTTCAGTAGTGACCGGGGCAGGAATACGCTCCAGGAGAATTGGTGAGGAATAGCGGGGCAGGGAAAAAAGTGGATTAAAAGGGGTCATATATCATAGGGGAAAAGACACATAGGGTTAGCCGGGGTTTTCGTCGAAATCTTAAAATATGGACGGAAGTGGCATCCCTTTGTCCTGATCTGACCGCGCTACTACCAGCAAGCTCATATATGAACTACAGTTATTCCACCATCCCATAAGGTAGACGTTCGTAGCTTTATTCGTTTATGCCGGCTAACTTCTCGCATCGGACCTCCTGGATCAAACAGGCAGCCGCCCGCCATGGATTTATGGGCGCAGGTATTTCCAAGGCGCAACCCCTGGATGAAGAGGCGCGTCGTCTTGAACAATGGCTGAACCAGGGCTACCATGCAGAGATGGCCTACATGGCCAATCATTTCGACTTGCGGACGGATCCGGCAAAACTGGTCCCGGGAGCAAAATCCGTAATCAGCCTGATGTACAACTATTATCCCGCAGAGTCCTCTCTTCCTCAGGAAAGGCAAACGGAGATGAATCCTTTGGCAATTCCGGACGGTGGGCAAATGCCGGAGGACGAAACCATGACCTTCCCGAAATCACCCAGCTCGACTGACCATTCACATCTCACGCAGGACGACGTACCCTATCTTATCAGCCGCTACGCCTATGGTGAAGACTATCATCACGTCGTACGGCGTAAGCTCAAGGCGCTCCTCCGGGAGATGAAATCGGAATTCGGTGATTTTCAGGCTCGCGTATTTGTCGATTCAGGTCCCGTGATGGAGCGGGATTGGGCCAAACG
The DNA here is from genome assembly GCA_964617515.1 of uncultured Saprospiraceae bacterium. Classification (GTDB taxonomy): domain Bacteria; phylum Bacteroidota; class Bacteroidia; order Chitinophagales; family Saprospiraceae; genus Opimibacter. Next base: position 39,809 of record CAZTXO010000028.1, on the reverse strand, counting down.
GAGTGGTCTGGGGTGGATAGGAAAAAATACGCTCCTGATTGATCCAAGACGGGGCAGTTATTTTTTCCTCGCAGAGATTATACTGGATCTCGAATTTGATTATGATTCTCCCATCCGGGATCATTGTGGTACGTGCACGCGCTGCATCGAGGCCTGCCCGACGGAAGCCATTTCCCCCCTCGGATACATCCTCGACGCATCCAAATGCATTTCGTACCTCACCATTGAACTCAAAACAGAAATACCGGAATCATTCAGGGGGAAAATGGAAGGATGGATTTTTGGTTGCGACATCTGCCAGGAAATGTGTCCATGGAACCGGTTTTCTGTTCCGCATCAAGAGCCCGCCTTTGACCGAAGTGAGCCATCAAGGGAGATGAAGAATAAAGATTGGCAGGAATTGACCGCGGAGTTATTTGATCTTGTATTTTCAAAAACACCTGTAAAGAGAGCGGGGTATGCGGGGATCATGCGAAACATACGGCATCAGTCCGGCACGTATCAAAACGATTCATCTGAACCCTGGAGACCGCTTCCGTAAATACCCTATCTTCGTTTTCTTTTCCTGAGACCTGTTCCCATGCCTCGATTACGCCAGATCACATCAGCACTCCTCAGTATCATCTTCCTTGCGTCCCTGTACGCGCAGGAGCCTCTTTCCCTGCCTCGTCATATGACGCCGGAAGAGGCCGGTCTGATGAAGGATTACCTCCTTCAGCAGTCCCTGATGCGATCTGTTCCTTCCCCGCCGCCTGCTCCCGTCCGCACCATGGCCGAGTGGGAACAACTCCAGGCGCTCATCATCACCTGGGCCGGGCAGCAAACCATCCTTAAGGAAATCGTGCGCAATTCGGTCAAGGAATGTAAAGTCCTCATCGTGACGGATAATCCCACTAATGTCACTGCGCAATTGACCGGAGCAGCCATTCCGCTCGATTCCGTGCGCTTTGTCAATACGCCTTTTAACACCATCTGGGTCAGGGATTACGGGCCATGGGCCGTCTATAAAAATGATGTCGACAGTCTGTGGATGGTGGACTGGATTTATAACCGGCCCCGACCGCAGGATGATGAAGTACCGCTCGCGATCGCCGACTACCTTGGCCTTCCGATTTACGAAGCGACTGCAGCCCCGGATGACTGGGTGCATACCGGCGGCAATAACCTTCCGGATGGCATGGGCAATCTTTTTTCATCCAAGCTCGTGCTCAATGAAAATCCGGATAAAACCGAAGCGGAGATCGACACCCTGGCGAAAAAATACCTGGGCATCAGGCAATACATTAAGTTTCCGACGCTGCCGTATGACGGGATCCATCACCTGGACATGCACATGCGGGTGATTGATGAAGAGACGATCCTGATAGGGCAATATCCCGATGGAGTGGCGGACGGCCCACAGATCGAAGCCAACATCCAGTACCTGCAGGACAGTTTCAGGACGGCATTCGGGCATCCGTATAAGATCATTCGGCTGCCCATGCCGCCGGATGCCAACGGCCGCTATCCGGACAACGGGGGCAGTTACAGGACCTATACCAATTCGATTTTTGTCAACAAGACCATCCTGGTCCCAACTTACCAGGAAAAGTACGATACCACTGCTCTGCGCATCTACCGGGAAAGTCTGCCCGGGTACAACGTGGTCGGCATCAATTGCAATAGCATTATCGGATCACTTGGAGCCCTCCATTGTATTACCAAGACAATCGGCGTGGAGAAGCCATTGCTGATCGCGCATTCCCGTCTCCGGGATGTCGCCGATACGGTAATCCATTACCCTGTCTCCGCCTATATCCGTCACCGGGATGGCATCGCTGCCGCGCAACTGTTTTACCGGGCTGCCCCTGATTCGGTCTACACGGAAGTGGACATGTTCCTTTCCGATACCGTCGGCCATATCTGGAGCAGTGAGATACCCGCCTTTCCGGCAGGTACCGAAGTGCAATATTATATCCATGCCGTGGCGCTGGATGGAAAGGAGCAGGTACGTCCCATCGTCGCCCCGGAAGGGTACTTCAATTTCAGGATCCTGGGCGAGCCTGCTAACCAGCCTCCTTTCGTAGCGATAACGGCTCCTGAGGACGAGAGCTTGTTTCCGCTTGAAGCAGGATCCATCCAGGTTGATTTTGACGCAGCGGACCCGGACGGGTCGATTTCCTTAGCCCGTTTTTTGGTCAATGGTAGCGAAGTCTCAACCCTCGATACGCTTCCTTATGCGTTCGATTGGATCCTGACCGATACCGGTAATTTTCAACTGGCTGTCGAGGTCACAGATGATGACGGAGCGATATCGCTGAGTGAGCCTGTTCATGTTCGGATCGAATCCATATCGGGCATTTCAGATGAACCAAATAGAAAGGCTCTCGCCATCTATCCCAATCCTGCGGGAGATCAGGTCCAGGTGGTATCCGCAAAGGATTTGCTCCAGGGAATAAAAGTCATCAACGGCACTGGACAAAACATGATCATCCCCATGCAGAGGGACCGCTATCATTGGATACTGGATCTTAGCCGGTTGCCATCCGGGTTATATTTCCTCCAATGTGATATGGGAGGGAAAATCCAAACATACAAGTTGTGTAAGGGACGTTAAGCTGGTGGATGGGGTAAAGGGTTGATCCACTGAGTTGGAACGATCATTCAAATCAATCGTTCCACCTTTACCTGACCGTCTGTCAGCAGACCTTTCATGGGATCAAATGTCAGTAACAGGATACCGGGCCGCTTACCTTGCTCAATCGATCCAAATTCAGATTCCATTCCTAAGGCTTCGGCGCCGTTTAGTGTGGCCCACCGAAGAATTGCTTCAAATGGTACATACGATTGATACCGGGCGATGGTCTTCATTTCTTCGAGAATGGAAAGTTGCCAGTTCGAGGCAAGGCTGTCGGTTCCCAGGGTCACGCGGGCATTTGTTTCCAGGAAATGCCGGAATTGAGGAAGCCGGTTTTCAATGTACAGATTGGCATTCGGACAAGCCACCCAATACACGTGTGGACTCCAACGATGTGCGGCTTCAATATCTGGCAGGGTCGTGGTAGTGTTATGGACAAACAATGTACGGCGGGCCGGATCCAGGTGTTCCATGGAATAATAGATAGAGGAAGCACCAAAAGGTTGAAAAGAGGAAAGGTCAAAACCGAAGTGCTGGAAAAATGGGAAAAACATGCCTGTTCCATGCTGAAAGAGCGCCTCTTCCTCGGGTGTTTCCTGGTTGTGAATGCTGACGATGGCCCGACCGGAGTTGATCCGGTTGATTTCATCAAACAGGGATGGGGATACAGAATACGGCGCATGGGGGACAAGCGATTTCGGTTCGGATGCCTCTTCAAAAACGAGGCGTGTACCGCTGGTGAACCGTTGTGCCAGGTGGGATTGGAGGAAATCAAATAATTCGACAAAATTGTAATACCGGATGTTGCTTTTGGCTTTGGTGGCAAACGTATCCGGTTTGTTGCAGATATCCCCGACGGCCTGTATCCCGTTAAGCCACATCGACCGGTCCTGCTGCTGAATAGCCGCCTGGATTTCCTCAGCGGTGGCGTCTCGCATCCCAACGACTTTTTCCAGGAAGGGCAACAAGCCCGTACCAGTATTCAATTTTCCTTTCAGATGGGACAACTCGAGGTGGCAATGCGCATTGATAAAGCCCGGTATGAGGATGCCATTGAAGGTTTCCAATTGCCCGGAAGGTGCAGACGATCGCGAGGTGATTTCGACCACACGATCTCCATCCATCACGACGACCCCATGCTGCACCGGATTCGATACAACAGGGTAAATCCAATCCGCACTAAGGAATCGAAGACTCATTGGCTAACGTTTATGTGCCCGGCAGACACCGATAGGCCGGAAGTTATCCGAAATAAGCCGCGGGCCATTTGGTAAAGATCGATCCCACTCCCTGCAGAGCGCTGGCTTATTGTCCATGGCCGTCGCTGATTAGTATGATTTCACTAACAGCCCATTGATCATCCTTGGTTCGAACCACGTGCTCTTGGGGGGCAAAGTACCGTGGTGATCGGAAACTTTAACCAGCTCGCTAAACTGTACCGGGTAAATACAAAATCCTACATGATGATCATCTGCGCGGGCTTTTTCGGCAACTTTCTCCACACCCTGGTCCCCGGGAATAAATTGGACGCGCGGATCGGTGCGAACATCCGTGATGCCGAGTATTTGTTCGAGAATCTCGATATCCAGTAAGTGCGCGTCCAGGATGGCGGGATCCTTTTTGTATTTTTTCAGGATTTCCGGTTTCCACGTCAGCCGGTACCAGTCATCCTGGAGGCACATGGTCAGGTCATATTTCTGTGCAGGAGTTGAAGGCTGCTCCAACGGCATGATTTCACAATACCTGGAAACCGCTGCGATAAAGCGAGTCAGTTTAAGCGGATAAGGCAACTGCACAACCCGGTTATAATCCAGTATATCAAGTTGATCAAACGGGAACATGGCTGCCAGGATCTGGGAATAATCCCGTCCTTCTTTATTGCCCTGGAGTTTAAGCAGTTTCTCCGCTGTACTGCAACGGTGATGCCCATCCGCGATATATAACTTCGGGACGAGGTTTTTGTACAGTTGGGTCACACCGGAAGCCTCTTTTTCCCGGAGCTGGTACAGGGCATAGTGGTGAGGTCCGGCAGCCAGTGTTATCTGCAGGAAGGGTTTTACTTTTTTCTTCAGTTTCTCCATTTCTTTCTGCAATTCGTCCAGGTGGGGATGGCATAACAAAACGGGCTTGACCATGGCGCCTCGCTGTAGCAGGATCTTGAGCATCGACTGTTCACTGCTGGCGATGGTCTGTTCATGCTGAACGATTTTCCCTTTCGTATAATCGGCGATATCCAGGCAGGCGACAATGCCCGTGTGCACTTTATGGCCGGAACGAATCTCGAGGATATAGACCGCTTTTTCCTCCGCCAGGTGAAAGAAGCCACTACGGTAGAACTCGGAGTAATCTTCTCTCACAGCTCCGAAAAAACTATCCGCGGATGCGATCAGGTCGAGGTTGGGATAGATGGCCTGGAATGGAAAAAGCTTCATTCGAATTCCGCCTTTTAGGTTGAAAGGATAGCCTGCACTTTGTCAGGTAGTCGATTTGACAAACGGTAAATCCACCACACGTGCTTCGAGTAATTTTGTTCCCGCCTTCACGTGAAAAACCGAGCCCACCGGGGAAAGCGCCGTCGGGACATACGCCAGCCCGATAGGTTCCTGGAGGGTTGGGGACAGCGTTCCGCTGGTGACCACACCAACCTCCTGTCCGTCGGCATTGACAACCGGGTAGCCATGCCTGGGTACGCGCCGGTCATCCACGATAAAGCCAACCAGTTTTTTATCCACCCCTTCTTTTTTCTGTTCAGCGAAATAGGTTTTACTTGGAAACGGGCTCGCTTTTTTCAGTTTGGTAATCCAACCAAGCCCGGCCTCCATTACGGAAGTGGTATCGTCGATATCATTACCATAGAGGCAATAGCCCATCTCCAGCCGCAGGGTATCCCTGGCGCCCAATCCGGCAGGCAATGGCTTGGCAGGGTGATCCAGGGCCATGATCTTGTCCCAAAGCGTTCCGACATGCGCGCTGTCCACATATAATTCAAAACCGCCGGCACCTGTATACCCGGTGGCAGAGATCAGGACATTATCGATGCCTGCAAACTTTCCTTTGACAAAATGGTAGTACGGTATATCGGCTAGTCTGACTTCTGTCAGCGGTTGCAGCAGCAGGGTAGCGAATGGACCCTGCACGGCGATCAGTCCGGTCTGGTCGGAGATGTTGATGAGCCGGGTATCGAAATCACCCGCATACCGCAGGATGTGGTCCCAGTCTTTTTCAATATTGGAAGCGTTGACCACCAGCATGAAGGCCTGCTCATCTGCTTCGATCATTTCGCCCGGCAGGCGGTAAACGAGCATATCATCCACGATACCACCCACGTCATTGGGCAGGCAGGCGTATTGAGCCTGGCCAACAGCCAGGACGGAAGCATCGTTCGAGCTGATCCGTTGGATCAATTCGAGGGCTTCCCTGCCCTTGACGATAAACTCCCCCATGTGGGACACATCAAATACGCCAACTGCTTTGCGGACAGCGTGATGTTCTTCCTGGATGCTCGTATAGACGACCGGCATATTGTATCCGGCAAATTCCGTCATCTTGGCACCCAATGCGATGTGCCTTGATTCCAATGGTGTTGATTTCATGCGTTTGTTTTAGTACTGTATGTTGATCGTTTTGATAGTATCGCCCATGCCGATATGATGCACCACCTCCATCCCCGAAATCACTTTTCCAAAAATAGTATACCGGCCGTCCAGATGCGGTGTAGGAGAGTGGGTGATAAAAAACTGGGTGCCTTCCGTGTGGAGGCCTGCGGATGCCATCCCGACATAGCCTTCCTCATCGTAGTAAGCATCCGCCAGCTCTGAACGAAGGGTGAAATCGAGGCTTCCATAACCGTCACCCCGGGGACAACCGGTCTGAATGACAAAGTTGGGCACGACCCGGTGAAAATATTTTCCATTATAAAATCCTTTTCCGGCCAGGTCAAGAAAATTGGCAACTGAACCGGGAGCCCGGTCCGGGTAGAGCGTAATCAGGATATCTCCCTTCGAGGTGACAAGCGTGACTTTACTGGCTGGCCTGAGCTGATCGATCAATTTCCAGTCAATCGCTTTTACCCTTTTCTGATCTTCCGGAATCACCGGTGCATCTATTCCATAAGCTTTGAGGGCTTTGGCAACGGCCATGTAGGTCTCCAGGGCATCGGGCAGTTTCAATCCGGCCAGGGCTTTATTCAGTTCCGATTTCTTGTCGCTCATCACGCCTTTCAATCCTGTGGCGGGATCAGTGATCGCTTCCGCGATCAGGGCCAGCATACCGGCATCGCCGGAACGAATGGCATTGACCAGGTAGCCGGCAATCTGGGCTTTGATCAGATAGCCTTCGCCGGCAAAGTAGGTATCGAAGTTCTTGTCTTTGCAGGCATCAATGAGTGTGGTCACCGCCTGAAGCCGTACGGCCGGATGTTCCTCTTTTTGAAAGTATTTCGGTATGCTTTCAAAATTGCGCAGTTCGCTGCCCCAGGCTTTCAACCAGGCTGCCTTCTCATAGGGATTGGTCGCCAGTTGAAGCTGATGCTGGATTTCCTTCTGCACGGCAGTCTTGGTCCCGGAGTAGAGCGAAGTGGTGTATTTATTGGCCGCTTCCGCCAGCCGGGTCCTGGCTTGCCAGGTGACCGCTTCGGTCATCGCGGTCTTATACTTACCGGTATCCTTTTCCCTGCCGCTTTGAACAATGTACTGAGCGGCTATTTCAGCGATGGCGGGATCCGGGTCACGCGTGGCCGAAAGAAAAAAAGGAAGCACAGCTTCATAATCAAAATTCTGCAGCGCGCGCAGCATATTGCATTTGACCCGGTAATCGGTTTCCGTCTCCAGGCTTTCAGTCAATACCTTCATCGCCTCCGGGGATTTGATTTTGCCCAACGCGGTGGCGAGGCAAATGCGCAGATACGGTTCACTTTCTCCATGCCAGTCCGCGATGATTTGTTCGGCGTGGGGTGTCAGGTCGAGGCCGGCAGCGCGATGGAGGTAATTGGCGGCAATCACCCTGACTTTCAATGGCATCGAAGCATCCGACATATACCGAACCATGGTGGCCGTCCCTTCGGGATCCACCATATTGCGGAGGGCGTACCGGTAGATGCCTCGGACCTGGCCTAACAATAAAGCGGTGTCCGTGGAGAGATAGGTGGAGATTGTGCTCAGGGCCCGGAGATATTGTACACTGCCCAATTTTCCCATGGCTTCCAGGATGTACCCATTTGCTTCCTGGTATAGCCGGGCACTGTCGCGTCCGTCAAAAGCAGCCGTCAAAGGGCCTTCTGCTTTTGGGGAGGCCAGTTGTCCGATGGCAAAAGCAGCCATGGATCTGACCTGCTGCTGAGGATCTGCCAGCAACGGCAGGAGCGCGACCAAAGCGGAAGTATCCTGGAAGGAAGCAAAAGCTCTTGCGGCTGCATACCGTTCGGATGGGTCCTCGCTGCTGAGCGCCATGACGAGACTGTCTTTATCCTGTTCTTCCTGGAGGTTGTACACGTGCCGTATCGTGCCCTGGTGCAGCCTTGCGTCAAAAGGGATCGCGGTCTTTTCTTCCACAGGGACACACGAAATCCACCCCAGGAAGAGGAGGGTCAGGAAAAACAGGGTGCCTGTGCAAGGTATTTTCATATCGCTGGTTTCAATGCTGTAGGGGAAGGCTCCTTTCCAACCCGGGGTTGAAAATAAGGGCTTAATTGTTCTCGTGAAATTCTTCTTCGAATTGCTCGTGCGCATTGAAGGGTTCGGTGACGGTTCCCCGGCGCAGGGCATTGTATTTTGAACAGTCCGTTTCGATGTCCAGGGGACCTGCAGGGCGCTCAAAGCGTTTGTTGGGATCATAGTCCACTTCCGGCGAGTTTTCCAAACGCCTGAGGAATGCTTTGAAGAAAGGTCTTGCCATCACCGCTCCCTGGCCATCGGCCAGCGAATTGAATTTAATCCATGGATCTTCGCCACCCACCCACGTGCCTACCACGAGGGAAGGGGTGATTCCCATAAACCATCCGTCCACGTAATCGTTGGTTGTCCCGGTTTTACCGCCCACCTCGCTTTTATAGTCCCCAAAGCCTACCGCGGCATATTTAAGCATGTCCACCATCACCGCATTTGCCTTCGGCGGCAAAGCAACCTGCTCCTCCCGGACGGCCCGGTAGATCACCCTCCCGTTTTCGTCTTCAATGGAGGTAACAAAGTACGGTCTGACAAAGACCCCATTGTTGGCAAATGTGCAATACGCCCCGGTCATCTCCATCACGCTCAGGTCAGCAGAACCCAGGCAAATGGAAGGCTGATTGGGAACGCGATACTCGCCATCCGATCTTCGCGCCGAACTGTCGATGCCCATATTATTGATCAGACCTCGGACCACATTGGCATTGCCTAATTGCTGCATCAGGAAGACCGAAACAGTGTTTCTTGAATCCCGGAGCGCCTCAAACAGAGTATAGGCTTTTCCCGTGTATTTACCATCCGCATTTCTTGGGGTCCAGGGTTCGAGCAGGCCAAAGCTTCCGTCACCGGGCCCAATGGTGTAGGGCTGGTCGATCACCGGGAAACAGGGAGAAATGCCCTGCAGGGTGATCGCCGTCGAATAGACAAAAGGCTTGAAGGTGGAGCCTACCTGGCGGCTGCTGCCGGTATGATCATATTGAAAATACTTGTTGTTGATGCCCCCCACCCATGTTTTCACTTCACCGGTTTTAGGATCGATGGCGAGGATGCCGGTCTGCATAAAGCGCCGGTGATATTTAATCGAATCCAACGGGGACATGGTGACTTTCTTTTCTCCGCCGGGTCCGTAGTCAAACACCATCATCTCCACGGGCGTGTTCATCTCCTGTTTGATATCCTTTTGAAACAGATCCCAGGCTTTGGCCAGTTGGAGCCAGGCTTCGCTGGCCAGGATGGCTTTGTATTGCCTGCCCTTATCCGCGGAAATGGTTTTTCCGGAGACCAACCGGGCGATTCGCCCTGCCTTGACGGATTCCTGTACCAGATTTTCGATGTCCCAATCGCTGAGCTCAAGGTTGACATCCTGGTACAACCGGGACAGGATTTCGCCCAGGCGTTCATCCCGCATGGCGAGGTATCGCGGCGATTGCCGGATGAGATTGGTGAGGGATTCCATCCGGATCTTGCGCTGTGCTTCATCCGCCTGGTAGGTCCAGGGATCCAGTTTGGCCCACACGGTGTTGTATCGCTCCTGTACCGTGGCCATGTGTTTCCACATTTCTTCTTCCGCCATGAGCTGCATATCCAGGTCGATGGTCGTATAGATTTTCAGCCCGTCTTTGTAGATGTTGTATTTCTCCCCGTTTGGCTTACGGAATTCTTTTTGTTCAAAAAGATCTTTCAGCCAAAGTGCAAGTTCTGAGCGGAAATAAGGAGCCGGGCCGGTCACATGACTTTGTTTGGCAAAGTGGGATATATCGAGGGGCAGGGCGCGCAGGGAATCATACTGATGGCGGGTGATATAATCCGCCTTGCGCATCTGGTTGAGAACAATCATGCGCCGGTGCAGTACCGTGTCGGGCCTGCGTACCGGGTTGAACAGAGCCGGATTTTTAAGCATGCCGATCAGCGTGGCAGCTTCTTCCAGCCGGAGATCCTTCTGGTTTTTTCCAAAATAGATTTCCGAAGCGGCGCTGATACCATACGCTCCATAGATAAAGTTGAATTTGTTGAGGTACATGGCCAGGATTTCCTGCTTCGTATACTGTTTTTCCAGTTTGACAGCCGTGATCCATTCCTTGAACTTGGTGATCATCAGGGTCCAGTTACGCTGCAGTTTACCCATGCCTTCAAAGTCCGGACGTTCAAAGAGCAATTTGGCCAGTTGCTGGGTGATGGTGCTTCCCCCTCCTTTACTGGTGTTGAACGTGACAACGCCCATGAACACGCGTGAGAGCGCCTTGACATCCACGCCGGAATGCGTAAAGAATCGTTCATCTTCCGTCGCGACAAGCGCATCCACCAGGTAGGGATTGAGATGATCAAAATCTACCGGGAGCCGGTTTTGCGTATAGTACCGGCCGAATTCTCTTCCCTTGACATCGATCACCTGGCTGGCCAGTTCGAATTCCGGATTTTCCAGTTGTTTAAAATCGGGCAGTCCCTGGAAAGAAAGAATGATGAAAAAAAGGATGACGCCGGTGACAAAGGCAAACGCAAAGAGCCAGAGACGTCGATTCAGTTTTTTATAAGCAGGATTTGTTCCGTTCATGGTTAAGTTGTTCAGGGATGGTTGTTCCTGAAACGATGAGAGTGCGGTGAAACTTGTTCGCCCAGCCAAAGCAGGGCTTCCTCGGGACTGATATTCGCGATATTCCACCGGCAGGATCCGATGGCTTGCGGCAGGCTGTACATCACCTCGCCATGCCTGGATTTTTTATCCCTGATCAGCCAGTTTTCGAGGGATGCAAGCGTGGGAATGGTCATCACCGGTGGAGCCAGCAGCCGGAAGACCATCTCTGTGATTGCTTCAAAGACGGAGGAATCCAGCAACCCGTATTGCTGGGCCATCCGGGATTCTGCCAGTATGCCCAGGGTGACGGCCTGGCCGTGCGTCAGGGGATGGTCCGTTGTCAGGTAATAACTCTCCAGGGCGTGGCCGATTGTGTGGCCGAAATTTAAGGTTTTTCGCAGGCCTTTTTCGAGCGGATCTTCCTCCGTCACCCGGATCTTCACCTCGATACTCAAGGCCAGGAGCGCCTCCCAATCGATATCTTCGATCGCCCTTGTCGCCCCGAGATTTTCCCAAAGCGATGGACTGCCGATAATGGCATGTTTGACCACTTCGGCGAGTCCAAAGTGAATTTCTTCTTTTGGCAGGGTCCGGATGAAGTCCGGGTTGATCCAGATCAGTTCGGGAGCCCTGAACAAACCGATATAATTTTTATAGCCTTGAAAGTCTACGGCCAGTTTTCCGCCAATAGCTGCATCTGTCATGGCCGTAACTGTCGTGGGAAAATGAACGAACCGGACCCCGCGCTGATAGCAGGCGGCAGCAAATCCGCCCAGGTCGCAGATCACACCTCCGCCCAGGTTGATGATCAGCGTCTCGCGGTCAGCTCCATGCTCGATGAGGTGGGACCATATCCGCTGGCATTGAACGAGGTCCTTGTTTTTTTCACCGGGCGGAAGCAGGATGGTGTGATGGGGTTGATCCAGGCCCTGCAGCAAAGGCAAACAATGGGCATGCGTATGCGTATCGGTGATGACAAACCGGCCGGAGTGCGGGATCTGGTTGAGGAGATCGCGGATCGCTGACGACGAGGCACCGAGATAGATGTCGCCGAGGGAAGTCGGATAATGAATCATGGAAGGAATTCAATCGGGGTAAGGGTCCAGGCCTGCGCTTTGCCGGCAAAAAGCGGCTTGACAGACGACCAGGTTTTTTTGAAGAGGTCGGAATCGCGGTACTTTTCCAGGTCGCCTGCAGAGGCCCAAAGGCTGATGGTCCAGACACTGATCAGGCCATCGGCTTCACTGCTCAGCACTTCCAGCCCCAGGCACCCGGGACGACTCCGGATTTCCTGTTTGACTTGTTGAAAAATCTCCAGAAAGGAAGCCATGAGGCCCGGCCGGATATCCATCTTGACAATTCGCTTGATCATATCGGGAGGTGCCGGAAAAGATCCGGTTTTGACTACATATTATAAAAAAAAGTAAATTTAACGGGATTGAAATTAGTGACTTTGGAAGGATTCGTTAGATTTGACATACACTAAAGCAAACTAAACCATCGGACAGGCTGTTACTACCACTAAAGACAAACTATTGAGCGAGATTGTATTAAGCGTAGAGGACCTCGACCCTCTTGAATTATTTGGTCAAAACAACAGCAAGCTCAACCTTTTCCGCAAAGCTTTTCCAGACGTCATCGTGACCTCACGCGGCAACCAGCTCAAGCTGACCGGGAAGAAAAAGCTCGCCCAGGGCGCCAAGGACAAGTTTGAGATGATGATGCGGATCCTGCGGGAGCAGAAAGCACTGCCCCTGGAGACGGTCGAAAATCTCCTGGCCGGCACGCATACCTTTGAGCCGGAGGAAGAGGCAGTCAACGGTACGGATCACGTCATCCTCTATGGTCGCAGCGGCAAGCCGATCAAAGCCAAGACCCACAACCAGAAGAAAATGGTGCGGGCCTGCGACACCCATGATGTCGTGTTTGCGGTAGGGCCTGCCGGAACGGGTAAAACCTATACCGCCGTAGCCCTCGCGGTAAGGGCTCTGAAAAATGCCATGGTCAAGAAGATCATCCTGACCCGTCCCGCGGTGGAGGCCGGAGAAAGTCTCGGATTCCTGCCCGGTGACCTGAAAGAGAAAATCGATCCATACCTGCGCCCGCTGTATGATGCGCTCGATGACATGATCCAGACAGACAAGTTGAATTATTTCATGCAAAACCGCATTATCGAAGTAGCTCCGTTGGCCTATATGCGTGGGCGGACCCTGGATAATGCCTTTATCATCCTGGATGAAGCGCAAAACGCGACGGTCACACAGATCAAAATGTTTTTAACGCGCCTGGGACCTTCGGCAAAGTGCATGATCACCGGCGACTTGTCCCAGATTGACCTGCCGCACAATGTGCATTCCGGGTTACGAAAAGCCATCGATCTGCTCGGCCATCTCAATGGTATCGCCACGGTCCGCCTGAGCGCCGAAGATGTGGTTCGCCATCGCCTGGTCAAGGATATTATCATTGCCTTTGACAAGGATGCGGCCAACCGCAAAGGATCGGCGCGCAGACCCGATGAGGAAGAATAAAGGAACATGCCTGTTTCATACCGGGTATATGCTGCACTACCGCGATTGCGGGGCAAGGTGGTCCTGGAGCCATCGAAGAGTTTGTCCAATCGTGCCCTGATCATCCGTTCCCTCTGCCAGGAACCTTTTGAAATTGAGCATCTGAGTACCAGTGATGATACAGATGCCTTGATCGCGATGTTGTCAGCTCGTGAAGATGATCTGTACAGCGGGCACGCGGGCAGCAGCTACCGTTTCATGGTGGCCAGGGCGTGCCTCCTGGATCAGGAGGTGACGATCGATGCTTCCGAGCAATTGCGCCGCAGACCGATAGGACCCCTTGTCCGGGCCCTGCAGGCCCTGGGTGCAGATATTACCTACCTGAACAAGGAAGGATTTCCACCGCTGCGGGTCCGGCCTGCGCCCGGATTGGGGCAAAAGGTGCATGCGATCACTTTGCAGTCAGGCATCAGCAGCCAGTATATCACGGCGTTGTTGCTCATCGCGCCATGCCTGCCGCATGGGCTCAGGATCCATTTGCTGGATGAACCGGTCTCAGCGTCGTATATCCACATGACGTTGTCGATGATGGAGTATTTTGGCGCGGCATATACCTGGAAGGAGAATACGATCGAGATTGCCCCCGGCGCATACAAAGCCAGGAAGTTCCGGGTGGAAGGTGACTGGTCTGCCGCATCCTACTATTATGCCATGGCGGCCCTGGCGGAAGAAGCCGATGTGACGATCGAAGGCTTGAATGAGAAAAGCGTGCAGGGGGACGCGGAGGTTGCGGAGCTGTATAAACGCTTTGGTGTGGAAACAACTTTTGAGAAAGAAGGCATCCGGCTCAGTAAAGTCAAAAACCAGGCGAAACCGAAAGAATTCATGCATGATTTTTCGAAAACGCCCGACCTGGCACAGACCGTCATGGTGACGCTGGCCGGCCTTGGCATCCGGGGGAAATTGATGGGCCTCAAAACACTGCGCATCAAAGAAACAGACCGGCTGCGCGCGATGCAAACAGAACTGGCACGTGTCAAGACAAACCTGGAGATACGGGAGGAAAACCAAAACATTCATTGCCTGCTGTCGGGCAAAGCGAAATGGAAAGATAAAGCGAGGATTGACACGTACGAAGATCACCGAATGGCGATGGCGTTCACCCCGCTTGCCCTGATTCGTCCGGTGATCATCCGGGATCCTGATGTGGTGAGCAAGTCCTATCCGGGCTTTTGGCGGGATATTCAGGGAATCGGTATGACGGTAGAAAAACTGAAATTAAAAAGTTAGCCGGGACACTTTCCTTCCTCCTCCTCTAAGGATGAAAATCAACAGGGATTTTCCTGGTCTTTTCATAAAACTTGAAATAGGAAAAACGTAACCCGGCGGAAAGCCATGGCCGCTGGTCACTTCAATGACCCTTCCTTACTGATGCGCGATCCTGCTAATCGATTTGCAGCATGAAAGCTTTTCTGTTTCGGGCCCTGTCAGGAAAGGGAAAGGATCTTGATTTCCACGCGCTGATTTTTCAGGCGTGCTTCTTTATTGTACCGGTCGTAGGCGATAAGCGGCTCTGTCTTCCCATATCCCTTGTACTGGAGGCGTGTCGCCGGGATGCCTTTCGTGATCAGGTATTCCTGCACTGCTTTGGCACGCTGGGTAGACAGATGATTGCAGTAGTCATCCGGGGGGATGGTATTGGTATGGCCGCCGATTTCGATGATCGTCTTCGGATAGGCGTTCAGATAATCCGCGAGCTCATCCAGTACTTTGTAGGAGTCCGGCAGCAGGTTGATGGAGTCTGCCTTGAAATACAGGTGCGTCAGCCGGATTTTTTGCCCGACAAATACTTTTTCCGGAACCAGTTCGGTCAACAGCACCGGTTTGAAAGACTTTGGTCCGGATGAAATCGTGCCGCTGTGAATCGTACCGGAACTGCTCCCGGAAGATTTCTTGGCAACAGAACTCCCTCCTGAAGTAGTCGAAGTGACTACTTCCACTTTAGCAGGCGGATCCGTGACTTTCGCCACGAGGTCTGTGGGCATCAGGGGGCAATCCACCGGCACCAGGTCAGACAGGGCATCCACAAGGATATGCCCGTTGTATGCTTCCAGGATAGGCGTTTTATAAAACGCTTCCAGTGTGATGTATTTGTGGGTTTGTTTGGGGCGGAGTAGGAATTTGTACATTTTCCAATCCGTATTGGACACAGCAGGCGATTCACCCAGCAACTCCGCTTTGTCGCAGAAAAAATTTCCTCCCCAGATCAGCATCACGGCCGGCCGGACGAAGTTCTGCAACGCATCTGTTTTTTTCGTGGCACTCTTGTATTCTTCCGACCTGGAAATAAAGGCCGAGAAGTTGTAACAGGTACCGCCGAGAATCGGGGACTCCAGTGCCTGGGAAAGTGATTCCCAACTGTCATTGTCCCGTGTCACCATGCCCAGGAAGGTCGCGCCATCATAGGCTTCTTTTGCTACGCCCCATGCCGTAGCGGGCACCGGGTGGATGTCCGGAGGAGATTCAGAGGGAAATTTCGCTTCACCGCAGTCAAACCAACCTTTGATCGGGATATGAAATTCTCCGCCTTTCCTGGGGCTGTCCTCGAAGGAAGGATTCTGCAGATGGATCACTTCCTGGGCTTTTCCCCCGATGGCAATAAAAACGGCCAATGCCATTGCTGTAAAAATACCCTTATGAAACATGCTAATGCCTTTTTCAGGATGCGCCATGAACCTTATTACCGAAAATTTAGGGTAAAAGTTGCGCGAAAGCAATGATTAAAACGGATTATTAGACAACAGGCGTGTATTCCTCTATAAAAATCCACCCCGGTTTACATTTTATTAAGAAAAAGCGTTGATCCCGGTGATGTCATGGCCGGTGATGAGCAGGTGGATGTCATGTGTTCCTTCGTAGGTCAGGACGGTCTCCAGGTTCATCATATGGCGCATGATCGGGTATTCATTGGTAATCCCCATCCCGCCATGGATCTGGCGTGCCTCGCGGGCGATTTCAAGGGCCATGTTGACATTGTTGCGCTTGGCCATGGAAATCTGTGCCGGGGTCGCTTTGCCTTCATTGGCCAGGGTGCCGAGGCGCCATGCCAGTAACTGGGCTTTGGTGATTTCCGTGATCATTTCGGCGAGTTTTTTCTGGGTCAGTTGGAAGCCGGCAATCGGGCGGCCAAACTGTTCCCTTTCTTTCGCATAGCGCAAAGCGCTGTCGTAACAATCCAGTGCCGCCCCGATAGCGCCCCAGGCAATCCCGTAACGTGCTTTGGACAGGCAGGACAATGGGCCTTTAAGCCCTTTGATCTCGGGGAAAACATGCGTTTTTGGCACGCGCACATCTTCGAAGACCAATTCACCCGTGATCGAAGCGCGGAGCGACCATTTTCCATGGATCTCCGGTGCGGAAAATCCTTTCCAGTCCTTTTCCACGATCATGCCCCGGATGGCATCCGTTTCATCCTTAGCCCAGACAACGGCCAGGTCAGCCACCGGGCTATTGGTAATCCACATTTTGGCTCCATTGAGGATATACGCGTCTCCGTCCTCCACTATCCTCGTGACCATGCCACCGGGATTCGAACCATGATCCGGTTCTGTCAGGCCAAAACAGCCGATCAGGTCACCGGAGCCAAGTTTGGGCAGGTATTTTTTGCGCATGTCCTCGGAGGCATATTTGTAGATCGGGTACATCACCAGCGATCCCTGCACAGAAGCCATGGACCGCACTCCCGAATCCCCGCGTTCCAGTTCCTGCATGATGACGCCATAGGCGATTTCATCCATGCCTCCTCCGCCATATTCCACCGGGAGGCTGGGTCCGAAAGCACCGATGTCCGCGAGGCCTTTAAAAAGATGTGTCGGGCATTCAGCCCGGTTGGCATAATCCTCGATGATGGGGCTGACTTCCTGCTTGACCCAGGACCGCACTGCATCGCGTGCCAGTAAATGGTCATGACTCAGCAGTTCGTCGACCTGGTAGTAATCGTGCCCCTGGTATTGATCGGTTTTGACGCTCGTTTTAGCCGCCATTGGATGTTTTTTTAAAAAGAAGGGCAAAGATACAGATTCAGCGACCACCGGACCGCCTGCAGCTTTCAGTTTGTCTCGGGTGGCCCCCTGTATTTCAGGCCCGGGTGTTGAAAATATTCTCTTTATGCATGCGATCTTTAACTAATATGAGGGCATCATCGACCATCTCATCCGGATTCCTTCCGGAAGGAATCAAAAAGAAATCAATTTTTATTAGGATCATTGTCTCCACATCGGCAGGGCCAGGGAGTTTCAGCTCATGCGGATGCAGTACTGCCGGGGGCAGAATCGAATATGGCGTTGATCAAGTTAGAAGGCATTTCTTTTTACGCGCACCATGGGTATTACACCCATGAGCGCACGCGGGGGAACAATTATCTCGTCGACGTGTGTGTGGAGACGGATGTTGACCCTTCGGCTATCCGCGACGACCTGCACCTGACCATCAATTATGAAGTGATCTACCAGATCTGCGCGGATGTGATGGAACATCCCTGCCATCTTATCGAGACGGTGGCTTACCGGATTGCCCACGAGATCAAGCACGTTTTTCCCCAGGCGGACAGCGTGGAGGTGACGGTCCATAAGATCGCGCCGGAATTAGGCGGACCTGTGCACAGTGCGCAGATCGTCTACCGGTTGTAAATCTTTCATGCTGCTTTCGCGGCAGAATCCTCCTGCTATTCGATAATTTTCCGGATGGCAGTCTTTTCCTCTTCTGAAAACTGCAGGTTTTTCAAAGCGGCGATATTGTCATCGATCTGGGAGACTTTACTGGCGCCAATGAGTACGGAAGTAATCCGCGGATCAATCAGTAACCAGGCGATAGCCATCTGCGCCATTGACTGGCCGCGTTGTCTCGCGATTTCATTGAGCGCTCTCACTTTATGGAGTTTATCATCGGTGACCTGTTCCGTCTTGAAATAACGGGCATCCCGGACAGCGCGACTGTCCTCCGGGAAACCACCCAGGTAACGGTTGGTCAGCAGGCCCTGGCCGAGCGGTGAGAAGACGATTGAACCAATTCCTTCCCGTTCGAGCGTGTCGAGCAACCCGTCTTCTTCCACCCAGCGATCGAGGAGATGATAGCGGGGCTGATGGATCAGCAGGGGAGTACCCATCTCCCGGATGATCCGGGAAGCTTGTTGCGTCTCAGCGGATTTATATTGCGAGATCCCGGCATAGAGTGCTTTGCCTTGCTGGACGGCGGCATGCAGGGCGCCCATCGTTTCCTCAAGCGGTGTGTAGGGGTCCGGACGATGCGAATAGAAAATATCCACGTATTCCAGTCCCATCCGTCGAAGGCTTTGGTCCAGGCTGGCCAGGAGGTATTTGCGTGATCCGAAATTCCCATAAGGTCCAGGCCACATGTCCCAACCGGCCTTGGTCGAAATCAGCAGCTGATCACGGTAGGGCGCAAAGTCCCTTTTGAAAATCCTGCCGAAGTTTTCTTCCGCCGCGCCAAAGGGAGGCCCGTAATTGTTGGCCAGGTCAAAATGGGTGATTCCCTGGTCAAAACAGGCGCGAAGGATCTGGCGGCCGGTTTCGAGGTTGTCCACATGACCGAAATTGTGCCACAATCCATAGGACAGTACCGGCAACAGGATACCGCTTCGTCCGCAGCGTCGATAGGTCATGTGTTCGTACCGGTCGGAAGCCGCTACATACTGTCCTGGGTCATAACTGTCGTGAATCTTCATGAAAGGGGATGATGGGTTTGTAAAGATAGGGTACAGGACAGCGTCCTGGCGAAACCGGCCGTCTTATGGTGTTATGATCATTTTTTCAAAATATGCCTTCTCGATGTTCCAGGATAAACCGGGCAATTGTGTTTGAAGCTGTTCTATTTGCTTTAATTGTCCCTCCGCGAAATGGTTAATGGCAACCTGATCATGGTGGAGAAAGCGGTGTTCCATGGACTGCCTGATCTTTTCGATGACACGGTGGAAAGCAAATTCAGTCTTGTCGATGTAGGTTCCACAAAACAGTTCCCAAAGGATATCGATAGCTTCTGCAGAAGGATGCGTCAGGTCCTTTTTATAATACCGATAATCTCTCAACTGATCGGTCATGATTTCATATGCGGGGAAATACCCGGTATCCGGGTGCATTTGCATGACATGGTCGATCGCCAGGATCAATGTCGCTTTGCTTTTCTGATTGGCGATGAGGCCATCCCGCAGATGCCTCACCGGACTGACGGTCCAGATGACGATGGCTTGCGGAGCCAGGGTCCGGATGTCTTCCAGGAGTAGATCCAAGGCTCGTACACATTCCTCCACGGACAGCCGGAAACGCTCAAACCGGGACTGCGGTATTTTATGGCAGTTGCCCGCGATGGCGCCTGTCGGACGATAGCGGTACACCCATGCCGTGCCCGGGCTGACAAACAGGTAATGAGTATTGCCCAGGCAAATGTGTGCTTCATCAATCCCGTGATTGATATGGTCCAGGACCCTTTCCGACTCTCTTCCGGAAAAGACACCATGATGATCCATACTGTGGTAAAGCCCGCCGTCAAAAACAAGGTCATCCGCTGTGTAATGCTTTTTGTCCCGGATGCGGCGGATGCTTTCGGCCAGGGAAACGGGATTGTATAAAATGCCAAACGGATTGTCGTGTACCTGGTATTTATACCGGAGGAGTTTGGCCGTCATGTGTTCGGCAAAACAGGACCCAAGCATCACGATGTGATCGGCGTACCGTATTCGCCGGGACACGTCCGGTAATTCGACAGCTGTGAATGAGGGTCCGCTCCAGGTCATCTTCAAACAAAATCCCGGGGTGAATGACGGTTGGCGGGAAAATAGGTATTCTCCACCCGCCGGCGGATGATAAATCCGGTCGTCACGCCGAAAACAAACCCGCCAATGTGTGCAAACCAGGCAATCCCGGAAGTGTAAGCAGAATCGGGAACGATCGAAATGAATCCATTGACAAATTGCTGAACCGCCCAAATACCCAGGAAATAGATCGCCGGTATATAGAACGAGCGGAAAAGGTACAACACCCAAACTTTGACTTTGCTGGCCGGAAACATCACCAGGTAGGCGCCGAGCACTGCCGATATCGCCCCGCTGGCTCCGATGGCCGGCACCGTGGAGTGGACATTGAATGCGAGGTGCGCCAGGGAGGCGACGATGCCTCCGCCGAAATAGAATAACAGGAACCGCACCTTGCCGATGACCGCCTCAATATTGTCCGCGAAGACCCAAAGGAAAAGCATGTTGCCAATCAGATGCATCCAGCCGCCATGCAAAAACATATTGGTCAGCAACGTGTAGTAATCCACACCATGGGCGATTTCCGTCGGCACCATCCCGTAGGTCATGACAAAACCTTGTTGTTGTTGCCTGGGAAGGGAGGCCTGGAATAAAAAGACCAGGACATTGATCACGATCAGCAGGTAGGCCATGAAAGGCTTGTATCCGCCTTTGACCTGTTCGTCACCGATAGGAAAAATCATATGGATGGTGGCTTCTCACCCATAAATGTAAAAGGAAATAAAGGATTTAGTTTTACAGGACAAAATAGCCATCCATGAAAAAACCGGTCGTGGAGCAATTGGCACATTCGCTGGGCCGAAACGATGAGCAACCCAATGTTGCACTTGCCATCCGCATTGCCGGATCCGGTGACGCTACCGCAGTCGCAGCGCTCGTCCAATTACTGACGGGTGCCAATACCGCCTTGGCCCATGACGCGATCAAGGTCCTCTATGAAACCGGGGAACGTCATCCAGGACTCATCGTGCCCTATACGGCTACGTTTATTCAATTACTACACCACCCAAACAACCGGATGAAATGGGGCGCCATGAGCGCGCTTGCAGCCATCAGCCACCTGGAGCCAGGGCCGCTTGGCAAGCATATCGTCCTGATCGTAGAAGCCATGGATTCAGGCACGGTGATCACCCGCGATCACGGCATGCGTATCCTCGCCAACCTGGCACGGGTGAAAAAGTATCACACGGATTGCATGGACCTTCTGCTCGAGCAGCTCGAAAGGGCCCCGGTCAATCAGTTTCCCATGTATGCGGAATTGACTTTGCCAGTGATTTCCCAACCATTTAAAGACCGGTTTGCGAAGATCATCCGGAGCCGAAAAGATGTCGCCGGTATCCCGAGTAAAAAGAAAAGAATCGATAAAGTGTTGAAACAACTGAATCCAGCCAAATGAAATACCAGGAAGCGCGCCATAAAATGATCCAGACATGGGGACAGCTCAGCTCCCAATGGGGAATCAACAAAACCATGGGGCAGATCCATGCACTTCTCATGATCGCTCCGGAACCCATGACAGCAGATGACATCATGCAGGAACTCGCTGTCTCACGCGGCAATGTGAGCATGAATCTCCGCAGCCTGGTGGAGTGGGGCGTTGTACACAAAGTCTATATCGCCGGCAGCCGTAAAGAACACTATGCTTCCGAAAAGGACGTGTGGCAGGTCGCCCTCCAGATCGCCCGCGAGCGAAAACGGCGGGAATTGGATCCCGTCATTCAGT
Source organism: uncultured Saprospiraceae bacterium (assembly GCA_964617515.1). GTDB lineage: Bacteria > Bacteroidota > Bacteroidia > Chitinophagales > Saprospiraceae > Opimibacter. The sequence goes on along the minus strand of CAZTXO010000028.1, from coordinate 17,901 downwards.
CCCTTCAATCCCTGCAGGTCACGGAAGAGGATGGCGCGCGGACGAAGGAAATCGAGGAGTTGACCAAAATGACCACCCAGATCCTCGAGGTGGCCATGCAGATCGATAAAGTGCTCGAAATCGGTATTCGCTCAGGGGGAAATACATTGGTCCGCAAGCTGATCAATATCCTCCGCTGAGGCGAAAAGCTTCCCGGCTGACTCGTGCATTATCCTTTGACCGGGTTTTTCAGATGGGAATCCAGGAATTTCAGGATCTCTCCGTATCCCCGGATCTCATTTTCTTTCTTCCGGAAGCCATGCCCTTCATCCGGAAATACGATGTACTCGACGGGGACCGTATTCTTTTTAATGGCCGCCACGATTTCATCCGATTCCACTTGTAAGACCCGGGGATCATTGGCTCCCTGCAGCACCATGACGGGATGTTTGACCTGATCTGCATGAAAAAGCGGGGAGATGTTATACAGGCGGACAGAATCCGCCGTGGTGGGATCTCCCATTTCTTCATAAAGGGCTTTACGGAATGATTCCCAATAGGGTGGGATGGATTTCAAGGTGCGGAGCCAGTTGGTGACCCCGAATATATCCACGCCTGCCTGGAATTCTCCCGGCGTAAAGGTCATGGCCGCCATCGTCATGTAGCCGCCATAGCTTCCCCCGATGATGCCGATTTTTTCTCCATCGATGTAGTCCTGGGAAGCAAGCCAGTTTTTTCCCGCGATGCAGTCTTTGAGATCCTTGTCCCCGTGATTGCGGTCGTCCATTTTATAAAAGGTCTTTCCATACCCGCTGCTTCCCCGGTTGTTGACGGCCAGGATGGCGTATCCATGATTGACGAGAAACTGGATCAGCGAAAAGTAGCCTGTACGGGATTGCCCGCCGGGTCCGCCGTGCACCCAGACGAGGGCCGGGACCTTGTTGGCGGCAGAGGCTTGCAGGGGTTTGTAATAAATGGCCGGAATCTCCAGCCCGTCAAAGGACTTGAACCGAACGACCTCCGCGCTGACCAGGTCATCCGGGTTGATTTCCGGATTGAGACTTTCCGTGAGTTTTTTCAGCTCCTTTGATTCGAGGTTGTACACATAGATATTCGAAGGCGCCTTGGATGTCCCAACCGAAAGCCGGATCCATTTTTCACTGTCCGAAATCGCCAACCCGGTGATATCCCCATCCGGTATTGCCGGAAACTCGATGGATTTACCGGTTTTCACTTCCTGCACAATCAGCCTGTTTTTCCCATCCTCATTAATACCGATCACGCGGTATGTTTCATTTTTGCTGAGATAACTGAACATGACATCCCAGGTAGTTTCAAAGAGCGTCTTTCGTTCGCCGGTGGTGATGTCATACTGCACGAGATAAGCGAACTCTTTGCCCGCATCAGTGATATAATACAGGAAACGGCTGTCCCGGCTGAAACCGCTACTTCCATAACTTCCTTTTTGATCCGCTTGCGAAATGGGTTTTTTATCACCGGTCTTGCGGTTGACCAGGAAGAGATCATTTTCGCTGGATGTCTGCGGCTGGCTCAGGGTGATCCATTGTTCATCTTCCGAAATATCGTTCAGATCGAGACCGTCGTTGTTCTGATAGAACAAGACGGGTTCCCATTTTCCGATCGCGCATTTATAGACATCAAAAAACCGGGCATCCCGTTTATTGGACGTATAAAACATGGATTTTTTATCCTCGCTCCATTTTAAAAAATCGGCTTTTTCTTTTTCTCCGTTGGTGAGATCGGTGGCCGTACCGTCGTCCGCCAGCAGGTAGAGGTGATTGATTTCATTTCCTCCTTTATCGGCCGAATACAATATCCCCGGAAAGCCCGGTACATAATCAACGGCCATGTAGGATTCGACGCCAGACATGGTTTTGGCCTTCCTCGTGGCATCTGCCAAATTGATCTCGTAGACATTCATGATGCCGCTCTCATCGCTGGTGATGAGCAGCCGGGTCTCATCAGGGGAAAAAGCGCCCCCGGCAAAACGGGTGTTTTGATAAAATTGGCCGATGGTGTAGGATTTGACTTGCCTTGGCGCATCGGTGGTGGAACATGAGGCCAGGAGGAACAGGATAAGGAGGAGGGGAACGAAAAGGTTTTTCATGACAAGGGTGGATTTCTATTTAGTATTGGTGAAAGTAAGGGATTGCATAGCGCTGACCCGCGGGATTCGATGAAACCCCTGATTCCACCAATGAATGACAGTCTGGATGGCCGGAGCGTCAGCAGGAGCAGACGGAAGGAACGGAAAAAACGGAGGTTAGACCGTCATGATATCTTTCTCCTTGCCGGAAATCAGGTGATCGATGGTTTCAGAATGGGCGTGGAGCATTTTATCCACCTCCGCTTCGAGCCGCTTACCGGCATCTTCCGGATAGCCTTCCTTCATCTGTTTTTTGATGAAGTCGATCACTTTGTGGCGTGAGGTACGCAGGGCCACTTTGGCATCTTCCCCCATCTTCCTGGCTTGTTTGACGAGTTCCTTGCGGCGCTCTTCGGTCAAAGGGGGGATGGAGATCCGGATGATTTCGCCATCATTCATGGGTGTGATCCCGAGGTTGGCGGCGAAGATGGAATGCTCGATTTTCCCGAGCATATTCTTTTCCCAGGGTTGAATGGTGATGGTGCGGGCATCGGCCACCCCGATATTGGCCACCTGCTGGAGTGGGGTATTCGTGCCGTAATATTCCACCATCAGGCCATCCAGGAGACCAGTCGAGGCTTTACCGGTACGGATCTTGGTCAGTTCCTTTTTGAGGTGATCAATGGTATGGTCCATTTGTTCCTTACCATGCTGTATCGTGCTTTCTATCGTTTCCGCCATGGGATGAGGATTAAAAGGGTTGACAATCGAGGCGAGGTCCTTCCGGGAAGGGTCAGTCCCTGCTGCCAAGGTACGAAAGGATGAAATAAACCAGCATGGCTACGGAGGAAAGCGCTGCCACCAGGTAGGTCATGGCGGCCCATTTGAGGGAATCCTTGGCGTAATCATGCTCGACCCCCCGGGCTGTCCCGGTGCTGTCCAGCCACACCAGCGCCCGGCGGCTGGCGTCAAACTCCACCGGTAAGGTGATGATACTGAAGAGCGTCGTGATCGCCATAGCAATAATCATGATCAACAGGAGTTGGGGAAAGGAACCCAGGAAGACTATGGCCGCCAGGAAACCCCATTGCTGGGCAACAGCGGCAATCTTCACCACTGGTACGAGAGCACTCCTGAGTTGGAGCATCGAATAAGCCGTATGGTGCTGCACGGCGTGCCCACATTCATGCGCCGCCACCGAAGCAGCCGCCACCGAACGACCGCTGTATACTTCAGGGCTCAGGCTGACGGTTTTGGTCATTGGATTGTAATGATCCGATAAGAATCCTTCCCCCTGGACGACCTGCACATCCCGGATCCCATAATGGTCGAGCATGCTGACCGCCACCTGGTATCCGCTCATTCCGTTCGATAACCCAACCGTGCCGTATTGATGAAACTTGGATCGCATCCGGTTTTGGACAATGAACCCGACGATGCCGATCCCGGCCACCAAAGCGATATAGCCTATTCCCATTTTCTTTTGAGTTTGATTTCGGTTCTATAAATGCAAAAAGGGCTCATGAGGTTCAAATTCTTTTGCGGATTCCGGACCGGGCGCAATACGGCGTCCGCTGTCGGAGAAGGCAACCAGGCAAACAAAAAGACGATTTAAATCGTGTCAAACCCGGTATAGGGGATCAATACTTTAGGGATGCGGATCCCATCCGGCTGTTGGTTGTTTTCAAGGATGGCTGCCACAATCCGGGCCAGGGCCAGTGCGCTGCCATTGAGCGTGTGCACCAGTTGGGTCTTACCGCCGGCATCCCGGAAACGCATCTTCATCCGGTTGGCCTGGAAAGTTTCGAAATTGGAAACGGAACTCACTTCGAGCCATTTTTGCTGCGCGGCAGCATAGACTTCAAAATCATAGGTGAGCGCCGAGGTAAAGCCCATATCCCCACCACATAAATGAAGGATCCGGTAGGGCAATTCCAGGCTTTCCATCAGCCCGGAGACGTGTTCCACCATTTTCTCCAGTGTCTCGTAGCTACGGCTGGGATGTTCGATCCAGACGATTTCGACTTTATCAAACTGGTGTACCCGGTTGAGTCCCTTGACATCCGATCCATAGGAACCCGCCTCCCGGCGGAAGCAGGGTGTATAGGCTGTCATTTTGATGGGCAGATCCGATTCCGGGATGATCTGGTTGCGGTAAAGGTTGGTCACCGGCACTTCAGCGGTCGGTATCAGGTACAGGTCATCGAGCTGGACGTAATACATCTGGGATTCCTTGTCCGGCAATTGCCCTGTCCCGTATGCCGTGTCAGCGTTGACCATCAGCGGGGGCTGTATTTCTTCAAAACCCGCGTACCGGGCCTGGTCGAGGAAATAGTTGATCAGGGCGCGTTCCAGCCTTGCCCCTTTGCCGCGAAACAGTGGAAATCCGCTGCCGGTGATGAAGGCACCAAGCTTGAAATCGATGAGATTGTACTTTTCCGCCAGCTCCCAGTGGGGCATCGCGCCGGCCGGAAGGGAAGGCAATTCGCCAACCCAGGCCTGTCGAATCAGATTGTCCTCCGCTGATTTTCCATCCGGCACGCTGATATGGGGGATATTGGGAAGGGTGACCAGAAGGGCGTCCAGGTCTGTTTTTGTTTTTTGCAGCGTTTGCTCCTGTCCGTCAATGACCTCCTTCAGGTTTTGCACCTTGGTTTTCAGTTCGTTAGCCTCTTTTGCTTTGCCTTGTTTAAAGAGACTGCCGATTTCATCCGACAACCTGTTTCGCTCATTGAGATAACCGTCCAGCTGGGTCTGAACCTCTTTTCGCCGGTCGTCCAGGACGATCACTTCATCCACTGTTTTCAGCCGTTCAGGAGTGAAACCGCGCTTCCGGAGTCCGGTCAGGACCCTATCCTTTTGTTCCCGTAGAATGTTAATTTCCAGCATATTGACGCAACTTTTCAGGGTACTGCACCGTTTAGAGGACTGTAGTTACCGCCTAAAATTTCACCAAAGGTAATCGGCGGTATTCAAAAAATAGTTGTTACCTTGGTGGCGTTTTACACATCTACCTTTCCGGTCTGATCATCCTTCAGATTCTCCAATTTTAAAACTAGCCTTGATTTTGTGGTTGTGCGAATGGAAGGGGAATCCGGATACGCGTATTTCATCATAAATACCTTTTTATCCTACATACTTATTTCATCCTATCATGTACGATATTTTGCAGTTGAACGACATGCTCGTTCCTGAACTCCGTGAATTAGCTGAATCACTGGGGATCGATGGTTTTAAGAAATTAAACAAACAGGAACTTGTTTATACCATCCTGGATCACCAGGCGCTTGCCGGGGAAAAGAAAAAATCATCCAACGGGTCATCCGGCTCGCACCTGCCGGATGAAGTCCCTGTTTCGTCCGATAATCTTCGTGTTGATAAACGCCAGCCCGGAGTAGTCAAAAAACGCACCCGGAAAAATCCCAATGCTGAGGTCACAGATGATACCGAAGCCACGGATGCACCGGAGCCTACTAAAAAAACACCCATCGAATCCGGGCCAAAGGAAGAAACGACAGAAGCAACGGCACCGGAAAGGCCCCAGCATCCGCGCCGTCCGGAGCATCGCCGTCCGGAACACCGTGACAGGGGAAATCATCCGTCGGCCAGGGAAAACAGGGGCAATGAGTCTCGCGAACAACGCGAACCTCGTGAACAACGCGAACCTCGCGAACAAAGGGAGCCTCGCGAACAGCGGGAACCGCGCAGGCCGGAAGAATTGCGTCAGCCTAATCCATCCATACAGGAATCGCGCGGGCAGGTAAATCCACCGGAAAACAGGCCCCCGCAACAACGGGATCCCCGGGATATCGCCCGGGAGGCCCGGGAACGATTCAATGTCGAGGTTGACGGGATCATCGAGGGTGAAGGCGTGCTGGAAATGATGTCGGATGGATATGGGTTCCTCCGCTCCTCGGACTATAATTATCTCTCCTCCCCGGATGATATCTATGTATCGCCGTCCCAGATCAAGCTCTTCGGATTAAATACGGGAGATACGGTCAAGGGGGCTATTCGTCCGCCCAAAGAAGGAGAAAAGTATTTTGCCCTGCTCCGGGTCACGACCATCAACGGTAAAACGCCGGATGAAGTCCGGGACCGCGTACCGTTCGATTACCTGACACCGCTGTTTCCCAATGAAAAATTCAGCCTGCTGACCCATCCGGCCGGAAAAGATTACGGTAACCGGATGATTGATCTTTTCACCCCAATCGGGAAAGGACAGCGGGGATTGATCGTGGCTCAGCCTAAAACCGGGAAGACGTTTCTCCTCAAAGATATTGCCAACGCGATTGCCACCAATCACCCGGAGTGCTACCTCATTGTCCTCCTCATCGATGAGCGGCCGGAAGAGGTGACGGATATGCGCCGCAGCGTTAAGGCCGAAGTCGTTTCGTCTACGTTTGATGAACCGGCCGACAACCACGTGCGGGTAGCCAACATCATTTTGGAAAAAGCCAAAAGGCTGGTCGAATGTGGCCATGATGTAGTCATCCTGCTTGACTCGATCACGCGTCTCGCCAGGGCCTACAATACGGTAGCTCCGTCCAGCGGGAAAGTCCTTTCCGGCGGGGTGGAAGCCAATGCGTTGCATAAGCCCAAGCAGTTTTTCGGAGCAGCCCGCAATATTGAACACGGCGGGTCACTCACGGTGCTGGCGACCGCACTGATTGATACCGGTTCGAAAATGGACGGCGTGATCTTTGAGGAATTCAAGGGCACTGGCAATATGGAATTACAGCTGGATCGTACGCTTGCCAATAAGCGGCTCTATCCGGCTATTGACCTCACCAAGTCCAGCACGCGCCGGGAGGAATTGCTCCTCGACGATGCCATTCTCCAACGGATGTTCATCCTCCGCAACTACCTGGCGGATATGAAGCCGGATGAGGCCATGGAATTCCTGCGCAAGCATATGCTCAATACCAGGACGAATGAAGAGTTCCTGATCTCCATGAACGGGTGACGAAATATTGTTCCCCGCACATCCGGGCAACAGTAATTTTCCTATCTTTGCATCCGCTTCGAAAGAGGCCTATAAGCACAAACAACTGATAATCAGTCATGAAACGGACATTCCAGCCCTCCCGCAGAAAGAAAGTGAACAAGCATGGGTTCCGCTCCCGGATGAGTACCAAGGGCGGGAAAAAGGTCCTGGCTGCGCGCCGTGCCCGTGGCCGCCACAAGCTGACCGTATCGGATACGATGCGTGTGAAGTAATCCGGATCCCCAGCATTCCCTGATTCCCTTTTTATCCCTTAAACGTGTATACGTTTACGGATTTCCCTGTTGAATGCATTAAGGATTGAACCTTTACCGGCAAACACATTTACCCATTTCATCCTCGCACATTCCGGCCGACCGCTTATCTTTCCTTTATGCATCGATTCACCTTGTCCAAGGACGAACGGCTTTCCTCCCGCAAGGCAATCGGGCTGTTATTTGAAACAGGTGAAAGCATCGCTGTTTTTCCAATACGCCTGGTTTGGAAGAAAGTAGAGCCGGAAGAGGTGACGACCGGTCCTCTGCAGGTGATGTTCAGTGTATCGAAGAAAAAGTTTCCCAGGGCAGTGGACCGTAACCGGATCAGGCGGCTGATGCGCGAACATTACCGGCTGATCAAACCCGCTCTCTACGAGCGACTGGGATACGGAGGTCAATATCACCTTGCCTTGCTCTATACCGGACATGAAGTACCTGCATTCGCCGCCATACAAAAAAGTATAAACGGAGCGTTAGAACGCTGGCTGAAAAACATCCTGTCACATTCTTCCTGACCTACCGGTGATGACCATGACAAACCTTTCCGGCTTTCTCTTTATCTGGATCTTCCTGGGTGCCGGATTGCCCTGTGCTGGTCAAAAAGTGTTGCTGATCGAAAAAGCCAACCGCCCCAAAACGGAAAAGATCCAACTCTATGATGAATTGATCTTCCAGCTAAAAGAGGATTCCGGCGGCTGGTACAAGCGCCAGGTGCTGGATCTCAACGCGGACGCCCAGTTGATCTTGCTGGGGGATACGTGGATCGCATTGTCAGATATCAGCCGCATCCGCCTGAAGCGTCAGCGGGCCTGGGCAAATATCATCGGCGGGGCATTACAGGGAGGCGGAGCAAGCATGATCTTAGGGGATCTCTGGTACACCCTGCGAGGCCATCATGAATACACCGATGGCGGCATCGAGTTCGGATTCCTGAATATCGCCGTGGGCACCGGTTTAAGGGCGCTGTTCGCGCCGATCAAATACAGGCTCAACGAAAAACGAAGGCTTAGAGTGGTGGATCTGACGTACTGATCGCGGCCCGCCCTCGCACAGTTCACGCGTTACTTCAGATCTGCCGTAAACTGACTGAGGTCCTTGATATTGTAGTGGTATTGCCCATCCACGCGAATGACTGGCATGGTGACACTTTCACCCGTAAAACCGCTTTCACGAAGTTTCTTCCACATGTCGTTGACTTCAGCAGAGGGAACGGAAACATCTACGATTTCATGGGACACTTTTTTCTCCGTGAGTTGTTTTTTGACATACTCGCAGCGGCTGCAGCCGGGCTTGGTATACACAATGATCCTTGCCTCCGAGAGTGTCGCGGGAGCGGTGGGGGTCAGGCTGGATTGCGCGGTAACGTCTTTCACCGGCTCGGAAGAACTTCCGGCGCTCATGCTGCCTCCATCGTTGGGAGCGCTGCCCATCCTGCCGGTTTTGGTATTATCGGCCGTCCCGGTATATTCCATATAGGATACCTCGTAGCTGTAGGACCATTCCTCTCCCTGGCGCGGGATCAGCAGAGCCATTTGCTTGATAGTGCCGGCCGGAACGACGCTCAGGGCCGTGGTGGAAGGAGAAACATCGATGCCCTTGGCGTCGATCTGCAGGGTTACTTTATAGGATACCTTTCCAATGTTCCTGGCCATGACCGTGACCTTCGAACCCTCTTTTTTCTCATAGACCTGAATATCTTGCTGTTGGGCATACATGAAGCCGGTCAAAAGCGTCATCAACAGGAGAATCCATGTGCGTTTCATATCGGGTGTATTTTAGGCGGCAAAGGTAAGAGAAACCCATCAGGTTAAATGAAAAAGGCGACCAATGGCCGCCTTTTTCATCCTAATGTTCGTCATGCGCATGGGCCTGGTATTCGGCGACCAGTTTGGCTTGTATTTCCGCCGGGACCTGTTGGTAGTCAGCCAGTTTCATGGAGAATTTGGCTTTGCCCTGGGTGATGGACCGCAGCATGGAGGAATAGTCATGCAGTTCTGCCAGGGGTACACGCGCCAGGATCTTTTGGTAATGTCCTTCACTCTCCATCCCCATGATGATGGCGCGACGGGTCTGCAGGTCCCCCATCACATCCCCCATCACTTCTCCGGCGCAGAGGATGGACAGGTCATAGATCGGTTCCAGCAATTGAGGGCCGGCATGCTGAAAGGCATTTTTGAACGCCATGGTGCCGGCCAGTTGGAAGGCCATGTCATTGGAATCCACCGGGTGCATTTTACCATCGTATACACTGACCCGGATGTCACGGCAATGGGATCCGGTCAGGGGACCCTCGATCATCTTATTCATGACCCCTTTCTTAATGGCATTACTGAAACGGGAATCAATGGAGCCGCCCACGATACACCAATAAAAGGCAAGGGCACCTCCCCAGGAAAGTGAATCCACTTCCTTATTCCGGACAGTGAGGGCCTCCGGATCTTTCATCCCCTCATGAAAGGGTTCTATTCGCATGTGCACTTCGGCAAATTGACCGGCTCCCCCGGTCTGTTTTTTATGCCGGTAGACTTCATTGGCCACTTTGGTGATTGTTTCCCGGTAGGGGATTTTCGGTTTCTCGAAATTCATCGAGACGCCAAACGTTTTTTCAATTCTGTATTTAACCAGGTCCAGTTGCAATTGCCCCTGGGCATGGAGGATCATTTGTTTGAGTTCGGAAGACTGCTCAATGGAAATCGTTGGATCTTCCTCATGAGCGACATGCAATGCTTTTGCGAGTTTTTCAATATCGGCTTTGCTGGGGGGTGAAACAGCGACCCGAACACGTGGTTCGGGGAAGACGATAGGTTCGATGGCGGAGTCGACTCCCTTCACCGCCAGGGTGTTATTGGTATGGCTTTCCTTCAGTTTGACCGTCACGCCAAGGTCCCCTGCACGGAGTTCATTGACGGATTCACGGTTTTTCCCTTCCGAAACAAAGATTTGGGAGATGCGTTCGTGATTGGTATTGGCCAGGTTGATGAGGTCATCTCCCGGGCGCAGGACGCCGGAGTACACCTTGAAGTAAGACACGTTCCCCACCTGTGGTTCGGCCACTGTTTTATAGATAAAGATCCGCGTCGGACCGGAGGAGTCGGTCGGGATGGTATCTCCCCTCGTTCCTTTGGGTTGCGGCCGGTCGGCCGGTGAAGGGGCGATGTCGTTGATGAATCCCATGACGCGACCGCTACCCATATTGAGTTTTCCGGAAGCGCAGAAAACGGGAAAAATCTGTTGATTGGCCAGGGCTATCGTCAGGCCCTTGGCCAGTTCTTCCTCGTTGAGACTGCCTTCATCGAAAAACTTTTCCATCAGGCCTTCATCGTTTTCGGCCGCGGCTTCCACGAGGGCCTGGTGCATGGCATGGGCACGCTTCATCTCAGTTTCCGGGATAGGTTTCTTTTCCGGTTTGCCGCCGTCTTTCGGAAACACATACATCACCATACGGAGGGCATCGATGATCGCATTGAATCCGGATCCTGTCTGGACCGGATATTGCACGGCCAGGCAATGCGCGCCAAACCGGCTTTTGATCTGCTCCAGCGCCGTATCATAATTGGCCTTCTCGTGATCGCATTGGTTGATGACAAAGAGGCATGGCGTCTGGAATTTATCCACGTATTCCCAGAGGAGTTCCGTGCCAACTTCAACGCCATTGGCTGCATTGACAATCATGAGGGCGGTGTCCGCGACTTTCAGAGAGGAGATGACTTCGCCGACGAAGTCATCGTACCCGGGTGTATCGATGATGTTGATCTTATTGTTGCGCCATTGGACATGCATCAGCGCGCTGAAGAGCGAATTGCCCCGCTCCTGTTCGATTTTCGTGTAGTCAGAAGCCGTGTTCTGGCCTTCGATGGTTCCTCTGCGGGTGATGGCTCCGGATTCAAACAGCATGCTTTCCACAAACAATGTTTTACCGGAGCCGCTATGGCCGAGCAGCACCACATTCCTCAGGTTTTTCGTATCGACACCCATATGATGAATTGTTTTAGTAGTTGAAGAGATCAAAAATTTTTCTGCTGAGCCTGCTCAGGCAGATCGAGTTCAAAATAGGGTTTTGATTTTACTTGTACTAATTCCCGGAATACGGGTGGGGAGGGATGATTCGTATCAGACGAGGCGCTAATATGTAACGACTTAGGATTCAGCAAAATCGTACGTAAACCATCCCTGCTATTGGGTCTGTAGCAGTCTTTACGCAAAGGAAGGACCCTGTCGGTGAAGGCAAAGCATGAAGAGATCCGGAATATTCAGCGCCTGGCGCACGCCTCACTCCTCCACTTCCAGCTTGTACCCGACTCCTTTGAGGGTTTTGATAAACCGTTCGCCCATTTTCTCACGGAGTTTGGAGATATGCACGTCAATCGTGCGACTGGCGATAGGCACCTGGTAGCCCCAGACGCGTTGGAACATTTCTTCGCGGGTAAATACCTTCCCCGGTTGAGAGGCAAGGAGCATCAACACCTCGAACTCTTTTTTAGCGAGGGTGATGACTTCTTCATCAATAGTCACCAGGTAACTCTGAGGATCGATTTTGAGCGGACCGAAATCCAGGATGGCGCTGGCAGGGGTGCTGGGCCTGGCGGCTTCTTTGCGGCGCATCATAGCTTTGATGCGGGAGAGGAGCAATCTTGGCCGGATCGGCTTTTGGATATAATCATCGGCGCCTGCTTCCAGCCCGGCGATCTCACTATATTCTTCACTGCGTGCCGTCAGAAAAGCGATGAGCGTGTTTTTCAGCTTTTCGTTTTTACGCATTTCATAGCAGGTCTCGACACCATCCATGCCCGGCATCATGATATCGAGCAGGATCAGGTCCGGTATTTCCTTGTCTGCGAGCTGGATGGCGTCTTTACCATTCGTGGCCTGCACGGTGGTGAAGCCATTCCGGGAAAGGTTGTAGTCCAGGAATTCGAGGATATCGGGCTCATCATCGACGATCAGGACTTTGATTTTCGGATCGGTCATGGTGCGAGGTGTGAGAAGGGTGATGTTAGGTGATATCGATGTAGTATTCAGGACAGGCAAATATCCAAAGAATCCCGCAGGTATGGGTAAGACGCGGCTTGGCAATCCGTGGTGAAAAGGGTATGTAAAAGTGACTTTATCCCTTTTGTAAACATCAGGTAAATGGAAAACAGCGTGTTTCAAAGGTAGTTTTTGCCAGCTGGCGGATCGTTGTAAAATATCCGTAAAAAGAACAATGGCAGACTCCGGCTGAATTAACGAAATCTTGAGTGGCTTTATGCCGTGATCCGGTAAGTCTCCCGATAATTTTGCCCCGAAAATGGAATGGATGTATTCAGATTCAAAGCCATTTGACGGATCTAAAAGAAATTTCCGATTACCTGGTTACTGCAACGGGATCAACGGCCGGACCTCAGGAGGTCCCGGTGATCGAACAACAGTTGATTTCGTTCATTTTTCGCGACGACCGGGAAAAGGTCTTTTAGGTCCCTTCAAAAATTGAAAGCACGACCTTCTGATAACATGAAAAAATCTACATGCATCTGGTTCCTGAGTCCTATCCGCCTTCTTTTCGGCGCCGGATTTCTACTCCTCACCTCCGCACTGACGGCACAACGGAGTTGTGTCATCAGCGGGAAGATCATCGATAAATCCACCGGAGATCCGCTGATTGGCGCTATCGTTCAACTGGACAGTACGGATATCGGCGCCGCCACGGATATCGAAGGTAATTACCGCTTGACGGCCGAATCCGGCCACTATATGCTGACTGTCCGCTATTATGGATATGAAAGCGCGCACATCGGCGTGGATCTCAAACCCGGCGATGTCACCAATGTCGAATACGCGATGTCCGAAGCGTCTGCCTTATCGCTGCGAGAGGTGGTGGTGGTCGGTACCGTGGAGCGTTCCAGTGATGTAGTACTCAACATCGAACTTAAGAAAGCGTCCTTCATCGCCAGCGGGATTTCGGCTTCCGAAATCCGGCGGTCTCCCGATCGCACGGTGGGCGATATCCTCAAGCGTGTCACCGGCGCCTCGATCCAGGATGGAAAATTCGTGGTGATCCGGGGGATGAACGATCGGTACAATGCCGGTTATCTCGACGGCGCCCTATTGTCCAGCACGGAATCCGATCGTAAGGCCTTTGCCTTTGATGTCATCCCTGCCAACCTGATTGACAACCTGCTCATCATCAAGTCCGGCTCTCCTGATCTCACCGGCGATTTTGGGGGTGGCGTGATCAAGATCAATACGAAGTCTGTACCGGACAGACTCAGCCAGCAAATTTCGCTGGGTGTGCAATATCATTCTGAAACCACGAATAAACCGTTTACCGATTTCAAGACGTATCCGGGTGAAAACCTCAATTTCATCAGCGGGACACGTGACATTCCCCAATTCGACGAAGGCGCATTGAAACTTTCCGGTAGTTTCCCCACCGCAGCGGATAAGCAGCGGCTTGCTGAAATAGCAAAAGACTTCAATCATGACTGGTCGAGTCAATCCATCAAGCCGGGCCTTAATTCCAGGTTTGCTTATTCCGTCGGCTTCCCCTTATCCGTCGGGGAGCGGGGGAAGATGGGGGTTATCCTGGCGCTTAATTATGCGAACACACGCCGGTATGTGGCCAGTAATGTCAATTCCTATGACGGATCGGGCCAGGTAGCGGGCTTTACGGATGGGGCCTCCCTGCGGAATCTCAATACCGGCGGGCTTTTCAATTTGAACTACCGCAGCGATCGTACGCAATTGAGCCTGCAGAACCTGGTGAACGTCACGAGCGATTTTAATACCATCGCGCGCACAGGCACCGGTAATTACCAGGATGCCCTGACGGTTCGCAATACGGCACAAATCCTTTCGTCCAATCGACTCTATAATGGTATCCTGTCCTTAAAACAAATTGTCCGGGACAGTTTGATGACGATCGATGCATCCCTCAGTTATTCCAGCATCAACCGGGCTGTTCCGGATTACCGGATCGCGAGCTATACCAATACGCCTGATTTTCCGGATTATCGTCTGGCACTCGGCGATTTCTTCAACACCAGTACGGGACGATTTGCGTCTTCCGTCATCGAAGATCTCGTTTGTGCGCAGGTTGATTTCTCCAAACGATTTGAGGCAGGCGAGCTGCGAACAGATGTCAAGGCCGGATATTTCCGACAGTACCGTCACCGGTTTTTTTCGGCCAGAAGTTTCGTCTACAATGGCGCACCCGATGAGCTGACCCTGGATCCGGCTGCTGACCTGGGTCCTGATCAAATCGGACCCAATAACCTGTACCTGGTCGAAAAGACTTCGGATGATCTTTCCTACTATGAAGGAAAGTCAACCATGGATGCCTTTTATCTCATGGCCACCCAGACGTTTGATCACAAACTGAAGGCAGTATATGGGGTTCGCTTCGAAGATTTCGATCTGTCGGTTGAGAACCAAAAAACCGATCAGCATGTGGCTGCGCTGAAACAGCTGACCGTTTTGCCGTCTGTCAATCTCACCTATTTTCTCAATGAAAAAACCAATTTGCGGGCCAGTTATTTTTCATCGGTCAACCGGCCTGAATTCCGCGAGCTCGCTCCCTTTTCCTTTTATGTATTTGACAAGAATGCCGAGATACGGGGAAAACAGGATCTGCAGATTGCCACCCTCAATAATCTCGATATCCGGTATGAATTCTACCCCGATGGCGGACAGCTGATCTCCATTGGCGGCTTCTACAAGCATATTGAAAACCCCATCGAATTGAGCCTCGATGTGACGCAACCTTTTACCACGTTTACCTATCACAATGAAAAATCGGCCAATATCCTGGGCCTGGAATTCGAGGTGAAAAAGCGGCTTGACCTGTTTGGCCTGAAGGGCATTTTCAGCCGGTTGTCCACATACGCCAATCTTTCCCTGATCCGGTCTGAACTGAAATTTACAGAAGGCTCACAAGCCAGGGATCACCGGCCGCTGCAAGGACAGTCCCCGTTTATCATCAATGCCCGGCTTCAATACGATCAGCCGGAAACCGGCTGGTCTGCCAACATTGCCATTAACCGGGTAGGGAGGCGAATCGCCTATGTCGGCGTGGATCCCAAATATGGTGACACGCGACAGGATATCTATGAAGCGCCCAGGACTGTCATGGACTTGCAGGTGAGTAAATCCTTTAATCACCTCAATGTCAAAATAACCCTGGGCGATCTCCTGCACCGCGATATTCTTTTTTACCAGGATGGCAACCAGGATGGTCACTATTCAGCTGCTGCTCCCGTGGGTGGACAGGGGGACCGGCTCATGTATAAATACAAGTCCGGTTTCACCGCGAATCTCGGACTGAGTTATTCATTCTAACGAGCACAATCTTTTATCTCTGATACTTCCGACACATAAAAAATCTGAAATGCGCGTCAATCCTTTATTCAAAACCAACCTTGCGTTATGCTAAATTCTTTTCTTATGAAACTACGTTTACCTTTTACCTGGACACTTGCATTTCTGAGCCTGTTCTTCGTGACGAAAGCACAGACAGGATTTAAGCTCGATCAAACCACTTTTGTGGGCGCTTTATCTGATGATCCGTCAGAAGACTGGACGAACGGGTGGACCAATTTTGATCCTGAAAATACCGCCTATCCCGAACCCATGGATTTGAACACGCTGAATGGCATGGATGGATCGTTGCCTGTTCCGGGCGAAAAAAACATTACCGGTACCCTGGTCCTGGATGCCGGGAAAATATATGCGCTTTCCGGATTGATTGTCGTGCGAAACGGTGGCAAGCTGATTATTCCCGCAGGCACCATCATTCGCGCCATTGCCGATCTTAACAATTCTCCCAAAAATTACGGCACGATCGTCGTGGAAAGGGGAGGACAGATTGAAATCAATGGAACAGCCCTTCAACCGGTGGTCATTACTTCAGCCAAGCCTGTGGGTCAACGCCATCGCGGAGATTTCGGCGGGCTCTTGATAGCCGGCAAATCCTTCCATAACCTGCTGAACGGAACGGACAATAATAACGTACAGATGGAAGGCTTCAATAACATCACGTTTGATGCCACACTGGCCCGTTTCGGCGGAACGGATGCGCATGATAATTCGGGTAAGATCACCTATCTCCGTATTGAATTTGGCGGAGTCGCCTTTGAGACCAACAAAGAAATCAATGGCTTTACCCTGGGCGCTGTCGGATCCGGTACGGAAGTTCACCACATCCAGGTTTCTTTTTCTGGGGATGATTCCTATGAATGGTTCGGCGGTACGGTCAACAGTAAATACCTGATCGCCTTTAAGGGAACCGATGATGATTTCGACACGGATAACGGGTATTCGGGCGTCAATCAGTACGGAATCGCCCTCCGCGACAGCGCTTATTATGATTTGACCTTCAACCTGCCTTCGGGTGCTTCTACTTCGGAGGGGTTTGAGAGTGACAATGAAGCTACGGGTACAGCCGCTGTTGCTCCCTATACCAATGCGGTTTTTACCAATTTCACTATGGTCGGCCCCATCCCGGTGGGAGCGAAATATACACAGATGAATGCCACCACAAAGGCGGCCTTCCGGCGGGGAGCGCGCATACGGCGAAACTCCAGCCTTCGCATCGTCAACAGTCTTTTTATGGGCTATCGCAATTTCCTGATGATTGATGGGGACAGTTGCCTTCGCAACACCAACTATCCGGGGGCACTTGACCTGGTATCTCCCAACACTCCGGTGGATCAGCTGAAAAAAGAAATATCATTTGCCAACAATCTTATTGTCAACACGGCCGCTGCTTTTATGACCACGACCGATACCACAGCCAATGGTCTCGTGGAGGTATCCAGAGCCGCAGGATCTGCTAACAAACTCTCAGCCATCAATGCCTGGGTCAGATCACCCGGTGTCCTGGCCAACCAAATTGACCCCGTTCCGTTTACACCCGCATCCGTATTGATCAATCCACTAGCCGCTTCCAAATCCCCCAATTTCAGACCGGTGGTGAATTCGCCGGCTCTGGGAGGAGCCAATTTCAGTCAGAACCCGACCCTGGTCAACTTCAATCTCGAACAAACCGCCTATGTCGGCGCTTTATCCCCGGACGGGAATGACGATTGGACAAAGGGCTGGACGAATTATGATCCGGAGCATACAGTATATCCTGATCCAACTGATACGACTACCCTGAATGGCATGCTGCCGAGTCTGCCTGTACCGGGTGAACTGGATATTGCCGGTACGCTCACCCTTGATCCTTCGCAAGTTTATCTTTTGAAAGGAATGATCGTGGTGCAAAGTGGCGGAAAACTCGTGATCCCGGCGGGCACAGTCATCCGTTGTGTCGCCGATTTGAATTCATCCCCGAAAAATTATGCCTCCATCATCGTGGAACGAGGAGGGCAAATTGATGTCCAGGGTACTCAAAACAAACCGGTGATCCTCACCTCTGCGAAAGCAGCCGGGGAACGACATCGTGGTGACTGGGGCGGGCTGTTGTTGGCCGGGAGATCCGTCCACAACCTCCTCAACGGCACGGACAATAATAACGTGCAGATGGAAGGATTCAACAATATTACCTTCAATCCGAATCTGGCCCGCTTTGGCGGAAC
>CAZTXO010000027.1:0-51429 GCA_964617515.1 uncultured Saprospiraceae bacterium | reverse complement strand
CTGGCCACCCTGACAGCCTCGCCCAATTTTGCCACCTATATCTGGAGTACCGGGCAGACCACCCAAACCGTCATGGTCGATGACGGCACCCATTCCGTCACTGTGACTAATGTGGACGGTTGCGTATCGGCCGATACCATCACGATCATCGAACAGCCTTTTGTCCCGGTCATCACCGGGGATAATATTATCTGCCAGACCTCCGATTCGACCACGCTGGATGCAGGAGGACCTTATCCATCCTATATCTGGTCCGCCAACGCGGGTGGTGCGGTGACGCAATCCATCACCACCTCTAACGCTGGTGTCTACTCGGTTACCGCTACCGATGCATCCGGTTGCGTCGGAACGGCATCCTTTACCGTCAACAATCATCCCGTTCCATTTGTCGCCATCAGCGGCCTTCCGGACTTCTGCGTGGGCGGCCATACGGAATTCACTGCCACAGGAGGTTACCCCGGATATGTTTGGAATACAACAGAAACGAATGATACCATCATCATCAACACCCCTGGTAATTACACGGTGACGATTACGGATGGCAACGGCTGTACCAATACAGCCGCTTCGGTCGTCAATCCGCCTTACCAGGAGACCGTGGATATCAATGGATCTTTCGTCTTCTGTCCGGGTGATTCAGCCACGTTGGCTGTTCCCGCCGGCTATACATCGGTGCTTTGGTCTACAGGACAGACAGCAGATCAGATATTTGTCAATACAGAAGGCGATGTCTCCGTCATCGTGGTGGATAGCGATGGCTGTATTGCCTACGATACGGTAACGACCGATGCCAATTCTGTCCTCAGTCCAAATATCACCGGTCCAGCCGTGATCTGTGACAGCGGCCCCGGTGTCCTCAATGCGGGTCCGGGTTTCGACGCCTATCAATGGAGCGGCGGCCTGGGCAGTGGACAGACTGCCGTTGTGACCGCACCAGGTACATATACCGTCACGGTAACAGACGGCAGTTGTACGGGGACGGATGATTTTGTGGTTACCGCCAATGTTTCCCCATTTGCCGTGGTGACACCGACTGCGACTGCATGCAATATCCAAGAGCCGGGCGGACCGACAACGATCGTCAATTTCAATGCGTTGGTCACCGGTGGTGATACCGGGGGAGACTGGGTTCAAACCAGCGGATCCGGTTCTGTCAACCTGGCGAATACGGCCAGTGTCAACTTCAGCGGGTTGACGCCTGGTACATACACCTTTTCCTATACGACTTCTTCGGCAGTTGCACCCTGCGTGGACAAATCCTATACCGTGACGGTGACCGTCAATGATTGCGCTTGTCCTGCGGTTGACCTGGGTATAGCACCAGATCTGTGCAATGACCTGGGCTCCATTAATCTCAATACACTACTCCTGCCCGGTACATTAACCGGCGGTACATGGACCATCATTTCCACCCCGGCGGGATCCAACCCGGGTGTGATCACGCCACCTAATTTCAACGCATCCAATGCCGACCCCGGCACCTATACACTGCAATACCAGGTAACAGGTATCCCGGTCTATTGCAACGATAAGGCCACCGTCAACATCAATGTGGATCGCACACCGGTCGCCGGTGTAGCTACCTTGCCGGCTCAGTTCTGCGCCGGTGAAAACCAAACGGTTGACTTGTATGCTTTGCTGACGGGTGAAGATACCGGCGGTACCTGGGTTGAAACATCAGCCAACATGAGTACCGGCGGAGCCTTCAATGCCGCTGCCGGTCGCTTTAATGTGGTGGCACAGGCTCCGGGAACGTATACGTTTGCCTATGTGGTCAATGGTCCTGGTCCGTGCCCGGACGATATGACCACCGTGGAAGTGATCGTGGAAAACAACCCGATCGCGGATGCAGGTGCCGCGGCCACATTAAACTGTAACATGACCACCACGCAGATCGGTGGGGCGGGGTCCAGCGTAGGTCCGGAATTTGTGTATTCCTGGACGACACCGGATGGCGTCATTCAGAATCCGAACCAATTGTACGCGACAGCATCTGCCAAGGGTACCTATACGCTGACAGTCATGAACACTACGACAGGTTGCAGTGCCTCTGACCAGGTGGTGATCGACCAGATTGGAGACTTCCCGACCGATATGGTATTGCTTGTCCAGTCTCCCGATTGTGAAGGGGATCCCCCGGGTTCTGCACAGGTTAGTGCCGTAGTTGGCGGTGTAGCGCCTTATTCATACTCACTTAACGGCGGACCTCCGGTCAGCTCACCGGTGTTCCCCAATCTTCCGGCAGGTGATTATTCACTCGAAGTGACGGATGCCACGGGATGTAAGCTTACCGAGGACTTCACCATCGATGAACTGGTCATTGTAGATCTGTCGATCGTCAATTATGTCCATGATACGTTGATCTTTGCCTTCCAAGACACGGTGAAACTGAGTTACCTCTACAGCGGATCATCCAGTATCCCCGATTCGCTGGTCTGGAAATCCGGAGACAGTGTGATTTGCATTAATTGCCCTGTATTGGAATTCCCGGCGCTCCTCAACGATAAAATCACGCTGGAAGCATACGATGCCAGGGGTTGCTTTATCAGTAAATCGATCTCTTATATCGTGGTGCGCAAGCGCGATGTCTATGTGCCCAACGTGTTCACTCCGAATGGGGACAATCTCAATGATTGGTTTACTTTGTATACCGATTCGGATGTGACGGAGATCAGTGTGATGGAGGTGTTTACCCGCTGGGGTGATCTCGTCTTCCGCAATACGCATTTCCCGCCCAATGTGGATAACATGGGATGGGACGGTAAGTTCCGTGGACAGACGATGAACCCGGGTGTTTATGTATACCGGATGGAAATCTTATATGGCGATGGACTCCGCGACAATCTTGCCGGGGACGTGACCATCGTTCGATGATAAACTCCCCTGGAAATTCACTTGGATGAATTTCTGAAAGAGTTTACTTGCCCATTTCTCTTGTTTTTAGAGCCCTCCTCACAAATTGGAGGGCTCTCTTTTAAACTAAACAGGACTGCCGGGATAGAACACCATTTATGCCGGATGTTGTCTGACCAAACAACATGCATCGACCAGGAAACCATAGGTTGTCCAGATTAAACCAGCTTGCGGGCTTGTATTTATCTTTGGATGGGATGTATCCTAAGCGCTGCCTGTTTCTCCTTCTCCTGACCCTTCCGCTATTCCTGCGGAGTCAATGCACGATTACCGGGCCTGTGCTGATTCCCGATGACGATGTCATCACGCTGGGTGTCCTGGCCACGGGCCTGATCGACGCCAACCTGGCCAGTCCCACGCAGGGCATTTGCGGTGTCCACATTGAATTCACCCATGAATATCTCGGGGACCTCACCATGACACTGGTTTCTCCATCCGGCACCGCTGTAACACTCGTTGGCCCTACCACAACGGCGACCTTTCCCACCAACCTGACGACCTGGGATATTGATTTTATTCCCTGCGGCACCCCGGCCAATCCCGATCCCGGATTTGCCGACATGTGGTCCAACCTTCAAGCATGGAATTCCCTTGCTTTCTATTCCGGCGCGTATCATCCGCAGACGGGATGCCTGGAAAATTTCAATACCGGACCCGCCAACGGTATCTGGCAACTCATCGTGCAGGATCACAGTGTGTTTCAGACCGGCACGGTGATCAGTTTTAGTCTGACTTTCTGCAATCCGGCCGGCTTGTCCTGCGAACCCTGCAGCCCGAATGCCGGAGTCCTTTCGCCTGCCTCTCTCGCTTTATGCACCGGGGAGAATATCATGTCATCCGATTTTGTGATTGACTATGGGATGGCAGGTCCTCCCACTTCCGAATATCTGTACCACTACCTGCTCATCAGCGGTACGAACATTGTCCAATATGGCTCGTTTTTCTCTGCCTCACTGGCTGCCGGAGATTACCGCATCTGCGGATTAAGCTATGCGGAAAAAGATACGACGTTTGTCAACGCCGTCCTGGAGAGCGGCGATTATGCGATCCTGCAGCAGATCATTCAGGATGGAAACGTCTGTGGCCAGTTGTCCGCTACCTGCGTCTCCGTGCATGTGGAAGAGCCACCGGACACCATACGGGTATCGAGTTCTTTGTGTCAAGGAGAAGTCTTCACGTATGGAGGGCAGAATTATACCAATACGGGCGCTTTCTACCAGGTACACGATGGTCCCGGCATGTGCGACACCGTAGTGGAAATCCGGATATTTCCCAGAAACCTAACCGTGGACATTCCCCCCGGTGACACCCTTTCCTGCGGGGGCAATCAAATCAACCTCGCAGCGAATGTGAGCGGCGCAGCGGGTCCTTTTATGTACCAATGGTCCACCATGTTTGGTAATATCACGTCCGCATCGAATCTTCCCGCCGTGACAGTAGACCAGGCGGGGCTTTATATGGTTTCGGTAACGGACGGAATATGCAGTGGCGTTGCCTCCACCACGGTGCATGCCAATCCGGGTTATCCCCAGGTATTTGTGGAAGGGGCCACGCTTTCGTGCGCTGTGACGGTGGTGGATATCGCACCGATCTTTATTCCTTCGGATGGGACCGCTATGTGGACAGGACCGATGGGTTTTGTATCCAATCAGGCTAACATCCAGGTCTCTGTGCCGGGCACCTATTTTCTGACGATAACAAACCGGCAGGGATGTTCAACAACGGAAAGCGTTTTCGTCGGTACGGATACGATTACGTACCCGGTCTCGATCTACGAGTTGCCCAAGAATTGTCCTGCCGGAACGTGTACGTTTGGCGTAGCCACCGGCATTTCCATTACCGATTTTACCTGGAGCGGACCGAATGGCTTTGTTTACAATGCCTACAATCCGACTGTTTCCGATGCAGGCCTTTATGCGCTCACGGTGACCTTTGAAAATGGCTGTACGCGAACCACCACGCACCTCTTTGACGGTGATTTTACCGTGCCCGATCTCATGGTGCCTGTATCGGATACACTCCACTGCAGTGAAATCATCACCCTGACGGCCTCCTCCCTGACACCAGGTATCACCTATGCATGGTCAGGGCCCCAGGCTTTTTCATCCAACCAGGCTTCTGTCCAGGTGCAACAAACGGGCGTATACCAGGTCATCGCGACAGCGCCAAACGGATGCCAGGCACAGGGCAGTGCGGAGGTGGTCAATGGAAGTGATGTATTTGATTTCCAGCTTTTCACAGACACCCTAACCTGCCTTGCCGATTCTGTATCCATCGGCGTCCTGTCATCCGATGCGGATGTGTTTGACTGGCTCAATTATACCGGTCCTGGTGATTCCACTGCCTCTATTCGCGTAAACGCGACCGGGACCTATACCGTCATGATGACCGATACGAATACAAGCTGTCAGTTGTTGGCCTCGATTCAGGTCAGTTCCGATTATAGTACCCCACCGTTGGGGTATATACCGGATACGATCACCTGTTCTGAACCCATTGCGCAAATCGCTTTCAATCCCACACCCGGTGTCTCCTATACCGGGGTGTATTGGGAATTGCCTGATTTTACGATCATCCAGGGACCTTTGCTCAACTCGGGGCTGACAGGCACGCATATCCTGCACGCGGTCAGCGAAAACGGATGTGTGGGGAATCTGCCTTTCCAGATACCGGTCGATACGCTGGCCCCGTTTCTGCTGGTGGAATCCGATACGCTTCTCTGCCGGGATACGGCAAGGATCATCACCCAATCCCTCGAAACCATCGTGCAATACCAATGGAGTGGTCCGGGCATCCTGGCAGATCACGGAAGCTGGATAGAAGTCACGGCTCCCGGCCTTTACCATTTGCTGGCGACCGGAGAAAATCAATGTGTGGCAAGCGTCGATGTAGGGATGGACAGCAATTATGTAAAGCCGCTGGTGGCGGTGATGTTTGATTCTATCCGTTGTGACCGGGACGCTATGGCCGTAGCTACTTCCCCGGATGCCCAGGCGAATTATGTCTGGTACACCCCCTTCGGACAAGTGGTGGCCAATGATTCTATCATGATGACCGGCATTCCTTCAACCTATTACGTGGATGTCACCGGTTATAACCGTTGTGTCACGACCGACAGTGTCACGTTTGATCCTCCCCATTACCCGGAGGTGGAATTGCGTTCCGATACGTTTACCTGCAGTGTGCTCCAGGTTATATTACAGTCCCAGATCGATGTCATGCCCTTATCGACCTATTGGATCGAATCCTCACTGGATACCGTAGGGGCATCACCCACCTTGCCGGTAGCCGATCCTGGTCCCTATGTACTGGCGGTCACGGGTCCCAATGGTTGTATGTCCCGGGATACGATTCAGGTCCCATATGATACCGCCGCACCCTCAGCCATGATTGAGGTGATCGGGGAGATCTTTTGCCAGGAGCGGGATATTATGCTTTCAGGGGCCACCTCAATCCCTGTCGGGGTAACGTATGATTGGACTTCCACAGGGGGCAGCATCCTGAGTCCATCCAATCAACCGCAGGTACAAGCCCGGGATACGGGTTTTTATCAACTGGTGGTCACCCGGCCTGACAATGGGTGCAAAGACACGGCCATGGTGCATGTACTTCCCAGTCCATTTGAAATCCTGGGCGCACTGCTCGAAATCATGCAGCCGGTGTGTCATGGGGAGCATAATGCCAGCGTAACCATCACGGGTGTTACAGGAGGGATTGAGCCATTTCTCTACCAATTGAACGGAGGACCTCCCCAGACAGCGGTCAGTTTCACCGGGTTGGCAGCAGGTCCCTACGTTTTGACGGTGCTGGATGCAGCAGGCTGTGCGTATGACACGGCCATCCAGATTCCTGTCACGGAAACATTCACGGTCGATGCAGGCGAGGACCAGGAGATCTACCTGGGAGAAACCGCTCATCTCTCCGGAACCACGGACCTTCCGGTGACTGATATTACGGACCAACGCTGGGATTCCCTGTCTGTTACCTTGTGTTCAGCTTGTCCGGATTGGCTGGTAGCTCCATGGGAAACGGCCACCTATGTCTATACGGTCCAGTCGGCTACCGGGTGTATGGTCCGGGATGAAATCACGGTATTTGTGATCGAACGGGGCAACTATTTCATCCCCAATATCTTTTCGCCCAACGGCGACAATGTAAATGATGAGGTCCGCTTGTACGCCTCTCCCGGGATCAGCCGGATTCGCCAATGGGTCATTTTTGATCGTTGGGGAAACGCTGTGTACGGAAAGACTGATTTTGATCCTGGAGACCCTTCTGTTTTTTGGAATGGCAGGACCACCACCGGAGATTTTGCCAATCCCGGAGTTTTTCCCTATTTGATTGAATATGAGCTGATTAACGGCACTAAAGAGTTGAAGCACGGAGACATCACCCTGATCCGTTGATCCATTCGGCTGACCAGGTTCATCATTTGTTGCGGGGCCTTGATGTAGCCAAATTTTCTGCGGTTATGGATGCAGAATTTTTAATTATATTTATCCCACAAGAGTAATGGCATTGTAAAATTTTCCAGCATGATTTCACCCAAATCACACCTCACTGTAGGGGTTACGCTCCTTTTATTGACCCTGGTCCCGTTTTCCAGGACTGAGGCACAATGTAATCCCCCAGATCAACTGCCCTCCCTTTTATGTCAGGATGCTCCATTGGTCTGCCTGTTGAACGCCTGTTATGAGACGCTCAATATCCCGTTGTTTTGCTGCAACGGATGGTGCGGCGCCAATACGGCGATTCACAATCCGCAATATTTCCAGTTTATCCCGACGGCTCCGGATGTGGAAATTGATATCCATGTTGATTTTTGCACGAATGGATCAGCTCTCCAAAGTGCATTATTGGATGCCTGTCCCTGGGATAACTCAAATGTGATAGATTGCGATCCAGGCACACCACCGGGGGGGACGATGTTCCTGACAGGCCTTGGATTGGTTGTAGGACAAGTATACTGGCTGGTGATCGACGGCAGTAACGGGGCCACATGCGAGTATACGATTACCAATACGGAGAATATTTTTTCGCCCGGCCTGGATGGTGTGCTCACCGATGCGGAAGCAGTCCCTTCCAGTGTTTGCCAGGGTTTTAATGATCTCACACTTATCGCGGATCCCCCGATCGGCAACGCACATGGCTATTTTTGGGTATTAGGCTGGAGCGGGGATACGATCACTTCTACCCTGCCCGCGACCACGGTGGATGTACCTGCCAATGTGGACCCCGGCACCTATGAGATCTGTGTCACGCCTTTCAGTGGTTGCGATACCGCTGACATGGACCTCTGTTTTGAAGTGGAAGTATATGAGATCCCGCCGGAAGAAAAAGATCCCGCCATATTCTGCCCGGAAGAGTTCCCTTTCAACTGGGGCAGCGTCGTCATCAATGGCGAAGGTGATTACTCCCAGACCTTTACGGATCCGGATGGATGTGCCTATGACAGCACCTGGATGGTCGAGGAGTACCCGGAGCCTGAACTGGGTCAAAAAGACACCTTGTACTGCCTTCCTGATCCTGAAGCGTCCTTTATCTACGAAGGAGAAGAATATTTCAACGGGGGCACTTATGATCTTTTTTATCCCAATGGAGATGTCAATGGTTGCGACTCCATGGCGGAGCTGAATCTGACGCTCCTGGGTGTCAGCGCGATCACCGAACTGACTTGTGAAAACGGGGAGTTTGTCCTGACGGCTTTCCCGCAAGCAATTGTTCCTTCCACTGCCGACCTTGATTTCTTATGGTACGAAACCGGCGGGCAACTGTTAAGTGATGAAAATCCATTTTATACGTTGCAGGGCGGATGCTTTGACCTTTATATCAAAGTCATCGTGCCGGAAGGGGAGTGTGAGTATTTTATTGAAACCTTCTGTTTCAATGCAAATGATTATTATCCTCCTGCTCCACAGTTAGCCAATGGGGATACATTGCTCTGCGCACAACCCGGCGTATTCTTCTATGTCATTCCGGACCCGTTTGGTGAGCCTAACCTGGAGTATGTATGGAGCTCAAGTGTGAATACCCCGATCTTCCAGGACGGCTCAGAAACCGTTGAAATGGATTTTAGCAATTCTCCCGGCGCTCAAATCTGTGTTTACGCAATCGGCGAATGCGGTGCGGGACCTCAATCCTGCTTTGAAGTGGAAATCATTCCCACACCGGTTGCCAACTTTACCTACGACCCGGATGTATGCACCAGTACTGCTTCAACCATCACGTTCACGGGTTCTGCCAGCCCACAGGCTCAATTGATCTGGGATTTTGCGGGCGGTACCATACTCAGCGGTAGTGGTGTAGGACCATACAGTGTAGAGTGGCCTATCCCCGGAAACAAAGTCATCACCCTCACGGTCATCGAAGCCGGGTGCGATACCGCCTATGCCTCGCAGATCGTCACCGTGACAAATCTTACGCCTCCAGTCATCAACTGTAACAGCACGATCAATTCCATTGATTTTGACTGGGATGATGTCGCAGGTTCCAATGGATATCTCGTGTCCATCAATGGTGGCCCCAATGTACCGGTCACCAGCAGTGATACCCTGATCAGCGGCCTTACCCCAGGCACCCAGATCCAGCTCATCCTGACCGTGGTCAGTGGCGGACCTTGTCCCAATCTACTGGATACGATGGTGTGTACGGCCCAGGATTGTCCGCCTCCTACCATCTTCATCACAGGCCAGGACAGCGCATGCCTCAACAATCCCGGTATCATCACGCTCACCGCCACCGTCAATGGAAATCCCGGAACGGGTACCTGGAGCGGTCCCGGGATCGTGGATGTCAACATGGGATTGTTTGATCCCAAGGCAGCCGGCCCCGGTCTTCAGCAAGTTCAGTTTACAACCATTGTAGGGGGCTGTCCGTTCAATGCACCGTATACGGTCACCGTCTTTGATTCGATCACGGCTGATTTCACCCTGGATCCGCTTATCTGCATTTCCGATGTAGCCAATTTGTTATACACCGGTAATGCCTCCGGCACTGCGACCTACAATTACACTTTCGGCACGGCCAATGTAGTTGCCGGTACAGGCGTTGGTCCCTATCAATTGAATTGGAATACGCCGGGGCAGAAGACGGTACGGTTACAGGTTTCGGAAAACGGATGTATGTCCGATATCATCACGCAGAATACCAATGTGACTGCCAATCTCGTGGCGCCGATAGTTCCCTGTTCGCCTAACACGAGTGGCATGTCCTTCTCCTGGACGCTGGATCCTGCGGCAACGGATTCCCTCATCACGGTTTTGACCGGTCAGCCGGGAACACAAAACGGAAATACCTACGCGTTTACAGGACTCAATCCGGGGGATACCGTGAGACTGGAGATCGTATCGATCAGCGCGGGACCCTGCCCATCCAGGCGGGATACGTTTGAATGCGTTGCCAGGGCCTGCCCGCCTGTTCAGTTGGCGGTAGCACCGGTGCCGGATATTTGTCTTTATCCCGGAACCGGGATTGTCAACCTACAGGTGACGGTAACGAATGGTAATGGCGCAGGTGACTGGTCAGGCCCCGGTGTGGTGGATATGGTCAATGGCAGATTCAACCCCGTCGTCGCCGGAGCGGGATCCCATTTGATCACTTATCATTACCTGGATGATGGCTGTGATTTCTTCGAGACCATCACGATCAATGTATACGATGTCCCGGATGCCTTTATCAGCAACACGGATCTTGTCCTGACCTGTACGAGCGGATCCATCTTTCTGGATGGCAGCGGCTCGACCGGCAATAATCTCAGCTACCAATGGACCACCGCGGACGGCGCTATTGCCGGACCTGCCAATACACCGATAGCAGAAGCCGTGGCCCCGGGAACGTATCAACTCCTCGTCTTCAATCCGCTTTCCGGATGCCGTGACTCCGTTTCCGTCGTCGTAGACCAGGATGATAACATCCCGACCGCAGATGCGGGACCTGACAAGACCTTGACGTGCGACAGTACGTCCTTTACGCTCGGCGGTGTTTCAACCTCAGGACCGAATATCATCTATTCCTGGTCCACCCTGGGAGGCAACATCGTGGGGCCGGTCAATGGCATGCAAATCAACGGGAACAGGACAGGGGAATACACAATCATCGTGCGGGATACCACCACCGGTTGTCAGAGCCAGGATAAAGTGCTCATTGGCATCGATACAGCGGTTGCCAGCATCACGCTGACCCCGGGGGATACCATCGATTGCAATACCGTGCTGTCATCCGCCACTTCTTCACTCAATGAACCTTTAGCCGACTACACCTTTGCCTGGACCA
Organism: uncultured Saprospiraceae bacterium; assembly: GCA_964617515.1. GTDB lineage: Bacteria > Bacteroidota > Bacteroidia > Chitinophagales > Saprospiraceae > Opimibacter. Next base: position 40,245 of record CAZTXO010000027.1, on the reverse strand, counting down.
CCGCGGATGGACTTATCTCAGGATCCGCTGCCGGAAAGGATATCACCGTTTCCCAGGGAGGCACCTATACGCTGACAATACACAACAAACGAAACGGATGTGAGACTTCCGGGGATGTGTTTGTCCCGGAGAGTGATGAAATTATTGACGCCGTAGATGTCACGCAAACCAATATCACCTGCTTCGGGGATAATAATGGTTCCCTGGTAATCAACAGTGTCACCGGAGGCGCGCCCCCGTATACCTATCAATGGAATGTGAGCCCCGCCGGGGGTACTTCCCTTACTTCGCTCGCACCCGGCAGCTATGACCTGACCGTAACCGATCAGAACGGTTGCTCCTTTAAGCAATCGTTCGACCTCACGCAACCGCCTCTGGTCACCTTGGAAATCGGTCCCAATCTTACCGTCGCAGCAGGGGATTCTGTCAAAATAGATCTGCTGACCAATATCCCGGGCAATGCCATCGGTGCCATCAACTGGGGCGGCTACGACGGGATCCTGTGTCCCGGTTGTCCTTCTTTCCAGTTTGTCGCCACGACCAGTGCCACGATCTCGGCTGTCGTATCGGATACCTCCGGGTGTGTCGCTGAGGATTCCATGCGGCTGACCGTCCTGGTGCCCCGCATTATCTTCATCCCGAACGTATTCTCACCGAATGGTGATGACGTCAATGACTACTTTAATATCTCCGGTAGGTTTAACCTGATCAACATTGCTTCCATGCAGATCTATGATCGCTGGGGCAATGAATTATTTGAGAAAAAGAATATCATGCCCGGCGATCCGCATGATGGCTGGGACGGCAAATTCCGGGGGCAGCAAATGCAACCTGGTGTGTACGTGTTTGTGGCGGAACTGGTCTATGAAGACATCACCGAAAAAGTGACGGGCAATATCACGCTCGTCCGGTAAGAAAAAAGGATGCCAACCGGCATCCTTTTTTTTTTATTACTCCAGGATAGCTGCTACGCCCGGCAACGTTTTTCCTTCGAGCAGTTCCAGCATGGCGCCTCCGCCTGTGCTGATGAAACTGACCTGGTCTGCCAGTCCGGATTGTTCAACCGCAGCGGCAGAATCTCCTCCGCCGATCAGGGAATAAGCGCCTGCTTTCGTGGCATCCGCCACTGCCTGCGCGATAGCCTTCGTACCGTGGGCAAATGCTTCCATTTCAAATACGCCCATAGGTCCGTTCCAGAGGATCGTGCCGGCTCCGGTGAGTTGGCTGGCATATTCAAATCGCGCCGTCAGCCCGATATCGAGGCCCATCCATCCGTCCGGAATTTCATGCGAGGGTATGTTTTTAAAAAGGGCATCCGCCGCGAACTTATCTGCCGAGATACTGTCGGAGGGCAGCATGAATGTTTTGCCGGATTTGGAAGCCTTCTGCAAAAGCAAAGTGGCGAGTTCCACTTTGTCTTCCTCCACGAGGGAAGCACCTACATGGCCTCCCAGGGCCCGGATAAAGGTATAGGCCATACCCCCTCCGATGAGAATTTTATCCGCTTTCTCGAGCAGGGATTCGATGAGCAGGATCTTGTCGGATACTTTGGCGCCACCGAGGATAGCGACAAACGGGCGACGCGCATGGTCCAGGACCTGGCGGGCGTTGTCGAGTTCAAGCTGCATGAGGAAACCATAGGCTTTGTGGGTGGCATCAAAATGCCGCGCGATGACTGTCGTACTGGCATGAGCACGGTGGGCGGCGCCAAACGCATCGTTGACATAGAAGTCACCAAGCGCAGCCAGTTGCCTGGCCATGTCCGCATCCCCTTTTTCTTCACCGGCATAAAACCGGGTATTCTCCAGGAGCAGTATATCACCGGGTCCGACAGCTTTTGCCTTTTGCAGGGCGCCTTCACCAAGGACGTCCGGAAAGAATTGGACCGGATGGCCAAGGAGTTGCGTCAATGCAGGAACAACATGCTGCAAGGTGAACTTCTTCTTATCGATTTCGCCATCGGGCAACAGTTTGGCCAGAGGTCTGCCGAAGTGGGAGAGGAGGATGATGCCTGCGCCCTCGTCCAGGAGATACCGGATCGTCGGCAGCGCCCCGCGCAATCGCGTATCATCGGTCACCTGGAAATCCTTGCTGAGCGGCACATTAAAATCCACGCGGACGATGACGCGCTGACCGCGTACGTGGAGCGATTTCAGATCACCTTTCATAGCGTATAGGCTTAAGGAGTGACTTTGTAGGCCAATTCAGCCAGCCTGGTGGAATACCCGGCTTCGTTGTCGTACCACCCCACCACTTTGACCATTTCGCCCATGACTTCCGTCAGCTGGCTGTCAAAAATGCAACTGTGTGTATTGCCGATGATATCGGTGGATACGAGGGGGTCGGTGGAATATTGCAGGATATTTTTCATCCGGTTTTGCGAGGCAGCCAGGAAGGCGGCGTTGATCTCCTCTGCCGATGCCGGTTTTTCGAGGATCACGTTGAGATCCACAATGGATCCAGTGATGACCGGGACCCGGTAGGACATGGCGGCCAGTTTGCCTGCGATCTCCGGGATGACTTTTTTCAGTGCGGATGCTGCGCCGGTGCTGGTCGGGACGATGTTGATGGCGGCTGACCTGGCCCGGCGAAGGTCACGGTGCGGGGCATCCTGCAGGTTTTGATCTGCCGTATAGGCGTGTACCGTTTGCATGGTGCCGATCCGGATACCAAATTGATCCACCAGTACTTTCACCAGGGGGGCGAGGCAATTGGTGGTGCAGGAGGCATTGGAGAAAATGGTTTCCTTCGGGTCGATCTGTTCATCATTGATGCCAAGGACGATCGTCTTGACATCTCCTTTGGCGGGAGCGCTGATGACAACCCGCTTTGCCCCATCCGGGCGTACATGTTGAGCGGCTTTTTCACGATCCGTGAAGAGGCCTGTGCATTCCAGCACGGTGTCGACCTCCAGGCCTTTCCAAAGTTCTGCAGGGGACTTTATCGCGGAGATCTGAATACGTTCATCCCGAACCACGAGGAAGTTGCCTTCGACGCGGACGTCCTGATCAAACGATCCCTGTGCAGAGTCAAATTTGAGCAGGTGGGCAAGGGTAGCCGGATCGGTGAGATCATTGATCCCGACAATCTCCACCCCGGGCATATTGTAGAGTTTACGGAAGGTGAGGCGTCCAATACGGCCGAAGCCGTTGATAGCGATTCTTTTAGCCATGAGGCTTGTGTTTTAGGTGTCTGTCAATAGTGACGGGAGGGCAAATTTCAATTTTTTTGACGAGGTTTTTTAAAAAAGTCTAATTTTGCCCTGCTTTTTGAAAAAGCATCCATCCGAAGGCCCCTTCGTCTATCGGTTAGGACGACAGATTTTCATTCTGTAAAGAGGGGTTCGATTCCCCTAGGGGCTGCCCGCAAGAGCTTGTATACCAATCGAAATCTTCGAGAAGATGCAGGCTCTTTTCTTTTTCCCTAAAGCCAGACCCGATAATAAAATGTGAATCGGGACCTGGATCACCCATATTCCCCTCAACTTCATACCTTTGTGTTGTGATTCAACTTATTACGGATTCAGCATTTTTGCCTCATGTCGCGCGCAGCCGTTTTTTCGATTTGAAGAAATGGTTTTCCGCGCGCCCTTTATTCCGGCAGGGATTTCTCCTGGCTGTGTTCTGCCTGATGGCCGGCTATGATCTGGCCGGTCAGACATACATGTTTCAGATCAATGATTTCAAAGCCTTCCGCGAGAATGTTAACCTGGCAGGTTCGGCCAGCGTACAACCAGATCGCCTGCGGCTCACCCCGGACCTCCCCAATCAAAGCGGAGCCTGTTGGTATAAAGCGCAGAAGATCAACTTTACGGATGGCTTTGAATCAGAATTCACGTTTTTGATCTCCACATCAGCCGGCAGCCATACACCCGGCGATGGTTTCGCTTTTGTCATACAGGCCCAGTCGGCCGCGGCCACAGGTGGCACTGGCGACAATATTGGGTACAAGGGAATTCCCTATGGGGTTGCGCTGGAGTTTGATACGAAGGACGATAATGAAGGCAGCCGCAACCACATCAATCTTTCTTATTACAATCCCGACACCAAATCCTACCGGAAGTACGCAACGGTGCATGAGATACCGGAGATCACGGATGGCCAACCGCATTTTACCCGCATCCTTTACCGGGACGGAAGGCTGCAGATCTATCTCGATTCTTATCTTTTTCCGGTATTGTCTGTCAAGCTGGACATCGCGGAGAAAATCAACAGTCCCGACCATACCGCCTGGCTCGGATTTACTGCTTCTACTTCCGGTCAGCATTCCAGTCATGACCTGCTGACCTGGACGGTTAAGGAATATGCGCCTGAACCTACGGACATCCTGGTTGATTCCGTCAAAGTGCTTGAGAAAAGTGCCGTTCAGGTCAAATCCCGTAAGCTGACGATCAGCGTCTGGGATCACAATACCGTGGATGGCGACAGCATATCCCTCAAGCTGGGGCCTGAATGGATCCTGACTCATTACGGGCTGACCGCCGAAAAATATATTATGCCGGTGACCCTTATCGGCTTCAGTGAAGACCTGGTCCTGTATGCGCACAACGTCGGCATGGTACCTCCCAACACGGTGACCATCAGTATTTATGACGGATACTCCACGCAGCGGTTTAGCCTGGAATCCAACATGAAGTCGAGTGAATCCCTCCGGATCGTGTTTGCCGGGGATGATGAGTGACAGCCTCCGGCCTTATACGGAGCTCCCTCCCTTTTATTGGAAGAGCCTGGTCATCGCGCAGAGCCCCGATGTCCTTAAAGTGGGTACGGATGCCATCCTCCTGGGGACCTGGGTGCCGAAGATCCTCCCTTCCGCGGAGATGATCCTGGATGCCGGATGCGGATGTGGCATTCTTACGCTCCTGATGGCGAGTGCTTACCCAGGAGCCTTTGTGCATGCTGTAGATGATGCTGAAGCCGCCGTGCTATTGACCGAGCACAACGCTAAACTGGCAGGATGGGCAGACAGGATCACGGTGCACCGGGATGATCTGTTGGCTCCTTTGCCGGATGGGCGGCAAGCACGATTTGACCTGGTGATCAGCAATCCGCCTTTTTATCACGGACAGCTCCCGGCGATGGATGAAACAAAGAATCGCGCCAAGCATACCCGGCAGCCCGGCAGCAGGTGGCTGAATGCTCTTGTCCATCATGCCAGCGACCAGGGCAGTGTCTGTATTATCGTTCCGTACGACCAGGTCTATGCCTGGACGGAGGTGGCCAATGAAGCCGGTTACTATACCCGGGACCGGCTCGACGTGTTTTCAACGGAAGCAGACGAACAACCTGTTCGTTCCCTGATTCATCTCCGGCAAGGGATTGCGAAACCGCGGATGGAGACCATAACCTTACAGGGCAGAAACCAGGAAATGACTTCCGCTTATGCGGCATGGCTGAAAGAAAAAAGGTGACCACGTTGCGAGTGGTCACCTTTTTTAGTTCTGCACCAGGCCGTTTTGGGTAGCCTCTGCGAGGATCCTCCTCGCTACATTGAGGATGGTTTCATCATCGAGGATGACAATGCCGCCATCCGGTCCTGGTTCAATATGCTGAGAAACGATCTGCCCGTTTTCATATTTTTTTGCCCCGAAATAATTCCGGACGGTTTGTTCTTCTATCTGGAGTTCGTCGGCGATGCGCTTGACACTGCCGGTGGGAAGGGCATGTTTGATCCTTCTCAATTCATCAAATGTGATATACATACTGCTGAAGGTTGTGATTAATAGGTGAAAGATATATTCCCGGTTTGAAAGTTAAGGTTTTTGACAGGACGGACAAAAACTTTTTTTGCTCCCGGAAATCCTGCGCTGTACGTGGTTATCCAAGCGTCATCCGGCTCTTTTACAAGACCGTATCGACGCTGACCAAGGGCAGGCTGAAGGCGTCCGCCACGCCTTTGTAGACGACCTTTCCTCCCACCACATTGAGCCCGAGTCGCAGAGCAGGATCCTGGCGGCAGGCATCTTTCCATCCTTTGTCAGCCAGTTTGATCGCATAGGGAAGCGTGGCGTTGGTGAGGGCGATCGTGGAGGTGTAAGGGACCGCGCCCGGCATATTGGCCACGCAATAATGCACGACCTGGTCAATGACATAGATCGGATCATCATGCGTGGTCGGTCTGCAGGTTTCGATGCAGCCGCCCTGGTCCACGGCGACATCTACCAGGACCGTACCCGGGCGCATGGTTTTGAGCATATCCCGGGTGATCAGCATGGGAGCTTTGGCGCCGGGAATGAGGACGGCACCGATGATCAGGTCATGGTCCTTAATCAACTCGCGGATATTGACTTCATTGGAAAACATGGTCCTGACATTCGGGGGCATCACGTCTGCCAGGTAGCGCAGTCGATTGAGATTGACGTCAAGAATAGTGACACCCGCGCCAAGACCTGCCGCCATCTTGGCGGCCTGGGCCCCAACGATCCCGCCTCCGAGAACAAGGACCTTGGCAGGCGCCACACCCGGAACGCCACCCAGGAGGACACCGCGACCGCCTTCCGGTTTTTCCAGGAATTTCGCACCTTCCTGCACTGCCATACGTCCGGCTACCTCAGACATCGGAACCAATAAAGGAAGGGAACGATCTGGCAACTCCACAGTCTCATAAGCCAGGCAAACCGAACCATTGGCGATCATTGCCATGGTCAGCGGTTCGTAGGAAGCAAAATGGAAATAAGTGAAGAGTAACTGGTCTTTCCGGATCAGGGGATATTCGCTGGCAATGGGCTCTTTGACTTTAATGATCATTTCGGCCTTGCCGTACACGTCTTCAATCGCCGGCAGGATGGTGGCTCCGCGTTCCTGGTAAGCGGAGTCTTCGAATCCGCTGCTGAAGCCGGCCCCTTGCTGGACATATACTTTGTGACCTCTTTTGGTCAGCTCCAGGGCACCGGCGGGCGTGAGCGCCACGCGGTTTTCATTCGTTTTGATTTCCTTGGGAACGCCGATGATCATACCTGCTTACATTTTTGTGGGGCGTAAAGGTAACAAACCGCAGGTTCAGATGAAGACTCCCGGAAGGGCGGGTGCATTCCCGTAAAAAAAAAGCCCGCTCCGGGGAGAGGGCTCAAGGTTAACTAAAACTAAGATCACACGTCTTATCTGGACACAGGGGTAAACCTGTGGGCGATGCGGAAAAAGGGGCTCGTGACGTTTCACGAGCCACTGCGATTATCCATTAAAAAACCAAAACTTATGGAGCAAATATAATTACATATTATGATTATTTACCATATGTAAATCACTTTTTATCAATAAAAAAGATAAGATAAAAAATTTTAATATGTTTTTGGCTGAAAACGATGGGACTAAATAGCAGGAAAGGCAGGGGTCAGGCTAAAAAATTTTTTAAAATCCGTATCGCTGCATGTCCTTCAGGCCCCAGATCCAGGGAAAAATCATTGACATACAACCGGATGTGGCTTTGGATGACGTCCTCCTGCAGTTCCTGGGCGTATTGCCTGACGTAGGGCATGACCCGGTCCGGATAGGCGAAGGCGAATTGGATGCTCTGACGTACTAGTTTTTCTATGGCTGACCGAAGGGATGGGTTCAGCCGGTGGGCGGCAAATATGCCACCGAGCGGAATAGGGTATCCTGTTTTTGTTTCCCAGGTTTCCCCAAGGTCGACGACTTTATGCAGGCCCTTTGCCTCGTACGTAAACCGGTTTTCATGAATGATCACCCCGGCATCGACCTGGCCGGAGAGTACCAGGTCCTCGATGGTGCTGAAAAGGTGAAAGGATTTTTGCCGGACCCCCGGGAAAAAGAGTTGAAAAAGCAAATGCGCGGTCGTCCAAATACCCGGCAAGGCAACCCGGGCATGGTCCAGGTCGTCAACAGCCATGGGATAACGGCTGATGATGAGGGGGCCGCATCCATGGCCCAGGGCGGCACCGGAGGAAAGAAGTCCGTACCGGTCTTCCAGGCTCAATCCTTTATGGAAACTAAGTTTTGTGATATCGAGTTCTTCGCGTTCCGCCAGGGTATTGAGCGTCTCCACATCTTCCATCCGCACCCGGAAAGCCAAGCCGTCTGTATCGATCCAGCCATGGACCAGTGCGGCAAACATAAACGTGTCGTTGGGACAGGGAGAAAAACCAAGCGAGAGCTTCATGCGTTTACCTGAAAGATTTACCTTGTGGATGGGCTATGCCGGATCTGGAAATCATATATGAAGATAACCACCTGATTGCCATTAACAAGCCAAACGGCATGCTCGTTCATGCCGACGATACAGGTGATACCAGTCTTGAAGAAGTCCTCAAGGAATATCTCAAAGAAAAATACGCCAAGCCGGGCAATGTGTTCCTCCAATCGTGTCACCGGCTCGACCGTCCTGTCAGCGGCGCGTTGATTTTTGCCAAGACATCTAAGGGCAAAGAACGCATGCGCCAGTTGTTTACCGAGCGCAAAGTGGACAAGACCTATCTCGCCCTGGTGGAAACCTGCCCGGACCCTTATGAAGCGGACCTGGAAAACTGGATGTATAAAAACCGGGAGAAAAACATCGTCGAGATCGTCAAGGGAGAGCGCCCCGGGGCTGTCAAGGCGAGGACGAAATATAAAACGCTGGGGGCCGTGGGTAAATATTTCCTGGTGCGCCTTCACCCGATTACCGGCAAATCCCATCAGTTGCGTGTCCACATGCGTTTTATCGGCAGTCCCATCCTCGGGGATATCAAGTATGGCGGAGCCTCTGTGTATGATCCTAAAATCATCCTGTTACATTGCCGCCAGATGGAATTTGTCCATCCGATCCAGCAAATCCTGATCGTGCTCAAAGCGGATCTGCCCGGGCATTCCCACTGGAACCGTTACCAGGATGAGATCGAAGTACTCGAAAAGCAGGAATGATATTATTCCCTTACCTTTGCAGCGGTGAGAGTCATACGACCAGCTCCTTTCAAACTCCCCCAGGGCAGAAATGCAGCAAGGGTAGAAAGTTGAGCGGTGCGATATGATTTCTCACTTTTTCATTTACAACCAACCTCCCGCATATGAAATTCTTCATTGACACCGCCAATCTCGACCAGATCCGGGAAGCAGCAGAACTGGGCATCCTGGACGGCGTCACGACCAACCCGTCCCTCATGGCCAAAGAGGGGATCACCGGGACCGATAACATCTACCAGCATTATAAAACCATTTGTTCGATCGTGCACGGCGATGTGAGTGCGGAAGTGATCGCGACGGATTTCAAGGGCATCGTCGAAGAGGGTAAGGAACTCGCCGACCTGGCACCCAATATTGTGGTCAAGGTTCCCATGATCAAGGATGGCATCAAGGCGCTCAACTGGTTTGCCGATCACAACATCCGCACCAATTGCACGCTTGTCTTTTCCTCCGGCCAGGCGATCCTTGCTGCCAAGGCCGGTGCCACGTACCTCTCCCCGTTTATCGGGCGGATCGATGACATCAATTGGGACGGCATGGCCCTCATCCGGGAAATAGCGGAGATCTATACGAAACAGGGATTCAACACATCCATCCTGGCGGCTTCCATCCGGAGTGCGCGTCACATTGTCGATGCCGCGAAGGCTGGTGCCCATGTAGTCACCTGCCCGTTGTCTGCAATCCTGGGATTGCTCCAGCATCCGTTGACGGATATCGGCCTGGAAAAATTTCTCGCGGATCATCGCAAGGCCGAAGGCCGGTAGGCGGGGCCTCCATCAAAAAAGACTGTACAGGCCGAAGTTTGTTTTGGGCCCCAAAGACATGGATGGAACGCCCGTCATCCTTTCAGCAATCCTCTGTCCCGCTTAGGAATCCGGATTTGCGTGATCACAAACCCGGAATCGAGGCCCGCCCTACTCAGATGTCAAAAATCGTCTCCTACGTTTTTATGATATGTTGAGCCAAAACATCGGAGGACCTGTACAAGTCTGTTTGCTTTTACTCGTTCGGTTAACGAATACAGGAAAGCTAATCCCTTTCTATCAAATATGCAACAATAAAAAATCAGCTTGCGGGTGATGCCAAGGCATGCCGCGGAAAAGGCGCTCAGGTTTCTTTGGGCTGAGCGAGGAGGTCGCGGTGTATCGCGATGGAAGCATTGAGCTCATAACCGATGAGGATGATGAAGGAATTGATCTGGAGCCAGAGTAGGATCAGGATGAGCGCGCCAATCGAACCGTAGATCTGGTTATAGTTGGCGAAGTTGTTGACGTAGAGTGCAAATCCAAAAGAGCTGATCACCGACAGGACAGTGGCCAGCGTGGCGCCGGGCGTGAACAGGCGGAGTTTGCGATGGAATGCCGGGCCGAGCCGGTAGATCAGGCTGATGCAGCAGTAATAGAAGATAAACACGAGGCACCACTTCACCACGCTGTAAAACCCATACGAGGCGCCGCCCATCCCGATCACCGTCATCAGTTTGTTAAATAGCGGCTGGCCGACCACCACCCCGATCAGCGATCCGAGCAACAGCAGTCCGAGGAGCACCGTGATTTTGAGGGCGCGCCATTGCCGCTGCAGGAGGTTTTGTTTTTTGTAGGTGGTCTCGTAGCTTTTGTGAAATCCTTTGATCATGGTGTTGACGCCATTGGAGGCAAAGAAAATCGCGAGCAGTAAGCTGAGGCTCAACAATCCCTCACGGCCCGTGTGGGTCATTTCATTGATGATCGAATCGATATAATCCGCCATCTCCTGGGGAAGCAGGCCGACATAGTTTTTTTGCAGGGCGGTCACCAGGTTTTCCATCGGGAAATAGGGCAACACGGTCAGCGCGACCAGCATGGCCGGAAAAATGGATAGGAAAAAACTGAAGGCCATGGAATTGGAACGCGTCATGATATCGTCCCGCAGGATTTCCTTCCAGACAAACTTGAAAATGATGGCAATCGGTATGCTTTTAAACCCAGGCAGGGTCTGCCGGTGCAATAGATCCCGAAGTGAATGATACTTGCGTTTCCAGTAGGACATCCGGCGTTAAAAATACGACTTCAGCGGCGCGATGATGAAATCGGGTGCCGGGATCCGCTTTTGTGTCCGCGCGTCCAGGAAACAGAGCTGGACCAGTGCGCCATTGAGCAGCGTGCCGGATTCATTGCGGATTTCATAGCGGAAGCGGATTTCTTTTTCCGGCAACTGCGGGATTGTTGTCTCGATGGCCAGGAGGTCATCATAGCGCGCGGGCCGCAGGTACCGGACCTGCATGTGCATGACCGGCATCCAGATGTGGTGTTCTTTCTCCAGGCTGGCATACAGGATGCCCAGGGACCGCATCGCTTCCACGCGGCCTACCTCGTAATACTGGGCATAGACACCATAGTAGACGAATCCCATCTGATCCGTTTCGCCGTACCGGACGCGTACCTGAGCCTGGTGCCGGAAACTCATGATCGCCGGATCGGACAGGTCATGCAATGGGAGCCGCCCCGCGCCCGGGACAATTCATTGCTGGGAAGGGTAATGATGGTTTTTTCGAGGGCGGAGGCGAAAGCAGGATTTGCTTTTGCCTCCCGCAGGAACTCTTCCGCCCGGAGGATGGAGAACCCGGCCGCGGCAAAGGCCTTTTCCGTATGTGGATTGCGGTCATAGGTCAGGGCGACACCCGGCCGGATCGTCACCAGGTTACACCCGTCCGTCCATTGTTCCCGTTCCTGGTATGGGGAGACGCCCTGTCCGCTCAGGATAAACTGCAAATCCGGGTTGATTTCTTTGAGCAGGAATTCACTGATGGAAGAGTAATAGCGGTCCGTGCCATCTTTGTCATAGACTTCCACATAGCTGCTCAGGCCATCGAGGACGATTGGTTTATACGCCACCACATGGTTGGTGTCAACATGGGTGAAGATCGTGTCTATGTGCATGTAGGACCGTTCCCTGGGGATGACAACCATGGCCACGTGGTCAATTACCTGCCGCTCAAAGAGGATTTTTCGCAGGGAATGGAAAGCATGCGGGGTGGAGCGTTCGCTGCATCCGATCAGCAGGTAATCCTTGTTGAGGATCATCATGTCACCGCCTTCGATGGAGATACGTTCGCCCGTACGGGATGGCGGGAACATGTCCACATCATTGAGGTTGATGAGCCGCTTTTGCTCTTTGAGATGCTGGAAGGTCGGATGATACCAAAAGATAAAGCGGGATAAGAGATTTTCCCGGTAACGGGCTTCCTTGGCCGCTTTGGTGATGACGATGTGGTCATTGACGACCACTGCGATATCCCGGGTAAAAATGAGATTGGGTACCGGATCGAAATAGATGGAATCCATCGTGGGGTCATGACCGGTGATCAGGACCCTGGACAGGAGCTCATCATCCATGGCATTGAGTTCCTGGACAAACTGGGCGGGCAGTTCTTCGAAACTGGCGATATAGCCCATGAAATGTTCCCGGGCTTTCGGGTCCGCGCGGAGCGACTCCAGGATGAGGTCCTGCACTTCCAGGACGTTTTCCCGGCCGATAAACCCGGCCAGGACGGAGGTAAAAATGTCGTGTTCTTCCTGCATTTTGGGCAGGTGGACGATATCATCAAAGAGGAGTTCGCCGGCATGCCGGGGTGAAATCCGGGCGATACCGTCATCCGGACGGTGCACCAGAACGCGCTGGAGAGCGCCGATTTCTGACGGGACATGGATTTGATCCTGCATGTCGTAAAGGTAAGCCGAAGTCCCCAAGCCCACAGCCCCCGCCGGATCAAATCATTTTTCCCCTAAAATGCCCCCTGTCCAACTGAACCTAATCCGTATTTTTACACTTTATAGGATTTACCAGACCTCAAGGTTTACTTCAACCATGTTTAAGAAATTCAAGTCTCTCTTTATCATAGAAGATACCAACCCGGAGAAGGACCCCAAAACGCCGGAGACGACTTCTGAGAGCAAAAAGGAGGCTTTTGACCTGACCGGTTCCTCCAGTCAGGCGGGTGCTGCCGGCAAGGGGCAGATACAGGATAAATTCCTGGATGTCCTTTTCCAGGCGCTGGAGAACAGCAACCAGGATGGATTTGATTACATGGAATACAAGGATTTCCTGAAATCCCTGGCCAACGTGCCCATGGATGACCATACGCGGTATAAATCCGCCTTTGCTACTGCCCAGACCATGGGGGCCACGAAGGAAAAGATACTGGCAAGTGCCAAGCATTATCTCAATGTGCTGGCGTCGGAGCAATCCAAATTCCAGGAGGCCCTGGACGGGCAACGCCGGCGCAATCTCACCGGTAAGCAAGAAGAGATCAGGCAGTTGGAACAGACGATCGATCAAAAGCAAAAGGACATCGAAAAGCTCAACGCCGACATCAACGCGCATCGTCAGCAGATCACGACACTGGAAGCTGAAATCTCCGTTTCGAGCGAAAAACTGAACCAGACCGCCCATGATTTCGATGCCACCTACCAGGCCTTGCTGGGGCAGATCGAATCTGACGTGAAAAATATCGAATCACACCTGTAGTCCCGATACCACTGTATGGAAGGATTTAAATCGAAAACATTTTGGGAGCGGCCGGAGGGTGTTACAGGAGCTGTTTTCCTGGTAGCCATCATTGCCGCGATTGGGTTTATCACCATCAAATCCCTGGGCTTCATCATCGGTGCCCTCACCTCCGGCATCGGGCTGGTCGCCACGCTGGCGGTCCTCGGAGCGATCATCTTTACCGTCCTGGACTCGAAAGCCCGCAACCTGGTCTGGTACATGTACAAGAGCGCCATGCGGGCCGTCACGGGAATCTTTGTCAAGATGGACCCGATCGCCATCCTCAAAGGGTATGTCAATGACCTGAAGGAAAACCTGCGCAAGATGAACCGGCAGATCAGCATGCTGCGGGGACAGATGCATAAGTTGCAGGAGCTGATCCTCAACAACCGGAAAGAAATCCAGAGCAACCTGACCCTTGCCAGCCAGGCCAAGGAAACAGACAAACAGGCCGTCGTGATCCTCAAAAGCCGTAAAGCCGGCAGGCTGAAGGAATCCAACATGAAACTGGAGGATCTGTACAAAAAGATGGAAATCCTCTACCGGGTTCTCGGCAAGATGTATGAAAACAGTGAAGTCATGCTGGAGGATATCGAGGACCAGGTGGAAATCAAGGAACAGGAGCGGAAGGCCATGCATGCCAGTCACAGCGCCATGCGTTCCGCCCTTAATATCATCGCCGGTGATAAAGACAAGCGGATGGTCTTTGACATGGCCCTGGAAGCGATCGCGGATGATGTCGCCAACAAGGTGGGGGAGATGGAGCGGTTTATGGACATGTCCGAAAATTTCATGAAATCGGTCGATCTCCAAAACGGGATCTTCGAAGAGGAAGGATTGCGTATGCTGGAAAAATGGGAGAATGAAGGGGTGTCCAGCATCCTTGGCGCCCAGAAGCAAACCCTGCTCAAGGAAGCCGCGGACGATACCAATGTCCTGGACCTCAACGCACCGCTGGCGAGACCGGAAAAAGTGGAAAACCGAAAGAATCAATATGATTCTTTCTTTGAATAACCGACAGAGATTCACCCAGTATAGCTTACAAAAACAACCAAATCATGGCTACTCGATTAACCGCCTTTTCCAAGTTCATCATCACCCTGTTCATCCTTGGCGCCATCGCCGGGCTTGGCTATTATCTCCTCAATAAAACTTCTTTCGGCGCCAACCTGAAAAAGAAAGCGGAAGAAACCAAGCAGGAAGAGAGTCAGACAGAACCGCAGAAGACCGGGTTCCATGATGATGACAATACGCTCGTGGTCCAACTGGTCACCTGGGGCGGATACGGTCCGGGTTTATACTTCAACGAAGGCTCGGAGCCGAATGAAAATTCGCGTTTCTACAAGGAATATGGGTTTAAAGTGCGCTTTGTCGTGGAAAATGATCTCATCAACGCGATGAACGCCTGGATCGCTGATGAGTATGATGTCGCGGTCCAGACCGCAGATGCGTTTCCGCTGTATACAGGCCCTGCGGATATCAATCAATATAAGCCCAAAGCCTTTATGCAGGTAGACTGGTCGCGCGGAGGGGATGCGATCATCGTCAAGCGGGGCATCAACAGTGTCAATGATCTCAAAGGGAAAAAGATTGCCGTCGCTGTTCCTTCCCCCGCTCAAACGCTGCTGACCACGGCACTGGAAGCAGCCAACCTGAAGTACAGCGATGTCAATGTGGTCACCACAGCGGATAACCTGAAAGCGGCGCAGCTGTTCAGAAGCCCGGATGTGGATGCCGCCGTCGTCTGGAGCCCAGATGATATTCTCGCCACGAAGGATGTACCAGGATCCAAAACGCTGCTCAACACGAAGAGCCAGTCGCACGTCATCGCGGATATTTTCTTTGCCAAAGAATCCTATATCAATAGTCACCGGGACATGATCAATGGCTTCTATGAAGGCTGGATGAAGGCCGTGGCTGAGCTTAAGGCTAACCCATCCAACCGGGATAAGGCCGCTAAATACCTGGCCGAAATCAATGGTCTTGGCGTGGAGGATGCGATGGGGATGACGGAAGTGGTCTATTGGACCGGTCATGGGGACAATGTCAATTTCTTCGGCATGAACCCTGATTATCGCGGACAGCGCGGTGAAGACTTATATACCAAAATGAGTAAAAACTTCGTGGCCATGGGCGATGCCGAAAAGGAAGCGCCGGCCTGGAGAAGTGTCATCTTTACCGGCGCTGTTCAGACGGCTAATGAGAAATTGACGGGTCCGATGTTTGCGGCGGAAGCCTCCAAGACTTTCGACGCGCCAACCGCGGAAGAAAAATCTGCTCCGGCGATCGCGAGCAAACCAGTCAGTATCAATTTCGCTTCCGGTAAATTTGCCCTGGATGAAAACGCGAAGACCATCATCGATCTGCAGTTTGCCGATGTGGCGAAGTCCTTTGCCAATGCACGTGTGCGCATCGAGGGGAATACAGACAACGTCGGCAGCAAGCAGATGAACCTGGAGCTCTCGCGCAAGCGCGCCCAGGCTGTAGCGGACTACCTGGCCAGCCAGTACAAAATCGACAAGAACCGCTTCATCATCATCGGTAACGGACCGGACAACCCGGTGCCGGGCTGCGAGCAAAACCAGGATGAAGCCTGCAAGGCGAAAAACCGGAGGACGGATTTTCAGTTGATTGCCAATTGAACCATAGCTTCGCCTAAATCGCTGTCCGCATGAAACTGCTCGGGGGAATCGAGGAGAGCACTACCGTTCAGAAGATCCTTTATGGGATCATCGGCGTAAGTGCCGTCCTCTTGCTATGGGTCGGTCTGACTTCCGGTACGGAACCCATGGTCACCTCCGGTATATTGCCGTCCCCTTTCAAAGTATTGGCTTCGTTCAGTGATCTGTTAAATGATAATGAATTGCTGCGCAATACCGGGATCAGCATCGGGCTTAACCTTGCCGGATACCTGGAGGCAATCCTGATTACCGTACCGGTAGGATTTATCATCGGATTGATGCGGTTTCCCCGCTTCGGATTTAAAATGCAGATTGAAGCATTCCGGTATGTGCCGCTCACGGCTGCGACAGGATTGTTTATCGTGTGGTTTGGCATCGATACGGACATGAAGGTTCATTTCCTGGCTTTTGGGATTCTGATCTACCTGCTGCCTGTCATGGTGCAGCGCATCGATGAAGTGGGGGATGTGTATTTAAAAACAGCGCATACCCTTGGTGCGACGGATTTTCAGATTTTACGGTCCGTCTATTTTCCCAGTGTCCTTTCCAGGTTGTCGGATGATCTGCGGGTGCTCACGGCGATCTCGTGGACCTATATCATCGTAGCGGAAGGCATCAACAGCAGCCAGGGAGGACTGGGGGCCTTGATTTACAATGTTGGCCAGCGGCAGGGCCGATTGGATAAAATGTTTGCACTCCTCATCATTATCATTTTGATCGGCATCATCCAGGACCGGGTTTTCGTGTGGCTGGACAGAAAATTGTTCCCGTATAAATACCAGGCGCAGGATGCCGTCCGGTCTTCCCGGCTGGAGGAGAAGGGACTGCTGCGGGTCATCTGGGATTACGTCCTGCTGGCCGCGGGATGGATCGCCCTGGGTATCTATGTATTGCTGATGGGGTGTGAGTTTATTCCTTTCCTGGGGGATTTCAGGCCGCTTGGTTACCTCTTTGGCGACACGGTATGGGTGATTCATTTTGTCTTTTTCGCCATTGTCTTCCTGACGGCCTATTCATGGTATGATAAACGCAGGGACCAGGCCATCCTTCAGCAAATCACGGCAAAAAGCGCGGGCAAATGAATGTAAAGTTTGACGACAACGCAGCCCGGCTGAACATCATCGAATTGAAGAATATCGGGCAGTCCTATGACGGCGGCAATACCTGGATCATCAAGGGCCTCAATATGCTGGTCGAGGATAAGCCGGACCAGGGTCAGTTTATCGTCCTGTTGGGGATGTCGGGAAGCGGCAAGTCAACCTTGCTGCGCTATATCGCCGGTTTGCAACAGCCCACAGAAGGAGAGGTGCTCATCAAAGGGCAGCCGGTCAGCGATAAGACCAGGGTCAGCATGGTCTTCCAGGAGTATTCTTCCTTTCCCTGGATGACGGTGCTGGACAATGTAGCGCTTGCACTGGATTACCAGGGAATCGACAAAAAGGACCGGTACGCCCGAGCAATGGAACTGATCGAACTGGTCGGCTTGGCAGGTCACGAAAAAAAATATGCGCAGTATCCCGCGCTATCCGGCGGGCAGTTACAACGCGTCGCCATTGCCAGGAGTATCATTGCCAATCCCGAGATCATCCTGATGGATGAACCCTTTGGCGCCCTGGATATCAAAACCCGGATCCAGATGCAGGACCTCCTGATTAACCTGTGGCACCGGTTCAACTCCACGATCCTGTTTGTGACGCATGACATCAACGAAGCGGTGTATCTCGCGGATGATATCTATATCATGAAAGCGCCGCCTTCGCTCATCATCGAGCACATCGATATCGACCTGCCGCTCAAGCGGGACCGCACCACGAAACGAGAACCCCACTTTACCGAACTGGTTCACCATGTCGAGGATACCATGATCCGGATCGCGGGCCTTTAGACCTTTGGACCTGTCTGCGCTGGTCTATCCCAGGGCGATTCTCAACATATCCGGTCGGGAAATGTTAATCAAGCCTGATAATCGTAGATTTGCCCTCTTCCCGGGATGCACGACACTGGAACACCGATCAATACTCCACCAAGGACCAAACTCAATCTCTCCGGGGGAGAAGTCGATGCCTGTCTGTTTTACACCTGCCTCGATCCGCTCTTTTCGGACACAGGTTGTAAGAGTATTTTTCAAAGCAGGGCGTATCACGCGGCGTTGGAATCATCACCACCTGAGGGGATGACCTTTTGTTATGTCCGGCTGGAGCAAGCGGGTAGTCCCCTGGGGATGCTCACGTTCCAGGTAAAGGAATTCAACCCGGGGGAGAGTCTTAAAAAACATGCGCGCAAGGGGCCCTGGCAGTGGATCCGTTATCGTGCGGCTTCCCTGTTCAGGGTCAGGGTACTTTGCCTCGGCAACACGACCGTGACCGGTGATTATGGCTTTTGCTTTTCCTCCTCCGTCACACCACGTGATCAGACACTCCTCATGATGCAATGCATCGACTGGATGCTGACCCTGCCCAACTTCCGCAAGATCGGGTTGGTCTTTGTCAAAGATTTTTACCGGGATATCTTCCGGGAGTTGCAGGACACGCCCTATTGCCGCAAGTATCATGTCATCGATACCCAGCCGAGTATGATCATGCACATACGGCCGGAATGGAAAAATTTTGATGACTACCTTGCCGCGCTGAAATCCAAATACCGTGTCAGGGCGAAAAAGGCCATGCAAAGCGCGCAATCCCTGGAGCGCGTCGAGCTCAACCTGGATGAAATCCGGCAGGTGGAAGATCACCTGCATTATCTCTACCTGCAGGTGGTGGGGGACGCGGGCTTCAATTTATTTTATCTCCCGCCAAAGTATTTTTCGACGATCAAAAGGGCGATGGGCGACTCTTTTCGCCTGTGGGTATACAAAGATCATGGGGAAATCATTTCCTTTTTCACGCTTTTTGAGGACGGGGACATCATGGACGCCCATTTTCTCGGGTATGATCCTGAAGTCAACCATTACTACAAGCTGTATCTCAACATGTTGCTGGCCCTGATCGGGGAAGCCACGCAAAAGGGCTTCCGGCAGCTCCAGCTATCCCGCACCGCCACGGAAATCAAGAGTTCGGTCGGCGCGGATGGATTGCCTGTCTGGGCCTACCTGCGTTATCCCAACCGGATCCTCAACAGCATCCTGCCATGGATCTATTCCTTTTTCAAGCCGGACCTGAGTTGGGAGCCCAGGGAACCGTTTACGGCCTGAGGCCCCGGGGTTGATTTGCTGACGCCCCTGAACGGCCTTCCCGTTTTATCTTTGCGACAAGCTACACGAAAGATTATGGAAGAACTATCGAAGCGGTATAATCCGTCCGATATAGAAGATAAGTGGTACCAGCATTGGATGAAGGCGGGGCACTTTTATTCGGTGCCTGATCAACGGGAGTCCTTTAGCATCGTCATCCCGCCACCGAACGTGACCGGGCAACTGCATATGGGGCACATCCTGAATAACACGATCCAGGATACCCTCATCCGGAGAGCCCGGCAGGAGGGCAAAAATGCGTGCTGGATCCCGGGTACGGACCATGCCTCCATCGCGACCGAGGCAAAGGTGGTCAATATGTTGCGTGAACGCGGAATCAAAAAGTCAGACCTGACGCGTGATGAATTCCTGCGGCATGCCTGGGAATGGACGGATAAGTATGGGGGTATCATCCTGCATCAATTGCAGAAACTCGGGGCATCCTGTGACTGGAAGCGTACGGCTTTTACGCTGGATGAAGAAAGATCGGAGGCTGTCATCGACGTATTTATCGACTTGTTCCGCAAAGGAAAACTCTACCGGGGTAAGCGCATGATCCATTGGGATCCGTCTGCCAGGACCGTGCTGTCGAATGAGGAGGTGATCTATGAGGAAGAGAAGTCGATGCTGTACAAAGTGAGTTATGCGATCGCCGGTTCAACCGGGGAATGGATCACGATCGCCACTACGCGGCCGGAGACTATCCTGGGAGACACGGCCATTGCAGTGCATCCGGAAGACGACCGGTACAAAGCCTATCATGGCAAGAAAGCGATTGTTCCGTTGATCAACCGTGAGGTGCCGATCATCACGGACACGTATGTGGACATGGCTTTTGGGACCGGTGCCCTGAAGGTCACCCCTGCCCATGATATCAATGACTATGAGATTGGTTTACGGCACCACCTGGATGTCGTGGATGTGCTCAACGCGGATGGTACCATGAGCCCGGCGGCGCAGCTTTTTGTCGGCATGGACCGGGAAAAAGCCAGGACAGCCATGTATGAGGCGCTGGAGCAGGCCGGACATATCGCCGGTACCGAAGAGTTGATCCATAATGTCGGGCGATCCGAGCGAACACGCGTCGTGGTCGAACCCCGCCTTTCGTTGCAATGGTTTGTGGACATGAAGTCGATCGCGGCGCCGGCTTTACAGGCGGTAATGGAGGGTGATGTGCTTTTTTATCCGGACAACCTGAAAAATACCTACCGGCATTGGATGGAGAATATCCGTGACTGGTGTATCTCCCGTCAATTATGGTGGGGCCACCAGATCCCTGCCTGGTATATCAAAGGAGAGGAAGGTGAACGCGCCTATGTAGGCAAAACGATGGAAGAGGCTTTGGAGGAAGCGAAACGGCAAACCGGCCGCAACGATCTTACCGCCCATGATCTGGAGCAGGACCAAGATGTCCTGGATACATGGTTTTCATCCTGGCTTTGGCCCATCAGCGTATTCAATGGCTGGAAGGATGAAACTGAATTCGACTATTATTATCCAACCAAGGTCCTGGTCACAGGATGGGACATCATCTTCCTTTGGGTGGCCCGCATGGTCATGGCCGGCTATGAATGGAAAGGTGAAAAACCTTTCGATGCCGTGTATTTCACGGGGATGGTGCGGGATAAGCAACGGCGCAAGATGAGCAAACAGCTCGGCAACAGTCCGGACGCGCTGGCCCTGATCGACCAGTATGGAGCGGATGGCGTGCGCTATGGCATCATGGCCTCCGCGCCCGCGGGCGGGGACATCCTCTTTGATGAAAAGCTCTGTGA
The DNA here is from genome assembly GCA_964617515.1 of uncultured Saprospiraceae bacterium. GTDB lineage: Bacteria > Bacteroidota > Bacteroidia > Chitinophagales > Saprospiraceae > Opimibacter. The sequence continues at coordinate 19,139 of CAZTXO010000027.1, read as the reverse complement.
GCTGGGGCGCAATTTCTGTAACAAGCTTTGGAACGCCTTACGACTCGTTAAGTCCTGGAATCGGGATACATCGTTGGAGCAAAACCAGGGGAGGGCACTGGCGGTCCGCTGGATGCAGTCGAGGATAAACGCAGTGGACCGGGATTTGAAACAGCAATATGCCCAGTTTCGGCTGTCGGAAGGGGTGACCTCTTTGTACACGTTTATCTGGGATGATTTCTGCAGTGTCTTTCTCGAGATCATCAAGCCGTCCTTTGGGGAGGGACTGGATGAAAAAAGTTATGAAGCTACTCTGGACCTGTTCGAACAAATCAGCAAACTCCTGCATCCGTTCATGCCCTTTATCACGGAGGAGATCTGGCATCAGCTCCGGAGCCGGGAGGCCGGAGCGGATTGCATGGTATCTCTCATCCATGCCCCAAACGGTCCTGTAGAAGCGGATGTATGCGAACTTTTCGATCACATCCTGACCGTGAAATCCGCAGTGCTTGAACTGCGTAATCAATACCAGCTCTCACCCAAGGAATCCATGACATTGACCTTTCCTGATGATGAAGCCAGGAGGGCCATGTGGGCGTGGCCAGGAGCAGGGTTTGTGTTGCAGAAGCTTGCCAACGCAGATTGTCTTGAAGGGGCCCAGGAAGGTGTATCTTTTCTTGCCGGCAAATATCAGTATCACACGGTGCTCCATATTGAGATCGACCGGGATGCTGAGCTTGCGCGGATGAAAGAAGAGCTGGCTTATTACCAGGGCTTTGTCAGCAGTGTCGACAAAAAGCTGGGCAATGAAAAATTTGTTGCCAGCGCCCCGCGTGACGTGGTGGATAAGGAACGTCAGAAAAAAGCGGATGGGGAAGCCAAGATCGAACAGTTGCTGAAAAGTATTGCCGCCCTCGGATCATCAATTGCCTGATGCGCCTCGCCATGAAGCATCGCCGCCAATATGACCTGATCACCTGGATCCTGTTCCTGCTCATACCAGGTACCGTCCCGGGGCAAACGGTGATCCAAGCGCTTCCCAGGCTCATGGTCAGTGCACATGGGGAAATCCTGGTGGCGCAATCTCCTACGGACCGCTGGATCCTGTCTGACAGCCCGGGGTATCGTTTTGAAGGTCAGTACCGGGTATTGTACAACAAACCTTTTATGGCCGGTGTGTATTTCAGTGAAGCCAGTCTTGGCCATTATGCCATTCGCTATACCCAGCAGGATACGGATATCAAGGAAAAAACAAGTACGCGGCGTTTTGAGTACGGATTGACGGCAGGGTTTTACCCGGAAATCAACTGGCTGCTGCAGCCCTATGCGCAAGGTCGGTTTGGTATCGCTTTATGGAAGACCTCCACGTTCCTTACGGATCGCGATAGCGGTGAATCCATCGACCGGTATAAGGAAGCTTCCCATCATGTGCCCGGTTATGGAGTCGACCTGGGGATCCACATCGTCCCCAATATCTGGTATATCCGGGGAGATGTGCGGGTAGGGCTGGTGGCCAACCCAAGTGTCACCTACCTGGCCCTCAATGAATCCAAGGTCGATATCGTGGATTATCCCATCGAAGCCTTTGAGGAGCATCGTTCGTCCGGAAAGTGGCTGAAGATCTCGCTCGGAGTGAGTTTGCTATTTTAAAGCCATTCCATTGCGGGCTTACACGCACGGTGGTACTACCGTGGATATTTTCCTGATGAGAGTCAGCACATGGCGGGGGCGGTTAATTTTGTGCCATGATGGAGGATTTTGAAAATGAACCAGGCGGAGAAGAAGGGCTATATGAACATCACCGGATCACGGCACCGGCGGGTCTGACACCCGTACGGATCGACAAATACATCCAGATCCGCCTGGAGGGCGTTTCCCGAAACAAAATTCAAAACGGATTGCGGGCGGGTGCCATCCGCGTGGATGGGCAGCCGGTAAAACCAAATTACCTCATCAAACCCGGCCAGGTGATCACTGTACTTTTGCCAAAACCTCCAGACCTGGGAGAATCGATCATCCCCGAGCCTATCCCGCTGGACATCGTCTATGAGGATGAGGACCTGATGGTCATTCAAAAGCCCGCAGGGATGGTGGTTCATCCGGGTGTCGGGCATCCGGGTGGTACCCTGGTGAATGCGTTGGCCTGGCATCTCAAAAAACCTGACATGCCTGTCCTGCCGGGCAATAGCCCGGACCGTCCCGGCCTGGTGCACCGGATCGACCGCGATACATCGGGTCTCGTCCTGATCGCGAAAAACGATTACGCGATGACCCATTTAGCCAAACAGTTTTTTGATCACACGATCACCCGGGAGTATACGGCAGTTGTCTGGGGCGTACCGGAACCACCATCCGGCACCATTGAAGGGCATCTCGGAAGGGATCCCCGCTACCGGCAACTGATGACCGTGTTTGAGGAAGGGGAGTCCGGAAAGGAAGCGATCACCCATTATGAAGTGTTGGAGGATCTCTATTATGTCAGCCTGGTCAAATGCGTGCTGGAAACCGGCCGTACACACCAGATCCGGGTGCATATGCAATACATCGGTCACCCGGTATTCAATGATGAGCGGTATGGGGGTGACAGGATCATGAAAGGAACGGTTTATACCCGGTACAAACAGTTTGTCGATAATTGTTTCAGGATCTGTTCGCGCCAGGCATTGCATGCACGGACTTTGGGTTTTGATCATCCTACCAAGGGCACAAGGTTGTTTTTTGATTCCCCGTTGCCAATGGATATGGCGCAACTGCTGGAAAAATGGAGAGGATACCTGTCACAACGTAAGGAACCGAATGCCGAATGAACTACCGGGAAAGTTTTCTTGCCTCTTTAGTGCCGTTGCGGGAGTTTGTGCAAACGCCGGGAGGAGCAATGGCGGATGCCATCGGGCAGGCAGAGCAGCGCAATCCGTGGTTTACCCGTGAATTTATCCTCGAAGCATTGGACGCGATCGTGGATGAATTCCTCGATCCGGACAAGTGCCGGCAATGGTTGCATGCGTATCCGGAGCGGAAGGGGCCGGCGAAGCGCGTCGCCCTGGTCATGGCAGGCAATATTCCTTTGGTTGGTTTTCATGATCTTTTCTCCGTGATCGCTTCCGGGCACCAGGCAGTAATCAAACTCAGCGATAAGGATCCCAGCCTGTTGCCGGCCATCATCCGGAAATGGACAAGTCTCTGGCCTCCCCTGGAGGATGCTATTCAGATGACGGAGCGCCTGGAGCGCATGGATGCGGTGATCGCGACCGGCAGTAACAACAGTCTCCGGTATTTTGATTATTACTTCGGGTCCTATCCTCACATCTTCCGGTATAACCGCAACGGAGTCGCCGTCCTCACAGGAGAAGAATCGCCTGCTGCCCTGCGATCGCTGGGGAAGGATATATTTCTTTTCTTTGGATTGGGCTGCCGGAATGTGGCCAAGGTGTACGTTCCCGAAGGATATGATTTCAGCGCGTGGCCGGAAGCAATAGCACCGTGGGAATCATTGGCGCATCATCATAAATACAAAAACAACCTCGATTACAATTACGCGCTTTACCTGATCAATCAAATACCGCACCTTCATCTCGGGCACCTTATCCTCAGGCAGGATGATGCGGTGGCTTCCCGGATCGGGTGTCTTCATTATGCTTATTACTCAGATCAGGATGCGCTGAAGCGGCAACTGGAAGCGCGGAGAGCAGAAATCCAATGCGTGGTCAGTGTCCTGCCAATCGAAGGATGGGATCATGTCCTGCCGGGTCAAAGTCAGCATCCCGCCTTGCGCCAGTATGCCGACGGAACCGATACCATGGAATTTCTCAACAGGCTATGAAGCCGGAAGGATATGCATAAAAAAGAAAAGGCGAAAAAAATTGCTGCCATCCTGGACCACTATTTTCCGGAAGTGCCCATCCCGTTGGAACATGAGGATCCTTACACACTGCTGGTAGCGGTGATCCTGTCCGCGCGATGCACCGATGTCAAGGTGAATGAAGTCACGCCGGTCTTATTCAGGAAAGCGCATACGCCGAAAGCGATGGCTGACCTGGACGTCAAGACCATCCAGGAGATCATCCGTCCGTGCGGGTTGTCTCCGGCTAAGGCAAAGAACATACATGCCATGTCCCGGATCCTGCTGGAGCAATACCATGGGAAGGTCCCCGATACGTTTGAGGAATTGGAATCCCTGCCGGGCGTTGGGCATAAGACTGCCTCTGTCGTCATGTCCCAGGCTTTCGGCCTGCCAGCCTTTCCGGTGGATACGCACATCCACCGTCTCGCTCACCGCTGGGGATTGAGTACCGGTAAAAGTGTCGAACAGACGGAAGCCGATCTGAAAAAAATCTTCCCGGAGGAATCCTGGCATAAAGTCCACCTGCAGATGATATACTTTGGCCGGAAATACTGCCCGGCACGCGGGCATGATCCCAGCCAATGCCCAATCTGCCGTCTTTATGGCCGCGCAGGTTGAAGTGTCCTGCGCCATTTGATCCGGTTAGAATTTGTGACCGACGGCAATCTGGGGTTCAAAACCGCCGGGAAATTTTTTCACTTCATCTTTCAGGAATCGCGAATACTTGCCGCTCGAATTGAGGACCGGGTAGGGGTTGAATAATTTATACCCCAGGTCGAGCCGTAGAATAAAATAATCGAAGTCCAGGCGTAAGCCATAGCCATACCCGACACCGAATTCCCTGTAAAATCGTTTCCACTGGAAATTGGCCCTGGGCCTTTCGGCATCCTCATAGAGTGTCCACACATTGGCCGCGTCAAGAAAGATTCCGCCTTTGAAATACCAGAATAGATTGAACCGGTATTCCAGGGAAAGATCCATTTTGATATCCCCGGTCTGATAAAACGGAAGATCGGGATCTACCGGATTAGGGTCCTGGTAGCCGCCCGGCCCAAGTTCGCGAACCTGCCAGGCCCGGTTACTCGATGCGCCTCCGACATAGAATTGTTTGGGATACGGTACCTGGTGGGTATACGGACCATAGGGAAGTGCCAGGCCCGCGTTGAAGCGGAAAGCAAGTTCTTTTTCCCCGCCGAGATCCTTGTAATAACGAAGATCCAGTTCCCCTTTGACAAAATGAGAAAAGCGGACCGAATCTCTTTCTGTTTTTTTCCCGGAAGTCAGGATGAATTCTTTGCCGTGCGGGGCGATCCGGTTGTAGAGGGAATTGATGGCCAGGATCTCGAGGCCGGAAATTTCAAAGCTGTGCAGAATCTTGAAATAAGCGGAGTGATTGGGGGATTTCGTGTTGAGCTCATACAGGTAGTCCCTGAAAAAAAAGCCTGTATACAATTGTTTTCCAAAGCTTTCGCGTTGAAATTTATTGAGCATCAGGATGGAATCAAATTTGGGTTTGGCATCCGGGACAAAGAGATCAAAACCCGTGCGGTCAATGGTGAGTTTCCGCGTGGGGTCCGGTTGCATGACATAACTCAGGTTGGCATTGACCGAGTAGTATTGGTAGAGATCCTGCAGGGTGACGAAGCTGTACCCCAGGCCAATCCTGGAGGAAGCATCCTGCAGCAGCCAATCATGCAATTTTCGGCCAATGAGGGGTTTCCGCTCCGGGTCTTTCGAATAACCGAGTAAATGGTACATGCGGAACGGATCCATGAAACGGGGAAAAGAAAGATTGCCTCCGACCCCGATATTGACACTGTTGATCAGGCTTGGACGGGGAGCGTCCTCTCCTTGTTGTTTTTCAATGAAATTGAATTCCAGTCCTGTTTCAAGATTGACATTGAGCACCTCTGCGCCACGGAAGGTGTTGCGGTCCCGGTAGTTGACCGAGGCGGACGTCCCAAACAAGGAGCGACTCTTTGAGGCAGCGACATTGGAGTACGTGAGCTCCACGGAGCCCTGGAAATCTATCTTCTTGTTCCGGGAGATGAAGACATTGTAATCCAGTTCGCGCTTTCCGTCCGTCGTGTCGATGGACGCCACCGGGTTGACAAACCGCACGATTTCGATGCGGGTGAGATTGCGGATCGTGCGTTCAAGGTCCTCCCGGCGACTCAGATGCCCGGGTACCAGGAAAAAATTACGCTGCAATACCTCCGGTTTCAGGCTGAAATGAAGTGAATCCGGCAGGAAATAACGGACCTGGCGAATGGTCGTGTCCAGGTATCGCTGCGACCGTGTCAAGTCATAGTCCGGGTAAACGGAGACGTCGCCGATATAATAGCGTAAGTGAAACGTGCTGTCCGACGGATTGAGGATGCGCATGATCGCTTTCACGCGATGACCGGACGTATCTACTTCCAGGGGGGAAACAAAGTTTTCATCAAATGTCGCGTAGCCCTGGTTTTGAAGGATGCGCACCATCCTCCGTTTTTCCTGGTTGAACAGATCGATATCCAGCGGGCTTCCGTTTTTCATGAGCCGGTTTTCCGCATGATCATCCAGGATTCGCTGGAGGGAAGTATCCGAGGCGATGGTGAGCAGGGTATCGATGTAGAGACGGGGACCCGGATCCACATGATAATACACGGTGGTTTCTTTGTTCTGCGTCTGGGCCCGGTAGGAGGCATGCGCATGCCGGTACCCCCGGAGCGCCAGGTATTTTTCAAAATCAAGACACGTTTGCCGGGCTTTCAGGGAATCGTGAATGACTGGGCGGTTACGGACCAACCGCTCTTCGGACCATTTTTTCCGGTCGGGGTGTTTTTCCAGGCTTCGCTGGTATTGGTAATAAAAGGTATGCCTGGGAATAAGGCCCTTCGTCTGCTGTTGCCGGTACAGGGTGTTGAGGTTGGTTTTCAATTCCGATTTATTGGGAATCGGGTAACGGGACTTCAGCGTGAGGCTGTTTTTATAGAGAAAGGATTGATCCGGTTTGAGATATTTTTTACTATTGCAGGACAGGAGAAGCATCATGCCCAGGAAGACACATGCCCACCGCAAGGTTGTCGTGATGCCCGCTGCCCGGTAATCTGTTGATATGGAAACTTTATCCAAAGCGCGAATCAAATTCATACAGTCCCTGCACCATAAAAAGTTCAGGCTAAAGTATGATAAATTCATAGTAGAGGGCCTGAAAATCACCCGGGAACTGTTGCAGGAAAGACCGACCATCGTCGAAGAAGTGTATGTATCCAATCCGGATTATGTCGACTTGCTTTCTCCTTTTTCAGGTTCTGTTCTTACCGGTATCCTTACGCCGGAACAAATGCATGGTCTTTCCCAGATGACGACCCCTCCTGGTGTCTTGGCGGTATGCCGCCTGCCGATGGAGAGCGTTCTTCCGGATGACCTGCATGGCATGAAGATTTTTTACCTCGATGCCATCCGCGATCCCGGTAACCTGGGAACCATTCTGCGCATTGCCGATTGGTTTGGCCTTGACTTTGTCCTGCTTTCCCCGGATTGCGTGGACCTCTACAATCACAAAGTCCTGCAATCTTCGATGGGAAGCGCCCTGCGTGTCAGGGCGACCACCCTCGACAAAGTTGGCCTCATGTCCATCGGACATGGCTTGCTTTATGTCTGTGACAGCACAGGTCAGTCCATCGATTCGATGCAACCTCCCGCAGAAGGGATCCTCGTATTGGGAAACGAATCGCTCGGTGTCTCGGGCGATCTGATGCACCAGGTGAAGGAAGTGATTTCTATACCGGGAGATACGCGCCGGGGTGCAGAGAGCTTAAATGTGGCGGCGGCGGCGGCGGTCTTTGCTTACTGGTGGCGTGGATAGCCGGATGCCATACCTTCCTTACGCAAGTTGCCGGATGCCCGGGGCCGCAGGCCCTTCGATCTGTTGTAAAACGTAATCGATCATGGCCGCTATATCCGCCGGGTGAAAAACCCGCCACGCTCCCTGGTTGCGAAACCACGTCAATTGACGCTTGGCATAGCGTCGGGTTGCCTGTTGGATGAGGGGAATGGCTTCCGCGAGTGTATGCCTTCCTTCGATCACCGCAAAGAGTTCCGGATATCCAACCGTCTGCAGTGCTTTGTACTGCCTCAAGGGATAGAGTCGGTCCGCTTCCTGCAACCAACCGTGGGCGATCATTTCATCCACCCGGCGATCGATCCGCCTGTACAATTCTTCGCGGGGGAGGTCCAGGCGTATCGGGATGATCTCGAAATCCCTTTCCGCCTTCTTCCCGGTGCGGTATGCGCTATATGGTTTTCCTGTGAAGTCGCTGACGGCCAGGGCCCGGATGAGGCGCATCGGATTGGCGGTATCTACTTTTCCAAAATAGACAGGGTCCAGCCGCTTTAATTCTGCCTGGAGAAATTCCAGTCCCTTCTCCTGCCAGGCCCGCGTCCACCCGGCGACGATTTCATCCGGAATGGTCGGGAAAGCATCCATGCCATACAGGATGGCCTGAAGGTATAAACCGGTGCCGCCACAGAGGATGACGATCCGGTGATGTTGATAAAGTGTTTCGAGCAGGGATAACGCCTCCCCGGCAAATTGGCCGGCAGAATAGGATGCCGTGACCGGTACATGCCCGATCAGATGATGGGTTACTTCGCTGAGCTGTTGCTTAGTGGGCCGCCCGACACCTATACAAAGCTCGCGGTACACCTGCCGTGAATCCGCATTGACGATCTCCGTCCGGAAATGTTTTGCCAGTTGAATGGCCACGTCTGTCTTGCCCACGCCCGTGGGTCCACCGACGACTAACAGGAATTTGTTGGCCATGTTGTTACTTTGCAGCACGAAAGGACAGGCTCAAGTTATGTATAATATCATTTTGGTTTGGGCCCGGATTTTCCTGCGGCTCTACTTCCGCAGGACGATCGTGCATGGCCGGGAATACATTCCCGCGCGCGGACCCTTGATTGTGGCCAGCAATCATCCAAGTGCGTTTATGGAAGCCAGTGTGCTGGCAACCCTGATGGGGCGTCAATTGCATTTCCTGGTGCGCGGAGATGTATTTCACCCGAGGTTCAGGTGGTTGTTTCGCTGGACCAACCAGATTCCGATCTACCGGCAAAAAGATGGCATCAGCAATCTCCGGAAAAACGCCTCCAGTTTTGACCTGACGTACCAGCGTCTGGCCGAAGGGGATGCCGTCATTATTTTCCCGGAGGCGAAGACTGTTTTGGAAAAGAAAATGAGACCGATCCAGCGCGGAACCGCTCACCTGGCGTTTGGCACCTTACCGTACCTGAAAGAAGGGGAGGAACTCCATGTCCTGCCGGTGGGCGTCAATTTTACCGACCCAAGGTTGCCCGGCACGGATGTCGTTATCCGTTATGGCCAGCCCTTTGCCACACCCATGGCGACACGGGAAGACCGGGACGCCATTGAAGCTTTCACGCAAAAGCTGAGCGAGGCCATGGATCCCCTCATTGTGCAGGTGGAGGAACATGGCTATGAAAAGATCTATGATGTGCTCTCGTCCATCTATCTGACCTGGATGGCGAGGCACAAGTCACCGGCTTTCGTGCATGATGATCTCAAAGGACTGGAGAAGATCATCCGGGAGCATGCCGCTTATCAGCACCTGATGAAAGAGGCGCAGGACCACGTGCATCAATTGAAGAAGGATCGTATCCAGGAGGCCGCCTACTATCCCAGGGTATTATTGCTCAACAGGTTTATGCTGTTTATGCTGCTCCTGGTCAAATCCGTTTGGTTTATCGCGGGAGGCTGGATATGGCGCGGCCTGCGCGGATTTATTTTTACCAAAATCAGGTCCGATACTTTCCAGGGGCCTACCAGCGTCGGGGCGGCCATGGTCGTATTTCTCTTATTGTCGCTGGTTGGATTGATCCTTTGTTTTTCAACAGCCTTCGCTTGCTGGATATTGTTGGCCTGGTGGATAGTATTGGCCGCTGGAAAGTTATTCCCTGCCCCGCTTCATCTTGTCTGGAAGACTTTATGGTTGGTTCCTAAGCGAAAGAGCCATTACCGGGACGCCGTTTCCAGGATTCAGGTTCAATTAAAGGCCTTTCTGCCCTGAACCTTATTTTTGGTAAATCAATCGTAGATTACGTTCGTAAAAGGACAAAATCATGAGACTGATTTTCCCGATCCTTCCATTTTGTATCCTTTTTCATGTTTGGTTGCCATATGGCCTGGCACAACCGGATGCCCGGGAGATCATCCGGAAAGCCGACGAACTTGCCCGGGGAAAGACCTCCGAGGCTGAGATTGTCATCCAGACGATCCGTCCTTCCTGGTCACGGGAACTCCGGATGCGTGCCTGGTCAAAAGGAACCCGGTACGCCATGATCCTGGTGACCGCTCCGGTCAAAGAAAAGGGAACTGTATTTCTCAAAAACGATAAAGAAGTCTGGAACTGGGTTCCCGCCATTGAGCGGGTGATCAAGTTGCCGCCATCCATGATGACCCAATCGTGGATGGGAACGGATTTTACCAACGATGATCTCGTCAAGGAATCATCGATCGTGGAGGACTATGTCCATTCGCTGGAGGGGGAGGAACGGATCGATGGGCGAACCTGTTATAAAATCAGGATGACTCCCAAGCCGCAGGCGGCCGTGGTGTGGGGTTCGATTCTGACGTGGGTGGATCAGCAGGATTATATCCAGATGAAGGCGGAGTTTTATGATGAAGATGGAAGCCTGGTCAATACGATGCTGTCGTATGACGTCAAAATGTTGGGTGGGCGAAAACTGCCATCGCGGATAGAGATGGTGCCTGCGGATAAAAAGGGGCAGAAGACGGTTTTGTTGTATAACCGTCTTCTTTTTGATAAGCCCATGGAGGATGCTTTTTTCACCGTACAAAATATGAACCGGGTGAAATGATCTACCGCATGATCTGGCGGAACCTTTGGCGTAATTCGAGGCGCACCTGGATCACCACAGCCTCCATTACGTTTTCTGTTTTCCTGGCCATCGCCATGAAATCCTTTCAGAAAGGTGCCTTTGATAACCTGGTGGCCAACATGGTCAATTATTATTCGGGCTACATCCAGGTGCATCAGCGGGGATACTGGGATGAGCGGGTGCTGGAAAATTGTTTTGAACAATCCGATTCGTTGCTGCGTGTGGTGGCATCCGTCCCGGGAATCGACGCTGTCGTGCCCCGCCTCGAAACGTTTGTCCTGGCCTCCGTTGGCGAGGTGACGAAAGGATGCCTGTTGACCGGAACCGACCCGGTGAAGGAGGCATCCTTGACGCACCTGGATCAAAAGCTGGTGGAAGGCTCGTATTTCCTGGCCGGTGAAGAAAAAGTCCTCCTCGCTGAAGGGTTGGCCCGGCGACTGGGCATCAAGACCGGGGATACCCTGGTCCTGTTTGGACAGGGATACCAGGGCAGCATGGCTGCCGGTAAATACCCGGTGACCGGAATCGTGCATTTTGCTGCACCCCAGATGAATGACAACATGCTCTATCTGCCTTTATCCACCGCGCGCTATTTTCTCAACGCGGAGAACAGGCTAACCTCTTTGTCCCTCAAGATCCTGCAGCCCGATGATATGCGCCTGCTTCAGCAGGAGCTGTCGGCCCGGCTGGATACGACCTACGAAGTGATGACCTGGCAGGAATTGATGCCGGAGATCTCCAGTCACATCAAAGCCGACACGACTTCTTCCTACATCTATTCCGGTATCCTGTACCTCATCATCGGGTTTGGTTTTTTCGGGACGATCCTGATGATGACGGCAGAGCGGCGCTACGAATTCGGCATGCTGGTCGCTATCGGCATGAAAAAAACCGCACTGGGCTGGATATTGGTGGGAGAGACATTCCTGATCACCCTTCTTGGTATCCTGTTCGGATACCTCGTGAGCCTGCCCTTTGTTTTCTATTTTCAACAGCATCCGATCCGGTTTTCCGGAGAAGTCAAGAAGGCGTTTGAGCAGTTTGGATTTGAGCCTTTGTTCCCGACGGCCTTTGATCCGGCCATATTTCTCACCCAATCAGCCATTGTCCTGGTGCTGGCGTCGATCATTGGGTTATATCCGTTTTGGCATGTCCGCCGGCTTGATCCGGTCAAGGCCATGAAGTAAGTAATCAACAACGAAAGCATGCTGGTCAAAGTATCCTGGCGAAATATCTGGAGGAACCGGAAGCGGAGCCTGATCATCATGGCGGCCGTCGCCATCGGGCTGTGGTGTGGCATCTTCCTGATGGCTTTTTACAACGGGATGATCCGCCAGCGGGTAGACACGGCTATCTACCGGGAGCTTTCACACGTACAACTGCATCATCCTTCTTTTCGAGCGGACCATGACATCCGGTTTATCCTGGAGCAGGGACATCCCATGCTGGAACAGGTCTCAGCCGATCCGGCGATCCAAGCGGCCACCGGGCGATTGATCCTGCTGGGGATGATCGCCTCCGCCAATGGCAGCAGTGGGATCACGGTCAACGGGATCATGCCCGACCGGGAGGACCAGGTGACCGGTCTGAAAAAAAAGTTATTCGAAGGCGATTATTTCTCCCCGGAGAAACGCAACGAAGTCCTCATCAGTCAGAAAACGCTGGAGAAACTGAAACTCAAACGGAATAAAAAAGTCATCCTCACCTTCCAGGATAAAGCGGGTAATCTTGCCTCTGGTGCTTTCCGGGTGAGCGGTGTCTTCAAAACGGTCAACACGCCGTATGATGAGACCAATGTATTTGTCGATATCACGGACGTGGATTCACTGGCGGGCGTGCGGGGCGCATTAAATGAAATTGCCATCCTGCTGAAGGACCATGATGCGCTTGACGGCGTACAACAGAAACTGATCAACCAGTGGCCGGGAACCGAAATCCTCAACTGGAAGGAGATTGCTCCCGATATTGGGCTGACGCTCTCGTTCGGGGATCAGATGGTTGTCATCTTCATGGGCATCATCCTGCTGGCGCTCGCCTTTGGTATAGTCAATACCATGTTGATGGCGATACTCGAGCGGACACGTGAGATCGGTATGCTGATGGCCCTCGGCATGACGAAGATCAAAGTCTTTTGGATGATCCTGCTGGAGACTTTCTTTTTGATCCTGGCGGGATGTCCCGTGGGGATTTTACTGGCCCTGGGCACTGTATGGCTCACGCATCAAACCGGAATCGACCTCAGTGCCATGGCCGGAGGCGAGGTCTACGGCACGTTTGGGTACGATCCCCGGATCTATCCCGTGCTTCGGCCGGATCAATTTGGGACCATCCTGATCCTGATCCTGATCACGGCCCTCCTGTCATCCCTGTTGCCGGCCCGAAAGGCACTGACACTGAAGCCGGCCCAATCGATCAAAAAATAATAACCATGAACGACACTGTCCTCGACGCGCATGATCTGAGCAAGGTGTATGACCAGAAGACCGTACCGGTCTATGCACTCAATGGGGTGCACCTGCATATCACCCGCGGGGAATTTACGGCCATCAAGGGTCCGTCGGGCTCCGGGAAAACAACGTTGCTCAACATGCTGGGAGGGCTCGATGTTCCTACCTCCGGCTATGTGGAGATCAACGGCGTCAATATCACGCAATTGGCCGGAAATGATCTCATCAACTTCCGGCTCCATCATATCGGGTTTGTCTTTCAATCCTACAACCTGATACCAGTGCTGACGGCCAGGGAGAATATCGAATTTATCATGTTGCTGCAAAAACGACCCGCGGCAGAACGTGATCACCGGGTGAAGGAATTGCTGCACCAGATCGGGCTCACGGAAAAAGCCAATAAGCGCCCTGCTGAACTTTCCGGCGGCCAGCAACAACGGGTGGCTGTGGCCCGCGCCCTGGCTCCCAAACCACAGTTTATCCTGGCCGATGAACCCACAGCCAACCTTGATTCGGTTTCCGCCGCAAACCTCCTGGACCTGATGGCCCTGCTCAACCAGGAAGAACAGATGACCTTTATTTTTTCCACGCATGACCAGCGGGTCATTGATAAAGCCAGGAGGGTCATCACGCTCGTGGATGGGAAAGTTGAATCCGATGTCACCCGCTGATCCCCGTAGCAAGGTATCCTGCAGGACGCTCCTCATCGCGCTTGTCCTCGTGATCCGGATACCGGCACTTCCTGCTCAGGATTCGCTATGGACAGAAAAGGAATCCAATTGGCAAATACTCGGATACCTGAAGTACATTCCTTCTTTTTCATTTACGAAGCGTCCCGGAGACGGAATGACGGATCACCTGTTGCATCACCGGCTCAACATGCGCTGGGAGCTGTCCGACCGGTTATCTGCCCGCATGGAATGGCGCAACCGATGGTATCTCGGCGATGTCGTCCGAAACACGCCCTACTTTAGCGCGTTCATCGAACAGGATAACGGATGGATGGACCTTTCGTGGAATCTCGTGGAGGGGAAAAGTACCGTACTCAATGCCAGGATTGATCGGTTGCTGCTCAATTGGTCCGGCGCCAAATGGACAGTCACCGTGGGCCGTCAGCGGATCAACTGGGGGATCAACCTGGTCTGGAATCCCAATGATTTATTTAATGCCTATAATTATTTTGATTTTGATTACGAAGAAAGGCCTGGTACGGACGGGCTACGTGTGCAATATGTCACGGGCTCCGTATCCTCCCTCGAAGGAGCTATTGCCCTGGCGGATCAGCCCGGACACCAGGCCGGGGCTTTGATGTATAAGACCCATGTGGGCCGTTACGATTTGCAGTTCATCGCCGGTTCTTTTCGCCAAGACCTGGTGGCGGGAGGTGGCTGGGCCGGCAGCCTGGGTAACACTGGCTGGAAAGGTGAGCTGATGTTTTTTCATCCCGGGGACGACGCCGCAGATTCAGTGGATCTCTTCCTTGCTTCTGTTTCCCTGGACCGGACATTCAAAGGAGATTATTTTGCCACGCTTTCGTATTTGTACAACAGCCAAGGCCGGGAGGATGATTTTGCCATTGGATTATTGTCCGGGGTTGATCTCAGTGTCAAAAACCTGATGCCCTTCAGACACACCTTCTTTGGACAGCTGAGCAAGGGTTTCAATCCAATCACCGCCGGCAGCCTGGCCATCATGTATTCTCCCGCGCGTCAAACGCTTATTCTCCTGCCTGTCTTCACCTGGTCGCTACACGAAGACTGGGATTTGTCTTTTATCGGGCAATCTTTTTTTAGCCGAAACCAGGATGTATATGGATCTCTTGGTCAGGTTTTCTACCTGCGTCTCCGTTGGAGTTATTGAATGCAACACTTCAGTTGGTCCGAATGATCTTCCGGATCGCCGGCCGGACCCCCATGGGATCATGGATGTAAACAAAGAATATGCCGGCCCGGGGAAGTTCGATCGATTCCGTTGCCCCGGCAGGAAGTTGCAACGCGTGTGTAATCGGTATCCCTGCTGCGGTATAGACTGTAATTGATTGCTGGCGTGAAGACCGGTTTTGCATGTAGCAAAACGGACCAGAGGGATTTGGGTATACGACCACGGCTTCCTCTCCGCGGTCCGCATAATCAACTGCTACCGGCGTACACGCGTTGCTGTTGAATCCAAGTGTTTTATTGCCCCATACGGCATCCGGTTTTCCATCAGCATTCAGATCCGCAAGCGCCATGGCGTCAACCAATTCACCGGGCAGCGTCTGGATCAATTGTGGCGCACTGAACTGGCTATCATCCAGGTTTTCGACCAGGACAACCTGACCCAATTGCGGGATGGTGGTATAGAGGTCGATGAGGGAATCGCAGGTGATGTCCTGCAGGATAAACTGCTCAAAGTTGTCGGGAGAACTGATCAGATTGGCTCGCTGGATAAACTGCCCGGTGCCGTCATTTTCAAAAAATTGAATACCCGAAAGGGCCATAAACGCCGCAATATCCTCGTCCTGATCCTGGTCCAGGTCAGCGGATTGTAATCCAAAACATAATGGCTGACCGGCTGATCCGTGCAGGCTGAAATGGCCATCTCCGTCATTGAGCAGAATGTCAAAGCCACTGCTGGCTACGGACACATCGGGCGTGCCGTCTCCATTGAAGTCTCCCGTATCGATGGCATAAAACTCCGTACCGGAATGAATCACCTGTCCTGTACCAAAGGTGCCGGGCGATGAGGCGAGATACAGGACGATCTCCACATGCTGCAGGGAAAGGATGTCAGGCACGCTGTCTCCATTGAAATCGGTCAGCAAGAGCAGGGTGGTGAGATCCAGGCTGTCATCGACCAGGTGTGGTATAAAACCGTTTCCCGTATTTTCAAACCAGGTGATTTGATAGTTGTTTTCACTGGCCAGGATGAAATCGGGTTTGTTGTCCAGGTTGATATCGCCGATCGCAAAACATTCGAGGTTGACGAGGCTGTCTGCGCCGGGTATTACCTGGCTGGTAAAATGAAAGGGTTCTTCCTGCAGGTAGAGATTCATATGATCGTAGGGCCATTGCAAATGGGAGGTCAGGATATCGATCCTGCCATCGCCATTGAAGTCCGCGCAACCAATGCGGCTGATGGCTTCCTGGGAGACCGTATCCACAAAGAAAGGATTATGGAACTGGGCCGATGCGTTCGACAGGAAAGCCAGGAACAAGCAGATGGCGAAAAGGTGGTTGCGTAAGCCTTGCGGAATGACGTCATCCATCTTATGGCGTACGGTTAACCGGATGTGGTTAATTGGTTGAGTTTTCCACATGTTGCTGGTAATTGCGCATCAAAGAAATAAACAATTCCGCTGATCATCCCGGCCCGGCAGTCTTGTTCCCGACCATTCTCAGGATTTCCCTGTACTTTTATTGGTATCAATTCACCGTAAAACCGGGAAAATCATGAAAACCTATATGCTAATCCTTTTAGCCAGCCTGGTCAGCTGGCGTGCCGCGGGTCAGAGCCAGGCCGAAACCTTCATCCAGGAGGCGCAGGCTTACCTTGCCCAGAAAGACTATAAAAATGCCCAGCTCAGTCTGCAGGATGCCATCAATGACATCAACAACATCCTGGCCACCCAGATAGCAGAGTCCCTTCCGGCGGAGATCAACGGGCTGAAGGCCCAGGGAGAACCTTCGGCTAATGCTGCCGCGATGGGCATGCTGGGCGGGGGCATGCAGATCAGTAAATCGTATAAACATCCGGCCAAGTCTGAAAACGAGGCTGATGTCAATATCATCGCCAACTCGCCCATGATGGCTACGATCAGCATGTACATGGGTAATCCCGGCATGCTGGGCCAGGGGTACAAGAGTGTCCGGATCGGTTCCCGTCGCGCCATCCTGAAAACAGAAATGCAGGATTATTACGATGACAATGGTAGCAGCAAGCAGATCCGTTCGAGTGAATTGCAGATACCGCTGACACAAACCCTCATCACGATCAATCTGCGGGGATTTGCCTCTGAAGCGGAGGAACTGGCTTTTGCGGGCAAACTCGACATCGAAAAGTTGCGGGTAGCCCTGGGGGAATGAGGATGAGGGCCATCGGAGATGGCCGTTGGCTTAATCGAGTACTTCGTAAAGAATCACGGGGAGGCTCTTGTTCTTCAGGACCGCTTCCCCGATTTTTTGGCAATGGAAGGATTCCTTGATTTGCTCAAAGGAAGATTCCGCCAGCAGGATTTGCCCGGGAGCCGCATGGGTTTGGAGGCGCTGGGCGATGTTCACATTATCGCCGATGACGGTATAGTCCAGCCGTCTCAGACTTTCTGAACCAATATTGCCCGAGATCATTTCTCCACTATGAATCCCGATCGAAACATTGGGCTTGAATGAGACCTCGTGTGTGGATACCGGCAATTTTCCGATCTGCGTCCTCACGCTGAGTGCTGCATCAACCGCACGGTCGAGGTGAAAGGGGCCTTTGAAGACGGCCATGACCGCATCCCCGATAAACTTGTCCACATATCCGCCCTGCCCGATGATTTCCTTGACCATGACCTCAAAATAGCTGTTGAGCAACCGGACCACGATGTCTGGAGGTTCATGTTCACTGATGGTGGTAAATGAGCAGATGTCGATAAAGACCACGGTTGCCTCAATCGTTTCGTTGGCCATCAGGGAATTTTCAAATTCCCGGCTGTTCATAAACTGCAGGACGTTTTCATCCACGTACATGCGGAGGATATTATTCTCTTTGATGGCCTGTACCGTCTCACGCAACTGGAGGACATGCCGGAGTGTTTTCTCCATGGTCAGTTCGAGGTCCTCGAAATTGATCGGTTTCGTGATAAAATCAAACGCGCCCCGGTTCATGGCCGTCCGGATGTTGTCCATATCGCCATAGGCGGAAACAATGACCGCTTTCAATAAACTGTTTTGTTCATTGAGCCGGGACAGCAGGGTGAGTCCGTCCATTTCCGGCATATTGATATCCGTCAGGACCAGGTCGATATCCGGATGTTCCTGCAGCCGTTCCAGGGCCAGCCGGCCGTTCATGGCAAAGAGGAATTCGTACTGATGATCGCGGATTTTCTGACGGAATTTCTGTTTGACGAGTACTTCCAGGTCCGCCTCATCATCCACTACCAGGATCTTGGCCATCATTGCAGTCGGATTAATTTTTCTTTTAAAATGGAAAATTCCAGGGGTTTGGTCAAAAAATCATCTGCCCCCAGGCGCATGGCAGTGTTGTAATTGTCCGCATCTCCGTAAGCGGTGATCATCATGACCACCGGTGGAGGTTCCCGGTGCGCGGCTTTGATGTTTTTCAGCAATTCAAGCCCGGTCATGCCCGGCATGTTGATGTCCGACAGGATCAAAACGGCTTCCTGTTGAAGATCATCCAGGTACCGCAGGGCTTCCTCGCCGGAAAACGCAAAGGCAAATGTCATCAGGCCTTCGCGGATTTCTTTTCTGAATTTTTGCTCAAAAAGGAATTGGATATCCCGTTCATCGTCCACCACTAAGATTTTCATTCCGCTTGGTTTATGCAATCGGTAAATGTATTATAAAAGTTGCTCCTTCTCCCTCCTTTGTTTCCAGGAGCAATTTGCCGCCATGCGCCTTGACGATATCAAAGCTTAAGGAAAGGCCCAATCCTGTTCCCTGCCCCGTGGGTTTCGTCGTGAAGAACGGCTGGAAAATTTTTTCCTTTATCGTCTCGGGGATGCCGGGGCCGTTGTCCGTTATGGCGATTACGGCCCATGCGCTGTCTTTTCCCATGCTCCCGGAAGGGGGTACCATGTATTTTGTGGAAATAAGGACTACCGGGGATTGACCGCCGTGACGATTACCGGTGCTGCCTTCCGTGGATCCGGCGTCTTTGGATCTGTCCGCTTTCGCCGTGTCGTCCGCGGACAAAGCCGCAGCCTTCGCTGAAGCTTCGGCGGACAAAGCCGCAGCCTTCGCTGAAGCTTCGGCGGACAAAGC
>CAZTXO010000026.1:0-51785 GCA_964617515.1 uncultured Saprospiraceae bacterium | reverse complement strand
GGCCTATGCGCCAGAGGAACTTGATGTCGGTTCTTCCACCGGAGTGTTTGAAGCTGGATTGGTGAGATCCTGCAATTTGTCGGGAAAAGTTTATGATTTTATTCGTTCTCAACAGCGTTTCGAAGCGACCAGATGATGCTTTGAGTACAGCAGGGTCTTGCCCCTACGGGGCAAGAAGGATATTGCGGGCGATTTAGTTAACAAACGGAAGCCCCTACGGGGCAGTAAGGGATTTCAGAAAATCCTGAATTCTTCGGGTCACAGGTTCGGCAATTTAAAGGATGGGGCAATTAGGATCCTTTCCCTTGGTCTGCGGAACAGTTGACCGTGCCGTGACTAAATCCGAATCAAGCCTGGCGAAAATGAGGGACCTTCAATTTAACCTTCCTGGGGCAGGTGGTCGGAAGATCAATCACGGCGGCCGTTCCCGATATTTACCTATCTTTCCACGCTATGCCTTCATACGACATTGACCGGTTGAAGAATGAAGACGCCATGAAGCTTCTCATCAGCCAGATGCAACGGAAGCTCGACACGATCTATCTCGGTGGCGGGCAAAAGAAAATCGATAAACAACATGAATTGGGCAAGTTAACGGCGCGGGAGCGTGTGGACATGCTCATCGATCCCAATACGGTTCCATTGGAAATCGGTGCTTTTGCCGGTGACGGTATGTATGAAGCGGATGGCGGCTGCCCGGCGGGCGGTGTGATCGTGGTGGTGGGACAGGTATCCGGAAGGACCTGCGTGATCGTGGCCAATGACGCGACCGTCAAAGCCGGCGCCTGGTTTCCGGTCACAGGCAAGAAAAATCTGCGGGCTCAGGAGATCGCCATGGAGAATCGCCTGCCAATCATTTACCTGGTCGACAGTGCCGGTGTATACCTGCCCATGCAGGATGAAATTTTCCCCGACAAGGAACATTTCGGCCGCATCTTTCGCAACAATGCGAAACTTTCCTCCATGGGCATACCACAGATTGCGGCGATCATGGGTTCCTGTGTGGCCGGTGGCGCTTACCTGCCGATCATGTCCGATGAAGCGCTGATCGTTGAGGGGACCGGGTCGATTTTTCTGGCCGGACCCTATCTGGTCAAGGCGGCCATCGGAGAGGACGTCGACCAGGAAGTCCTGGGCGGCGCGACGACCCATTCCGAAATCTCCGGCGTCACGGACTACAAGATGCCCGATGACCAGACCTGTCTCAGGACGATACGCGATCTCGTCTCCAGGTTCGGACCGTTTCCTACTGCCGGACTCAATCGCGAGGCACCGGCTGATCCGCCGGATGGAGCAGAATCAATCCTCAGTTGCATGCCGAACGATTCATCGAAGCCTTACTCGATGCTTGAATTGCTCCGGCACCTGGTGGACGGCGGAGAGATGACCCTCTATAAGGAGCACTATGGCAAGACGATCCTCTGTGCGTATGCCCGGATCGACGGATGGTCCGTGGGCATCGTCGCCAATGAGCGGGAAGTAGTCAAGACCAAAACAGGTGAAATGCAGCTTGGCGGGGTGATCTATTCCGACTCGGCAGATAAAGCGACCCGTTTTATTCTCAACTGCAATCAAAAGAAAATCCCGCTGGTGTTCATTCATGATGTGACCGGATTTATGGTGGGGAAGCGATCAGAACATGGCGGCATCATCAAGGATGGCGCCAAGATGGTCAATGCTGTGGCCAACAGCACGGTTCCTAAGATCACCATTATCGCGGGCAATAGTTACGGGGCCGGCAATTACGCCATGTGCGGTAAGGCCTATGATCCGCGGTTTATTGCCGCCTGGCCGACCGCGAAGATTGCGGTGATGGGCGGTGCGCAGGCAGCCAAAGTGCTGACTCAGATCCAGGTCTCCGCGCTCGAATCCAAAGGGCACAAACCGGATCCCGAAGCGGAAAAGAAGCTTTTTGACCAGATCAAGTCCCGCTATGATGAACAGACCACGCCTTACTATGCCGCTGCCCGGCTGTGGGTGGACGCGATCATCGATCCACGGGAGACACGCTCTTTTATCTCGCGGGCCCTCCAGGCTGCGGAGCATGCGCCGATCGAACCTTTCAACACCGGTGTGCTGCAGACATGAAAAATGTTTTAGTCATCGGTATGCTCCTGTGGGGTGGGGGGATATACAGCCAGGCCACTTTGCCTCCGGGTGAACACGTAGATTCCATCTATGGAAAGGATGGTATGGATGCGACTCGTAGATCCTATCCCTCCATTTTTTACTTTTCGAGAGTCCGGTTGGATCGTCCTGTTTCCGCTTATTCCGTTTATACGCCTGGCTTGAAAGTAAACGGACTCTTTTGTAAAATGGAATTCGCGATCGAGGCTAAAAGCAAACTTGCGCCACGATTCCGGCTAGGCTCCGTCAATTATACGGATTGGCGGGAAGGCAAGAAACCGATGTATATGCGGTATATACCCTGAAAAAAAGGCATGAAGTGAATCTTCATGCCTTTTTTTTATTGCAGGATGACCGGCCGCGAGATGATCCCCCGGCTGTCCCGGAACCGGATAAAGTATACTCCTTTTTCCAGCCTGGCGAGATCGATCGACTCGGAGGTGCTGCCTCTTCCGTGGTATTCCGTGAGTACATTTCTTCCATTGCCATCGAGAATGTCTATCGTATAGCCGGATGTATTGGACAGATCCGGCAGGCACACGTACAGGGGGCCTGGTGTAGGATTCGGATAGACGTTAAAGTCCGATGCCAGCGGATGATCTTTCGTGGCCGTGGTCGGCTGCACGAGGATGGTGCCTTTCATGCCCTGGCCCGCATGCGGGGAACAGACATAGAAATGCATGCCAACGGGCAAATCACCGGGAAGCAATGTGCCTCCGCCAAAGGGAAGATCGAAACCGCCGGCCAAAGGATTGTTGCCATTGTTGTTCCAGGTATTCTGACTGACCTCCACCACGTTGTGGATGCCGGCGATCTGGAAGATGACGGTGTCCCCTTCCTGGATCACGAGGGTGTTCGGATTGAAAGCAAAGCCGGAATTGACCACCGTCCACTTTGTGGCAAACGCGTAAAATCCGGGGATGAGTAAAAGGAACAGAAGTGTAATTCTTTTCATGTGAAAAAGATTTTTGAAAATGGGTTAACAATGCAGGGTGAGAAGAAACCTGGCGGAGAGGGCACGAATCAATAACCGCTAAGGTAGCAAATTGTTTTTACGGACCGGGACGGGGGATGTATAACCTTCTGCGAATTCGACGCCGATCAGACGTCCCATCTCGCGCGCCCGGGCTTTGAGGAACTCCTGGAAGTCCAGCCCGGAGATGGGCGTATAGGGTTCCTCGGACAATGGATTAAAAAACTGGGACGCAAAGGCCATCACGGCTTCCGTCTTCCGGTCGATATAAGGGGTGATATCCACGCAAAGGTCTGGATGAATGTAGCGGTCCTGGATCATGTGGTATACCTGCCATGGTCGCCAGGCCATCAAAGCCCTGCCTTCATCTTCCATTTCGATCTTGGGCAGTCCGGCCAGGAAACAACTTTCGGAAACCAATTGCGCCGCCCGTCCATGGTCCGGGTGACGGTCCTGGATGGCATTGGTGATGACAATCTCCGGCTGGTGACGGCGTATAGCCCGGATGATGGGCAACTTGCTGCTTTCCGAAAGATCAAAAAATCCATCCCGCAAGCCGAGATTCTCCCGGAAAGAGACACCCATGATGGCTGCTGCTCTCGCTGCTTCATCTGCCCGGAGATAGGCATTGCCCCGGGTGCCGAGTTCGCCCGCAGTGAGATCCGTAATGCCTACGGTCGCTCCCTCGGCTACATGCCGGAGCACCGTGCCGGCACAGCAGAGCTCTACATCATCCGGATGGGCGGCAATGAAAAGGATATCTACTTTCATCCCGGGAAAAATACAACATCGGTAGGAAAAGAGAAGACTGCAGCACGCAACGAGCAGATTGCAGCGTGCTGCATCGCTACCATCGTATGAGCGCAGCGCCCCAGGTGAAGCCGCTGCCAAAGGCAGCCAGGCACACCAGATCTCCTCTTTTCACTTTGCCGGCCTCGTAGGCTTCAGTAAGCGCGATGGGGATGGAAGCAGCCGTGGTATTGCCGTATTGCTGGATGTTGTTCCATACCTGGTCATCGCGGAGGCCCATCGTCTTTTGGACAAACTGGCTGATGCGCAGGTTAGCCTGGTGACAGACAAGGAGATCAATATCCGTGGAGGTAAGGTTGCAGTTTTTCAATACTTCACCGATGACTTCCGGAAATTTGACCACGGCGTTTTTAAAGACCAGCTGACCATTCATATTCGGAAAGATCAGGCCTTCCGTCAACATTCGGGGGCTGATGAAGGTCTCGCCGTATTTAGAAGGGACATATCCGTAGATGGAAGGATCCGCTGCATGGACCCCACCATGCGCTCCCGGATTGATCATGGCCAGCTCTTCTGCATACTCCCCGTTGGCATGGATGCGCACATCGAGGATGCCGCTCCCCGCCTCGTCTGTTGCACTGATGACAGCCGCGCCCGCGCCATCGCCGAAGATGACCGTGACATTTCGCCCGCGGGTTGAAAAATCAAGACCCATCGAATGCGTCTCCGCGCCGACCAGCAGGATGTTTTTATACATGCCGCTCCGGATATACGCGTTGGCAATAGAAAGGCCGTAGATAAATCCGCTGCATTGATTGCGGATGTCCAGGGCCGGCACTTCGGCCGTGTTGATGTCCAGTTGCCGCTGCAACAAAACGCCGCAACCCGGGAAATAATAGTCAGGGCTCAGCGTGGCAAAAATAATCAGGTCGATATCCTTTGGCTGCATGCCGGCATCGTACAGCGCTTTCTTGGCTGCTTCCGTCCCGATCGTGGAGGTGGTCTGCTGATGCTTCGTGCAATACCTCCGTTCCCGGATGCCGGTGCGCTCCTGGATCCAGGCATCCGACGTATCCATATACTGTTCCAGATCCTGGTTGGTCACCACGTTTTCCGGAACATAAAAACCGATTCCTTTGATATAGGCTGAAGGCATGGCAGGTATAAGGTTGGTGAATTTGACAGAAGCAAGATATCAAAAATGCGCCATGCCGCATCCTCACTGTCCCGGTACAAACGGAACCGAATAAATCCGGCTCAATCCGTTGGCATACTGGTTGACCTCCGCGGCAAAGTCACTGATCGTCCTGAATTTTTTAGGAGTGACGCGACTTCTTCTGCTGGTAAAGTAGAGGGTTTTCGACCTTTGGTCCACGTAGGGGCAATAATCCATCATGGAGCTGTTGATAGCGGAACCCAGGTTTTTTGCCGGTTGCCAGGCGCCTTCCTGGTTTTTATAACTGATATACAAGTCACCGCTTCCGGCACCCTCCGGTCGATTGTACGCGGTATACAGGAGATAAGATTCGTCCGGGGCGATAAAGGCGTTAAATTCAAAGCCCGTCGAATTGATGGACGCATCGAGGGGCGTCGCCGCCTGGTATCCCTCCTCCCACCGGCTGAAGAAAATATCGTCCTTTCCTAAAGCCGTCGGCCAATCGCTCGTGAAATACAAATTACCGTTTTTGGCCACCGAGGGATAAAATTCATTTGCCGGCGTATTGATGGTCTCCGGCAGGCGAACCGGCTTGGACCAGGCACTCCTGGTGTTTTTCCGTTCCACATACCAGAGGTCGTAATCTTTCGCCACCGTTGCTGTATCGCTCAAAGGCCGGTTGGAAGAAAAATACAACCGCAAACCATCCCAGCTCAAAAACGGTTCGATATCCCTGAACTGACTGGTAAAGTTTGTCAGTTCCGGTTTTGACCACGTCCCGTTTTCTTTAGTCACCCTGGCGATGACGCCAAGGGTTTCCAGTTGGTCCTGAAGGGTGATATACGCTTCCATGCCATCCGGGGACAGCGTGAAATCACGCGCGCTGGGGAAGGAGCGAAGGAAGTTGAATACAGGCTCCGGTTTGATCGCGCTTTGCGCGCCACCCTGCCCATATGCTGAAAGCAAGAGTATACTAAAGAAGATTTTTTTCATCCTTTGGATTTTACATACCTATCCGACCGCGGCCAGGGCCTTCCGCTTTTCCAGATCCGTTTCTTCCCTGCGGGATCGATGTATCGTTTCTGTAACAGGTTCGATCAGCACAAACGAATGCGGGACAGCCGGCAAACGATCCATGGCCGTGAGTTGCTGTAAAGATAGCTCCCCGATCAGGTAGGCATCCTGCTGATCTTCGTAGGATTCATGAAGTTGGTCGAAATAGGATTTCAGAACGGTTGCATATTCCCGATTGGTCCGGAGCAACCCTTTGAGCCGGATATCCCGCGGGTCCGTCAACTTTTCGGAGGGATCGAGTTTTTTGTATTCATACCGATAATCATAACTCAGCGCGGAAATATCGGCCAGGACCGCTGAAGCCGTAGGATGAGCACCGGCCCCTTTGCCCACGAAAAACTGCGTGTCGGCAAAGCACGTCCGGGTCACGACGCCATTGTATACCTCATCCACCCCATAAAGCTTGTGGGATGCCGGGACAAACTGTGGCAGGACAAAACCCGCAATGGTTCCATGCTGCGTCTTGTACGCTGTCGCCACCAGTTTGATTTTATATTTTTTTTCATGGGCATACTTGATTTCCAGCTTGCCCAGGCGGTCGATACCGCGGTGATAGATCTCCTCCGGTTTGGCCAGCACCCCGAATGCATGCGCGATCAGGATGACCAGTTTGTATTTGGCGTCAAAGCCACCGGTGTCGAGCGTGGGATCACGTTCGGCATAGCCAAGTCGCTGAGCCTGCGCCAGCGCTTCGGCATAGGAAAGATTTTCGGAGGCAGTCCTGGTGAGGATATAGTTGGTAGATCCGTTGATGATTCCCTGGATGGATTCCAGTAAATCATTATCGTAATATTCCTCCAGGTTGCGGATGATCGGGATGCTCGCGCAACAGGCCGCTTCATATAAGAATGGAACCCGGTACTGGCGTTGCAGCGCAAGCAGTGCCGGAAGGTGTTTGGCGATCATTTTTTTGTTGGCGGACACGACAGCCTTCCCTTTGCGCATGGCTTTGGCCACGATACTATAGGCTGCCTCCGCATCATCGATCAGTTCGACCACCACGTTGATCGCGGGATCTTCCAGGATCGTATCCGGATCATCGGTAAAGTTCCCGGTGGGTATCGATCGCGTTTTCGTGCGGTCCTTTACGCAAATCGTTTTGATATCCGCGTGGAGTCGGGTGGATATTTGCAGGACTTCGTGCAAGCCGTTTCCTACGCATCCAAATCCGAACAAACCGATCGTCAATTGTTTCCTGGCCATGTCAGACGAGTTGAGCGTTAACGGTGACAACCGGCCGGATCTGTTGGAAAGCATGCTGAAGATCCTGGATCAGGTCGTCCGCATCTTCGAGGCCTACCGATAGCCGGATGAGACTATCCGTAACGCCGCTCTGATAGCGGCGTTCCCGTGGAATCGATTTGTGGGTCATCTCGGAGGGCAGGCAGACCAGGCTTTTGACCCCGCCAAGGCTCTCCGCGAGTTTAAAAAGACGGGTCGATTGTACCCACCTGGCAGCAAGGTGTTTGTCGTCCGTCCTGAGATCAAAGGAGACGATACCGCCGGCATGGCGGGATTGGCGGAGCGCGATGGAATGATTCGGGTGACTGGTGAGGCCGGGATAATAGACCTGGCGGACGATGTCCTGGCGGGATAAGAAGTCTGCCACCTGGGTGGCATTTTCCGTGTGTTGTTTTACGCGCAGCGGAAGCGTTTCGATTCCCCGGATGACGAGCCAGCTGTCAAAAGGAGCGAGGATGGCGCCAGAAGCATTTTGGATAAACTTGATTTTTTCGCCCAGGGCATCATCGGCGGTGACAACCAGGCCGGCGATGAGATCACTGTGTCCCGCGAGATATTTCGTGGCGGAGTGGATGACGATGTTCGCGCCAAGGGCGATGGGTTTCTGGGCGGCGGGGGAGGCAAAGGTGTTGTCTACGCACAGCCACACCTGGTTGGCCCTGGCGATGGACGCGATGGTCTGGATGTCGGCGATTTTCAAAGTGGGATTGGTGGGCGATTCGAGCCAGATCAACTTTGTTTTGCTGGTGATCGCTTTGGCTACTTCCCTGGCATCCGATGCATCCACATACCGGACGGTGATGCCAAATTTTTGGTAGATGTGCGTGAAAAGCCGGTAGGCGCCACCATAGAGATCATCTACGGCGATGATCTCATCTCCGGTCTCCAGTAATTTGATGACGGCATCGATGGCAGCCAGCCCGCTGGCGAAGGCAAAACCGTGTTTTCCGTGTTCGAGGCGCGCGATGAGATCTTCCAGCACCTTCCGCGTGGGATTGTTGGTGCGGGCATAATCAAATCCTTTGTGCACACCGGGTGCTTCCTGCACGAAGGTGGAGGTCTGGTAGATCGGCGTGGAGACGGATCCCGTCAGCGGGTCGACCGGGATGGCATGTAAAATAGCCGTAGCTTCTTTCATGATGGGTAAAGTTTAGAATGAGAAAATGCGGCGTCTTCTCTGCTGAACCAGTCTGAAAGAGGAGGAATGGAATGGAATTGAAACCAAAACGAATATCGCCTGGTCAGCCCTCCACTGACGCGTCATCCGGTAGGAATAAGCATATTCCTTCCATCCAACGAAATCATAAAGCCTGGAGGTGTCTGCCGGAGGAGCAAAAAAAATGCTCTTCCGACAAGTCAGAAGAGCATGGTATACATGGTGTGATGTATGTGCTGCAGCTATCTCACTTATCTTTTCCGACTCCGTCGGATTGAATTTGGCACCTTCTTCGCACCGGGCGAAGGGTTGTCAAGACTTCATTGGGTCAACTCCCTCTGTCTTTCTGGATAAGATCAACATGTAAAGAACGTGGGGCAAAGATAATGGCGATGCGCTGCCACGCAAGGGCATTAAGGATTATTTAACCTTCAGAACCCGCGGGGAAGGTTGATGCGCAGAATACCTGGGGAGCACAACCATTGGATACAGACTCCAGTAATCGGGCTGAGCGTGAGGACATAGGCACGCTCCATCGTTTTGAAAACCGGTCATTGTTTGACTGGGTTAAAATCCTGGTTACTGAAGGGTGGGCTCTCCGGGATCTTGATGACATTGTAAGGATGACGATTGAACTGGTGACAGGCATTGCAGGTCTGGGTCAGCTCACGGTAGCGCTGATTGAATAACGGCAGGTTTTGCTGTTCGATCGATACTTCGAGGCTGTCTATGGCCGGGAAAATGGTTTCCAGGGTTTTGATCTCATCCTTTTCAATCTGATTGTGGAAGATGTCCTCCGCGTTTTCATGCAATTCTTCGAGTTCAAATTTTGCCAGGGGCCAGTTTTCGTGCTGACCGGCAAACCACAATTTGGCGTGATGGATCTGCACATAAAGCATCATTTCCCCCAATCCCGGTTTGTAAGCACCGGCCACTTGGGCTTCCAGGCTATCGATATGTTGCTGAACGGAAGGTGAATCAGCGGATGTCTGGCGGCAGGCAAGAAAAGCTGTCACGACGGATAAGCGGAACAATGAACTATTTCTCATGCAGTGGTGCGATGGTTAACAATGGGCGGGGAATCGACGCCCCGCCCCGTAAAGTTGCACATTAATTCAGGTTCCGGATCACCCGCGCCAGTTTTTGCCGGACCTCACCGGCGGTGGATTCCAGTTCTTCATTCTGCACGGCGATCATACTGGCGACAGGATCCACGGCCGTGACCTCCACTTCGCCCTGCTCGTTTTCCTCCACGACGACATTGCAGGGGAGAAAGACGCCGATCTTGTCTTCGGCGCGGAGGGCTTTGTAGGCAAACTGCGGATTGCAGGCCCCGAGGATCCGGTATTTTTTGAAATCCACGTCCAGTTTCTTCCTGAGCGTTGCCTGGATATCGATGTCGGTCAATATGCCGAAACCTTCTTTCTTCAATTCCTCCGTCAACGCTTCGATGACCTGGTCAAAGGATCTTCCTTTCAGGATGGTATGGAAATAGTAGCTCATCTTATGTCTGGTTTATATGGATACAACCAAGTAAGCGCGGTGAAGGTTCAACCTGTAGGAAAGGGCTTATCAACCGTGACCAGACACCGGATTTTTTCTACCTTGATTGCCCATTCAATGACAGACACACATGGCGGATCAGCAGGACGGAAAAGGCGAAACGAAAGGGCCGGGAGGCCCAACCGACCCGGATGCCTCCAAAGGGCTTCCGGCACACTATAAATTCCGTGACATGAAAGTCCATTCCTCCGACGAATGGATGGCCGGCGGGACAAAAAAATACCGGAAAGTGTTTGACCGGTATGAGACCACCTACATGCGGGTGGAGTTTTCCGTTTTTAATAAATTTTTTGATGAGGAGGACTGGGAGGCATCGTTCCGGACCAAATGTTACTTTCTGAATGGCAGTCAGAAAAATGAACTATCCAATTGGGAAGAAAAACGGAAAGTGCCGAAAGATGAAAACATCGTTTTTATACGCCATTCCTGGGGCAATGCCACCCCCGGCGGTTATTGGCGAAAAGGAAGCTACGTGTGGGAAGGGTATATCGATGAGGTCAAGGTAGGGGAAGCCTTTTTTTATGTTGAGGACCTGGGGCAGGCGCAGCCCGGGGAAAACCTGTTTTTTGACCTGGTCCAAATCCGGATGTTTGAAGGGGACAGCAAAGCATCCGGTGTCGAACCTAAAAAATACCTCGTCCAGTATCACGACGCAGAAACCCGGTATATCTGGGGAGAGGTCGTTTTTAAAAACAAGAGCAGCTCGGATTATTATACGGAGTTCATCTTCAATTTTTATGATGCGGATGGCCAGCTTCGGGGCAATCACAATTATGTGATGTATATCCAGCCCAATACCTCCGGGACGGAATACAAGGCCTACGCCAGCTGGGGCAGTGATTCGCCCGGCACATGGAAGCCTGAAGATTATACACTGGAGGTGCTCTTTATGGACAACCTGATCGCGACGGTTCCCTTCAAGGTGGCTGATGCTTTTGTCGAGGGGGATGTGCAGATGATCACGGATGCGGCAAAGCTGTTTCAATCGGTTGGTCCTGCCGGGACTGCCAAGGATCTCGAAACAGTCCTCCGGGAAAGCCTGGAAGAATTGAATGGCATGATCGGGTTGACCAATATCAAAGCGGAAGTCAATGAGATGGTCCGGCTGGTCCGGTTTTACCAGGAGACCGGTAAGGACGTGCTGAATAAATTCTCCCTGCATAGTGCCTTTGTGGGCAACCCGGGCACCGGCAAGACGACTGTCGCCCGCCTCCTTTCCCGCATTTATAAAGGACTCGGCATCCTGCCCAAAGGGCATCTCGTCGAAGTAGACCGGGAAGGGCTCGTGGCAGGGTATATCGGCCAGACCGCTATCAAGACCGGGGAGAAAATCAATGAAGCGATGGGGGGCATTCTCTTTATCGATGAAGCCTACTCCCTGGCACAGGAAAGAGGATCACCCTATGATTTTGGTGGTGAATCCATCCAGATCATCCTGAAGCGAATGGAAGATTACCGCGGAAAATTTGGGGTCATCGTGGCCGGCTATCCGAAAAACATGTACGCGTTTATCAATTCCAATCCCGGCCTGAAATCAAGATTTGATAAATATTTTCAATTTGAAGATTATACGCCGGACGAAATGTTTTCCATAGCTATTTCGATGTTTACCCGCGAAGGCGTCATCCCGGACGAAGCGGCAGCCAAGCATCTCAAGGCCTATTTCGAATTCCTGTACAAAGGGCGGGATGAGCATTTCGGCAATGCCCGTGCCGTGCGGCAGGTCGTCAGTGAAGCGGTCAAAAACCAGAACCTTCGCCTGGCGGGCTTCAGGAAAGAAGAACGTACCGCCGAGATGCTGGCGACCGTTCTTTTCGAAGATGTGAAGGAGTTTGAATTAAAAGAAGATGGTTTTGGGCCAGCGAAAATCGGGTTTAAGACCAAGGATAACTAACGCTACCGGGAGATGCCTTGAGTGGCTACCGTATGCACCGAACCGAATAGCCGGCATCCCTGTAATGGACAACGGATAAGAATGCATTTTCGGAATTATTGTACAACTGGATAAAGACGGCCTCTTCGCCATACGTGTCCGTTCCCCAAAAGGCGGTGTAAAGGCCCCAATCAAGGAACAGACCATCATACTGCCGGAATCCCGCAGGTTTGGCTCCAAATCCGGAAGCGTTGTCGCCTCCCGTGTTCAGGCCAGAACCTTGCCAGAGGTTGGTGGATTTTAATTTCTTTCCCGCCTGGTATTCCCCTCCCAAAAAATTGATCAGGGTGCTCCATTCATTTGACGTAGGGATCCTCCACGAAGCAGGGGCCAGGCCACGATGATCCGTCACGGCATACCAGTTATAGAGCTTCCCGAAGAGAACCCCGTTTTCAGGGTCATTCGCATAATAACACCAGGCGGGTGTCCCGTCTTCCATGGCTTTCATCCATTCCATAGAGGTCTCGGCATTGGGAATCGGATCGCCATTCCGGAAGGTATCCACATCCAGGTTGTTGACCATCCATTCCTGGGTGCCGATAGATACCGTATAGGAAACAGGCGTGTGATCGTCCTCCTCACAACCAGGCACCAGGATCATCAACAGGCCCATCAGAACCAGCCCTGCGGTAGCGTTCGTTTTCATGACTTACTGTTTTGAAACATTACCGATGTTGTTTTCCCGTAATCCGGTAGGTCAGCGAAAGATTGGGAAAGCGTCGGCTGATTTCATCTTCCTTATTCTTTTTCCAATAAACGGAAGCCGTTATGCCGTATTTATTTTGAATCATGGCTTTTCCTCTGCATACAAAGGGGCCTCCCGGTTCGACACCCAATTCGATTCCGCTTCCGTTTTTCATCCCCAGGCCGGAGCCCATGAGCAATTCTGACGTACGCCATCCCCTGGCCCAGGATTGATAGGGGAGCCCTTCATTGACCCGGTACTCCAGGTAAAAAACATCCAGCGGAAATAGCCTCAAATGCCCCGAAATATTGAAATACCCTTTAGCGGCGTCATCTTCGGTGTAGTATATACCCTCTTTCACCTTATCCACATACCCTTTACCGATGTGAAGCCCCATGCCCAGTCCGACGAATTGCCTGTCAATAGAGCCATGGACTGAAAAATCATAAAGCGCGGACTCCCGGTGCAGTTCGCTGTCCTGATCCTTATCCCGTCCGCCGGCAATCGATCCACCCCAGGAGGACCAGTCATCCGGACCAGTCACCGCTGTACGCGTATAACTAACGCCGTAGGCTTCGGATTGATGGATGAATTCCGGACCATTCGGTATGTAGTATGTTCCCTCGCAGCCGGATTGCATGAGAGGAGCCGCATGATAATGCGAGTAGGTCAGATTGCCATAACCCGCTTGAATGTCATGTAAGACCAATTGAGTGGTCTTACTTTTCTGCAATTGATCATACATCTTTTGACCAGTGACTGTCCCGCTGATGACCAGCACAAACAATAAGCCATAGACAGCGCTCAGCCTGTACTGCTGACCATGGGAATTAAAGGTGAAGGCTTTTCCGGTTTGAAACAGAAATGCAGGGATCAGGATTCCTTCCATAAACAGGAATTCCACCCGGGTCAGCCACGAACTGAGCAAAACAACGGCCATGCATAAACCGAGAAATGGCCAGACCGATGATCTGCCGCGAGAAGTGCCTGGAGGGACAAAAAAGTAAGTCCTTTCTCGCACGATGATCACAGCAGTCATCACCAGTGCCGCGAGGAGTAAAGCCCATTGTACCTGTTTCAGGCCCATCCAGGAAGCACCTCCCAGGACATTGGCATCCGGGCTTCGCCAAAACTCCACAAAGAAACGGGCAAGCCAGTAGAGGACGATCGAACTGAAGAACAAATGACCGGGTCTCTTCCAGGCATTTCGCCACCGCCAAATGATAAAAGCAATTAAAAAGCAAAGCAGGGATTGATAAAGTTGGTTGGGGTGAATCGGCAGGGACAGAGCGTCCGCGGAAGTGACCAGGCCATGTTCGAGTTGCCGGTAATAGGGTAGCGTGCCCTCGATATACCGAACGGACCATGGAACGTCCGTGACAGTGCCATAGCAGCATCCCACCAGGAAGCAGCCGATGCGTTGAATGCCCATGGCTATGGGAAAACTGACGGCAAAGGAATCCAGGACGGGATGCGGAAAGCGAATCAAACGCTTTGCCAGGCCTATCCCGAAGATGCCTCCGATTATTCCTCCAAGAATCGTTTTTCGCGCTGTGTAAGGGAAAGTCCCGGACTCGAGGATGTCCCGCCAATCACTTGCGGTGTAGGTGAACAATTTAGTCCCGATGATCAGAAATAGAATTCCGCTGGCGAAGAGGAAGGACCATTCTGCCATCGGATATTTTTTGCGTTTCCCATCCAGGATGAAAAATATACCGGCAAAGACGATGGCCAGAAAATAAGACAAATCATAGTAGAATTGCCCGTGAAGTGTTGTTATATCGATGAAGGTTCTCATGTCGGGAATTTTTTAAAGGGCAATTCAATGGATATTCAACGGGCTGACTCCGGAGCAATCCCATCCGGCAACCCGGCATTTATTTATTCACCCATACGAAAAGAACATTGGAGGGATATACCTCATCCCCTTTTATACCCATAACCCATCACCCCTCTGCCGGATCAAATTTTAGTGGAAAATGCCGGGTAAATCAATGACGGATCACACAGTTGACCATGATACATGTCATTGTTGTCAATCCTGATTCTGCTAAAAACAGGGACGATGGATCTGCCGGGATGAGATTATATAGGCCAGGCGCCCTATTTCACCGCTATTTTTTTGGTGACATAGTAATGGTTTTCAAAAACCATGGTGAGGTTGTAGGCATTCAACCCGCTCATCTCCTGCACCGGGATGTGGTATTCGTTTGGTCCGGCGAGCGACATGCCCAGTACGTCCTGTTGAACGATCCGGCCCAGGTCATCGGTGATAAAGCTG
The DNA here is from genome assembly GCA_964617515.1 of uncultured Saprospiraceae bacterium. Lineage (GTDB taxonomy): Bacteria > Bacteroidota > Bacteroidia > Chitinophagales > Saprospiraceae > Opimibacter. The sequence continues at coordinate 36,845 of CAZTXO010000026.1, read as the reverse complement.
ATGACATCCGCCGGGTAATCGTGCTGAAAGTAAACAATGATTTCCTGGTCAGCCGGATTCGGATAGAAAGTAAAGTCATAGGGATTGGTCCCGTTGATCTCCCTGACATGCGTGGTCTTTTGCCAGATCAGTTGGACCGCCAATACCGGCCCGGAAGCGCTGGTCAGCTCAGGGGAGTTCGTCTGGAATGGATTAGCCGCAGAGCTGTAGAGACCTCCAAGGATGTACCCGATGTGCACGGTATCCCCATCCAGCGAATTAAGGTTGATGACGCCATTCGGATAGTGCGGGATGGCAGGATCAGGGATGAATTCCGCACTCGCTCCGCGCAAACCGGGCATATCCACGTCCAACGGATATTCGTGGAGGGTCCCGTCCGTCTCCCGGGTCATCCGGCTGATCGTACTGACAAAAGGTACCTGGTCATCCCGGATCAGGGTGCCGTTAGCGTAATAGTACTGGCTGATTCCGCCGAAAAAGAGCGTGTGCATCTCGTTGGCCAGGCTGTCATATAAACACGCAAACGCAGAATGGTAATTGCTGAGGTGTTGATTGAATGTGGTCACCGGCGTATACCCATCGTCCCGGATATCCACCGGGTACAGGAAGGGCAGATCAATGCCGATCTGGAAGACGCCCGAAGAAATCGTGTACCCGGGCCGGCCGTCGGGAAAGATCTGCGGAAGCAGGTTGTAATCCCTTCTCCGCAAATGCAGCGGATCAGTCACGACGGAATACCCGGAAACCGTCAATTCCTTTCCGCCAGGGTCAATCCTGAATTTACGTATTTGATTGGTGTAGCGTTGACTAAAAGTCGGATGCCCCATGGGGTTGTATCGTCCGTCAAATCGTTGGCCGCCAACGAGAAAGTAGGTGTCACCGATCTTTCCGAGATGGCCGCCGGTGACAGCGAAAGCCGTATCGCTGATTTGTGTAAAGGCCGCCTGGATCTTTTCGTCCCCGATGATGGCATCTATCAGCTGTCGCACCCGAACCAAGGTCAGGTATGGGAAAGTAACATGGTCACCCGCCGACCTGGAATAACCATAACCTCCGATGATCACCAGGGTGTCGCCGTCCTGGTAATAATTCATGTTGGTGGACTGCAATTGTTCCTTCAGGCCGGCCGGAAGCGCGTTTACACTTTTTTTCCAGAATTTTTTCTTGTCAACATCGATCACATAGAGATCGGTGTTGTTTTCGCTTTCCGGAAAGGCGTTGAAGGGCTGCCGGGCATGGATGCCATCCTTACGGCCACCCATGACGAGCCATTTGCCCTGATCCTGGGCAAACGCGAAGGAGTGGAGACCCGGAAGATCGGGTATGAGGATGGGCTGGAAGGCCACGGTATAGTCAAAACTGCTTTGGGAAAAAGAAGTAGCCGCCACCAGGAAGAGCAGGCCCAAAGGGAAGCAACGGCACATAGCGCTCAGTTTACGGCAAAGGTGATGATTTTGAGTCTTCGATAAAGTAACAATAGTTACCAATGGGGAGCGCCGGCGTGGCATGCACCCTGGGCCAGCACAGGATGGATAAGCAGGCAGGCGGTTACCGGGTCAGCATGATCCAGGCCATGGGCAGGTAAAACATGATGATCCATCCTCCCGCAGCGACAGCCATGGACGTGAGGATCAGTCTTACCCAGAAATGGCGCAAAGAGAGCCGCTTGAAAAAATCATACGTGAACCAGAAATTGTATACGGAGGATAAAGTCAATTGCCACAGAAAAACCGGAACAGAAAGAATATTCATCCCCAATAGCCATCCCAGGAGGGAATCCGTGACGAGGGACATCATAAAATAGGTGCCTGCGCCGTAAAGCGACAGGGTCAGGATCTCCACAAAATTGTAGCGGGGCCGGCCCAACAGGATATAAATCAAAAAGGCGGATAGCCCGATGACCGGGATCAGAAACAGGGTGAGATGTTCGCGGAAAAGAAGATTGCCCTGTGCCTGTAAACTGAGGTCCGATGCGGGTCCGCCCTCCAGTTCAAAATGATGGAAATGAATGATGGCGTTGTGCATCAGGATATAAAGACCGGTCCAGATCAAAAAGTAGCTCACCGGCTTTTGATACTTCTGTCGCCGGCCCGCGATGTAGGCCAATCCTGTGACCCCCGGACGGGTGACAAACCGCAGGGTGGTAAAAAGGAAGCCATGCTCCAGGTGGGTGACGAAATGAAGGATTTCCCCGATCAGTGACTTCCATGTCAATCGCTTTACATCCGCTTTTTGCCCGCAGGACGGACAGAATTGACCGTCAAACACAGTCCCGCAATTCAGACACGTAACACGCATGATGCAAAATATTTTTTATACCACCCTTCCGGCGTTTTTCCTGCAAAAAACGGACAGGCTTCCTGAATCATCATCCGCGCAGCATGGCAGGATCAGAATGCCTGGCATTTCCATGTTGATGCCCGTACTCATACGGTCTAGGGAAAATCTTTCTCATGATGGTCAATGGAACAGAGCAATTTTCCTGCTTTGGCGGCCGACCTGCAGCACATAGATACCCGGCGGACAGGAAGTGAGATCGAGTGCAGTGCTTCCGGAGGAGAGGTTGCCGTGCATGACGGTTTGTCCAATCAAGTTGGAAAGCGCGAAGGGAACAGGGTCCACCGCCGGCCATTCAATCGTAATCGCATGCTGCGCCGGGTTGGGATACACGGAGAAAGTGAGGGGGACCTCTACAGCTGTATTGGCCGTAATGCCGATCCTTCCGTGGATATCATATTGTGAAAAAAAGCGCCAGATCTCTTTCGAGGCGTTGAAATCCTGGTTGGTACCCGCGCCGCCAAACGCGCTGCCCGGCCAGGTGTGCTCGCCGCCGATGATTTTGTAATGCTCCACGGTTGATCCGAGCATGCCATCCGGATAGTATAAGCGTTGCGCCGTGCAACCATCATCCGTTTGGATATCCGGGATATCCGTAATGACCGGAGTCGGTAGACAGGCGTTGAAATCTGTCCAGAAACTGACCACCGTCGGAATGGAAGCAAAGAGGATGTTGCCATCATAGGCCACGACGGGGTCCGCGGTACCGTGTACTTCCATCACTGGCATGGGATGTACAGGATGACAGGAGGCAAATTGATTGTTATTCATCGACCCGGTGACTGAGGCGATGGCCGCAATACGGTCGCTCAGGTCGCAGGCAAGCCGGTAACTGAAGAATCCGCCGTTGGACATGCCGGTGCTGTAGATCCGGTCCGCGTCAATGGTATAAGCGGCAGAAAGGGAATCGATGAGTGCCCTGGTAAACCCGACATCATCCACGGTGCTGGTGCCCCAGCCTACGTTCCAGTGCGGATTGCCGATGAGATCGTCGGTGCCCTGCGGATGGACGACCAGGAATCCGGCCGTGTCCGCTATGCTGCGGAAATCACCATACAGCAGTTGTTCCGCTGCATTGGATGTGTACCCATGAAAATTGAGGACTACCGGGACAGGGGTGCCGGGCGAATAGCTCGCCGGTACGTAAAGGATGTAATCCCGTTTCAGGTTATCATGGGTGATAGACCCCTGGAGAGTTTGCTGCCCGCACAACAGAAAAGGAAAGGAAAGGATAAGGATCCCTGGTATCAGAAAACGCATGCTTAAAATTAGGAAAAATGACAGGCCGCTCCACTCCTGATTTTGAATGGATTTATTCCGCCAGCCGGATACGGTAGGCGATATCGACTTTGAGGATCGGACTGTCGCCCCAGTCAGTTTCCGTCAGGTAATGCGTGTCATGGAGGCCTGTCCGGATTTTTCTGAACATGCCCCACCCGGCCTCCAGCGTCAGGCAAAGTGTTTTCGCTACATAAAAATCCGCAAAAAGGGTAGTCTGGATATCGGACAACCGCACAAACTGACCATTGGTCAGGCGATAACTGTTGGTTGGGGCCCGTAGCGTGGCACCGCCAAAAAAACGGGAGGACCATTGATGCTCATAGGTAAGCCGGCCCGGCAAAACACCAAAGAGATAATTGTTTTCGTTCAATCGCCAATCCACCCCAAGAAGAGGCATGACAAAAAGACCAAAGAACTCCTCGTTGAGGTACACACCTGCGCGGAATTTCTGATGCGGCCTGACCGCATAACCGGCGAGGAGGACACCGCCAAATTGAAAGGTGTTTTTTTCAAACAACTTTTCTCCATTCCAGCGGACGATCGGTATGAGGGTCAGCGACCAGGTCTCCGGGTCCAGTGGCAGACTAAGTCCCACCGGCAGGGAAAGACTGCGCAGGGTGGGAATGATATTCTCCTTTTCCGCCGAATCGATCTGCCATTCCTCGAAGGCGGGGCTGATCAGGAGAAAGGAATTTTCCCCAATGCTGACCGGCAGATCAGCGCCGATCCAGGCATGTGTGTGGGGCGTGGCGTATGCTTTTTGATCCCGCCATCCATACATGTACCGGATCTGGACCGGATCAACATATGGCTGCGCTTCCAGGGGGACCTGCGTGCTGATCCAGAGTGCCATCCAAAGCAGGATGTTCCTGTAGCCGTTCCTGATGATCCTCCGCATCGTCCTGCCGCTTTACTGAGGCTGAATAGCCGTGGATGATCGAATCGGAATTTCCTTGCGGTTGAACCGCGAGACAAGGAACAGCAGTCCAAGACCGATGGTAAACCAGGTGCCGAGGGCAAAGATGCTGGTGCGCATGCTACCAGTCACATGATCCAGGTAGCCCCACAGGACAAGGCCGCACATCATCGCGGTTTTTTCACACACATCGTACAGGCTGAAGTAGCCGGCATTGTTATGGGTTTCCGGGATCATTTTGGCATACGTGGACCTGGACAGGGATTGTATCCCGCCCATCACCATGCCGATAAAAAAGGCCGCCACATAAAAATGAAACGGCGTCCGGATAAAATACGCGCCGATACAGATGCAGATCCAAAATCCCACGGCGATCATCAGCGCGGGGATGTTGCCGATTTTCCGGGAGATCCATGCAAATCCAAAAGCGCCCCCCACGCCGACGTATTCAATCAACAGGACGGTAATGATCAGGGCCGAGGTTTCAAGGTGTACTTCTTTATTGCCAAAGGAGGCGGCCATAAACATGACGGTCTGCACCCCCATGATGTAAAAGAAAAAACTGAGCAGATAGGTCCTGAGTTTCGGATGTTGCTTTACCTGCCTGAGCACTTTGACCAGTTCCTCGTATCCGTGCAGGATACTTTTTCCTTTGTTAGCGGAGCGATACAATCCTTTTGGCAAGGCGCGGAAAGGAATCTGAGCAAATCCCAGCCACCATAGTCCCGTCAGCAGGAAAGACAACCGGGGAAAGAACGTGTTGTCCGCGACGCCGAGTTTTTTCTGGTTCAGGATGAGGGCCAGGTTGATGATGAGCAGGGTGGTGGCGCCGATATAGCCGTAGGCAAATCCACGGGCACTGACTTTGTCCTGCCGGTCCGGCGTGGCGATGGCAGGCAAATACGAATTGTAGAAGACGATACTGGCGGAATAGCCTACGGTCGCAAACCAGACGCCGGCCAGGGCCAGTTGCACGAGATGGTAGTCGGTGAAAAAGAAAAGGGCCATGCATCCCAGTGCGCCCATCCAGCAGAAAAAACGCATGTAAGAAAGGTGATTGCTGCTGTAGTCAGCGATCGAGGACAGCAAGGGCGAGATGAGGGCCACCACCCCGAAAGCGATCCCCAGGTTGATGGAATATGCGGCGGTATTTTCGATGTGAAATCCGAGGATATCAATTTTCGTGTTCCCGTTTACCTGGGTTACCGTATTGTAATAGGCCGGGAAGATGGCAGACACGATGACCAGGGCATAGGCCGAATTGGCCCAGTCATACATCGCCCAGGCATGGATGGTCTTGCGGTCGTTTTTGACGATCGGTTCTGCAGGGATGAGGGTAGCGTTTGTATTCAAAAGTAAACGTTGGTTGAGCGAAAGGGTATGCTGCTGAGAAAGATAGAAAGATTCCCGGCTTCGAAAAGATGCGCCTCTTATGGTTTCTGGACAGCCCGGTGGTCCTGTATCCCGGACAGGGCTGACCAACATCATGGCCAGGCATGACAGGGAATCTTTTTACCGGCAATGAGAAAGAGCAAATTCGAACCGAAATAAACCACCACAGATGATCTCCAATCCCAGATCGGAAGGATTGAAAAGCCTGATCGGCAATACGCCATTGCTGGCCATTCATTTCAGGTACCAGGGGGAAGACCGCCTGATCTATGCCAAGGCGGAAAGCCTCAACATGACCGGCAGCATCAAAGACCGGATGGCCTACCATATCCTCAACAATGCATACGCCAAAGGTATCCTGCATCCGGGCATGCCGATTTTCGAGGCCACCAGCGGGAATACCGGTATATCCATTGCCGCTATCGGCCGCGCATTGGGTCACCCCGTACACATCTACATGCCGGACTGGATGAGCAGGGAACGCATTAATCTCATTCAAAGTCTCGGCGCCCATATCACCTTGGTGAGCCGTGAGCAGGGCGGATTTCCCGGCAGCATTGACATGGCCAGGAAAGCTGCTGCCGAGCAGGGCGGATTCAGCTCCAACCAGTTTTCCAATGCGGACAACAGCGAAGCGCATTACCAGACCACGGGCCCCGAAATCTGGTATCAGCTGAAAGTCAACTACCAGACCCCGGACGCTTTTGTTGCCGGGGTAGGTTCCGGTGGAACGGTCATGGGCGTTGGAAAATTTCTGAAAGAACATCATCCCGCTGTCCGGATACATCCGATGGAACCATCCAATTCACCGACCTTGTCGACGGGATATAAAGTGGGCAAGCACCGGATCCAGGGCATTTCGGATGATTTTATTCCTTCCATTGTCCATCTCGATCAATTGGATGAAGTGATCGCGGTCGATGACGGGGATGCCATCCTCATGGCGCAAAAGCTGGCCACGGAGCTTGGCCTCGCTGTTGGTATATCGTCAGGAGCCAATTTTATCGGTGCCCTGAAAGTACAGAATCAGGCAGGTCCGGATGCCGTGGTGGTAACGGTCTTTCCGGACAGTAATAAGAAATACCTGAGCACTGACCTCCTGCGGGAAGAACCCGTCCGCAACGGATTTCTGTCCCCCGAGGTAGAACTCTTGCACTTCAGAGCGCAAAAGCGGGTCTGCAAACTTTGTTTTTCGCAGATAGAAGCAACGATGGAGTATATGAAGACGACTTGAAAGCGGATGGGAACGTCGTCAGGTTGTTTTCAAATACGTAAACGTAGGCCCGGCGTTTCCTTCCTGTCCGGGCAGAGGCAGTTGCATGAGGGCGATCGCGTCCTCTTTCAGATCCAGCATCAGCCCGATCGTGGATTCGAGTGATGGGGTGTCACTGTTAAACGCTTCGTGCATGGCGTTCATCAGGTTGGTCCAGGTGGTATTGAATCGCTGGTTGATCCAGAAGGCTTCTTTGGAAAACAGGCGTGGATCGGGATCCTCCAGCATCGGGTATACTTCCTGTTCATATTTCCATATGCCGTGCACCATCAGGTCCTGGATGACATGAAATTTCCAGTAATGGGTCAGCTGGTGGTCGCGGTTGAACATTTTACCGCTATGACCTTCGCCCTGGTCGAGGATTTCGTCCAAAGCCTGGATTGCATCGGCCCGTGAATAGACCTCATACAGCACTCCGTTACCCGGGTTATATAAATTATTGACCTGCCGGCCGTGCTGAAAGTCATCGTCTGTCAGCATCTCCTGGTTGAGTAGGTGGCGGATCTCCAGGTAAAATTCACCGATGGTATCCCAGCCGTCCGGATGCCGCTGCGGATCAGAAAGGACCTCGGGCAGTTCGATCTGCAGGAAGGTAGCCACCGCTTCCGGCACGCAGGGCCGGAGATGAACGATGAACGGATTGGCGGTTTTGCTATGCCCGGGCAGGGAGCAGGGATATTGCGGCAGGAGGGCCGGATCGTTGAGCACAGGCGTACCACCGATCGCATTGAGCATGTTGCAGGCCATGGCCATGTGAAGCATTTCTTCCTGCACGACGGATTGGATGAGCCTGCGGACGTTGGAGGCGTCCGGCGAAGATCCGTGTATGCTGTACAATGCGCACAGGTAGGGCGGAATCGTGGACAACTCGATCAGGATCGCTGTCTGCAAGTGCGCTTTGAGCCGCTCCAAAACCTCCTTCCGTGGATCCGCCATTGGGTGTCTTTTGAAAAAGTTTTGAAAAATAATAAAGGATTGGTGGAATTCTCTTTTTTCTGACTTTCCCTGCGGAAACGGTATGATCACACGATCAACTTTTCGTATCTTCCTCCCATTGCTAAATTCTGACGGATGTTTCGTTTAGTCTCCTTTCTGCTGCTGCTTTCAGCGGTTCCTTTCCTTCAGGCGCAGACGGTGATCTTTGAAGATGACTTCAATGGTTGCGGTGCCCTTTCACCTGCCTGGACCGTCACGCTCAATGGCAATCCCAACTTCGTCTGGTATGTTGGCACGCCTGTCAATCCCAAGTCTGACAGCAGCACCATTGACGGCACTTGCATGCTTGTCCTGGACGATGATGCCACGGGAAATAACACGCCGGCGATTGTGGCTGATTTCCAGACGCCGGTTTTTGATGTCCGCGGATATGCGTCGGTGCTGCTCGAAGTGGATGTGCACTACCGTGACCTGGGCAACCTGGATGATGCCTTTGAGCTATGGCTGACGGATGGTCATCAACAATATTTGCTCCGGCGCTACGCCGCCGGTAGCCAGACCGGCTCGAAATTCAGCCAGTTTGTTCATTTCTCCAGCGACCTTACCCTCTTTAGCTCCGCAGACAGTCTGCGGGTCATCTTCCGCTATGATGATGATGGCGGCTATGCCTGGTGGGCGGGGATCGACAATGTCAGGATCACGGGGATCGGGCAGGGATCGCCTGTCATCGCCGAGCGCTTTGATTCCTGTGCCCTGCCCGCCGGATGGACCTCCGAGGTAGTCACGGGCGATTATGATTGGTTTTATACGCCACCGCCCAGCACCCGCTATGGAGCGGGCAGCAGCATGAATGGCTCCTGCTTCATTTTGTTTGATGATGATTATATCGGGCAGACCGCCAAGCCCTCTTTGCTGCGCTTGTACACGCCCTGGTTTGACGGGCGGGAATTCGCGACTTTCGAGTTGAATTTCGAACTGATCTTCCGCTGGTATATCTCCGAGGCCTTTTCGATCTACGTGGAGACCGGTACCGGGGAGCGTACATTGGTCGCTTCCTGGACAGGCCCGGTGGGTGGTCCTTCCTTCTCTAGTTTTTTACGCCAGCGTTTTGATTTATCTGCTTACCGCAATCCCCAGATGAGGGTCGTGTTTGAATATGATGACGGAGGCAGTTGGGGATGGTGGGTTGGCATCGATAACGTAAAAATCACCGGTCATGGCGAGGCGCATGATCTCTGCACGAAAGCCATCGACCTGGAGGAAAACCAGGGATGCGTGACCGGTGAAAACCGGACGGCCATGTTTGAAGGTCCTGTCCCGGATTGCAGCGAGATCAATTCATCAGGTATCTGGTATCGCTGGGTCGCTACGCATAGCGGATCCATGGCAATCGACATGACCGCCGATTTCAATGATGTCGTGAGTGTGTTTTCAGGTGATTGCATCGCTCCGCAATGGGTGGCCTGCGGCAACCGCGACAAGTATGGTTTCCGCGGGGAGACTACCTATTTCCAGGCAGTCGAAGGCACTACCTATTGGATCCGGATCAGCGGCGGGATACAGGAGGGATTCGGTACACCACGCGGCACATATTGCCTGCGATTAAGTCCCGGTGAGCCACCTCAGGCAGGCCCCAATGATCCGTGCTTAAATGCGATTCCCCTTGCCATCGACCAGGATTGCGTGAGTGGGGACAATCGTCATGCCGTTGCCGGTGAAGCGTATCCCGTGCGCGACCTGCGGGCCGATGCCGATGTCTGGTATTCCTTTACCGCCCCTGCTCTGCAGGCAGATGAGGTGCTTCGCATTGAAACCGGTGCAGGATTTTCGGATGTGATTACGGTATACGAAGGATCATGCCAGTCTCCAGTTGAAATCGCCGGCACAGCCTATGGGCAGAACCTGGAGGTAGGTCAACTGACAGAAGGCCAGCTCTATTACCTGCAGGTGGCGGGCAACTTCGCCACCATTGAAGGTGGATTTTGCATCAAGGCCCATATCATCGAAAAAGCAGACCCGCCGGTCAATCCCGATTGCGCCCAGGCTGTAAATCTCTATATCGGTTCAGATTGTACCCAGGGGTCCTTGCGCGGGGCTGCCTTTTCCGGCATCCATCCGCCGTGTGTGTTATCCACACAGCGAGACGTCTGGTATGCGTTTGTTGCCCCGGAGAGCGGCAGTGTCCAGTTGGTGGTTGACGCGGATTTCAGGCAGAATGCCACGATATGGTCAGGAACTTGCGGAAACCTCGAAGCAGTCAAATGCGTACGCAATCCTTTACGATGCGAGGGCTATCAGAAAATTTCCGGTTTGACAGCCGGTGAGACCTACTTTGTGCAGGTATCGGCCACGGGCGAAGAGCGAGGTGATTTTTGTATCCGACTGCTCGATGGAACGGATCAGGCTCCCTATGACCCGCTTCAACTGGCGGTGCAAAATCTTTGTATCGGCATCGATTCCTCCCTGTTACTGGTCAATGCCTACAACGGTGTGCCGCCTTACACCTGGTCAGGCACCCCTTATCAGCAGTTGCTCTATACCGGTGAAACCTATATGGTAGTGGTCCGCGATGCCCATGGCTGTGAAGTGGCCGTATCCGGCGTAGCACCGGTCTGCGAAGCAGCCACGTCCTGCACTATGCAGATGCAAACGCTGGCTGTGGATCCGCTTTGCGCGGATGGCACAGATGGAGCGATCACCGCGTTGCCTTCCAATGGGACGGGCCCTTACCTCTATGTATGGAGCGTTCCCGGGCAGATTGATTCCTCCTTGCAGCAACTGGGGAGCGGCATCTATACGGTCACTGTCTATGATGCCAACGGGTGCTCAACATCAGCGTCCGCTACCTTGCAATCTCCGCTGCCCATCACGATTACCATCGACACACTTATCACGCCGACTGGCGGATTGCAGGATGGCCGCATCGAAGCCACAGTTTCGGGCGGCACTGGGGATCTCGAGGTGACCTGGTTGGATGAGGACGGCAATGTAGTTGGACAATCCGCCATCCTGACAGAGGCAGGCCGGGGTGAGTACACCATCCGGGTGACAGATGCCAATGGATGTACATCCGTTCAGACCGTTCTACTCCTGGCCACCGGCATCGAACCGGTGGAGGAAAAGATCAACCTGGTACAGGTCGTTCCCAACCCGGCGAAAGACAAAGCATTCATTTTACTGGATAAAAGTCTCCCCGGAAATGCTGTCGTGCGCATCACGGATCCTGCCGGCAGGATCGTGCTGTCGCCCCGGGCGAGGGAAGTTCAACAGGGCCAGGTAGCGCTCGATGTGCGTGGCTTCCCGGCCGGCACCTATTTTGTTCAGGTGGACATCGGAGGCAAGACCTTTACCAAGCGCCTCCTGATCGCAAGGGATTGATCCCGTTTACAGGCGGATTTTGCGTTCGTAGATCCGGCCGCCGGTGACGAGGCGATACTGGTATTCGCCGGGCTCCAGGTATAAGGTTGATGTATCAACGGTGAGGATATGACTGCCCTGTTCACGGTAGCCCTGGGCGAGTTGGCGAAGCAGTTCGCCGGCGGTACTGAGCAGATCAATCCGGATGTCCCCGGCGCGCGACAGGCTGTACTTGATATCGATAAAATCGGACGAAGTCCCGTGTGGCTGATGGCCCAGCAACACCTCTTCCGCGTTGATCCCGGGTGGGATGATCGCCGGAGGTACAAGGTTTGGCAGGGGATCAAACGGCCTCCCCATGATATAGCGGATCATGTCCGGTTCGCTGCCGAGCCAGTCCGTCAGGATCGTGGCATAGAGATTTCTGAAATCGACACTGTAATCAGGGTCAGCGAGGTCCTGGTAGGTTCCTTCAAAACCGCTGCCGAGTCCGCCACCAAATAACAAGGAATGTGTGCCACGGCCATGATCGGTTCCCTGGGAACCATTCTCATTGATCGTGCGGCCAAATTCGGAAAATGTCATCGTCAGCACTTTATGTTCCAGGCCCGCGGCAGCCAGGTCATCATAAAATGACTTAACGGCGGAACTCAGTTTATTGAGGAGCGTAAGATGATTGGTATACTGTTCGGCATGCGTATCAAAACCGCCTAGTTGAACCAGGTAGATCCTCGTGCCCAGCTGGCCTTTGATCAGTCGGGCGACGATCGCCATTTGCTCCGCGAGATCATTGTTATTCTGGTAAGCGGATGTGTTCGTCCCCCTGAAAAAAGCATCCTTGACCGTGGCCGCGTAGCGGAATGCCGAGTTTGCTGTTTGCCGCATAAAGGCCAGTTCGAGATCCCGGGGTGCATGGCCAAGACCGGCGGTGCTGTACAATTGTCCGGAGGAGGCGATCTGGTAAAACTCCTGCGGACTGCTGACGGCCAGGCCCATGTTAGCAACATCGGAGCGGAAGATCAGGTTGCTTCTGACGCCGATCTGCAAAGCGGGCGGTACGGTCGGAGGTGCATCGAGATAAGCCGGGTACTGATTATCGAGGAAGCGGCCCAGCCAACCGGTCGTCAGGTATTGGTCCGCGTCGGAAGCCGTGGCTACGATGTCATAGCTCCGGAAATGACTGAAGTTGGGTTGCGGATACCCGACATTGAAGACTGCTTTCATCATGCCTTCATTCCAGAGCGGCTGAAGATCCGTCATGGCCAGGGGCATACCATACTCGGGCGACATGGCCCACATATTGTTTTCCTGGATGGCAATCGTCGGGCGTGCGTTGTAGTATAAACTGTTGCCTCGCTCGATGATCATGTTGAGACTGTCGTTGCCTCCGTCCAGGCGGATCAGGACGAGGACCCGGTCCGTATCATTGTTAGCCAGCGAAGCCATCAGCGGCGTCGGCAGAAAGGTCCGGATGATGGAGCGATCAAAGAGAAAACTGCCCGCTGTCAGCATCCCCGAGGCGGAAAGGAAGTTGCGTCTCGACCAAAAGCGATGATCTGCCTCGTGGGCAACCGGATCACTCAGGTCGATGGCGGGCGGATGCTGGATGTCTTTACACATGGTCGTCGTTGAGCACTTCGTATTCGGTTAGGTCAGCTGGGCTTCCGGGAGCCGGATCAGGTAATTCAGACAATTGATGATCTGGTAAGGGGCTTCGTCCCAATACAGGTTCCAGGAGCCGTCCTGGAAATAATTTTCCGGAATGCCTTCTTTCAGGTAGGCCATGGCTGCCAGGCGATGCACTTCTTCCAGTTCCTGGCCGGTAAAGTAGGTGATGACGGCATCCGTCACCATCAGCGGATCGTTGATCTCGGTCACCATGTCCAGTACCGCACCCCTGATATACTCCCGGAGTTCCGGAATATTTTCAATCTGGGATAACAAGGTGGCGGCATATGACCAACGCGACGTCAGGGTTGTCTCGTTGATCCAGTTTCGGTGGCCCGGCCATCCGGCTACACCCGGAGGGTTGAGGATATCCTGTCCCAGTCGGTTGGACCAGTAGTTGAGCGAATTAAGCATGTTTTCAGGGATGGTGTAAGCAACCTCCATGACACCCGCTTTGCGAAGGATCGGGATGAGCACTTCCACGGGGCTCTTGATGTGGGCGGCCATGATGTCCTCTTCAAAGAAATGTTCGCTCTTAAACAGGGCCTTCAGCATGGGCATCAGTTCCCAGTTGTTATCGGCAAAGACCTCGCCCAGCGCGGTGATGATATCCGGATCCGGAGTTGCGTAGACAAAGTGCTTATAGATTTTCTGCGGGATAAACCAGGCGACCCGGTCGGGGCGGTAGAGGAAGATGGCGTCGTGCGCCATGTCGAAATCATAATTGGCGGTCTGTCCAAAAATGGTTTTGGGTGTATTGTCCCACTGGGCCGCATTGAAATAGGGCGCATAGCATTTACCGTAATTGGCCTTCCAACCGGTCAGGGCCCGGGACATTTCTTCGATGTCCGTTTGTGTATACCCGTTGCTTTCCCCCATGGTGAAGAGTTCCATGAGCTCACGGGCATAGTTTTGATTGGGCTGCCCTTTCACATTGAGGTTGCCGTTGAGGTAGACCAGCATGGCCGCATCTTTGCCGATGGCCTTGGTAAACGACTGGAAATGGCCAAAGGCCATGCTATGGAGCAGGGCATAATAGCCCCAGTAATAATTATTGCAATCAGCCACCCGGTTTTCGGTGACAAAATGATTTCGCCAAAACATCACCATCTTGCTCCGGACAGGTTGGGAGATCATTTCGGAAATCCACTGCCGGATGAATTCGCTTTTGTGGGTATTGAATAAGGTGGGATCGGCCGCGTAATCGTCATCTGTCCAGTTGGCCCACACAGGCGGGACAGGCTGGGGAGCCGCGGCGGCATTGTCCAGCAACATGTCCACCAGTTGCCCGGGAGACAACAGGAGTCCTTGCTTGACCTCGTTCCAGCTGGCGCCGTATCCCAGCCGCTCATATACGTGCATGACCCGCTGGATATTCCAGGGTTTTTGCGCGGAAGGGACGTAAGGTTCCAGGCTGGCTTGCGTCACGGGCATGGCGAAAGGAGAGGAAAAAGCGGAGACTGCCTTTGACATTGAGTAAAGATACAATCCGGAAGTCAGGAATCCACGCCTCTCCCGGCCAGGTTTAGCGGGTTTTTTTAAAAAAACGGTAATTTCAGGCAGCAATTCCCTCCACCCGGTATCCTGTATGATAGAGACCGCACTGCTCCCTTTTTCGCTCACGAATCAGATTTGTTTTATGAAAAACCTTCTCTTTTTCCTGCTCACCCTGTTCATCCCGGGCAAGACCTTAGTGGCCTGCACAGCCAATTTTACCTGGGAACAGATCCCCAACACGCTCAACGTTCATTTTCACAGCACTTCGACGAGTGAACATGCCATCGTTTCCTATCAGTGGATCTTTGGGGATGGCAATACCGGGGATGGATTTGATCCCTACCACTTATATGCCTCACCGGGTGTTTATAATGTCTGCCTGGTCATCACGGATGAGGTCGGCTGTGTAGACGATGTCTGTCATGAGGTGGTGGTCGCCGCCGTCGGCAATAACTGTGAAGCCGATTTCACCTGGGAGCAACTACCCAACACCCTGACGGAACATTTCCACAGCACGTCCACGAGTAATCACGATATCATTTCCTATCAGTGGAATTTTGGTGACGGCAATACCGGCGATGGCAGCAATCCCTACCATACCTATGCACAACCCGGTGTCTACAATGTCTGCCTGATCATCACCGACAACGCCGGCTGTGTCAGCGACATCTGCCATGAAGTCGTGGTCGAAGGCAATGTGGGCACCTGCAACGCCCAGTTCGAATGGGAACAATTAGCCGGCACGTTGATCGTGGACTTTTTCAGCACGTCCACGGCGGATCATGCCATCACTTCCTATCAATGGAATTTCGGTGACGGGCAATCGGGGGACGGAGACAGCCCCAGCCATACCTACGCCGAGGCCGGCGTATACGTTGTCTGCCTGATCATCACGACCGAAAGCGGATGCGTGAGTGACATCTGCCATGAAGTAGTCGTGGCTCCCGCTTCCGGCAATTGTGAAGCGGCGTTTGTCTGGGAACAGATCCCCAATACGCTCAATGTACATTTCCACAGCACGTCCTATAGCCAGCATGATATCATTTCCTACATGTGGAATTTCGGGGACGGCGATACCGGTGACGGATTCGATCCCTACCATCTCTATGATGCCCCCGGCGTCTACCTGGTCTGCCTGACCATCACGGATGAAGTCGGTTGTGTCGATGATGTTTGTCATGAAGTGGTCGTCGAGGCTGTTCAGCCCGGGGAGTGTCATGCTGAATTTGACTGGGAACAACTCCCAGGTACACTGACGGAACATTTCCACAGTCTGTCCACCAGCAACCACGATATCACATCCTATTTCTGGAACTTCGGAGATGGCCACACGGGTGACGGGCAGAATCCCTATCATACCTATGACCAGGCCGGTGTGTATGTGGTCTGCCTGACCATCACGGATAACAGCGGATGTTCCGATACGACCTGCCATGAAGTCGTGGTCAATCCAGTCACACCAGGTGAGTGTCATGCCGATTTCACCTGGGAACAACTTAATGGTACCCTGATAGAGCATTTCCACAGCACATCCACCAGCAATCACGATATCATTTCCTATTTCTGGAACTTCGGGGATGGTCATACGGGTGACGGACAGAATCCATACCATACGTATGAGCAACCGGGTACGTACCTGGTCTGCCTGACCATCACGGATAACAGCGGATGTTCCGATACGACCTGTCATGAAGTGGTGGTCAACCCAATCACGCCTGGTGAATGCCATGCCAATTTCACCTGGGAGCAACTACCCAACACGTTGACGGAACACTTCCACAGCACCTCCACCAGCAATCACGATATCATCTCCTATTTCTGGAACTTCGGGGATGGTCATACGGGTGACGGACAGAATCCATACCATACGTATGAACAACCGGGCGTCTACCTCGTTTGCCTGACCATCGTGGACAACAGCGGATGTTCCGATACGACCTGCCACGAAGTCGTGGTCGAGGCTGTCACGAACAATTGCGAAGCTTCCTTTACATGGGAACAAACGGATACCCTGACGCTGCATTTCAACAGCACCTCCACCAGCAACCACGACATCATCTCGTACATGTGGACCTTTGGCGATGGCGGTACTGCCAGCACGCAGGATCCCTACCATACCTATGATGACGCCGGTGTTTACCTGGTATGCCTCGTGATCACGGACAATGCGGGTTGCGTCAGCGACGTCTGCCACGAAGTCGCGGTGACCAGTCCGGCCATGTTTGAAGCGAATTTTGGATTTGAAGTCACACCGAGCGGCGGGATATTCCACTTCAGCAACCAGTCCCATGGCATGACGCCCAATACCACGTGGTATTGGACGTTCGGCGACGGCGCCTCCTCTTCCGAAGAAAATCCGGAGCATGTATACGGCACGCCTGGCTTCTATACAGTCTGCCTGACCATGTTAGACACCCTGACCGGGCATATCGATATGTTCTGCACAAAGGTGCTGATCGGGCTCGAAGTCACCGCCTATGGCCATGAGCACGGCCAGACACACGCCCCCGAACCAGGCATCAGTGAAGAGCACTTCGCCGGAAATGTGTTGGAATTCCGCTATACCAATCCCGTGAAAAACGAATTGTGGCTCCAGTATACACTTTCCGGAGACATGCCGGTGCAGCTGGAGTTGTATAATATGCAAGGAAATCGTGTGATGCGACAAAACCTTGGTCTTGCAGGGCAAGGAGACCATGGAACCACTGTATCCACGAGCGCGTTGTGGCCCGGCCTGTATGCCATTCACCTGGTGGCAGGTGGACAAGTGGTCGTCCGAACCGTGCTGATCACGCAGTAAAAAAGGCGGCGCTTAGCGCCGCCTTTTTATTTTTAATTATACATGCTGATCGACCAGGATCGGATTGCCATCCGGATCCACCACGATAAAACTGGCGGGACCGGTCCCGCTTTCATCCGCCTCCGTGACAAAGGCAAGACCTTTCTCTTTCAGTCTTTTTTGCAGGTCGCGGACATCAGTGAAAAAGTCCAGCTTCTGCGCATCCTGGTTCCATCCGGGATTGAAGGTGAGGATGTTTTTCTCAAACATGCCCTGGAAAAGCCCGATGATGGCGTTCTCATTTTTTAAAATCAGGTAATGGTATTTTTCATCTCCGCCGGTGACGGTGAAGCCAAGGTTTTCATAAAAGGTTTTGGACGCCTGGAGGTCCTTCACGGCAAGGCTGATAGAGAAAGCACCGAGTTGCATAGGGTAGGTTTTAGGCTAAGGTAAGGGTAATGTCCCGCTGAACAGGTTCCCCGGCTTTCGCCGGCAATGCACCAAGGCGTTAAACGGCACAAAGGATTCGGCGAGAAGAGAATGGGACTGCCACTGCTTTACAGCCGCAGTCCCGGTAAAATGAGTTCCGCTCACGTTTGAACGGGTCTTTCCTCTACTCTTTTTTCTGGAGCCTTCGGTTGCCCGGAAATTCCAGGGACCGTGCAGGCGATAGGGAGGAGCAGGTGCCGCAGGGTATCAATCCGCATGGCCAGGTCTATTGTTGGAAGCGGATCCTGCACCTGGAGCCCATACCGGTTAGCGGAAAGCTGTATCATGATGGTTTCTCCTGTAAGCCGGTTACTGCAGGACGACGAAAGCCTGGCTTCGGATCAATTGATTGGCCGGATCCTGTACGGCGAGATAGTAGGTGCCGCCCGAAAGAGGTTCCGTATCAAACCCGATCTCGTTGTCGCCGGCCTTGATGCGCCGTTGCATCAGCCGGTGCACGATTTTCCCTTCCGTGTCGGTGATCAGGAAGTCGAGTTCAGCAGCACGGGACATCGTGAAAGCAATATGGATCCGCCCTCCGGGCGATACCGGGTTGGGATAGAGTAGAAATTTTGTAAACACGGCATCAGGCTCCGTTGTCGCCGTAGGTAGAACCTCTACGTAGCAGGTCCGGGTGATGAGATCATTGCCCGCAGCATTGGCAACGAGTAGGGACACATCGTAGCATCCAGGATCCGTATAGGCAACTACGGGGTTTTGCAGATTGGAGGACTCCGGTGTACCACCCGGAAAACTCCATTGCCAGGAGGTCGGGGTATGCAGTGACAGATCCGTAAAAGTCACGGGATCTCCGGGACCGACCATCGTGGCATCCGATGTGAAGTCCGCTACCGGGGCATCCAGGCCATCGGTCACCCGGATATAGGAAGCTTTCAGCTCTTCATCAAAACCCTGGGCATTGGTCACGGTCAGTTTTACATCATAGGTGCCCGGAATCGCATAGGTGACAACAGGATGTTGCTGGGTGGATACAGCCGGAGTGCCACCGGGAAAGTTCCATTCCCAGGCGATAGGATTGGCGGTGGAGTGATCGGTAAAATGAACCATTCCGCCCGGAGTTATCTCAGTCAGGTCCGCCGAGAATGCCGCCACCGGTAATGCGCTCGGCGGCCCGTCCGTCACCTGCGCGATCCAGGTGTTGAGCATATTGGCATCGCCATTCTCCTGGTCATCTGCATAATTGCCGGCAATCCATATCTCGGGTGTGTTGGCATTGTGCCTTCGGGAGATTCCGATGTAATCGCCCCAACGTTCGGTGGCGTTCTTATAAAAATTAACCACACTCTCTCCTTCTTTGAGCAGCAGGGGATTGGTCAGCGTGAAATCATCCGCGCAGGCGATTGCACGGAGTTCAGGGTAGATGGAGCCGCCGGTGCGCAGGAACCCGATCAGGACCGATTTATTAAGTTCATCTGCAGAAAAAGGAGCGATGCACGGGTAGGCAAATTCAAATGGGGCTTGTCCGAATTGCACATGCGTTTCCGTCAGGTCATCCGTTTTCAATCGCGTGTAGAGGAGCTTGCTGTGAAAGTCATCTCCGCGGGTATGAATGACAAAGTGAATATACCCGTTGGCGTAAAATCCATTGAGCAGGCGGCAGTCGTTGATCACGATTTTATCGTCCGTCCCTTTCATGGTGCCGTTAAATGGCGGGTAGTAATTGGGCAAGGCTACGGTATACGTGAGCAGGTTCGGATTGTTCAGGGCATCATTGTCCGTATAGTACAGGGTGGCTTCATTTCCGCCGTTTTCATTGGTGCTCAAAAGGAAGGTGCCCGGGCTCAGGGCGCCATCGAACCCATAGGAAATCGGGTTGACCGAAAAGTCCCGGAAACCATATCCATCCCTTACATCCGCCCAGTGAAGGCCATTGACCGTCTCACCACTAAACCCGGGATGCTTGTGCAGTTGATAGATCAATACCTGGGAAAAATGATTATCGGCGGTAAACAGATTGCCGGAGATGTACAGATCGTCGACGGTGATGCCGATAGACGGATAATCCATCCAAAGGTTGGACCCGGTCGGATCGCCATAGAACACATAAAACCACCATTTATCAAGCGGGTTGCCCGTGGTGGAAAAACCAATGACGACAAATGTGTTTTGCGGAGTGTTTCCATTGAGGACGACCAGGATGAATTTATCTTCCTCCGGATCGTACATGACTTTGGGATCATAGTAGACACCCGCCAGGTGCAGGAAGTCCATGAAGTCTTCAAAGTTGGATTCCGCCAGCCGGTTGCCCTGTTCGTCCGTCATCAGGATGTTCGAGTTGGCTACCGATACGACAAACCCCTGATCCGAAACTGCCAGGTTGTTATCCGGTGGCGACCAATAGTTATAGGTGTTCCCTTTGAAGTTTTGGTTCATCTGCGGCGCCAGGCTTGTGATTTCACGGGCTGGCATGTCAGGCACCTCCACGGTTCGCGCCCAGCCATCTTCCGGCAGGGGGAGCAGGATTTGGGTAGTGGATTTGATGCTGTCCATAAAGGCGGCGGAAACCCCTGTCCCGTGCTTGACACCGTGCTGGGAAAGCGAGAGATTCCATTTCTTCTGACGTATGACTTCCCTGGGATCGAGGAGCACAGGGGGACGTGCCGGTTGTGCCGACCCCTTTTTTTCATTACGGTAAAATGCCCGTTCACCGGACTGGGGAGGCATGGGGTGCTGGGTCACCTGGGCCGACAGGCAGACGGAAATCAGCAGCAGGAGCCCGGGGAAGGAGATCCGTTGGTAGTGCGTTGCAAACATGGCTGAAAGATTTTAGAGGAAAAAAAAATTGCGTGAATGACACCGCAAATTTCCCCTGGAAGCGCAGGCAAGGCTATCGCACATGGATGTGAAAATGGGCGGAGGGGAAGGGGGCGTATCGCCCATACGTGTGACGTCCGGCTTCCAAAAGCCACAGGTCGGGCAGAAGGACGATGAAAGCCGGGCAACCACCGGCCCGGAAAAAATCAAATCAGCTTTTCCTTCAGCGCTTTCAGGACGGCTTCCGTCTTGGAGTTGACATGGAGTTTTTCGTAGATGTGCCGGATATGCGTCCGGACGGTGTCCATGCTGATGAAGTGTTCGTCGGCGATGAGTTTGTAGCTGTAGCCTTTGACGAGGCTGTTGAGGATCTCCCGTTCACGGGGTGAAAGATCATAGGTCTCTTTGGGCATTGGGGTGGCGCCCTGTTGCTGAAAGTATTGGAGGACGCGGCGGGCGATGCTGGAGGTCATGGGAGAGCCGCCTTTGTGCACATCGAATATGGCCGCGATGATCTCGGCCGGAGGTGTCCGTTTAAGCAGGTAACCGGAAGCCCCGTTGCGGATCGCCTGGAATATTTTTTCCTCGTCTTCAAATACGGTCAGGATGAGGACCTGGGTGGTCGGGCGCAGCGATTTGACGACGGGAGTAGCCTCCAGCCCGGACCTGCCAGGCATATCGATGTCCATCATGACGACATCCGGCTTGAGGGACGGGATTTGCTCCTCGAGATGGCTGGTATCGGCAAACGCGCCTAAGGTTTGTATTCCTTGCGTGGCATGCAGGAGATACGTCATGCCTTCCCGCAGGTCGCGGTTGTCTTCATACAGCACGACCTTGATCTTATTTTCCATGGTACGAATTTCGTGAGGTCAGAGCATTGGACAAATCACATATTGGTGTGAAAATCATACGCTGACCTTCAGTTCCACGGTGGTTCCGGCTCCGGGGGCAGACGTGATTTTCAGTTGTCCGCCGATTTCCTCCGCCCTCCGGCGCATGTTTTTGAGGCCATGCCCCTGGGTTTCGCCTTCCATCTCTTCCGTGCTGAATCCTTCGCCATTGTCGACGATTTTCATCAGGATGGATCCTTTTTTCAGGAGAAAATGTAACTCCACGAGATCAGCCCGGGCATATTTTGCCGCATTGTTGACCGCTTCTTTGAAGATCAGGTACAGATTGCGCCGCATTTCGGGGCGTAATTGTTTGCCCGGGATGTCTTCCCGGATGTGCGTTTTAAACAGGATGTTTTTTGCTTCAAACAACCGGTAACCGAATTCCGTCATGTGGGCCGTCAGGTCTTCCAGGTGATCCTGGTCAAGCTTCATGGCCCAGATGATATCCTGCAGCGATTCACTGAGGTTGGTGGCACTCTGGCTGATACGCTGCAGCACAGGCACGACTTCGGGTTTCGCCTGCTCCACCTGCTGGTGGGCGAAATCGCTGAAGAACCGGATGCTGCTCAGCGTGCTGCCCATCTCATCATGCAGGTCCCGGGCGATCGTCTCCCTGAATCGCTCGATGCGCCTACGTTGCTGGCGTCGCAGCCAGAGCCAGCCAAACGCCATCATCGCCAGGACCATGCCGATGACGATCGGAAACCATTGCGTTTTTTGAAACGGTGGTTTGACCAGGATGCGCAGGTTTGTCCCCTTTTCATTCCAGACACCATCATTGTTGGATGCCTTCATGCGAAGGGTGTATTCTCCGCCATCGAGGTTGGTAAACGTCGCGACGGGATGCAGGGTATAGACCCAATCCCGGTTGAAGCCGACTAACTGGTAGGCATACTGATTCCGTTCCTGCTGGTTGAAATTGAGCGCGGCAAATTCCACTTCGAAAAAATCTTCACCAGGCTGGAGCACGAGGACGGTATCCCTCAGGGCCTTCCGGTCACGCTGGAAGAATCGCGACCAAAAATGGTTTCCCGCCAGCGCGGAGACAGACCGCTCTTTGTTCATCACCCGGATAGAGGTGATCGCTACGGGTGGAGGCTGACGGTTGAAACGCAGGTTGAGCGGATCGAAAAAATTGAACGCGTTTTGAAAACCGATATAGATCGTTCCCGATGGTGTGATGCTCAGCGCGTCCGTCATCGCATTACCAAAGAGTCCGTCGGGCTTGCCGTAATACGTAAAGGTCCTGGTCCGCGGATCAAAACAATGCAACAGGTATTCACTGTTGATCCATACTTTGCCGAGCGGATCCTGCACTAAAAACATGATCCGGTTGGATTTGAGACCCGATTGCTGGTTATACTGTTCCAGGATATTGCCTTCGAGATCGAGGATGAGCAGATCCGCATAAAACGCGGCATAGATCCGGCCATCGCGGCCGCAGAGTACGGAGGTGCCTGCCCCCGGACGGAATGTATTGGGAAAGACAATCCTCCGGGCTTCTTTTGTTTCGGGATCATACCGCACCAGGTATCCCCCGGCCGAGATCAACCATAAGCGACCCAGGGAATCTTCCGCGATACCGCGCAGATTGAGATACCCTGACGCGTCCAGCAATTCCTGCCGGAACAGGACATGGTCGATCTGATCGGTTTTCGGATTGTATTGTAATAAACCTTCTTTATTGGCAGCAAACCAAACCCGGCCCTGATGATCCTGCAGGCCAAACCAGATGACATTGTTTTTCTCCGGGTGTTGAAAAAAACGGGTGTAGTCGTGCCATTTGTTTGTGACAGGATGATAGCGCGCGATGCCGTCTTTGAGGCAACCCCAGATATACCCATCGGTATCCTGGAAGAGGTGAAATGTGTTGCGGCCGGCCAGCATGCTCCCGATGGTGGAGCGTGTAAATGTTCCGGCGGTTTTGTTCCACTCGAATAAGCCGGACCCCCAAAGGGAGATAAAATGCCGCTGCCCGGCCGGATCCGTTCGGTCCTCGACGACCCCGGAGACCAGGCTGAACAGGCTCATATTTTCATCCCGGGGTATCATAGCCCGCTGGAAACGCAGAGTCGAAGGCGCGTAATGTTCCAGGCCCACCTCCGTGCCGAACCATACATCCCCGTTATCCGGGTCCCGGTACATACAGGACGCCAGGTAGTTGTTGTGCGTAAACGGATCCTCCGGTACGGACTGGCATTCGGTAAAGGCATTCACGGCAGGATCGTAAATGCAAAGCCCGGTCGAACCGCCACCCACCCAGAAACGAAACTGACCATCGATGCTGTCGGGCAACAGGTGCATGGCCAAATTGACCCTGGAGAACCGTTGAAAATCATCCGCCCGTTCCATGTATTTCCAAATGCCGCCATTCCAGGTGCCGGCCCACCATTGACCACTGGCATCTTCGCAGAGACTCAGCACACCCGCGTTGACAAGAGATTCTTTCGGATCGACCCCGATAAACCGTTTGACTGATCCGGTTTCCGGATCAAACCGCCTCAGGGAATCCTTCATGGTCCACAGCCGGTCATGCGCATCGATCTTCATACCAAACCAACCAACGGTTTTAGCAGAGGTTGGAATGAAACGAATGACTTTTTCACTGACAGGATCGATGGCATAGAGTCCACTTTCAGCAGAAGTCCAGGCTCTTCCTTTTGAATCAAAAGCCACCCTGGTCGTGACATCATTGATGAGCGTATCCTTATTTTCCGGCAGGATGATCCGCGTGATCCGAAGATTCACGGGATCGAGATAACATACACCCGCATTGGTGGCGATCCATAAGCGGCCATCCGGACCAGGCGTGAGGCCCATGATCGCATCATCCGTCAAAGAATTCGGATCACCGGGGAGGTGATGAAAAATCCTGAAGCTGTGCCCGTCATACCGGTTGAGCCCGTTGACCGTGCCGATCCACATAAAGCCAAGGGCGTCCTTGCAGATGGACGTGATATTGTCATGACTGAGCCCTTGCTCAGTGGTGTAGTGCAGGAAGGATAAGGGTTGCGACTGCGCGGGCATACTCCTGCTTTGCAGCATAAGAAGCAGAACGAGGAGGCATAGGCGCATCTGGGATGGCATGGACATGGAGCGTATCCAAATTTACAAGGATTCACGGTTCCTGCAGGAATCAGAACTGACGCAGCAGGAGCAGCGTGACCCCATGGGATGGCACCCGGGAGCTGAAGGTGGAATGTATGCCCTGATCTTTTTGCCGCCAGGCATCCATGACCTTCCATGATCCCTCCAGGCCTATGGCCGAGAAAGAAAGATCAATCGTCAGATCTTCTTCTGTGACATTGAAGATGCCGACCGCATACGAGCCATCAGCCAGGGGCTTCATCCAAACCTGGTATCCTGATTCGCTGAGCACGCGGGTGGCTTGGATTCCCGCGGGATCCTGGTTGATGGCGAGGACCTCATCATTGGTCAGCAGGTTGAGGGTGAAATCATCCATGCGGCTGATATCACAGCCGATCAGCAACGGTGCGGCGAGAAGACTCCACAAACTGATATGCGCGTATTGTTCATCCGGCTTGAGCCGGGTAGTGTGCAATTGTTCACCCCATCCCACCTGTCCCACAATGAGCATATCCGGGTCATTCCATCGCCCGGGCCTGGCGTATGGAGCCATCTCTAGCTGGTTGAACGCTATGCGGTACAAACTTTCCCAGGTATCCTCGATGTCACCAGTGGTGCGCCAGCAATTACCATCGACCTCCGCTCCCCATTCCCATACCTTTTTCATGCCGTACTGGCAAAGACTGTACACGATATCGCGAGGCTGTTGCCGCAGCGCATGCTGCATGATGCGATATGGCTTCACATACGAGGCGAGCGAGGTATCTTTTCCACCGTGGATACGGCCATAGCTGCACCAGTCATATTTCAGGTAATCCACACCCCATTGGCGCCAGGTCCGGGCATCCTGTTCCTCGTGCTGGTAAGATCCGAGGTATCCGCCACAGGTATGAGGACCGGGCGAAGAATAGATCCCCAGCTTCAATCCCTGTTGATGAAGCCAATCCCCCAGTTCCCGTATAGCAGGAAATTTTTCATTGGTCGTGATAGTTCCGTTCTTTTTTCGCTGTGGCGCTTCCCATCCGTCGTCAATGTTGATATACGTCCAGCCATGATCGATCAGCCCTTTTTCGATCATTGCGCGGGCAGATGCACGCACTTTGGCATCACTGACACTCAGCCCCCAGCAGTTCCAACTGTTCCAGCCCAATGGAGGTGTCAGGGCGATCAGTTCACCACATCGGATAATCAGTGTTTTTTGATCGGTGCCTTCCGAATTGGCAGCATACAGGGTCACGGTGTACTGACCTGGCGTGCGAAGCTTGCCGGTGATGATCCCGGTTGTTGGATCCACTTGGAGACCCCTGGGCAGATCCCTGGCTTCATACCGGATCGGTTTGTTTCCGGTGGCAGCTATCTTCAGCAGAAAGGGGGATCCCGGCCGGACACCGAAGACAGGTGCCGTATGTATCCGGGGCGTTGACGGAGCAGGTGGTGTGAGTATATATGGAGGAATGTCCCGGAAGGATACGGATCGGCCACTTTTGCTATCGGTGAAGCTGGCTTGAATTTCCAGCCGCTCATGTGGGTCAAGTGCCAGGGCTTTTGTCAGACAGGATTGGGGCTCCAACAGGATTTTTTCTGCATCACGGTGGACTGGTTTCAAACGCGCCGGATCTATGACCTGGATGTCCAGTTCTCCGCCCAGGGCGGTTGGCATGCGATTGGTCAGCGATAAGGTATTGTCTGCATAGCGGATGAGGATCGCGTCCCCGATATCGAGCATCTGGAGATAGGCGGTTGGACCAAACATACCGCCGGGCCCGTCCCCATCATATACGCGGATCGCCAGGATATTTTCCTGGTTATAACGCAGAGCCTGATGACTGGACGAAAGATGTATGTCACGGTCGGTGTTCCACTGGGAAATATAGCCGCCCGGATCAGCAGGAAACGAACCATGTTTAGCCATCTGCTGACCATTGAGAAACACCTCATCGGCATCATCGATTTTGCCGAGGAAGATCCGCAGGGTATCCGGCCACCATGCCTGGTGACGCAGGGAGGCAGGAAGGAAAAAGTGAAAGCGGTACCAGGCGAAACCATTATAGGAATCAAATCCTTGCTTTTCCCAATTGACATGCGCGTCGATCAGGCTCCAGGTAGAATCCGGGTAAGTTGTTTCCGCGTAACGCATATCATCCCCGGTGACAAACCGGGCTGCTGGTAACTCGATCCGGGCGAGAGGCTGTGCATCCAGGGAGGCGCAACATGAGAGAAAATAGCCAAGAGCGACAGCGAGGATCCTGGTGAGAGGCATGGATGGGAGCGTTTGCAACCAAAATAGGTATTTCACCGCGGATGTTTTCGTTCCATTGCGGGATTAAGTCCATTATTTACGTAGCGGCAGGGCACAGTTCATCCGCAGCATGGCGCAACTCATCCGCTCAATGATCAACTGATCCTTAAGGCCTGTATCAGACGCTTGCAGCATACTACTTTTGCATCACCACTTCAAACATCACACCATGTCTCGATCATTTCTTTTGATGCTGCTCTGCTGTATGATCCAGGGTCACTTGCTGGCCCAAATGCCCGGGACCCTCGATCCGGCTTTTGGCAACCAGGGTAAGCTGATTGTGCCTGCCGGAACAGCCAATGCGTTTAGCCGTGATGTGATCCTCCAGGCGGATGGAAAGATCCTGGTCACCGCTATTGCCCACAACGGCAATGACAATGATTTCGCCGTATTGCGACTGGATACCCATGGACAGCCGGATCCGGATTTCGGAGACGCGGGAGTGACGCTGACGGATATCGCGGGACTCACCGAAATCGCCGATGGGATTGCCCTGGACTCGATGCAACGCATCCTCGTGGCCGGATCGACGGATAGTGGCAATGGCTTTCAGTTTGCCGTCGCCCGGTATGACAGGCATGGCAGACCGGACAGTACTTTCGGGGAGCACGGCCTCGCGGTTTTTCCTGCCGGTGTCACCGCATTCTGCAAAGCCGTAGCGGTGCAGGCAGATCAGAAGATCCTCCTGGGAGGCTATTCGATTGATCCTGCTGTACAACGTAATGTATTTACGATGATGCGGCTAAATCCGGATGGCCATTTGGATCAGGATTTTGGGCAAGACGGGATCGTCCTCACCGATATGGGGATCGGGTCAGCGGTAGCCAATGCGCTGTTGATTCAACCTGACGGTAAAATCCTGCTGGCGGGTCAGGCCTTCCGGGAAGAAATCTTCCTGTGGGAAATCTGTGTGGCAAGGTACCTCCCGGACGGTACGCCCGATGATGCCTGGGACCAGGATGGTGTTGTCTTCACACCGGTAGCAAATGTCAACCCGGTGATCAACACGATTGCGCTGCAACCGGATCAGAAAATCGTCGCCGGTGGCTATAGTGGTACCGCTCCGTCCAATAACCTGTTCACGTTGGCCCGGTATGAAACGGATGGCCGTCCCGATCAAGATTTCGGTGTGAATGGTTTGGTGCTGGATACATATGGTGCTCAGGACAACCAGATCACCGATCTGGTGATCCAGCCGGATGGCCATATCCTGATCGGTGGCACTTCCTTGTCCGGCAATGCCGATCGCTTCGCACTCGCCAGGCTGGATACCCAGGGGCAGTTTGATCCTTCCTTTGGTAACAACGGCGTTGTGATAGCCGCCTTCGGCAGTAATGATGGCGTCGAAGCCCTGGCCTTGCAAGCTGATGGCAAGCTGATCGTAGCCGGTGAGCGTTTTAGTGCGCCTCGTTTTGACCTGGTCATCGCCCGGTATGAGACAGGCCTGCTAACATCGGCTGAAGAAGGTCTGCCCATGCCATCCGATGTGCTCCTGTATCCGAATCCTGCCTCGGATCTCCTTTATCTTCATGCTGCCGAACCCGGTGTCATTGAACTCTTCGACCACCAGGGAAAACGATGGCTGCATCAATCCGTGGAGAACCACGAAGAAGAATTGGATCTGCAATGCTTACCTGCGGGCGCCTATTTCCTTCGATGGAGCCAGGCGGGTAACCGGGCAAAAGTGATCCCGGTGATCAAAGCAGAGTAATCGCTTTTCCCCTTTCCCTCATTTTCCCCTTCCGTTCCCTCGGTTTAGCCGCCCCATGTCTTTATGGTCGATCATTTTTGGGCCTGCAATTTTTTCACAAGCCTCCATGATCTGAAGCCATGAAGTCATTCACTTTAATGTTCCTCGTCTTTACCTGCTTACAGGCACTCCATGCCCAGGCCCCAACCCGGTTTCGTTACCAGGCAGTGGCGCGGGACCAGGCGGGAGCAGTGATCACCGGTAGTATCGATGTTCGTTTTTCTCTCCGGGAGGATGATGCCAATGGAATCTCCCGGTATACGGAAACCCATCACGCGGTCACCAATGCGCAAGGCGTGCTGGAGCTGACCGTCGGGGAAGGTGTGCTCATCTCCGGTGATCTCGCGACGGTGGATTGGGGACATCATCAGTATTGGTTGAAAGTGGACATCAAAGTGCCCGGAGCACCCGATTATACGGCGATGGGCGCAGCGCAATTGTTATCCGTACCGTACGCCATGTATGCCTCTCAATCAGGAGCATCCCTGATTGCAGGGGAAGGAATCGCTATTGACAATGGGATCATTCGCAATACGGGCGACCTCGATCCGCACAATGAGTTGCAGACACTCAGTCTGGCCGGCAATCAATTGTCGATATCCGATGGAAATACGGTAACTCTGCCGACCGGTACCACCTACAATGCCGGCAATGGAATTTCCATCAATGGCAATACGATCAACGCGTCGGATCCCAGCGCTACCAATGAAATTCAAACCCTTAACCTCAATGGGCAGGAGCTATCCTTATCCAACGGGGGAGGTTCCGTGACACTTCCTTCCGCAAATCCCGCATGGGCACTGAATGGAACGACACTGTATTACACCCCTGCGACGCACAATGTAGCGATGGGTTCGAATACCAGTCCATCGGCTAAGCTGACGGTCACCGGAAACGGTACGGATTATGCCGGTCTCTTTAGCAACACCAATGGGGCGACGGCACTCAGTGTGAGTTCGGCCACCACCGGCACGGGCGTTTCGGCGTTATCTGTAGGAGGTCGTGCCGGCCAATTTGTATCTGCTACAGGTGTGGGAGGCTATTTTAGTTCCGGGCTGGGTTACGCACTGGTGACAGATGCGGGCAATGTCGGCATCGGGACCCTGTCACCGGCACGAAAACTGCATGTCAGTGGTTCGACCCTGATCAGTGATCCGTCCAACGGGGTGGCACTGGAAATCGGGGCCGGCAAAGTCGGCATCGGCGTCACCGCGCCGACCAATAAATTCCAGGTCAATGGTTCCTCTTTTATGGAAAACCTCAACGGTCCCGCGCTGGTGGTGGGGCAGGGGAATGTAGGCATTGGCGTCAATACTCCCGGCTATAAACTGAGCATCGATGGTGGCAATGCGGGCGGCATTTACGCCATCTCCAGTGACAATTATGCCATTTTCGGACGATCCTATTCCACGGACGCGGCAGGGCGTTTCCATTCCGATGCCGGAGTCGGATGCTCGCTCAGTTCCGGCGGTAATTATTGCCTGACCATGCAGCAGGGAGCAATAGCCAGCTCGGGATCTACCCAGGGCATGTTGCTCAAAAACGCCGGGGACGAGTGGAAAGTCTACATCGATGGCCTCCATGATTACAATCTCGCTTATAATAATAATCTGAAGGCCTGGATATATGATTCAGATGGGTCGTACCACAATATTTCGGACCGTTCGATGAAGCGGGATATCCGCGAAATCCACGAGGTCCTGCCGCGCCTGGTTCACCTGCAGGCCTACACGTACCGGATGAAATCCGCGCCGGATGGTTCACCGCTCTCCGTCGGTTTGATGGCCCAGGAAGTAGAGCAACAATTTCCGGATCTTATCACCGAAAAGGAAGGATATAAGACGTTGTGCTATGATCACTTCGCTGTGCTGTCAGTGGAAGCGATTAAAGAACAGCAGCAACAAATCGAAGCGCAGGAGGCAGAGATAGCATCACTCCGCACTGAAGTAGCCGAACTGCGGGAAATGATCCTGACGTTGGCATCCCGTAAATAAATCAACCTATCAAACACGTCATCTAATGAGCAGGCATATCTCTTTTCAAAAACTTCAAAAGGAAGTTGGAAGTTTTGTCCTCACTCTATTCCTCTTCCATCCGTTGACAGGTCAGTCCCTTGAGCGGCAGGTACTGTCGGCCAGTGGCACTACGTATGCTCAGGCAGGGTTTACACTTGATTTTACACTGGGTGAACTTGCGACGACCACCTACGCGCAAGGGTTGTCCATGAGTGAAGGATTTCATCAAGTCTGGGCATTGATTACTGCGACAGAAAGTCCTGCTCAGGACCTGGAGTTGACCCTTTACCCTAATCCCACGCCCGGATTCTTAAATGTAGAAACAGCCGAACTGCTTTCCTTTAAGCTGGCGAGCCTGGATGGCCGGGTGTTGATGCAGGGAAAAATTGAAGGCGGGAAGAGCCGTATCGATGTCGGTTTCCTCGGTGCCGGGCTTTATCTTCTTTGTCTCCAGGACGCAACCGGCAAGAAGGCATCCGTCTTCAAATTCAGTAAAGTGGAATAATCAGGGGTATCGGCAGCATCCTTTCGATCCGGGAAAGGATACGCGCCCAACAAGGCTAATGGAAATGCGACCAGCACCAAATCACCAGTACGGTCCTGAGGATTAAAAATGGTGGGCCGAAAGGAAGCGCAAATCCGATATAGAATAAAACTTCCAGCGGAATAATAGCCAGTGCAAGTAGGGCCCCGCTTTTATTTGAATTCCAAATCAATTGCCCGACAACACATTCCAGGAGGCAAACGAGCAGGAAGCTCAACATCAGGGGAATGGAGGTATGGATCCCGATTTTTTCAAAAGGACCATGGCCATAAGTCGGGAACCCCAGGAAGGTGGCAATGCCCTTTCCTTTCGCCAGATGCCAGATCCCATACAGACAAGGAAGTCCAAAACCAATTCCTAAAAACCAGGAGGATATGGAGGCAAGCCTGATCATGTTCCGGTATTTTAGCGAACCTGCTCCAGTACCGGATCCGGTTTTTCTCCGGGAAATTCCACCCAGGCCTTTTTGAGACAGGGATAATGTTTCTGGGCTTCAGCGAGATTCATGAAGCTGATGAGATTATCTTCAAAACGCTTGGCGAGTACAGGATCTTTGATCTGGCCCTCCGGGGTAAAGGCCTGGTGTGCCATGGCGAGCGAAAACATGGCGGGATATACCCGCGCGCCGAGATGTTCCAACGGAATGCGGAGTGCCAGTAATCCGCGGTTACCACCCACCATGGAAGGGGAGGCGGCCATCAGGAGCGTTTGTTTTTCATTAAAAGGCTGGGGTCTGAAGCGGGAAACCCAATCCAGGGAATTTTTCAACACACCCGGCATGGAACCGTTAAATTCAGGTGAAGCGATGATGAGCGCGTCACAGGCAGTCAATCGTTTCTGGAATTCCAAGGCGGCAGGTGGAGTCCCGCTGGCGGATTCATGATCACCGTCATAAGAAGGACAGTCGAAATCGTGCATAGTGGCATAATCAACGGTTCCACCTTCGCGTTCAATCACACTGGCCGCGATTTTGGTCAGCCGGGTGTTGAGGGAATCTTTACGCAAGGATGCAGAAAAGAGAAGGAATCGGATGGGTTCATGTGCCATAAGGATTGAATTTCAACTGGAAACAAAATAACCGGATAAAAGTTGGCTGCAAGAGGAGGAGGATGTGCCGGAAGGCTTCAAGCTTACTTACGAACGTATTGAGAATCTTTAAGGCAGTGATTCGTTCCAGGCGCGGAGGAAGCAGAATAAATAGCGTTATTCCGGGATAAAGTTCCCAGCTAACGTCGGAATGCGGTATTCCAGCATGAGCATACAGTAAGCGGCACTATCATGCCCTTCCCGTTCCAACTCGCTCACCAGACCTGCTAAGGGTTAACCTGGTGGCGTATCAGGTTGTGTTCATCCCCCAGGGAAGAAGTGGTCAGGATCAGCCCGATCCCTTTTGCGTAATAGTATTGGGTCCGGAAATTGGTACTGATCCGGTTGCCATTCATTTCGATTTTACTTTCCGCTTCGAGCATGACCACGTCTGCATAGGATTTCCCGTTTACTACCTTGCTGATGCCGGTTTCCTGCACGGTAAACTCCATGATACTGTTGAGCCCGTTGGCGGTGAACGAAGCATCCCAGCGATCACCTTTCTTCAGATCGTCTTTCAGCCAAACCTGGTAATTGCCCGGGGCCATGAGTTCATTGTACAGCACCCCGTGATCCACTTTGACGCGGGTGGGATCCGCCACCGTGCTGTTTTTCATCGTCACGATCGGACCGTCGACCCCGGTGACCGTATTGGTGTAGGTGCTTCCGTCCTTTTGTTGGTATTCCCATTGGTTGCCCCGGGCCAGGGGATAATACTGCATCATGATTGGTCTGTTAAGTAGTAATCCTCTTTATCTCGTTATGAGAAGGCGCTAAATGTAAGCAATCACTTCCGCCCGGATTATCCTTCGTGACGAAAGGTGGGTTTGCGTGAGTAAGCGGCAGGTTGAGGGAGAAAGTATACCTTTAGTTCATGGCAGTGCCCACGGAAGAAGAGCAACAGGAACTTTCCCCTCCGGATCCATCTGATCAGCTAACCGGTGAGGGGGTTTTACCTGTTGACCGCGGCATCATGGCTGCCAATCCAATAACGCCAGCGATGGAAACACACGGGAATCATTTGCATCATGCCCCCGGCGGGGGATGGAAACATTATATGTTTGAATTTGTCATGCTCTTCCTGGCCGTATTCTGCGGGTTCCTGGCAGAAAACTTCCGGGAGCACCAGGTCGAAAAGGAAAGGGGTCGCCAGTATCTTAAATCCTTTTACGAAGACCTGAAAACCGACACAGCCATCATTGCCTCACATGTGGCATACGAAGAGCTCAAGATTGAAGGCTTTCGGAATTTCAGGGATTGTTTCACGCGTGTATCCGACAGCCGGAAAGAGGCTGCCTGCATGCTGGACCTGGCCAGGAGTTCGATCGCCTACAGACCTTTTCAAATGACCGATCGCACGGTCCGGCAATTGGGGAATGCGGGCGGATTTCGTTTGCTCGAACGGGAAGAGGCCGACAGTATCATGAAATACGAAGCGGCTTTTAAGGCCTTCCATGACTATCAATCTACCTTTGTCCAGGGGGCCCAGGATAAAGTGCGGAGCACGTTTAACCAGGTATTTAATTTTGAGGCCAACATGGAAATGATGGATCCCAAACCGGGGCAGGAACTGCTGGTGTTCCATGACCAGGTTTCCGGACCGCTTTTGTTTACATCGGACCAGGCATTGCTCAATCAATATTTCAATGAACTGCTGCTCTACTATAAGGCCATCATCGTGCACCAAAAGCGGATGCGTGATCTGAAGAATAACCAGGAGAGACTGATCGGGTTTTTCAATAGCAAATACCATTTCGAGTAGTTTGCACCTTGATCCGTTTCAGTCCCTACAGAAAGTACTTCGTCAACAAAACGGCGGACGCAGCTTCATGAAAGTGTCCAATCCATAGGCCCCCGCATCCCGCGATACCAAAATCCTCCGGTGGATCACAGGCTGTGCCTTCGCTGCCGGACAGGCAAAACGCTTTATGGCCTGCAGGAGCATCACAGAAAATATTTGCCCTATATTTCCTGAATAAATCATTCCACCATGAAACCATCACACCTCCTGGCCGTCGCCATAGCCCTTTCTTTCTGCTTTGGTTTTGCCTTTCGGTCAGTCATCCCCTCACCGGAAACCACTCCCGCCGGATTTAAAAAAGTAACCGGCATCGGGGGGATTTTCTTCAAATGCAAAGACCCCGGGAAATTACGCGAATGGTACCAGCAGCACCTCGGCCTCGAGGTCAATCCCTATGGAGCGGTCTTTGAGTGGTACCAGGGCGCGGACAGCACCCGGAAAGGCTTTACGCAATGGAGTCCGTTTAAAGAAACCACCCGGTATTTTGAACCTGGCACAAGGGACTTTATGATCAATTACCGCGTGGCGGACATGGATGCATTGCTGACCGAGCTCAGGCAAAGCGGCGTGACGATCGTGGACTCCGTTCAGACAGTGGAATATGGAAAATTTGTTCACATCCTGGACCTGGAAGGTAACAAGCTCGAGCTCTGGGAGTCCAATGACAGCGAATATGAAAAAATGGGCGTCCAGATGGGCCTGAAAACCACGAAATAGTACGCCACCCAATCACCATGGCAGGAAACACCGTTACGCTCCATCGCGTCATCAGGACCGCCCCGGAGAAATTATTCCGCGCCTTTACCGATCCGGTCGCGATCGCATCCTGGTTGCCGCCCTATGGCTTTTTATGCGTGGTCCACCAGATGGAAGGGAAGGTGGGAGGTCGTTAACAACTTTCAGACCACCCGCTCTTTACCTTTGGGATATGAAAGCAAAAAAGTATCCCTTGTTCTATTGGAAGCTAATCTTTTCGGGTTACATCCTCTTCCTGGCTGCGACTGATGAATCGTGTGCCCAAACCAGCGCAGATAAAATCGACGCCCTCGTCCATACCTATGCCACTTACGGGAAGTTCAATGGGTCCATACTGGTGGCGGATCACGGAGCAGTGATCTACAAAAAAGGATTCGGATTGGCTAATGTCGAACAAAAGGCACCCAACCAGCCTGATACGAAATTCCGGTTAGCATCCGTGACGAAACAGTTTACGGCCATGCTGATCGTTCAACTGGCGGCGGAGAATAAACTGAAACTGGATGCGACGGTGTCGACGTATCTGCCGGATTATCCCAGGCAAAATGGCGAACGTATTACCCTACATCAATTGTTGACCCATACGTCCGGTATTCCGGATTATACGTCGTTTCCCAATTTCAGGGATATCATGGGAAAGTCCATGAGCCCCCGCGATTTGGTGGATCTGTTTGCGGACGCCCCGCTTGATTTTGCGCCCGGCGAAAGATTCCAATACAGCAACTCCGGGTATATTCTCCTGGGGTATATCATCGAGCAGGTCACTGGAAAGTCCTATGAACAGGTATTGCGGGAAAAGATTTTAACACCCCTGGGCATGTCGCATTCCGGGTATGATCACCATAAGGAATTCATGGAGAACAGGGCTACCGGTTATGATACCTGGGGAAGTATGCTGCAGGAGGCCAGCTACATAGATATGTCCGTACCGTTTTCGGCCGGAGCGTTATACTCGACCGTGGAAGATCTTTACCTGTGGGACCAGGCCCTGTACACGGAGAAATTGTTGCCAAAAAAATATCTTGATTGGCTGTTTGAGAAGCACATTCCCGCCTTCGGAGAACTGTATTACGGGTATGGCTGGAATGTCGGTGAGATGCCCGTCGGGAATTCAAGGGAGTCCATAATAACGTACAGTCATGGGGGAAGCATCAATGGGTTTGCCACCCTGATCACCCGGATGCCAACCACCCGGTCGACAGTCATTCTTCTGAACAACACCTCGGGTGCACCGCTGACCGATATGACGGTGGCGATCACTGGTATCCTGGGGAATAAACCGTATGCGTTACCCAAAAAGCCGCTCGCCGGGCTCTTATCCGAAATGTTGATGCGGGATGGGATCCCGGCTACGCTTGCGTTTTATGAAAATATAAAGGACTCGGCCGCTTATGAACTGAATGAGTTTGAAATCAATACGGCCGGCTATTCATTTTTGCAGGCGGGGAAAGCGCGAGAAGCAGCTATCCTCTTTAAAATCAACGTCGAGGCATTTCCAAATTCCTTCAATGTGTATGACAGTTATGGGGAAGCGTTGTTGGCAACAGGGGATACCACCGGGGCTATCGAGAACTATAAGCTATCGCTGAAACTGAACCCGGAAAGCGAAAGCGGCAGGGCAGCGCTGGAAAAAATGGGAGTCAAGGCAAAGGATGTCATCACTACGGTGCTCCCCGAATTTCTTCAACTGGTGTCAGGCGAATATACGATCATCGATTCGCCCACGGGAAGGGAATGGAAGATTACGTTTGCCGTGGAGAACGGCGTATTGCATGGAAACGACCGGGGATACAAATACAAAGTGCTACCGGTAGGCGCGAATCAATTTGTCAATCCGGATGATGGAGCCTCGCTCGTGTTTGATACAACTGACCATGCTGCGATCCGGCTCACGCTGATGGACCGGTTTGT
>CAZTXO010000025.1:0-54170 GCA_964617515.1 uncultured Saprospiraceae bacterium | reverse complement strand
ATTACAGGCTCCATGACATGCAGTATTTCCCGATCTACAGCGGATCCCATGAAGGGGAGTGGCAAAAATGTTCGGATTGCCATGATAACCCGGACAATTATTCCAGCTTTACCTGCATCACCTGTCACCAGGAAGTGCCTACCGGCGAAGAGCACTCGAATGTATTTGGATATACCTATACCAGTACCGCATGCCTGGCGTGTCATCCAAACGGGGAAGCGGACGGAGCCTTCAACCATGACAACACGCAATTTCCATTGACCGGAGCACACACTACCGTGGAGTGCGTCAAATGCCACACAACAGGGTATGCCGGCACACCAACCGACTGTTTTGCCTGTCATACGGAAGATTTCAATCAGTCCGTCAACCCTAATCATACCGCCCTTGGTCTTTCTACGGATTGTGCTTCTTGTCATACCACCCAACCGGAATGGAATCCGGCCAAATTTGACATCCACAATCAGTACTATGTGCTCAACGGGGCACATGCGGTCATTGCCGATCAATGTATTTCCTGCCACCAGGGGGATTATAACAATACCCCATCAACCTGTGTCGGCTGTCATCAACAGGATTTTGATCAGACCAGCTCGCCCTCCCATACCGCACTTCAATTGTCCACCGACTGTACCATGTGCCACTCTGAAGACGCCTGGGTGCCGGCCACCTTCCCGCACGATCAATACTTCCCGATTTACAGTGGCTCGCACAATGGTGTGTGGAATGAGTGTGTGGATTGCCACAATACGCCTGGAGATGTCGGTCAATTCACCTGCATCACCTGTCACGCCAACCCGGAAACAGACGGGCAGCATACGACAGTGGCCGGATACCTTTACAACAGTCTGGCCTGTTTAGCCTGTCATCCAAACGGGGAAGCAGACGGTGCTTTTGATCATAACGGAACCGCTTTCCCACTGACAGGCGCGCACCTCGATGTTGATTGTTTCAGTTGTCATACAAATGGTTTCCAGGGCACCCCGACTGAATGCAAAGCCTGTCATACAAACGATTTCAATCAGAGCCAGAATCCAAGCCACCCCTCCCTGGGCTTTTCGATGGATTGCGCGCAATGTCACACGACAGATCCGGGCTGGAATCCAGCCCTGTTGCCCAATCACAATGATTATTGGGCACTCAATGGCAGTCACGCAGCGATTGCCAACCAATGCGCCAGTTGTCACCAGGGTGATTACATTAATACGCCCAACACCTGTGTGGGATGCCATCTTCAGGATTATAACCAGACGACGGAACCACCGCACGTTTCATTGCTGTTCTCCCAGGATTGTGCCAGCTGTCACAACGAAGCGGCCTGGGTGCCTTCCACGTTTGATCATGATAATCAGTATTTCCCCATTTACAGCGGGAAGCACAAAGACAAATGGGACCAGTGCACAGATTGCCACAATTCACCCGGCAATTGGGCGGTGTTCACCTGTATCACCTGTCACACCAACCCCGAAACGAACAATGACCATGATGAGGTCAACGGGTATATCTACAATAGTAATGCGTGCCTGGCCTGTCATCCTAACGGAGATGAGGGACCGGCTTTTGACCATGCCAGTACCGGATTTATGTTGACCGGGGCCCACGTGGTGATAAATTGTCTCGAATGTCATGCCAACGGATTTCAGGGTACGTCTAACCAATGTCAGGACTGTCATGCATTGGATTACAACCAAAGCCTGAATCCCAGCCACCCTGCTTTAGGCCTTTCCATGGATTGCGCCTCCTGCCATACCACAGAACCCGGCTGGAGCCCGGCCAGCTTCAGTGTCCATGATCAATATTACGCGTTGACCGGCGCTCATGCACCACTGGCCCCGCAATGTGCAACCTGCCACAACGGGGATTATAACAACACACCCAATACCTGTGCCGGCTGTCACCAGGATAATTTCAATCAAACCACCAATCCGTCCCATGTTACCTTAAACTTTTCCACGGATTGTGCGGGTTGTCACTCCCAGGCAGCATGGTCCCCTGCCCAGATGGCCAATCACAATGATTACTATGCCCTCAACGGCGCTCATGCGGTGATTGCCAACGAATGCGCCATGTGTCACAACGGTGATTACAATAACACACCCAACACCTGTGCCGGGTGTCACATCGATGATTACAATGCCACCACCAACCCAAACCATACGGGATCCGGATTTGGAACGGATTGTGCCAGCTGTCACAATGAAAACGCATGGCAACCGGCGACCTTTGACCACGATAACCAGTATTTCCCTATTTTCAGCGGAGATCACCAGGGCGTTTGGAGCCAGTGTTCAGATTGCCACACCAATCCAAACAACTTTGCTGTTTATACCTGTATTACCTGTCACGTCAATCCCGAGACCAATGATGCCCATGCCGGCGTGAATGGATATGCCTACAACGACGTGCTTTGCCTCGCCTGTCATCCAACAGGGGATGCACAAAACGCCTTTAACCATAATCAAACCAATTTCCCGCTGACCGGTGCACACCTTATGACAGACTGCCTCGCCTGTCACGCGAATGGCTTTGCCGGCACACCCACCGAATGCAACGCCTGTCATATCACCGATTTTAACCAATCGACCAACCCCAACCATCCGGCCCTGAACATCCCGACAGATTGTGCTTCCTGTCATACCACCGCACCGGACTGGAATCCGGCCTCTTTCGCCATTCATAACAATTATTATGCGCTCAACGGGGCCCACGCGCTGATCGCGGATCAATGCGTGACTTGCCATAATGGCGATTATAACAATACGCCCAACACCTGTTCAGGATGCCACCTGGATGATTACAATCAAACCAATAATCCTTCCCATAGCGCCCTTAATTTTTCAGCCAATTGTACGAGCTGCCATACGGAAAACGCGTGGTCGCCGGCATCCTACGCGGAGCACGATGACCAGTATTTCCCGATTTATACCGGAGATCACCAGGGCGTCTGGGACCAATGCACGGACTGTCATACCAATCCAAATAATTACGGTGTCTACAGTTGTGTTATCTGTCATGTCAATCCGGTGACCAACCAACAGCATGCCGGTGTGAACGGCTATATTTATGAAAATTCAGCCTGCCTCGCCTGCCATCCGACAGGAGATGCACAAAATGCTTTTGATCACGATCAGTCAAACTTCCCGTTGACCGGGGCGCACCTTTCGGTCAGTTGTGCCGAATGCCACGCCGGCGGATACCAGGGAACGCCAACAGCATGCGATGCCTGCCATTTACCGGATTATAATCAATCTACCAACCCGAGTCACGTTTCCTTAAGTTTACCCACGGATTGTGCCTCCTGTCATACCACCGCACCGGACTGGAACCCCGCCCTGTTCCCAAACCACAATGCGTATTATCCGCTGATCGGCGCGCATGCGGCGATTGCCAATCAATGCGCCACCTGTCATAATGGCGATTACAACAATACACCAAACACCTGCGTTGGATGTCACCTGGCGGATTACAATCAGACGAATGATCCGGATCACCAGGCGGCCGGGTTCCCAACCACCTGCGAATCCTGCCATTCGCAAAATGCCTGGACGCCATCAACCTGGAATCATGATGGCATGTATTTCCCCATCTTCAGCGGCCAGCATCAGGGAGTGTGGGATCAATGCAATGATTGTCACACCAACCCCAACAACTATTCCGTCTTTACCTGCCTGACGTGTCACCAGCAAGGTCCTACCAACCAGGACCATCAAGGCGTCAGCGGTTATCAATATAACAGTGCAGCCTGTTACTCATGTCACCCCGATGGAGAAACAAACTAATGATTGACTGAAACCGGAGCATTAAACATGAGACACCTTTTTTTAGCGACATGCCTGTTGATCATGGCCCAAAGCGCCATGGGACAACAAGAGCGGGATACCATCAACGGGGAAGTGACCTATATGACCTCCCAAAATATCTACGTTAAATTTTCCTCCACGGCAGGAATTCAGCAGGGAGACACCCTGTTCATCCAGGACAACGGGCAATTAACGCCGGCCCTGGTGGTCAGGTATATTTCTTCTACTTCCTGTGTAGGCGTAGCAATCAACACATTCACGTTTGCGAAAGGAGCGAAGATCCTGGCGAAATCAAGACCTCAAAAGAAGGAACCCGTTCCCGCACAGGAGGTTCCGAAAAATATAACACCGGAAGTGGTGATCACTCCCGAACAGGAAGAACACGAAGTGCCGGCGAAAGAAGAGCCGAAAAAACATACGGCCACAACCAGCCGGGTCAAGGGACGACTTTCGGCTGCTTCCTACCTCAACTTTTCGGATCACCCCGATACCGACCGTCAGCGCATGCGCTATACCTTCACCTTCAATGCCGATCATATTGGTCACAGCGGTCTTTCTGCGGAGACATACATTTCATTCCGGCACACCCTTAATGAATGGCAGGAAGTGAAGGACAATTTCAAAAGGACTTTTAAGATCTACAGCCTGGCCCTACAATACGATATCAATGAGCAAACGCGCATCTGGGTGGGCCGGAAGATCAATTCCAACATATCCAATCTGGGCGCCATTGACGGACTCCAGGCGGAAAAAAGCTGGAAACACTTCCTGGTGGGGGCTTTCGGAGGTTCACGGCCGGACCACACCGATTATGGATTCAACTTTGACCTGGTGCAATATGGCGCTTATGCCGGGCACACAGTCACCGGCCGGAACGGGATAACCCAGTCCACCCTGGCATTTGCGGAACAACAGAATAACGGCGCGACCGACAGGCGCTATGCCTATTTTCAGCACACCAACAGTGCCATCCGGCATATCAATATTTTCACCTCCTTTGAATTTGATCTCTACACAATCGAAAATGACCAACCCAAAAACACCTTCAATATTTCGAGCATTTACTTTTCCCTTCGGTACAGGGTATCGGACAAATTATCCCTGTTTGGATCCTATGATGCGCGAAAAAACATCATTTATTATGAAACGTATAAAAACTTCATCGACCAGTTGCTGGAAGATGAGACACGCCAGGGATTCCGGTTTAGTTTCAATTACCGGCCCTGGAAACGCATTACCCTGGGGTCCAGCGCCGGTTACCGCTTTCAGAAAGGCAGCCCGGATCCTTCAGAGAACCTCAACAGTTACCTGACCATTTCCCGGGTTCCGGGTATACATGCGGCTGCCACCCTGTCTGCCGTCTTCATCCAGTCCCAGTACGTAAACGGAGTGATTTATGGGATCCGGACATCACGGGATCTCGTCAAAGGAAAGGTATATGCGGAGCTGGAATACCGGACCGTCCGATACCGCTATGCGCATGTGGAGGAGCCCATCCGGCAATCCATCGCCGGAGCCAACCTGTCCTGGCGATTTTCGAAAAAACTCTCGTTTTCCATTCAATATGAAGGGGAAATTCAAAACCATCAGCTCAATAATCGTATTTATTCTAATGTGGTCAAGCGTTTTTAGCCAGCGGCCCGGCTACTGGAAAAAGAGCCAAAACCACCCTATCTTAAGGTTGTCAAATCTTCTACCAAATCGTATGAAAAGCATATTTACCGCAGTACTCATCAGCATCGTCTTCTGGTCCTGCGATTCCAAACCAAAAGTAATCGAAGCCACCGAGGCAACGGAACAAGGCAGCCAGCCCATGGCAGATGAATCGGCGACCAAACTTCACAAAGTGGTGGTGGAGGAGGTATTGCCGACTTCCCGGTATACCTATCTCAATGTCACGGAAGACGGTCAGACTTACTGGATCGCCATACCAAAAAAGGAGGTGGAAAAAGGCGGTACGTATTATTACCGGGGCGGATTGAAAAAGGTCAATTTCAAAAGCCAGGAATACGATCGCGTTTTTGAAACGCTCTACCTGGTATCGGATGTCAGCAAAGAACCGGGAATGATCGGGATGGGAGGGGGCAATCCACATGAAAACGTGGATGAAGCGTCTCCAACCGGGAAAATTTCGAAGATTGATCCCCCTGCCGGCGGGATCACCATTGCGGATTTATTTGCCCACAGGGACAAGTATGAAGGTCAGACCGTACGAGTAAAAGGCCGTGTCGTCAAACTCAACAATATGATCATGAACCGAAACTGGATCCATATCCAGGATGGCTCTTCTTCAAAAGGGGATCTTGATCTGACCATCACCACAACAGAAAATGTGCCGATGGGTGCCGTCGTTGCCTTTGAAGGGAAAATCGCCCTTAACAGAGATTTCGGCGCCGGATATAAATATGAAATTATCATGGAAGAGGCGCAGCTTCTTCAGTAGTGACTGGTAAGAGACGCATTCAATACCCGTCCATGACGGGAATTCACACGCAATCCTGATGAAAAAATTTCTAAACCTGTTTTTTTCCACACGTGCAGCAGGGCTGTACATTCTGCTTTTTGCCGGCGCTATCGGAACCGCCACGTTTATTGAAAACGATTTTGGCACCAGTGCTGCGCAGAAACTCATATTTAAAGCGAAGTGGTTTGAACTCCTCCTGGTATTATTCGGCATATCCATCCTTGTCAATATTTTCCGTTACCGGATGATCCAGCAGAAGAAATGGGCCATCCTGACCTTTCATGCAGCCATTCTGGTGATCCTGTTGGGCTCCGCGGCAACGAGGTACTTAGGATACGAGGGCATGATGCACATTCGCGAAGACAACACCTCCAATACGTTTATTTCCTCCGATACGTATATTCTCTTTGAAGCCAGGCAGCAGGGAAAGACCTACCGGTTCGGCGAGAAAGTCAATTTCGCCACGCTGGGCCGGAATCAATTTAAGAAACAATACCAGATCGGAAATGATGTCATTGAGGCGGAGCTGGAAAACTTTATTCCCAATCCGGAAAATGTCCTCGAGCCCAGCGAAGAGGGCGGTCCGGTTTTGAAACTGGTCATTGCGGGCAGCGGAGGTCGTGAGGAATATTACCTCGCGGAAAATGATTTCCGCAACCTGAATGGTACCTGGTTTAATTTCGGCAACCCGGAACAACCACAGGCCATCAACATTTATTATCGCAACGATTCACTGGTATTTAAGGCCCCGGAGGTCCTTACGCAACTGCAGATGATGATCCAGAAGAAGGATACGATTTACCCGGGCGGCTATAACACGCTGCTCGTGCGCTCCCTGTATTCAAATGATCACATCAATTTCGTTATCGGGGATTTTAACCCCAAAGCGACCCTGGTCATGAAACCGGGTGATCGTAAAATGAAAAGTGAAAGTATCGCCGCACTCCAGATGAAAATCGCCATCAACGGGGAACCCAACTCCGTTTATGTCTATGGAAGCAAGGGCGTCGAAGGTACGCCCCAGCATGTCAAAGGAGGCCAGACC
Organism: uncultured Saprospiraceae bacterium; assembly: GCA_964617515.1. Classification (GTDB taxonomy): domain Bacteria; phylum Bacteroidota; class Bacteroidia; order Chitinophagales; family Saprospiraceae; genus Opimibacter. The sequence continues at coordinate 46,861 of CAZTXO010000025.1, read as the reverse complement.
GACCTTGCTATCGCGTATGGGGCCAGGCAAATACAACTGCCGTTTTCCATCAAGCTCCGGGATTTCATCATGGACCGGTACCCCGGAACGAATAGCGCATCTTCGTATGCCAGCGAGGTAACCCTTATCGATCCCCGTAAAAACCTCAAACGGGATCAGCGTATCTATATGAATAACATCCTGAATTATGACGGATACCGTTTTTTCCAGTCTTCCTTTGACCAGGATGAACTGGGGACCGTGCTTAGTGTGAACCATGATTTTTTAGGAACATGGATATCCTATACCGGGTATTTCTTCCTCACGCTGGGGATGATCCTGACGTTGTTTAGCAAAAAAAGCCGTTTTAGCGAAATAGCAAGACGATTGAAAGACATGCATCTGACCGATCAAGTGCGCTCCACCGCGAGCCTCTTATTTATATTGGCCTTGTTATTGCCGCAGACAGGCCGTGCGCAGTCCACTGCCGGAGCGCCGGTTCATGTTATTGACAAAAATCACGCCGAAGCCTTTGGGAAGTTACTGGTCCAGGACCACAAAGGACGGATGAAACCGATGAATACCCTGACCAGTGAGGTGTTGCGCAAAATCTCCAGAAAAGAATCGCTGTTTGGGATGACCTCCGACCAGATCTTCCTTGGGATGACCTTTTATCCGGAAGAGTGGGCCGGTCAACCGATGATCAAGCTGAGCAGCCAGGAAGCCATCCGCAACCTGATTCCCATCCAGGGAAACCTGGCCTCCTTTAATGATTTTTTCTCGCCCAATGGCCAATACCTCCTGAAAGACCAGGTGCGAAAGGCGTTTGGAATGCAAAACGCCGACCGCAACCAGTTTGACAAGGAGATCATGAAGATTGATGAACGGGTCAATATCTGTAATATGATTTTCAACGGAAGCATGGCCCGGATTTATCCGACGGAAAATCACCCGGAGAAACTATGGCTCACGCCGTCAGACGTAGTGCATCAGACCGACCAGGCGGTGGAAACCCCTCCGTTTATTAAAAATTTCTTCGGAGCCTACGCGGGCGCGATACAGGAATCGATGAACACACAGGATTGGACGCTGGCCAACCAGCAGGTAGCAGCCCTGCATCAGTACCAGCAGGAAAAAGGAGGCGACTTGCTGATTTCGGACAGCAAGGTTAATATGGAACTCCTGCTCAACAAAATGAATGTATTCAGCCGCCTGAGTAAAATATACGGGATGCTCGGACTTGTATTCCTGGTACTCTTTTTCGCCAAGGTTTTCAAGCCCTCCCTCAATATGAAGTGGCCAACCCGCATTTCATTTTATTTATTGGTAGCGTGTTTTGTTGCGCATACGGTTGGTCTCGGCATCCGCTGGTATGTTTCGGGCAGGGCACCCTGGAGTAACGGATATGAGTCCATGATTTATATCGGGTTTACCACCGTATTGGCAGGATTGATTTTCTCCCGCAAATCACTCGGGGGCATGACGGCTACAGCCATCCTGGCCGCTACCATCCTGATGGTGGCCGGGCTCAGTTGGCTGGATCCGGAAATCACGCCGCTTGTTCCCGTGCTCCGATCCTATTGGCTTACGATCCATGTTTCGATGGAAGCGGGCTCCTACGGCTTCCTGATGCTGGGAGCGATCATTGGATTGTTAAATCTCGTGCTGATGATCTTCCTCACCCGCCGCAATGAAGAGCGGGTCTTTCGAACGATCCGGGAAATGACCTATGTCAGCGAGATGACCCTGATCGGCGGATTATTTATGGTCAGCACGGGAACCTACCTCGGAGGTGTCTGGGCTAATGAATCCTGGGGTCGCTATTGGGGATGGGATGCCAAAGAAACCTGGGCGCTGGTCACGACACTGGTATATGCCTTTATTCTCCACATGCGGTTCATCCCCGGTCTTCGCGGCCAATATGCGTTTAATCTCGCCTCCCTGTTCGGCTTTGCTTCCGTCATGATGACCTATTTTGGGGTTAACTATTACCTGTCCGGCCTGCACTCGTATGCTGCCGGTGATCCAGTCCCTGTACCGCCATCGGTATATTATACCGCGATTACCTTTACCGTCATCAGCCTGCTGGCATATTGGCGCTATAAGCAGATTACCGGAAAGCCGCGGGAGAAGGCGCCACCGGTTGGCGCCACGAACTGGGTTTAATTAGCACCCTTCCCCGACGGAAACAGGTCAGCCACCATTTTGGGTTTACCCAACTGGTCCAATTGTTTTTGAGCCACCCATATCCGGGATGGTTGTTTCAGGGCGGGCGGTGCCTGTAACCGGTAATGGTGAAACCGACCGATCAGGGTTTGATGAGAGAGCAATTGCCTTTTGGGTTCGGAGGATCCGTTATGCTCAAAGGCCGCATGCCCGATATGTTTTTTAATCCATGCTTTCATCCTGGAAGCAGGCGCGCGAGCTGAGGAGGTTTCGATCAGCGGAGGCGTGTAGAGCCCTTTCCAGATATCTTTTCCTTCCCGGCGTTCCAACAATATTTTTCTTTTATCATGCAGGACGAGGAAATGGAAATACCGGAGCTTATTGGGCTTTTTCTTATCTCTCGCCGGCAAGACATCCACCATATCCTGTAAAAAGGAATAGCATTTTTTTGCCAGTGGACAGATCCCGCATTGGGCATCAGATGGTTTACACACCAGGGCGCCAAAATTCATGATTGCCTGGTTGAAATCCGCCGGGGATGCATCGGACATGTAGGAGATTGCGATGCTTCTTATTTCCTCGTGGGTGCCGGGGTAATCAATTGGGGTGGTAATGCCCGCGAAACGTGCTATCACCCGTTTGACATTACCGTCAACCACCGGATATTTCAGGCCGTAGGCAAACGAGGCGATGGCTGCTGCCGTATAGGCTCCGATACCTGGCAGCGCCAGCAAGGCTTCATAGGAATCGGGAAGGATCCCCTTGTGATCCGCCACTATTTTTTTGGCGGCCGCGTGGAGATTGCGGGCTCTCGAGTAATAACCCAGGCCCTGCCAGGTATGCAATATGGCATCTTCCGGGGCGGAGGCAAGCGAAAACACATCCGGAAACCTTTCGATAAATCGCCGGTAATAAGGAGCGCCCTGTTCAATGCGGGTCTGTTGCATGATGACTTCCGAAATCCATATATGGTAAGGAGATCTCGGTCCGGCGGACCAGGGGAGCGCACGGGGTGTATCCTGGTGCCAGCGCAGGAGTTGCCTGGCGAAAAAAGACAGCATGCGGCAAAGCTAGCATTAAAGAAAAATGCCCGGCCGTAAAAGACCAGGCATTTCATATCCTCTCTTTAAACTTATGGCCTTGTGACCGGGTAGCGGCGCTCAATCATTTCCTTGAGCTCCTTACGGGCAAAGAAAATGCGGCTCTTGACAGTACCCAGCGGCAGGTTGAGCGTATCGGCAATCTCCTGGTATTTGTGCCCGAGATAGTGCATTTCAAAGGGAACACGCAAGGACTCATCCAGGCTTTCGACCATCGCCGTGAGTTCATCCATCATGATATTGGATTCCGCGCTGTTGTTGATGGAAGCGGCTCCGCTATTGATATAGTAGAGATTTTCTGTCGAATCGATGATGGTCCGGGTCTTGATATTCTTCCGGTAGTTGTTGATGAAAATATTCTTCATGATCGTCAACAACCAGGCTTTCAGGTTGGTACCGGGAATGAACTTGTCAACATTGCTGATGGCCCGGAAAGCCGTCTCCTGGTAAAGATCCTTGGCCTCTTCGGTATTCTTGGTCAGTTTATAGGCGAAGGTGTGCAGGGGTCCACTGAGACTCGTCAATTGCTGATTAAAGTCGTTGGCTGACATCGTGGTTATTTTTTGTCTATCAAAATTACGTAAATCATAAACACACTGTCACAAAATCTTAGACAAAACAATCATTTTTAACGATTAATTAACCTGAGCCCTTTGATAATATAGCATAAGTAACAGATAATCAACATATAAAACAAAAACAATATTTTCACAAAATATTGAAATAAATGAAATTAAATAAGGGAAATCACCTATACTAGTAAGGGTTTTTACCCAGTTATTTGGAAATTTCCCGGATAAACGCCAGCGTAAATACCGCGGCACAGCGGGGAGCAGAGGTTTTTTAGCAAATCCGCTAACTTGTCTCCTCTATGCTGGAAATAGCTGTCATCGCGGGCGGACCATCTGCGGAAAGAGGTGTTTCGCTTAAAAGCGCCCAAACGATCGCCAGGCACCTGCCCCGCGAAAAGTATACAGTCACCACGATTGATATTACACCGGATGGCTGGAAGGACGTGCAAACCGGCAATCCGGTAGATCTCGATCATTTTGTTTTGCTGGATGCCGCCGGTCAAATCCGGAAAAAATTTGACTTTGCTTTTATCATCGTACATGGTACCCCGGCGGAAGACGGCAAGCTTCAGGGGTATTTGGAAATGATGCGTATTCCGCACAGTGCCTGCGGCGTCCTGTCCAGCGCCCTAACGTTTAACAAGCAAATGTGCAAGGATCATCTCAAGCTCTACCGGATACCGATGGCGGAAAGCATGCTTGTTACTTCTCCTGTAGCAGAGGAAGCGGTGATGTCCCATGGGATCGAACCGCCTTTTTTTGTAAAGCCCAATAACAACGGGTCGAGTTATGGGGTTACGAAAGTAAAAACCTGGTCCCAGTTAAAAGAGGCCATGGACCTGGCTTTTTCCTATGATCATGAGGTCATGGTCGAGCGGGCATTGATCGGTAACGAGTATTCCTGTGGTGTCGTCAGAGAGGGAGACAAGTTTCATGTCTTACCGGTGACAGAAATTATTCCCAAGGGCGAGTTTTTTGATTTTGCCGCCAAATACGAAGGATTTAGCGAGGAGATCACGCCGGCACGCCTTTCGCCCGAACTCATGGCCCAATGCCAGGAAAGATCGCATCAGCTGTATGGCATTCTCAGGTGCAGGGGCATGGTGCGGTTTGATTACATCCTTGAAAACGGAATATTTTATCTGCTTGAGGCGAATACAACTCCGGGCATGTCTGAAGCTTCGATCATCCCGCAGCAGGCAATCGCCTACGGATGGACGATCAGCCAACTATTAGATGTAGTCGTTACGGATTGCATGGCTAATCCGTACTAAAACCGCAGGGATCCGCCGATATTGATTTGTTTGTCCTGTTCACCCTGCATATAGCCGATCCGGAAAGAGGTCAATCCGAGCGGAACAACATATAATCCACCCCCAACAGCACTGTGCCACCTGTCCTCTTCCGGTTTATCCCCGTCATACCACACCCGGCCATAATCTATTGCGCCGTAAAGGCCCATCCGGAAAGGCACGCTTCCCGGCTTATTGATCAACAGGACCCGCAAATCGGTGGCGTGATAAAATCTGGCTTCTCCGGCAAACCGATCCATTCGAAAGCCCCGCAACTTATCCGGTCCGCCAAGCGTCAGGGCCTGGAAGAAGGTGTATTGACCGAAAATTTTATCCGCACCTATATGCGTGGCCAGGACTACGGAACCCAGCACATTGAAAGGCAGATACAAGCTTGTTTCAAAGGATGCCAGGACATGCTGAATATCCCGCTTCCCAACAGATGCACGGATTCCAGTTTCAAGACGAAAATCAATCCCCCGGGTGGGATAGCCCGGATTGTCAATGCGCTCAAACCGGTACGCCATGGCCAGTCCCAGGAAACTTTGTCTTCCGAAATCCTCCGGGTTAATTCCCGAGGCAGGTGTATACACAAACCTGGGTTCACTGCCCGCTTCTTCGATATCAATATGATGATACGACGGGGTGACGGATATCCGGTTGCCGGCGCCAAAACGCTTTACCAGGGAAGGCGCAAGCAGGAACTGGCTTCCCGAAACAATGTGATAGTTCTTTTTAAAGCCATAATCGGTATACCGGTTACCAAGGCCATAGAAAAACTGTGTATAGGTGGGTCCGGATAAATAAGCCAGCAGCCCTAAATCCAGACCGCCCACTACATGACGCCATTCACCGGTATATTTTCCGATAAAGGCTTCGGTAGAGAAAAAGTACGAAAGGGCAAAACTGTGTTTGGCTTTATAGGGATCGGCCCGGAAACCATGATGGGTCAGCCAATAGGTAAAGGTCAACCCAAACCCTTCGTCCGTAAAATAAGCGGGGGAAAGGAAGTAAAACTGACGATCGAGGTTCCAGTCAGTGCGGTCAAAAGAATTGTTATAAGGGGAATTGTTCAGATGTTTTTGCGGTGATCTGCCGGATACGATCATTCCTTCCGGTTGGTCGTATACCCGGAGACGAAGATGACGTGCCTGATGCATAACGGCGTCCCGGCCGGATCCGCCGATCAGCCTTACCCGGATCCGCGATCGTGCGTCTCCCCCGGTCATACAGGTATCGGGTTTACTAAGTCCGAATATCCTGATCTCCCGGGTGACCCGGTCATCAAACAGGCGATGATAGTAAGGATATACAACCCCTTTATCGACACGGTGGATGGAAATATCCAGGTGCCCGTCATCCAACACCTGTAACCGAATGATGTCTTTATCCGCCGTGCAGGGCAGAAAGACCACTTTGGAAATAAGGCGATAAAATTGCCGGGCATAAATGACAAGATCATCGCGACGCACACGCAGATCATGCCGGATGTCCGGCCCGTCCAGGGAATCTATCGCCTTCGGCCAGGAGGTGAAGGCACGGGCTATCACGTCATCAGACAAAGCCTCCTGCATTTTTTTTGCAGCGTCAATAAAATCCGATTCCTTCAGTTCATGTAAAAAGGACCGGTCGAAATACTTGGCGGCCCAGATCAAACCGGCCAGATGGTCAATCCGGGAGGAGAAAAGGCGAAGCGCTGGATTGAAATATGGGCGACTGGCCAGGTAATCCAGCACGCCGTCGTTTTTGAAAAATACCTGATCCCTGTCCCGGGGAATCGGGCGCAAGATCGTTTTATGATTTTCCCGGAAAGAAGCCCATCGCCACTGATCATCGTGCCTGTCCCAATCACCCAGCCAGATATCCAGGAGCCGGGCTCGCAGGACCGCCTGCTGATCCACCATGACATCGTGGTCTTCTGCCAGCATTTCGATCACATCCGACGTACTGAATGTCTCATGGGTATATCCGAAATTTTCGAACCCGGAAGTATTACCACCGGGACGTTCTTCAAATAAATAGACGCCGTCCCCGATATCCTGATCATAGACACCCAAAGCAGGCTGATGGGGGACATAAACAATCCGGGGATTGGTATAATACACCCCGGAAGCCTTTGCCAGTGCAGGCACCACTAACGCGCCGTACGGATGGGAAGCAGCGATTCCGTCCTGAACGATATTTTCGGCAAAGGATCCGCGCAAAGCACGGGGAAGTACGGTGGTGACTTTCTTATCAATGGATCGCAGGACATATTGTTCTCCTTTTTCATTTTCAAGCCGCAGGGAACGGGTTTGATTACCACCACCCAATTGCAGCGGTTTCAATCCCCCGTACACATCGTCAATCCACAAGAGGGGCAGGTTGACAGGCAGGCTCCACGCGGCACGGTAAAAATCACCACGCAAAAAATGTTTATCCGTATACCGTGTTGAAGCAGGCATTACCATACTGTCGACACGAAGAGGACTGGATGCAACAGGAATGGGAGCCTGACCTGCCTGCAGGGGATTGTCCAGTAGTTTTTCCCACACCTTCCATGCGGCGCCAGAAGCCTCGACGGCGTAGAAGGAGAGCCGGTAGTTTCCATCTTCCAATTCATCGACTCGGGCATACCCCTGGTGCATATAAGAAAAACCGCTGCGTTCCCCCCTTCTGGCATGCTCCATCCGGGATCCGCTTCCGGCGACGAGATAAGCCTTACCGGCTTCATTGAAATATTGCATGCTTTGTTCGTGCCCGCTGACGACAACACAATTTTTACAATTATCTACCACGGTGCGTATCACGCTCCGGTAGGCTTCGTAAGCAGGATGACCAAAATGCTGGTTGTCCCCGGTCATCGATTGGATGCCGGTCACGAAGGTTCCCACGACAGGCAAAGGCAGCAGATGATTTACTAACGGATAGTTTCCTGCCGTACGACCATTGGCAAAAATGGGATGATGCGTGGCAATGATGATTTGATCAGAAGTGTGCGACTGAATGATATCTTTCAGAGCCAGCCTCAACGCAAGGACGTTTTCAAGTTCACATCCGGGCATGTTCACTCCGGGATGCGTTTCCGTCTCCAGTGCCCATTGCGAGTCCACCAGGACCAGGATCATCCGATCCGTGAGACGGACCACTTCCGGCTGCCCGCATTCTTTTGCCGGCACCAGCAAGCGACCTTTTCGTTTCACATCCTTCAATAGTTTATCAAGCTGATCGAGTGCCCGGACACTGGTTTTCTTCCCGGAAGACCATTCACGGTATCCCGGTACCAGGTAGAAGTCGTTAAAGGAGCGGTCCGCCTGGTGGATTTCATCCAAAACCCCGGATGGAAATTCAGCATCCGTTGTCCCGGGACGAAGGCAATCGTCAATGCTCATGACATCCCCGAGCAGGACCAGGCCGGATGGGGAACCGGCCTGCCCCAGCACGGCTTGTAAAACCGGGGAAGATTGGCCGAGATGGACCCCTCCTACCAGGTAAAGCGAATACCGGGCAGGAACATCTGCAGAAGGATCAACAGGCCTTCCGTTTTCATCAGGGCTGTAATAGGGTTTGATACTCCCACAGGAACAGAGTATGAATAAAGCAACTCCCTGCAACCAGGAAAGACAAGTGGGTTTCATGGAATTTAAAGATAGAAAAAGGGATCAGGAGGTTATAAACCCCGAATGGTTAAGGCCCGTTCAGGATAACAATGCATCGCTGACGATTTTCCGGCCGATCACCCATGCGCACCCGATCATACCGCCGGCAACGGCCCCAATCACCAGGGATCGAAGCAATGAAAGCAGGACAGGCTGAATCGGGGAGATCGGCGTATCTATCACCTGGATGAAGGGTGTTTTGTTTTTCAGGCTGAAATCGGCCACTTCCGTGTTTTTCAGCACTTCGGAATACATGGCGGAAAGGGAAGCTATTTCCCGTGTCAGGCGAAGTTCTGTAATCTGGTCGGTGCGCATCAAAAGTCCGCGGTGACTGTCCCTGAAATTAGCCAACTGATATTCAGCGGCTTTCAGCGCAGCGAGCACACTGTCTCTTTTTTCCGAGACAATGGTATAGGTTTTCAATTGTTTCTCAATCGCCTTGTTGATGTAATAGGCGCTGAGGGATTCAAACATGCGTTGGGCGAGCTGCAGCGAAATGGTTTCATGGGTCGTCTGTACATCAATCGACATAATGTTGGTATCCTCATTATAATCAGCAGTCATCAGCGCCTTTTTCGGTTGGTCCTTGGGGCCGATGATAAAATTATAAAGCTGGAGCAGCATTTCGTTTTCCTTCGTACTGAAAGCCGGAATACTGTCCTGGGTAAAATGAAACGAGCCGGCTTTATCGGTCGCATCTTGCAGGTGGTATTCCCGGATGAGGTGGTTGGCGAGATAGTCTTCTTTCCCGTCCACCGTTACCTTAGCAAAGAGCGTCTGCTGGATGACACGCCTCGATTTGCTGAGGGCAAGTATCTTGTCCAGGTTGTAACGGGCAGGACGCACACCGCCCAGTCCAAACTGACCCAAAATACCGGTAAGGCCTGATGAACTTCCGCCCTCATCCTCATCGACGCTGAACGTAATCGTTGCGGGATAGACGGGCTTGTAAGTATAATATTTGTAGAGTTTATACCCCATGCCGGCCGCAGCAAAAACCGCGGGGATGTACCAATACCGCCAAATGTGACGCCAATATTCCAGGAATCGCATGATCAAACTGCGCAGACTGATATCTTCACGAGGGTCGTTCACCTGTTCCATACCGTCAGGTACTGATGAGTTTCATAAGATACTGGCCATAACCGCTCTTCAGCAAAGGCTGGGCCTGTTGAAAGAGTTCCTCGGCGGAAATAAATCCCATGCGGAAGGCGACCTCTTCAATACATCCGATTTTCAGGCCCTGTCTTTTTTCGATAATCCGAACAAATTCGTTTGCGTCCTGAAGGCTGTCAAACGTTCCGGTATCGAGCCAGGCAGCGCCACGGCCAAAGATTTTCACGTGAAGTCGCCCCTGCTGGAGATACACTTTATTGACATCGGTTATTTCGTATTCACCCCGGGCGGATGGTTTGAGATGGGCCGCAATATCGATAACGGAATTGTCATAGAAATACAGTCCGGGCACCGCGTAATTTGATTTTGGCTGTGCCGGTTTTTCAACGATTTCCAGGGCGCGCATATTTTCATCGAAGCTGACGACCCCATACCGTTCGGGATCGGATACCGGGTAGGCAAAGATGACTGCGCCATCCGGGTTGTGACAATCCGCCAGGAAGGCGGGCATTTCCGCACGATAAAAAATATTATCCCCGAGGATGAGGCATACCGGGTCCTTTCCCACGAAATCGGCGCCGATGACAAACGCCTGCGCGAGGCCGTTGGGTACAGCCTGGATGGCGTATTGGAAGTTACATCCGAGTGAACGGCCATCTCCGAGCAGTCGTACAAATCCCGGATTGTCTTCCGGCGTCGTGATGATCAGGATGTCTTTAATCCCGGCCAGCATCAACGTACTGAGGGGATAGTAGATCATCGGTTTGTCATAGACCGGGATCAGTTGTTTGGAAACTGCCCGTGTAATCGGATATAACCGCGTGCCGGATCCCCCGGCGAGGATAATGCCTTTCACGGCGGTGAAGATACGCCATTCGGCTCTAGGCTTGAACACCCTGCAATCCCACCCGGTCTTCAATCAGCCTGCCTTCATGACAGAACGGTTGAAGGCTCGTCCGGATCCATGGGTGGATCCTGGATTCGTATACAGCGGGATAGAGCAAATGCACATTAGGCCCCGCATCCAGGGTGAAACACACCGGGATGCCGGTTTCTTTCCGGAAACGCCAAACCTCCCGGATGATAGACAACGTATTCGGCTCCATCAGGATAAAAGGCTTGTGACCACTCATCATCAGTGCATGCAACTGGAGCGCTTCTGTTTCCACGATTTCAATAAACAGGTCCAGATCCGTACCCTGCTTCATGCAGGGTAGCAGCCTGGCCAGGTTAAGACGGGCTTCCGAATAGCGTGCCCCGGCATAAGGCAATTCTTCCATCAGGGCGTGCCCGGCCGTACTCGAAACCGATTTTTCGGAAGCACTCACAAGCAGAATCGTATCCTGGTAGGTATGGAATATCGGATGCACTTCCTCTTTCCAGGGGATGGCATATTCATCATCACTTTCAGGCACGTCTTCTGTCCGGCCCCAAAGCGCAGCCACCGGGTAAACGGACCTACAGGCGCTTCCGGATCCTATCCTGGCGATTCGGGAGATCTCCCGTAAGGCGGATCCCGGCTCACGGGTAGAAGAAGTCATGGCATCCTGTATTGTAAGAATACATCCCGCCAGCGCAGCAAAAGCACTCGCGGAAGAGGCGATTCCCGCGCCGTGTGGAAAGGTGTTGACGGAATCGATTTGAACGGATCCGTTTTTCAAAAAAGGAAATTCGGTGTCAATGCGGGAAAAGAAACGCTCAATTTTTGGCTTAAAGGAAGGCTGCGGCTGCCCGTCGTAGTTTACTTCCAGGGAAGGGGGGTCATCGTTTAATAACACCCGCATCCGCATTCGCGTATGACAGGAGGACAACGTGAGCGAGAGGGATGGATTTTGTGGAAGTTGCAGACCATGTTTCCCCCAGTATTTGATGAGGGCGATATTGGAGGGAGCGGTATAGTCGGCTTGTAAATGCATCTGATCAGGCTTATTCCACGTTGATTTCAAAATCATTCAGGATCATGTCCAGGATTTTATCTTTTCCGGGTGCATAGCCTTCTTTCAGATCATATCCATAAAGACGGCCGATGGTCTGCCACTTGGTGGCGGTAAAGCCACCACGCACATCTTTCAGGACATCATACATGGTGGTATGCAGGTGGCGTTCAATCATCTTGACCAATATCTTCCCCTGTGTTCGGGACAGGTTTTTCAGCCGGTCCGTGAAATCATCTTTTACGTCTTTTTGTATTTCTTTGGCATGGCGTTTAGCCTGCCCCCGCTTCATGCCAATAGTTTCCCGTTCATATTTCCGGTATAGCTTGATACTCTCGATCGCATAGGGAAGCACTTCCATGGCATAGCGACGGTACCGCATGTACTGACGATAAGCCTCATCATCCGCAAAAACCGGAGGCGCCTTGACGACTACTTCCGGAATCCTGGCCACGATAATGGTATCCGAACCAGTGATCTTCACGCGCATGATCCGGCCGTCGGGGTAAATAATCGTGGTATCGTAGAGCATCGAATTTTGCCCCAAAACCTCCTGGAAAAGGCAACCTGACAGGAAAAAACAGAAAAAAAGCAGAAGGCGTCTCATGCGGAATAATAACGACGAAGATACTCCCCTAGTTTATAGGGCGCATACACATTCCATTTCCGTAAAAAGAGAACGTTACCGGATCAGGGTCACATCCCCTGACAATATGACTGTCCGGAGCTGTCCCTGCACCCTGTACGCCACCGCAACCCGGTAGACATATACACCCGGGTTCACCGGCTCGTTTGTGAATTTACCATCCCATTCAAACGAATCCCCAGCATGGGAATAGACCAGGTTTCCCCATCGATCAAAGATACTTCCCTGTACCGTGGTGATTTCTGTTCCATTATTGGACTCCAGGCGGAATACGTCATTGACCTGGTCCCCGTTGGGAGAGATAACGTTGGGCACAAAAAAGGAAGCTTTAGGAAAACAATCCGTTGCTTCGACAACCTCCACACCCGCATCGTGGGTAAAGCACAGTGTTTCTACGGTGACCGTATATATGCCCGGGGTGACGACCTGGATCGCTGAAGCGGTAGCCCCTGTATTCCATGTATACGCAGCAGGAAAGGGTTGGGCAACATCCAGCAGAATTGTATTTCCGGGGCACCAGGAAAGCAGGGAATCGAGAACGACGAGCGGATCGTGGTCATCAAAAGTCAATACCAACGCATCAGTATAAGCACCACAGCGATTGGACACCTGGAGGGAATACGTTTGCGCCACCAGGGCAGGTAATGTGGAGCCGGAAGAACCATCCTGCCATTGCAGCGCATCATTTGTCAGCGGAGCCTGGAGGATGATTTGCTCACCGGGGCACAGGACGGTATCGGGTCCGAGGCTGAATGGGGCCGGAGGGGATTGATAGGTTACCAGGATCGAATCGGAGTCATCCCCGCAGAAGTTGGAGGCAAGTAAAGAATAAATCCCCGGTGCCGAAACCAGGTAAGAAGAGGAAACGGAACCATCCTGCCAGGCGACATTTGTCGCGGGGGTAGTATTGGCCAGGAGGACGATTGAGGCGCCGTCGCACAACAAAGTATCCGGGCCAAGATCCACGGAGGGCGAGAGGGCACTTAGATCCACGATAAGCGTGTCGCTATCCGCTCCGCAATTATTACTGACCGCCAGAATCAGGGTAACCGAAGCAGCAGTGGTAAACGAATTACCGGTACTGCCGTCCTGCCAGAGGTAGTTGACACCCGATATTCCCGCCGGTATGGTAATCACGTCACCAGAGCAGCCGATGATATCCGGGCCGAGGTCCAATTGAGGGCCATCGGTAGAAACGACGATATCCAACGTATCAGTAGCACTGCCGCAGGCATTGGAGACCGTCAGAATGATTTGCTCCGGCTGCGTGGTGCTGTACACAAGGCCGGTACTGCCGTCCTGCCAGAGATAGCTGACACCCGGGATGCCGGGGTCAACGGTAAAGGTTTCGCCGGGACATAAGGATTGGTCTGCTCCCAGGTCAAGCAGGGGTGCCGGCGGCAGGGAGTTGACCAGCAGGCTATCGGCTTGTTGACCACAGGCATTGGAGATGGTGGCAGCATAAGTGCCGGGGTTTTGGATGGTGAGCTGATTACCCTGGGACCCATCCGACCAGAGAAATTGGACATTTAGAATGGGAATGGTCAGGATAAGTTGTTCACCGGGACAAAGGGAGGTATCAGGGCCGAGTGAAAGGGAAGGAATTGCCGGGAGCAAAGAAGCCTGGAGGGTATCAAAAGACGTACCGCAGGCATTGGATACCTGCACGGAAATTTCGCCGGGCTGGGTAATCACCTGGGAGGACATGGTGGAGCCATCATGCCAAAGCCAGGTGATAACATCCGAAAAAGCCGGAACCAGGTGGACGGTATCGCCGGCACAGAATTGGACATTATTGCCCAGTTCAACGGCAGGTGAGGGACCTCCGTCCACAACGGTCACAGTATCCCGGTCCGCTCCGCAGGAGTTAGTGACGGTCAGACTGTAAGTACCCGGGCCAGTCACCAGCAAAGATGAGGAGGCTGATCCATCACTCCACAGGTAGGTCACTCCGTTGATGCCCGCATCAATGGAAAGGGTACTTCCCTGGCAAAGGGTAAGGGATAAGGGTAAATCCACCTGGGGAGGATTGGCATTGAGCGTTACTATCACAGTATCCGATGCTGTCGTACATTGATCTGCCACCTGCACATAGAAAAGGCCTGCCGAACTGATCAATAATGAATCTGCCGTGCTTCCATCCTGCCAGAGAAAATTAACACCGGTAAGGTCAGGCTGAAGTACCGCGGTTTCACCGGGGCAAAGGGAAAAGTCAGGTCCGAGGTCCGGTGTGGTTAGAGGATTTTGATATTGAACAACGATAGAATCATTTCCTGAACCACAGGCAGTGGTTACCGTCAATGCATACGTGCCGGGCTGCGTAACCAGGAATGTATTACCGCTTGATAGATCTTGCCAGAGGTATGTCCCTGTCGCCCCATCGTTAAAAAGGAGGAGCGTTTCGCCCGGACATAATACCTGATCTTCGGGCAGGATGACTTCGGGCGCCCCGTCTTCAACCGTTACCGTGATAAAATCGCTTACCGTCCCGCAGGCATTGGTGACCGTGACACTGTATATGCCGGCCTCGGTGACTTCGTATTGGTCACCGGTGGAATCATCGTTCCAGATAAAGGCGGTACCTCCCGACATACTGGCATCCAAAGTAACGGGCAACTGTTGTGGACATAAGGTTATATCATCTCCCAGGTCCAGGGCCGGAGCTGGTATCAGGATGACGATCAGGTCATCTTCACTGATGCCGCATTCATTTGTGGAGGAGACATGATAATTTCCGGGAGCAGTGATGGAATACGTGTTGGAAGTGCTTCCATCCTGCCATAAATAATCCCCCTGGTCCGGGTCGAGTTCAATATCGATAACATCACCGTCACAGATAAATGCTTCATCCGGTCCAAGTTCAACATAGGGCGGCTGGATCAGGATGACATTGATTTCATCAGATTCTTCCCCGCACATATTGGAGATGGTGAGCGAATACGT
This sequence comes from uncultured Saprospiraceae bacterium, assembly GCA_964617515.1. Lineage (GTDB taxonomy): Bacteria > Bacteroidota > Bacteroidia > Chitinophagales > Saprospiraceae > Opimibacter. The sequence continues at coordinate 31,475 of CAZTXO010000025.1, read as the reverse complement.
GCCTTCTTCATCAATGGTAAAATCCGGTTCCATGCTTCCATCGCTCCATTCGAAATCACCCAAAGCAGGATTCAGAGAAAGTGGAATTTCCCCGGAGGGGCAGAGAAACGTATCTGCGCCCAGTGAAAACGGCGCGGGCGGATCGATCACAAATACCTCGACCATATCAGAGGTCACCTGGCATCCGTCATCGAGGGATACGGTATAAATTCCGGATTCGGTGATGTCATATTCAGGGTCTGTGGATCCATCATCCCAGACATAATCCCCAAGGTCCGGATCCAGCGAAACCGTATAGGTATCTCCCTGGCAAATCGTTGCGGTAGGCGGACCGGCATCTACCGGTTCCACGCCGAGGATGGTCACCTCGATGGAATCCACACCAAAAGAACAGCCATTGGACACCGTCAGGCTATAGACCCCGGTCTCGGTGACCGTCAGGGTAGGATCGTGAGACCCGTCATCCCAGGTATAATTGACATCCGGAATACCGGGATCAATTGTGTATTCATAGCAAGCCGTCACCGGTCCGCCAAGTTCAAAGTCAATTGTTTCCGGGGCACTTCCAAGTGTTAAGGAGACTTCATCGATATAGTAATAGGCAGTATTCACTGCGTTTGGGCAATTGGGGTCTACGGGAGTTTGGGCATCGTTATAAAAGTTGCCGATCGTGATCCATTGTTCTCCCCCCTGGGCAAGATAACATCCTTCGATCAGGACCCAGTTTGTCGTATCAGAAATGTAACCCAGGGCAGCTTCGAATTGAGGGGTCACATTGAAAAGAAGCCAATTGGTGTAAGGTGGAGGGGTTTGTGAAAAATATACACCCATATGGCTGACACCGCAGTATTTTCCGGCACAGCTGGCGTAAAAACTGATATTATAGTATGAACCCCCTACCAGGGGTGTGATCAGTTGTACCTGCAGGTATTCGCGATATTCAAAAATCGCATACCGAAAATAACCGCCCCCATACGCCGCTCCCGTAAACGCCGGCTGGCTACCGAAAAAATTATCAGGCACATCCACCAGGTTGGAACTCGTGCATTCATTAAAATAATCTGCACTTCCCAGGCTGCCACTTTGCCAGGGCACGGCCTGCAAAGGTCCACCGGATCCAAATCCGGTAGGACATGTTGAATATATTTCAAAGCTTGGATTGGGAACGAGGTTTTGTCCAAAGACGAAAGACGAAACCCCCACGACGATAAGCAAAATCAGGCATTCGGAGCGATACAAGGGTGTCATAAAAAGAAGGTTAACCGATCACCGGCCTGAGGGAAGAGCCATGCTGAAATTAATAAAAAACTTCTGAACAAATACCCGGAGAAAAATGACGGGACCATAAATCCGGATAAAACAATTGATTACCGGTCTGTTTCCACGAGCCCGTTGAGCAGCTCTTCGACGACCGGGATATTCTCCTCCATAAAGTCCTCGGAGGTGTAAACCAGAAACTGGGTAGCATGCCCGTTGCCGGCATAATAATAGCCATAATAAGAAAACCGGATATCCTGGATCGTGCCGGTCATCCGCATCATCAGGATGGTCAGGCCATTTACTTTCCGGTACTCTTTGGAGATCACTTTTACATCCGGAGCGGCCTCCCTGGCATTATCCAGCGCAATGTTTCCCAACGTTGTCAGGGGAACATCCAGGTTTTCGTTGATCATCAGTGCGTACAGGCTTCCGTTTTTATGGTCCAGCTCATACTCCGCAGCCTCCCCGGCATTTTGCGCCTCAAAGGTCCATGCTTTCGGGTCCAGCCAGACCCCGATCGGAATCCGTTTGCTTTTCAGGAGGAAATCGGATTTCTTGCTTTTGACAAAAGGCTCAGGATTCGTCGGAATCAGCAATTCGTTCAGGGAATCGCGGTTGACATATTCCCAGTGACCATCACTGTATAAGACTACCCGTTCACCCGTTTGTGTGACAGCTGTTTGTTGCGCGCTGGCACAGCATGCGGGAACAAGAAAACTGAAAAAGAATATATACCTCATACCCAAAAGATGATTTCACAATATAATCCTTATCCAGGAATCAGCGTGATCGCGAACAGGAAGCAGAGAAGGAGGAGAACAGGCCGGTTGGTTATAAATATCTTTTATCGGGTCGTTTCTTCCGAAAACGCCCATGTAGAAACCCCGAATCAACTAATTTAGGGGTTCCTTGTTCAAAGAACACCCCGGTGATGATGCAGTATTCCGGCCTCACCAGCTGCCGATCGGTCAGAATGCCCGTCAAGTTTGGGTTTAGGAAACAACTTGTGTATGGATAAGTACCATTCAATGGTGAAGGCACAACGAACCTGGCCGGGTGCGGCCTTCCTGTTTTTACTTCTCCTGGCAGGGGCCTGTTCCTCCGGAGAGAAAAAACCATCCCCTGCAACCGCATCCAACCAGCCGCCCAAGGCCATGCCGGTCGAAGCCATGATCGTAAGCCCGCGCAGCCTGGAAGCGGATATTGAAGTTCCCGGAACCATTCTCGCCAATGAGGCCACGGAAATCCATCCCGAAGTGTCCGGCCGGATCACAGAACTGCATATCCGGGAGGGCCAGTTTGTTTCAGCGGGATTTATCCTTGCCAAATTGTACGATGCCGATCTGCAGGCGCGGATGCGCAAACTGGAAGTTCAACTGCAAATAGCCGAGCAGACGGAAAAGAGACAAGGTGAACTGCTGAAGATCCAGGGCATCAGCCAGCAGGATTATGACCTGAGCCTGCTCAATGTGAAAAACATCCGCGCGGACATGGATATCCTGAAAGAAGATATCCGTAAAACGGAATTAAGAGCGCCTTTCTCCGGAAAACTGGGACTGAAAAATGTCAGCCCCGGAGCGTATGTCACGCCATCGACTGTATTGACCACCATCAGCCAGGTGGATCAGCTCAAGTTGCAATTCAATGTACCTGAGCGATACAGCACCCAGATGAAAAGCGGGTTAGCTGTCAACTTTACGATTGACGGAACCCCGGGCATTTTTACCGCCAGTGTGATGGCTACGCAAACCGATATTGAAGAAGATACAAGAAGCCTTGCCGTCCGGGCCCTGGTTAAAGGGAAAACCACTGCGCTTGTCCCGGGAGCCTTTGCTAAAGTCAGGCTTACGCTTGGGAAAGACAACCAGGCACTGATGGTTCCGAATACAGTCATTGTTCCGACGGGCAGAAAAAAACAACTCTTTACCTACAAGGCTGGCCAGGTCGTCGTGGCGGATGTCAGCACCGGCGTTAGGGATAGTGTCAATGTGCAAATCCTGCAGGGATTGAAAGCGGGTGATACAGTGATCACATCAGCCGTTTTGTTTTTGCGTCCGGGTATGGACGTTCAAATCGCCAAACTCAGATGAATCTATCCGAACTGAGTTTGCGGCGGCCTGTATTAGCGATGGTTTGTTCCATCGTGATCATCATCTTCGGGGCAATCGGATTCCGGTTTTTGAGTGTGCGGGAATATCCCGCCATCGATCCTGCGGTCATTAACGTCCGGACCACCTATACCGGAGCCAATGCGGACATTGTCGAGCAACAAATCACAGAACCCCTGGAAAAGGCGATCAACGGGGTCCAGGGAGTAAAGAACATAACCTCCACCAGCGCGCAGGGAAGCAGCAACATAACCGTTGAGTTTGAGCTGGAAGTGGACCTCGAGCGAGCGGCCAATGATGTTCGCGACAAAGTATCGCAGGTGACCGGCAACCTGCCCCAGGATATTGATGCTCCGCCGATCGTCAGCAAGTCGGATTCGGATTCGGACCCTATCCTGTTTCTTCAGATCCAAAGTAAATCCAAGACCCTGCTGGAGTTGTCGGATTATGCTGAAAATGTCGTCCAGGAAAGGCTGCAAACGATTCCCGGGGTCAGCAGTGTCAACGTTTTTGGCCAGCGTTATGCGATGCGGCTTTGGATCGACCCGGCAAGGCTGATTGCTCACCGGCTCACGATCAGCGATATCAAGACCGCACTGGACCGTGAAAACATTGAATTGCCCGGTGGGAAGATCCGCGGAAATGAGACCCAGCTGATCATCAAGACATATGGGAAACTGACCCGCGAGAGCGATTTTAATGATCTCATTTTACGGGAAGATAATAACGGGGTGGTGCGGCTCAAGGATGTTGGCCACGCTGAGCTCGGACCAGATAACGAAGAGACCCTTTCCCGGAAAAACAATGTGCCTTCCGTCAATCTTGGCATCGTCGCGCAACCCGGCAGCAACCAGATTGATATCGTGGATGAGTTGTATAAGCGACTGGAGGAAATCAAAAGGGACATGCCTTCCGATATTCTCCTGGAAGTCGGGTACGACCGGACAACTTTTGTCCGCAATGCGATTCGCGAAGTCAAAGACACACTGATCATCGCGATTGGCCTGGTGGTGATCATCATATTCCTCTTTTTCCGGGAATGGACCATTGCCCTGAGACCCCTGATCGATATTCCGGTGTCGCTGATCGGGGCATTTTTTATCATGTATTTTATGGGTTTCTCCATTAACGTCCTGACGTTGCTGGCCATCGTGCTGGCGACAGGACTGGTGGTGGATGACGGGATCGTAGTGACCGAGAATATCTTTAAGAAAATGGAGGGAGGCATGAATAAGTATAAGGCCGCCCTGGAAGGATCAAAGGAGATTTATTTTGCTGTCATCGCCACCTCCCTTACACTGGCTATCGTCTTTCTGCCCATTATTTTCCTGCAGGGATTTGTCGGCAAACTTTTCCGTGAATTCGGTATCGTCCTGGCAGGGGCTGTTTTGATATCTGCTTTTGTGTCGCTATCCCTGACGCCGGTACTGAATATTTTCCTGACCCGGAAAGAGGGACACCGTCATTCCGCTTTTTACCGGATGACGGAACCTTTTTTTGAAGGATTGGAAAGACTCTACCGGTATTCCCTGAATGGCTTTATGAAAGCAAGATGGTTTGCCTTTATCATCGTACTAGCCTGCCTGGGCATTATCCTAAGAGTGGGGAAGGAACTTCCATCCGAGCTGGCGCCCATGGAAGACCGTAACCGGGTGCGTGTACCCATTACCGGTCCGGAGGGGGCTGATTTTGACTTTACGGAACGCGTCACCCGGGATATTACCCAGGCCCTGATGGATTCTGTTCCGGAAGCGAATGTTGTCTTGTCTTTTGCCCCCGGCTTCGGTACCGGCCAGGGGAGTAATGCAGCCTTTATCGGGATGGGACTGGTGGTGGCGGATCAGCGCGAACGAAGCCAGGACCAGATAGCCCAGCAAATGAATAAAATGCTCAGGCGATACACCAGCGTCAGAGCGTTTGCGATTCAGGAACAAACGATTTCGGTTGGGCTCGGTGGCAGAAGCGCTTTTCCGGTTCAATATGTCCTCCAGCATCTCAACTTTGAAAAACTCAAAGAGAAGTTGCCGCTCTTTATGGAAGAGGTCCGGAAGAGCGAGGTCTTCCAGGGATTCGACGTGAACCTCAAGTTTAATCAGCCGGAATTACAGATCACGATCGACCGCCTTCGCACCAATGAACTGGGGGTATCGGTCATGGACGTCAATAATACCCTTCAATTGGCCCTCAGTGGAAGACGGTTTGGTTATTTCATCATGAATGGCAAACAGTACCAGGTGATTGCCCAGGTGACACGCAATGACCGGGATGATCCGCTGGACCTGAAATCTTTTTTTGTCCGCAACAATAAAGGGGAGTTAATACAACTGGACAACCTGGTTCAGATGGAGGAAGTTGCCAATCCGCCCACGATCTTCCATTTCAACCGATTTAAAAGCGCCACTATCCAGGCCGGCCTGGCTCCCGGAAAAACGATCGGTGATGGGATCAGGGAAATGGACAGAATCACAGCTACCGTGCTGGATGATACCTTCAATACCTCCCTTGCCGGTGCTTCCCGGGATTATGCCGAAAGTTCCTCGAATACCTCCTTCGCGTTTTTCCTAGCGCTGGTGTTGATCTTCCTCGTTCTGGCAGCGCAATTTGAGAGTTTTATCGATCCGCTCATCATCATGATTACCGTACCATTGGCCCTGGCTGGCGCCGTGCTGAGCCTTAAATTTTTTGGACAGACCATCAATATCTTTTCGCAGATCGGCATCATCATGCTCGTCGGTCTGGTGACGAAAAACGGTATCCTGATTGTCGAGTTTGCCAATCAGAAACGCAGAAAGGGACAAAAGAAGATTCCGGCTGCGATAGATGCCGCGGTAGCAAGACTGAGACCAATCCTGATGACAACCCTGGCGACCTCCCTCGGTGCCCTGCCCATAGCCCTGGCGATCGGCAGCGCAGGCAAGAGCCGCGTCCCCCTCGGGATCGTCATCGTTGGCGGGATGCTCTTTGCGCTGATCCTCACCTTGTATGTGGTGCCGGCCCTGTACTCATTTTTATCCAGTAAAAAACGGGTGGACCATTTTGATCAGGATGTGGCAGGAGAAGGTCCGACGGAAAGACCGATTCAGGAAGCCTAAACAACAAAGCAGAAAGTGGGAAAAAATTTCAGCCCGTTATGCCATGACCGGTTCCACCGAACGGGAGTTCTCCGGTGGGTCGTTGTCTATTTTTTCCTGACCCTTCTTCCGGCGGGCAGGGACATTTTTGCTCAGCCGGTGATGACACTCGAGGAGGCGATGGCGCTGGCGCTCCAGTACAATTATGATATCCTCCTGTCCAAAAACGACTCCAGCGTCGCCGCCCTGGATTATTCCTATCGAAATGCCGTATTCCTTCCAAGGCTCAATGCCACGGTGGGTACTGCCTGGACGGAGAATGCCCAGAAGCAAAAATTTACTTCCGGCACGGACAAGACAGGCAACGTGTCCACCAACAATATCAGTGCCGCCATCAACCTGAACTGGACACTCTTTGACGGATGGAAAATGTTTGCCACCCGCGATAAGGCCCGGGAGTATATCCGGCTGGGCGAGCTCCGCATCAAGGAACAAATCATCAACACGCTGGCAGAAGTCATCATTACCTATTATGACGTCGTCCGGCAAAAACAACAGTTAAAGGCCATTGAGGAGCAAATGCGGCTGAGCCAGGCACGGCTTGATCTGGCCCAACGCAAACTTGAAATCGGTGCCGGTGCGAAGCCGGATGTTTTACAGAGCCAGGTGGACCTGAATGCGCAGCGAGCGGCCAGGCTGCAACAGGAAACTCGAATTGAACAGGCCAGAGAGTCCCTGGATCAGCTCATCCGCCCCGCGCGAAACGGAGCCCCCGGAGGATTGAGCACCCTTTATGAGGTCGTGGATACGATTCCATTGGAACCCCCTCAGGAGCTGGAGGATATCCTTTCCCAATTGGATCAGAATCCTTCCGTCCAAATCACACAAAAGAATATCGATCTCGCCTACCTGTCACTGAAAGAAAAACGAGCTGACCGCTGGCCGGTTGTGCAATTCAACTCCGCCTATAATTTCAGCCGTGTCAATAATGATATTGCGCTCAACCCGGCCCTTCCCCTGTTTAACCGGAACAGCGGGTTCAATTACGGATTCAGTGCCACGATTCCGATACTCAACTACCGGAACACACAACGGTTAATCCGGCAGGAAGAACTGAATATCGGATTCCAGCGATTGTACTTAACCAATCAGCGATCCCTCCTTCAACTTTCCATGCTGCAGGCGTATAAAGAGTATGTGTTTCAAAAACAGGCCCTCGCCCTGGAAGAGGAAAACATAGTGCTGGCCAGGGAAAATGTCAATATCCTTTTGGAGTCTTATCGCCTCGGCCAGATCACCACGGTTCAATTGCGCGAAGCGCAAAAAAGCCTGGCCGATGCCAGCGATCGCCTGATTGCTGCCCGGTATGCCGCTAAAGCGGCGGAAACAGAACTGCGTCGCCAGCAGGGAAAACTGATCCGTCAGCGATAGAATATTTGGTCTGCCCAGCACACCGGTTTCGTGTATCCGGAACCGGACTGAATATCCGGTAAATTTTATTTACATTTCATACGCTAATTCCCCAAAATTGATCTTTGCAAAACAAAAACAGTTAAACCATGAAAAGATTCCTACTCCTGGCCCTGGCCCTTTGGGTTCTGGGTCCAGTTTCTGCGCAATTTATTGTCTCCGGTCATGTGACCAATGAGCAGGGAGAACCCCTGATCGGGGTGAATGTATCCGAGAAAAGCACTTCCCAGGGAACGGTCACTGATTATACTGGCAGTTTCCGGCTCCGGGTTTCCGGGAGTGACGCTACCCTTGTATTCACCTATGTCGGGTATGAAAGCCAGGAAGTAATGCTCAGCGGCAGAAACATGGTCGATGTCGTGATGATGGAAGGCATCAACCTCAGCGAAGTGCAGGTAGTCGGCTCGAGAAGCTATCGTCGTTCCACCACAGACTCCCCGGTCGCCGTGGATGTCATCGATGTGGCAGAACTAGCCTCCACTTCCGGTAAAGCGGAAATCAACCAGATCCTGCAATATTCGGCCCCTTCTTTCAATGCGACAAAGCAGTCCGGCTCAGACGGTGCGGATCATATCGATCCGGCTTCTCTCCGGGGATTGGGGCCCGATCAAACCCTTGTGTTGATCAATGGTAAGCGTCGCCATCAATCCTCGCTCGTTAATGTCTTTGGTACACGTGGCCGCGGGAACACCGGAACAGATCTGAATGCGCTGCCCGCTGCGGCCATCAAGCGCATTGAAATATTGCGGGACGGCGCTTCGGCTCAATACGGATCAGATGCCATCGCGGGTGTTATCAATATCATTCTCAATGACCGGTCGGAAGGTGTCACCGGCGGGCTTACCTACGGGGCTTACAGTACAGCCCTGGGAGCCGGGTATGAAGAGAAAGCGGGCGATTATCTGTATAACATCGAAGGGAACAAGCGGCTGGACGGAAAACACAAAGCGCTGGATGGTAACACCTGGAAACTTGATCTGAATTACGGTCTGGCCCTTGGAAACAACGGCGGCTTTGCGAACATCACCACGGAGTTTTTGTCCAAGGACCGTACGCTGCGCCCGAGTTGGTCATGGCGGAAAGGATATGGAACCGCCGCAGTCGATGGTTTCAATTTTATGATCAACAGTGCCGTACCGATCAACAAGAACACGGAGTTTTATGCTTTTGGCGGGCGCAATTTCCGGGATACAGATGCTTACGCGTTTTCCAGGGACGGGTTTAAAGACGGCGATAACCGGGCCGTACCAAGTTTATATCCGGACGGATTCACTCCCCATATCACCTCCAACATTACGGACGTCTCTGCATCAGCCGGGATCAGGCACACGATGGCCAATGACTGGATCATTGATTTCAATAACACCTTCGGAAAGAATTATTTCCATTATTTCATCACGGGCACCAACAATGCCTCCATGAAAGATGCTTCGCCGACAGACTTTGATGCCGGTGGCCACAGTCTTTCCCAGAATGTCACCAGCCTGGATTTCTCAAAGTATTTTAATGACATTGCTTCCGGTTTCAACCTGGCCTATGGTTTGGAATACCGGACGGAAAACTTCCGGATTTTTTCCGGCGAAGTGGCTTCCTATGCGCAATATGATAACAATGGTGTTCCCATCACCAATCCGGCCACGCAGACGCCGGCCACTGATACCAACGGCGACATACTGCCTGCCGGCGCACAAGGGTTTCCGGGATATAGCCCGGCCAACGAAGTGGATAGAGGGCGGACCAACTTGGGGGTTTACGTCGATGGGGAGTTGAATGTCAGTCCTGACTGGTTGCTGGGAGGTGCCTTGCGTTATGAAACGTATAGTGATTTTGGTGAAACATTCAATTTTAAAGTCGCTACCCGGTATACAGCCGACAAACGTTTCTCTATCCGGGGTTCGTTGTCCACCGGTTTCAGGGCACCATCGCTCGCCCAGATCCATTATAATCTCATTTTCAACAATTTCGTTGCCGGTGAATCCCTCCCATCCCTGCTTTCTTCCAATACCAGCACGGTCACCAAAGCGTTTGGTATCGGCCCGCTCCAGGAGGAGAAGGCGTTTAATGCCAGTCTTGGTTTTACCTTGTCCCTGGGTGGATTTAGTGCCACGGTCGATGGGTACTCCATCGCGGTCAATGACCGGATCGTCCTGACGGACAATTTTGATGCCTCCGGCCTGGGCCTTGGAGTTGAGGTTGCGCAGTTTTTCGCGAATGGGGTAGATACACGCACCGATGGCGTGGATATCGTATTGGGATACCGGATGGATTATGAAAAAAGCGGATTGGCGATCAACCTCGCCGCTAATTTCAATCAATTGAACATCGACAAGATTCACAATGGCAAACTCAACCGGTATACCTTCTTCAGTCCGTTCTCCGAAGCCTATCTCAAAGCCGCAGCTCCGGATTATAAAATTGGCCTGAACATCCTCTACAGTCTGCCCAAATTTGAATTTTCAGGGACCCTGACGGAATTCAGCGAAGTGACCCTGCAGGATTTTCAATGGGTGGATACCCCTGCGACCACCAAAGCGGAGGCAGATGCCCTCTATAAAGTGGCCACCGATGTCTATCATGCAAAGGCCACCTTCGATTTCAGCGCCAGTTATAAAATCAGCAATCGCTGGAAGCTAACGTTGGGCGCGAACAATATATTCGCCACCGTGCCGACCCCTCAATTTGACGGGTGGACCGACCAGGGAGGATTTAATGATTCCGTACAAATGGGAAGCGACGGGAAATATTATTTCGCCCGCTTAGGCTTTACCTTCTGAATAAAAAGACCTGCCACCCGGCAGGTCTTTTATTTTAGTTTTTCTACCATCGCTTGTGTCAGGGTGTCCGCGTCGACCCCGTAGGCATTGACCAGCAAGCCCCTGAGTCCGTATTTTTCGGAGGATATGGCATACAGGATGCTTTCGTCATCGGGATCCGAAGGACCAAAAAAACGATAGACCTTGTCAATCACAAAATCTTCCGGGTATAATTCGATTTCCTGGAGCTGGCATTCCAGGCAATGCGCTTTCAGGTTGAAGTCTTCCGTATAACCTTCAGCGCGTAAAACATGGATGGCCTGGGAAAGGGTATCAAATTGTTCCATTGGAGTAATGTAGGAAAATCTTCCCTTCCATCGCCTTAAAACCTTTGCCAGGCGTGGTGGGAGACAGACTTGTTGCCAGGAGTATGAAATCCACCGGGAAAAATCAAAAATCCAGGTATTCCTGGTAATGATATTGCAAAAATGCGGCTGCATCCTTCCGGATGGAATCAAGTTCCCCGGTGGTGGCCGGAGAGCCGTCAACCGGGAGAAACACCTTATTCACGAGATCATAAGAGAGCACAGCAGACGGCGTGATCCAGCCCATCACGTTGTCATTGACATAATACGCGAATTCCTTCGCGGAAGATCCGAGTAAATTCCTGCTGGAGGTAAAAGGAGAAGCATCGAGGTGCAACTGTGCCAGGAGGGTGGCTGGCAGGTCATGCTGATTGCCGACCACATCAATGGTCTTTCCCCGGTAGTCTTTCTTCAGCACATTACCGTACAGGAGCAGGGTGATATGTTTGGACGACGGGCTGTTGAGATCCCGATAACGGGGCAGGCGATGGCCATGGTCTGCCACCAGGATGAAAAGGGTCTGGTCGTACCACGGTTCCTTTCGGGCTTCCCTGAAATAATCGCCCAGGCAATGGTCCGTATAGAAAGCAGCTTTTTTAAATTTTTCAGCCTCATCCGATCCATGGAAGGGCGTTTCCAGGGGCACTTCAAAAGGTTCATGCGTGCTCAGCGTCAGAATGACGGATAAAAAGGGTTGTTGGGCGGACTGTACTCCTTCAAGCTGCCGTCTGAATACAAATTCATCGTGAGCTCCCCACTTGCTGTTCAGCTCATCCGGGGAAAAGGCCGACTTGTCCACGATCATTTTAAAATGGTTTTGCAGGAGAAAACTTTTCATATTGACAAAACCGATCTCGCCCCCATAATAAAACGAAGAAGAATACCCCTCCCCGAATAGCACGGTGCTGATGGAGGGAAGTTTGACAGATTTGGACGGAATGGTGATGATCGACACTTTGGGAGGCGGGGGATAACCGCTTAAAACCGAAACCAAACCATGTTCGGTGCGGGCTCCGGCCCCAAACACGTGGGTGAAGAGCAATCCTTCCCGGCGAAGTGAATCGAATGCGGGCGTGATGCCTTTCTCGCCTCCCAGCGATTCGATGATATCGGCTGTCCAGCTCTCAAGGAGAATGAAGACGAGATTGGGCCTTGTGGTGTCCAGAATTTCCGTAAAAGCAGTATCCCGCGGGGGATAGAGCGTTTCATAACGTTGCCTCGCCAACGCTTCATCCATCAGGATATAAGGATTATGACTGGCGTCCTTATCGAGCACACTATGCACGAAGTACCAAAAAGGATTGATCGCCACGTGGTTGAAAAAGGGATGCTCTGAAAAGGAAGCTGAGCTCTCATTGATGGGAGCCAGTTGAAACCCCCCACGGGCACCAACCCCCAGCGCTACAGGGATGACAAGCCCGATCAGGGAGCGGTATTTCCAGGACAGTTTTTCGGGTTCAAGACCTACTACGATTTTCCGGTACAACCAGACCAGGGCCAGGAGATACACCAGGAACAATAATACCAGCCCAGCCAGTTCAAAAGCGGAAATAAAGGAAATCACTTCACCGGGATGACGGAGGTAATCCGCCACAGCGACACTCAGCAGGGAGTTCCATTCATGGTACATCTTCATCGTGGAAATGTGCAAAACCGCAAACAGAAAAATCAATACGATCTGATATCCCTGGTGCAGCCAGGCGATGTATTTCGATGGACGGAATTGGTACACACACCACAAAAAGAAGGCGGGAAAAACCAGGTAAGCCAAGGTTGAAAGGTCAAGCCGGATACCGGCGACCAGGCTTTCAGCCGCCGACAGAAGTGGCTGATGGGTCCACAGCGATCCGTTCCATCCCAGGAAAAGCAGGCGGAAAAGGGTAAAAACGGTCAGCCAGAAAAAAGCCAGGCGGAGAAAAAAATGGAGTCGTAAAACCACTGTGTAAAGGTACGCACAAGCCCTGCCTCTGCAAATCAGGGCGGAATGACCGGGGTTACGGATGCAACTTCTTTTTGAGGTACTCAGGCCGGGTGAGCCGGTATTGGGCGACACTGATAAACCGGTTCCCTTTCCGGTAATGATCTGCCAGGATACCTTCCCGGATCATGCCAGCCTTGATCATTACTTTGCCGGAAGAGGGATTATCCACCATGTGGGTGGCGAAAAGCTTATGGTACCCCACCGTTTCAAATCCAAATTGAAGCATGGCGATTAACGCTTCGGTTGCATAGCCTTTGTTCCAAAACGGGTGCGCGATCCAGTACCCGATCTCTGCCCGGTTGTGCTCGGGATTAGGGTGCAGGCCCATCGCTCCGATGAAATCATTTTTGTTTTTCCGCGTGATGGCGAAAACAAACGTGGTTTGATGGTCCCAGCCTTCCTGGGCCTTCCGTATCCAATCCAACGCATGTTGTTTGTAATAGGGGAACGGAATCGTGAGGGTAGTCGCCGAAATCAGGGGATCATTCAGGTACCGGATCATAAAAGGGGCATCCTTTTGTAAAGGCCTGCGAAGGATAAGTCTTGGCGTATCCAAGTGAAGGTTCTTCTTTACCATGATCTTATCTGCCAAATGGAATCGTAAGTCCGAGCCAGGGTATGGCTACCAGGCGACCTTCTGTGCCGGAGGGGAACATGAGGCCAAAATCCAGGCCTGAATTTTTTATCAACCGCCTCCCTCCGAAAAAAAGAAGGAAGCCGTCTCCGTCACTGGTACTGACAAAATAATTTTCCGTGATGAGGTAACCTCGTTGTCCCGTGCGCAACATGCCGCTCAAAGTAATCGCCGGTGATTTGGCAAAATCGGCTCCGGCATATCCATATCCCAGGCCCAGGCTCATGTTTTTGTCTCGGGATCCCAACGTAGCCGATCCATAGAGAATGCCATACGTGGCATCGGTGTCCCCGATGACCGTGCCCAGGAGAGCACCCACCCCCAGGTTGAATTTATCCCGGCTGACAGGTATGGAAATCTTAGGGGTGAGCCATACGGGCACATAACCGGTGCCGAAAAGAAAGGTGGGTAACAGCCCGGCCCCCAACTGGAAATTATCCGTAATGCCATACGTGAACTGGTTGAAAAGAATCCAGACATTTTGATAGTAGCCTTCACCCTTTTTCAAACCATACCCGTTGGCTTGCCAGAAATAACGGGTGGACTGCGGATTCTCGAACCAATAGACGCCATTTTTGACTTGTCTATGCAGGACAGGCGTAGTTCGGCGCACGGTAGCTTTCCGGATCTGAATGACGCCCAGTGTTTCGGTCCTGACCAGGAGGAAGGTTTCATCCTGGCTGATGATTTGACCGATATATTCATTACCATCGATGGTTTCAAAACGGTACAGCGTCGAGTCCGATTGGGTTTGGGCAGGCAACGCAATACAAAACCAAAGACAGAGCACCCAAAAGAACCAGCGCATACGGTCAAATTTTATTCAAAAATAGTCAATCAAAAACACCGGTTATGATCATCCCTTCCGAGTCGCCGTGGCTGGAGGAGAATGCTTGAGCTTTAACCCGGCGATACAAGTTTCAAACCGACAATCGAGGCGATCAGGGTCGTCATAAAAAAAATACGCCAAAAAGTAGCGGGTTCGTGAAAGAGGAAAATGCCAATCAACGTGATCCCGACCGCTCCCAGGCCTGTCCAAATAGCGTAGGATGTTCCCAGCGGTAGGGTTGTCGTAGCCCGGTACAGGAAATAAATACTGAAGACCAGGCATAAACTGAAGGCTAAGAACCATCCCAACAAGGATGAACCGCTGGCCGTCCTGAGCTTTCCAAGACTGGCAGCAAAACCCACTTCAAAAAGGCTGGCGATGATGAGCAGGATCCAGTGCATAACAAACAGGGTTATTTGGCAACAGGAACGAATATACTCCAGCCGTTTTTAGCAAGGCCTGAACCTTCCATCAAATCCCCGGCCTCAGGCGCTGTTCCTTATCTTTGTAGTTCAATCATCCTGATATGTCACTGGAGTCTACGATCAATGAAGATCTGAAAACCGCGATGAAAGCCAAAGACCAGGCCTCCCTTCGCGGTATTCGGGCCATAAAATCAGCTATTCTGCTCTACAATACCTCCGGCGCAGCAGATCCGCTCACACCGGAAAGGGAAGTCGCCCTCCTGCAAAAACTGGTCAAGCAACGGCAGGATTCGCTCGATATCTATGAAAAACAAGGCCGGGAAGACCTTGCCGTCATCGAACGGGAAGAGATTGAAGTCATCATGCGGTATCTTCCGAAGCAGCTCTCCGAGGCAGAACTCCGGGAGGCTGTTCAAAACATCATGCAGCGCCTGGGGGCCACTACAATGAAAGACATGGGACGCGTCATGGGAGAAGCATCCAAAGAGCTGGCCGGAAAGGCGGATGGAAAAACCATCTCTGCCGTGGTCAAATCCCTGCTTTCCTGACGCCTGTTCGCTCATTCAGTCAACCCCGATCCCTTGCCGGAGACGAGGACAAATACCATTCTATTCACGGGTTACGTTGATATACGTACGCTAAAACGGTTTTGATGTGAGACGATATTTCCTCTCTTGTGTGCTGTTGTTTTTGTGGTCATCGCTCCTGTTGGCGCAGAAAGGATATGTCGCTCCTAAAATCCCCGAAAAAACCAATAAGGAACTGGAACAAGCCATACTGCAGGCTGAGGCCGGTAAAGCCGAAGACGCTATTCAAACCATAGAAGGCATCATCGCCCGGTATCCCACCTGGACGTATCCCCGGCAGGAACTGGGCCGTATCTATTATGAAAACGGGAAGAAACAGGAAGCGGTCAAAGCGCTGCAGGCATCCTTGCTGATCGATACGGCGTCCCAATTACAGCAGCTCTATGCCCTTGGTAAAATCTATGAAGAAACGAGTGAATTTGAAAAGGCCATTGCCTGTTACCGGGGCCTGATGTTCAGGAGCGACACCACCGCCACGCTGTTTCAAAAGGCCAAAGAAAACAAAAGGCTCCTCGAAAATAAAAAGGCGCTGATGGTCGAAACATATGCCATTCATCCTGTTCCGTTTCCACCAGAAATCAATACGGAGGCGCACGAAGCACTTGGCCGCTGGAGCCTGGACGGGGAGGAGCTCATTTTCACACGGATGGTTGATGGCCAGGAAGATCTTTTTTTTGCGCACCCGGCCGCTACCCCGGATCATTGGGTGATAGAGCCATTTCCATTCAACACGCCTCAAAATGAAGGCGCACATGCTATTTCTCCAGACGGGAAATATTTAGTATTTACCTCCTGCAATCGCCCTGACGGCAACGGAAGTTGTGATCTCTATATCTCCGTGCTGAAACAGGGTAAATGGACAAAACCAGTCAATATGGGGCCCGGATTTAATTCCATTTCCTGGGACGGTCAGCCTTGTTTCGGACTGGATGGTTCCTCCCTGTTTTTTTCCAGCAGCAGGATCGGCGGTTTTGGAGGTAAGGATATCTGGTACATGAACCAGTTATCACCCGATTCCTGGTCGAGACCCATGAACGCCGGACAATACATCAACACACCCGACAACGAGGAAAGCCCTTTTCTTCATTTTGACGGGCAGGCGCTCTATTTCATGCGGGACGGAAAAGAAGGGCTCGGCGGATACGATCTCTATATGTCACGCAAAGGGCCCGATGGCAACTGGCAGAAAGCCGTCAACCTGGGCGCGCCCATCAATACCGGTTCTAATGAAGGGGCGCTGTCCCTGCACCCGGACGGCTACCATGCCATCATAACGCAGGAGACTCCCGATCGTCAAAATGATCTTTTTCAAATAACATTACCCGAAAAATTCAGGGCGTATCCGCAGCAGGCTTTGTTTGTCCGGATCAGGGATAAAACCACCGGGAAACCAGTCAGTGCCGCCCTGGAGTTGTTTCAACTGAATGCAGAACATGCGATCCGGTTAACCCAGTGGTCCGATATAAACGGAAACCTGACCACATCCATCCAGCGGAATGTAGATTACGGGGCAATAGCCAGTTCCCCCGACTATGTTATGTGCTCCGTCCAGCTCCCGGCGGATTCGGCTTCCAGCCGTTCGATAACCCTTGACATGATACCGCTCACCAGGGCGGTCAACGAACCCATCATCCTGGAGAATATTTCCTTTAACAGCGGCTCTGCCGAATTGCTTCCGGAATCCGAACCCGAACTCAATAAGTTATTGTATACCCTGAAGGCACATCAAACCATGAAAATTGAGATTCGCGGTCATACGGACAACATCGGGGATGAATCGGCCAACAAGCGATTGAGCACGGACCGGGCCCGGGCGGTGTATGACTGGCTGGTCAAAAGGGGCATCGCTTCCACGCGTATCCTGTTTGCCGGATTTGGAGAAGCGCAGCCGATTGCGGACAATATGACCATCGAAGGCAGAAGGAAAAACCGCAGGACTGAGTTTATTATTACTGCGCAGTGACTTTCTCCATGACCCACAGATCCTGGCTGTAGGCAAATTCCGGCTGACCGGGAGTGCCGCCATACTTCCCCCCGGTTAAAAAGATTTTGTCCTGAAAGACGGCGGCGGCCACGCCGCCACGGGGCGACCAGGGCGCATCCATCGCCTGCCATGTTTTTCCATCCTCGCTGTACAGGATTTGGCTGGTAAAGAGTCCGTTCCGGTTACAACCCAGCAACCAGATTTTGTCATCATACACAACGGCGGCGTACCCGAATATTTTCACACCGGGAACGATCTCATGGCACTCCCTCACCCAAAGGTGTCCGTCAGTGGTTGACCAGACATCATTGCTGAGCATCCAGATTTTGTTTTTGAAAAAAACAAAAAGACTGTTCGAAACAGGGCCAAAGGGGAGTTTATCCTGCACAATTTGCCAGTGGACACCATCCGGTGAAGTGATGATATCGGCAAATACAGTGGATTGTTCTTCCCCGCCAATGATCCAAAGACTGTCTTTAAAGGCAAATGGATGATAGAAGAACCTGGCCGGCAGACTGGTCCCGGTAACGGAATCCCACCGGGTAAAATCCGAAGTGCTGTATACCGTCGGTCGGAATTGAAGCCGCTCTATGTTCCCGTCAAGATGACCGAGCCCCAGCAATTGATTTCGAAAGGACAGGTAATCAAGGAATGCATGATTACCAATACTATTGGGCAGGGCTGACCGGGTCCAGGATTTTCCATCCGGGCTCAACCAGTTTCCCTCCGGGTGCAGCACCCAAAGCGTATCCCGGATGACCATCATTTGAAAATTATAGCTTGGCGACCAGGGAGACTGGTCAATCCATTTTTTCCATTGGTAAGACGCAGTACCCGGAGCAGGTTCGTCCGGGCGCTGGTTCCTGCATTCGACGCAAAAAAGGCCGCACGAAAAAAGGAAAGAAAAGACAACAGGTAATCGTCTCAGCACAGTCTTAAAGATAGAAAATCCGGCAGGCAGGCAGTTGCATGGAGGAGGCCTCCTTCTGGAATACTTCTTACCTTAGTTTTACCTCGTGAACCAAAGCAGATACATACTTTGCCTGTTGCTGATCAGTGGGGTGGGTGTCTGGTCAGATGTATTTGGACAAAACCCGCTCAGGCAAATCAGCATCCAGGCTACCGGAACGGGCACCACTACGGGTGACATCGCTACCCTTGTCATTCATAATAAAAGGAACACCCCGTTACATATTTTACCACAACGTGTTTTCATTCCCTCTTCCGGTCAGTATCAGCCCTACCTGGCAGATATCCCTTCAACACTGGTTGCTCCCGGGAAAACAGATACCGTCACACTGAAAGGATACTGTACAGACGCCCGACTTCCTTCCGCTCCTTCCCTGGTGGAGCTCATCCCCATGGAAAAATGGATTCCCATTCGTCAGCCGGATTCCACCCTGGCAGGTAATGGTACCTACCTGGTCACCAGGCATTCCGTTGTCCCCTTTACAAAAGATCATATCAGTTATATCATCATCTCCGCTGCCTACAAGCCCCTGTATCCGGCTCCGGATTCCACGCTTGTCATCCAATGGCCGGGCACAGAAATCCCGGTAGGCGGAACACTTGATCATGTCTCCCGTCCGGATCTCTATGCCACCGTAATGTGCCGGGCACTGGAACTCCTGGAGACGGAAGCCAATGACCATGAGCGGCATCAGCCTTATACGACTCCTTTTACCGTGGATTCCCTCAAAGAAAGACAGGCGGTCATCCAGCAATTACTTTGGATGTATGCCTCCGCGCTGGCGGGGAAAAAATATTCGATGGAAGAATTTTCCGGCAAGGTGTATGAACAGTTTAAAACAAAATCAAAACTCAATAGTATCCCGGCCCTGGAAAAACAGAAATTGGACGAAGGCATTCTTGAATTTTGGAATGTATTTATCTCCGTGG
The DNA here is from genome assembly GCA_964617515.1 of uncultured Saprospiraceae bacterium. GTDB lineage: Bacteria > Bacteroidota > Bacteroidia > Chitinophagales > Saprospiraceae > Opimibacter. Next base: position 12,109 of record CAZTXO010000025.1, on the reverse strand, counting down.
CCCGGACCACACACCTGTTTCACGTTAACATTCAGCCCGGGATAGCGGGCGTGATGGTCGATGTGCCGGTGGATACCATTCCCTATCCGTGGTCGATGGTACCGTTGGTCGAGACCATCATGAAACCCTATTTTGTTAAAGCGGTACCGGTCAAACCCGCTTCGCCTGTGCTTCCGATTATTTCCGCTTCTTCCACCGTGGGTTCGCTCCTGCTGATCGCTTTTTACAACCAGGAAACAGCGCAGGATTGTGGTTTCACCCTGGCTGCTGAATCCACACCTTCCGCATGCCATCTCTCCAATGGCACCATCCAGCTCACCGTATCACCGGATAGCGTATATCGATTTGCCTGGTCTTCCGGGGACACCCTCCAAAACCTGGTAGGGGTTGCACCGGGCATGTACATGGTTACGGTCACACAACCTGGTACGACATGCATGCAAACGGCAGCAGTGACCGTTGACAACATTGATACGCCCATCATGACCGAGGTTATTTCAACTGACGCTGACTGCGGTATGCATAACGGATCTGCTTCACCTTCTGTCAACCCTCCGGGATTTTATGCCTATGCCTGGTCCAATGGTTCACAAGACCAGGTGCAATCCAATCTTTCACCGGGCGTGTATACATTGACTGTGACGGCCGACGGAACCTGTGGAGATACGGTAACCGTGGAGATACACGAACTGCCGCCAGCCTTTACCGTGGACGTAGCCGGGATGGATGCGCATTGCGGCAGCCAGGACGGGAGCGCGGAAGTAACCGTTTCTCCGGAAGGGCAATATCAGTATGCCTGGTCTAACGGGTCGACCAACAGCCAGATGACAAATCTTGCACCAGGTCATTATTCCCTCACCGTTTCCCTGCCGGGCTCCAACTGCTTTATACTGGATTCCGTAACGATTGGCGAATTGCCTGCCTCCTTTACCCTGTTGCCTGCCTCCATCGCGGCGGATTGCGGATGGAACAATGGAAGCGCTTCCATTACGGTCGATCCGCCCGGGGACTATATGTACCTGTGGTCCAATGATCAATCCGGCACCGCTGTTGCCGGATTACCTCCAGGAACCTATAGCGTCACCGTGACGCAAACAGGGACAACGTGCTCACAAGCGGTATCGATCATGGTGGACAGTTTGCCCCCGGCCTTCCATCTATCCTATACGGCCACCGCATCCGATTGTGGTCAAAACAATGGGACAGCAACTGTCCTTGTGGATCCGCCGGGAGCGTATCAATACATTTGGCCGAATAACTGGCAGGATGCTACCGCTACGCAGCTGGCCGCAGGTACCTATGAAGTGACGGTGAGCATACCAGGTACAAATTGCACGCAACAGATCACGGTTCTTATTGACCAGGTCCCGATCGATATTGATATCTATACCAGTACGACAAAGGCAAATTGTAACCAGGCGGACGGAACAGCCACTGTCGATTCCATCACCGGTGCAGACAATTATAGTGTATCAGCACAATGGTCGGACGGCCAAACAGGTATGCAGGCCATTCAGCTGGCCCCCGGAACCTATACGGTGACGCTCTTTTTCGAGGCCCCGACATGTGCTTTCACCTTAACGGATACCGTCATGGTTGGACAAGAAAGCGCGAACTGGATAGCTGGTTTTACAACGACCGAGGCCGATTGCGGATTTTCAAATGGTGGCGCAGCCATCCAGGTTGATCCGCCGGGAGACTACACCTACCTGTGGTCTAATCAGCAAACCGGGCCCGCATTGCAGCAAGTCCCCGCGGGAACATATCAGGTGACAGTTTCAGATACGCACGGATGTTTTCTCTTTTTCAGCGTTGATATCGGCCAGCACCCGGTCAACTTCATCGACATCACCGGGACATTGCCTGGAAATTGTGCGGGAGACGGAGAGGTAACCTTTACCCTGACCTCTCCGGGTTCAGGACCGCTGAATGTCGAGGTCGTCCGGCAGTCCGATACCTATACCATTATGCTGCAATTACTGCCGGGAGCATACTCCCTGTCTTCCTACCTGCCGGTGGAAAGCGGTGCTTATTGGATAACCGCTTTCGATCCCGTGGCAGGTCCGGGATGTGCAGACACAGTATCGGTGACCGTGGCAGATATGACGCCGGCCCTGATGACCAATCCCGATACGTATGTCACATCGCAGGATCAGCCGGTTTCGGGTAATTTTATTTCCAATGATTCCGGACTCGGCCTTTTTGCCATTGCCACTACTAATGCCATCGGCGGTACGGTGACGTTTAGCGCCAATGGAGATTTCACCTTTGTTCCGGGAGGAGGATTTTCGGGGGAAGCCACTTTCTTATACACCGTCCAGGATGCCTGTGGAAACACGGCTTCCGCCAACGTTACCATTATTGTCAACCAGGTCATTTGTGATTTTACTATTTCAACGGTCACCATTCCCGCCAATTGTGGTGTAAGTAATGGCACCATCCAGGTCAATGTCAATGAGTCCGGTTCGTATGCGTATAGCTGGAATACCGGGGCAAACGGGAATGTGCTGGGTAACGTATCCGCCGGTAATTATACCGTTACGATCACCGATATCAACCTGGGTTGCTCTTTAGCTTTTACGATTCCATTGGGCCAGTATCCTGCGGACTATATTCAAAACGCTACTGTGAATCAGCCAACCTGTACTACGGAAGCGGAAATCCAATTGACCCTCACGGTTCCGGGTCCCCAAAATATGCTGACCATGTCTGTGACCCACCCTGGCGGTACCAATGTTTTTTCCGTATCCCCGGGCCTGATCCATTTGTCAGATTATATAACGCTGGCAGCCGGATCGTACAGCATTGACGTATTCATTGGCAATCCTGGTCCTTCCTGTATGGATCATTTTAACGCCACTATCAATGCGACCCCCTACATCGCCATTCAAACAGAAGTGATCTTTCCTCCTTCTGTACCTGGTGGCAATGACGGGGAGGCAACAGTTATCGTGACGGTACCCGGCCAAAGTCCCTACACGATCTTACTCAATACGGTCAACATCGGTCAGTCCAACGACGGGATCATCGAAATCTATGACCTGGAAACCGGAATGTATACAGTCCAGATAATCGATGCCAACGGATGCGCTTCCAATATTTTGATCCTGGATGTTCCCCCGGCAACCGGTATCCTGTCTTTCGGGGCTACCATCGGGAATCTGCCGGTCCTCGCTGACACCCGGGAACAAGCAGAAGGAAAAGGAAACCAATGGACCGGTTTGGGGCTATATGGTACATTCCATTATTGTATCGGGAAATCAAATCAGGCGCTTCGTCTTCTTTTTATCCCCGGGCTGGCAACAGGAGATGGAGATTTCCGGAATTACCTGGAGGGTGAAAACCGGGTGACCCTGTATCGGTATGCCGGGAAAAACCACAAGGCACAACTACAGGGAGGATTCGGATTCCGTAACCAGGTCGACCTGCCCGGACATGCTTCGGCCTACCTTTCCTTGACGGCATCCTCCACGCTCCGCTTCAAAAACGCAATGATTATCCAAAGCGAAATAGCCTTGCGAGGCTGGTCTACTTTCGAAACACCACAATGGCGTCTCCTGCTGACCTTTCCTGCATGCCGATAACCAAGACGATCAGACGAAAAACGCTCCAGCAGGTCCTTCCCATCCCTTCTTCCTTTTTCCTAGATTTATATCCCGTAATGAAGAAAGCCATGAAAGCGCTATTCCCTTTTCTTTTCCTGCTGGTATCGGTATCGCCGGCACGCACCCAGGATATTTCTTTCACCGACCGGACCCAGTCTTTTTCCGGAAAGAATTATCACAATAATGGCGTGGCCCTCGTCGATTATGATGGCGACGGACTGGAGGATATCTATGTATCCGTATTACTCATCGGGAAAAACTTTCTGTATAAAAACCTGGGCAATTTCATTTTCCAGGATTACGCTGTTTGGGCCGGGATCGATTATACCGGAACAACACGGACCAGTGCCTGGGGGGATATCGACAATGATGGAGACCCGGATCTGTTTATCGGAAACCGCGATGAGCCCAACCGGCTATACCTTAACCAGGGTGATGGGACCTTTCTCAACAAATCCGATGAAATATTGGGAACACTCCCGGCTGTCAATACCACTTCCGTCTCCATGGCTGATGTCAATAATGACGGATGGCTCGATATCTATGTGAGCAATATCGGCAATCCCAATCAATTGTTTGTCAATGACGGCACAGGACATTTCGCCGAACAGGCTCAGGCAGCTGGCGTAGATGATAATGCCGTGGGCATGGGAGCCGTGCTGTTTGATTACGACAACGACGGGGATGTCGATATCTACCAGGTACATGATGCCCAGGTGGATAATATTCTGTATCAAAATGACGGCACGGGACATTTTCAGGACGTGGCGCCTGCCGCACAGGTTCATTATCCCGCCTTTTCCATGGGCGCGGAAGCGGGCGATGTCAACAATGATGGCTTCCTGGATATCTATGTGACGAATCTTTTTGACAATTTTTTATACCAAAATCGCGGTGATGGCACCTTTGAAGCCGTCGGCGGATGCAATGATCCGGGTATGGGATGGGGCAGTGTGTTTGCTGATTTTAATAACGACCGAAGGGTGGATCTGTACCTCTCCAACGATTACACGTTCTCTCCGTATGACAATGCCCTCTATATGAATACAGAGGGCGCCGGCTTTGTGGATATTTTTGGCTTGCCCTGGGACAGCCCTTATGCCGGGTACGCAACGATCGCATCGGATCTCGATGATGATGGCAAAATGGATATTGTCATCGCCCATCATGGGGATCCAGGGGTTCAGTTACTCCGGAACACTACCCAGAACGATTATCACTTTATTTCTTTCCGCCTGGAAGGCACTTTGTCCAACCGGGATGCCATCGGGAGCAGGCTCACGCTTTATACTTCCGCGGGAGTTCAATATGATCAGGTGATCAGCAGCAGCGGGTATGCCGCACAAAACGGTCAGTGGATTCACTTTGGATTGAAAGACGAAGCGGTTATCGATTCCCTGGTTATACATTGGCCATCCGGCATGCGTGAACAAACAGGACTTTTGCAGGCGGACCAAAAGTATCGCCTGCTCGAAGGACATGGCGTCATCACATCGACAGGGCAGCCGTTATCGCCAAAGCCCCGTTGCCGGGCTACGTGGGATGGAGAAAATGTCCTGTACTCCGTACCGGATGACATGAAAACAAAATCGGTCGCCCTGCATGATCTGACCGGCAAAAGGGTCTGGGGACCCACTGTCGCAGAGCCTTCCGAAGGCTCTTTTCCAAAGCCATCGCAGTTGTTGCCGGGTGTGTACCAACTGGTCTGCAGCGGGGACCGGGCGGTCTGCAGCGATCTGGTATTCATTTACTAGCACCGGGCAATGCTTCAGGGAAACGATGCCGAAGACTTCCGGCAGATAACCTCATTCCATTCTTTTTTCTTTTAGAGCGGAGGTATTCACGGATGGATGCAGCCCTATTTTGCTACTTTTGCTGCATCGTCAAAAGATTGACCAATAAATCCGTGATATGATCTTTCTAGCTGAAATTCAAGGGTTTCTGACCTCACTTGATATCTGGGACATCTGTTTCATTCTGCTCCTCGCCATTTTCCTGGGGATCGAGGTGATCAGCCACGTTCCGGCTATTCTCCACACGCCCCTGATGAGCGGGGCCAATGCCATTCACGGCGTTGTGATTATCGGGAGTATCATCGTCATGGGTCACGCCGATCCCAATAACTACCTGGCTCTCGGTTTGGGCTTCCTGGCTGTCGTACTTGGGACGCTCAACGTGGTCGGTGGATTCGTGGTGACCAACCGCATGCTCCAGATGTTTAAAAAGAAAGCGAAAAACTAAAAATCAAAAGTGGAAGACTAAGAGGCAAGGACGAAACCCATTTCGTTTTTCGCATTTTGTTTTTCCTGTCCTTTACCAAATTATGGCCTACAGCGATATCCTCAAAATTTGTTACCTCTTCGGCAGCCTTTCCTTTATCGTCGGGCTCAAGATGTTGTCCAAGCCGGATTCGGCTCGCAAAGGAAATCTTTTTGCCGCGCTGGGTATGACGATCGCGATCGCGGGCACCATGCTCTTTCATGAAAATGTCAATCATGAAACCGGTGTCATCGAACGGATCGGCAATCTCCCATACATCTTTATCGCCATTGCCATCGGCACGGCGATCGGCTGGCTGGCGGCCATGCGCGTCAAAATGACCGCCATGCCCCAGATGGTGTCCATGTTCAACGGCATGGGTGGCGCCTGTGCCGCTTTGATTGGCATCGTGGAAATGAATACCCATCACCCCGTTGCCTTTGGTGAACGCCTGATTATTTTCCTCAGCCTGATGATCGGTACCGTCTCATTTGCGGGGAGTATGATTGCTTTCGGAAAACTGGAAGGCAAAATCAAAGACTATGGAAGCAAAGTCCAGCAAATCACCAACAACACGATCATTTTTGGCATCGTCGCCCTGATCATTTTTATTTCCATGAGCGGATCCTGGAGTGACAATCTGATCTGGATCGTGTTTGGAGCCTCGCTCGTCTACGGGATCTTGTTTGTGCTGCCGATCGGTGGCGCGGATATGCCTGTGGTCATTTCCCTGTTGAACTCCTTTACCGGTATCGCAGCCGCCTGTGGGGGATTCCTGTATGATAACCAGGTGATGCTGACCGGTGGTATCCTGGTTGGAAGCGCCGGAACCATTCTTACTGTCCTGATGTGCAAGGCGATGAACCGTAGCTTATGGAATGTCATCAGCGGAGCCTTCAGCGCTACAGGTCCCAGCGGAAAATCCACGGAAGGACTCTCCATCTCGGAGATCAGTGTCACCGATACGGCGATCATGTGTGCCTATGCACAGCGTGTTGTCGTGGTTCCGGGCTATGGCCTGGCCGTGGCGCAGGCCCAACATACCTGCCATGAGTTTGAAAAAGCACTGGAACAAAAAGGTGTGGAAGTCAACTACGCGATACATCCTGTTGCCGGCCGGATGCCCGGGCACATGAACGTACTGCTGGCCGAAGCGGATGTGCCGTATGATAAACTAAAAGAGATGGACGACATCAATCCATCGCTCCCCAATACGGACGTCCTGATCGTCATTGGTGCCAATGACGTAGTCAATCCGGCGGCAGAAACAGATCCGGGCTCTCCCATCTACGGCATGCCCATCATCAAGGCCAACACGGCCCGGAATATCATCGTCATGAAACGAAGCATGGCCAAAGGGTATGCCGGTATCGAAAACGAGCTTTTCTATGACAAGAAAACCAGGATGCTCTTTGGCGACGCCAAAGCATCACTGGAAAAACTGATTGCAGAACTGAAAAACGTATAAAGCCAAAGGAAAGGCCGGGACGACAACCCCGGCCTTTATTTTTTACGAGCCACCACGATCATCTCTTCTCCAATCCGGAGACCGCTCAGGACCGTATAGAGGATATTGTGGAGGGCAACCATCAGGCGCAAAACCCATTTGGGCCTGCGGGTCGTCTTGTTGTAAAACTCCTGTCGCTCGGCTGACGAGATGGTTTCCTGTTTTTTTCCCTTTCGCTTTTGAATCCAGGGCAGGATCGTGTACATCAGCAACAGCTTCAGTTCAATGGAGGACTTGATTTTCATGGTCTCGAGCCCATGTCGTTCCAGCAGGATAGGGAGCGTTTTGGTGGAAAAATAGTTCACATGATCCAGGCTCATCATGTTCCACTTTTCCTGTTGCCGCCGGGCAAAAAAACTGTCGATCTGGGGTACCTGGATAAAAAGATATCCTCCTTTTTTGAGCAGGGACGCGCACTTGGCGACAAACCGGTCCGCTTCATCAATATGCTCCAGCACATCCCACATCGTCACGATGTCAAATGATTCCGGGGCGCATTCCCATTGAAAAAAATCAACATGCTCCACCGGTAACTTTAAGTCTTCCTTGGCATAGAGATAAGGATTCAGGGAGATCTCGATACCACTGACCTCGTAACCCAGTTGCTTTCCGGCCAGGAGAAAATGGCCCCATCCTGCTCCGAGATCAAACAACCGGCCTTCTTTCCGGTAGCGCCGGATAAACCGGAAGCGAAGCAGGTGCCGCTGCACTTTCAGCCAGTCATTGCCGGCACGAATCTGCTGCAATACGGCTTCGTTTTTATAATCCGTATAGGTGATATCCTTGCGGTAATGCCACGGAATAAAATCAAACGAGCACTGGTTACATTCGAGAACGATGAACCCGTTTTTTTGCCACTTTTCCTGAAACCCATTGGGGTCTTCATTAAGGCAACAGGCACAACGCAATCTGTCCTGGAGGTAAGGCTTCCGGCTGTGGGCAATATCCATGTGTCAGGGACGCAAGATACGGGACAAACTACGGTCTGGAAAAGAAGCCTTTCCATGCATCTTCAGGAATTGCCGGTCGTTTTCCGGTTCCGTGCCAGCTGTCCGAATGACTACTTTTTCAGTTCCGTTCGGGTGGAATGCAAGACTTCCAGTTTCCATCCATCATTCCCCTTTCTGAAAATGGCGGTTTCGATCCAGCGGCGCCCTTTAAAGGCGCCATTTTCCAGGATGTCGGACTGAAGCGTATAAATCGCGTAGGCCATGTTGCCATAAATCTTCACGGTTTCCACATCAAAATAATTCTCCCGTTTCAGTTTCCGGTGGGCATTGGCCGTGTAATACGCTTTTTCCCTGCTGACATCCCACAACTCCCCGTTTTCGATGAGATAATAAGGACTGGAAAGGTTGGCCAGGTGCGCATCGAAATCAAAATTTTCCAGTGTGGCGTAGTCCCGGATCAAAACCTGCAGGATGGCTGTCGAATCCGCCTTGTCTTGTCCTAACCCCGGGAAGGAAAGAAGAAGCAAGCCTGCCAATACAAGCGTTTTCATCCTCTTAAATTAAGGAAGAAAAACACGCCAATCAAGCCTCTGGTGCGACAGGCCTGACTTCGACTCTGGGAGGTATCAACAGGTACAGCAGTGGTGTCACGATCCGGCTCAGCAGGGTGGAACTGATCAACCCGCCGATGAGTACCAGGGCCAGGGGAGATATCAATGGTGATTTCTCCAACACCAATGGAATCATACCGCCAATAGCGGTCATCGAGGTAAGGAGAATCGGCAAAAACCGTGTTTCAGCCCCGTTGAGCACGGCTTCTTTCAGGGGCATCCCATTCTCCCGCAACTGGTTCGTATAATCCACCAGCAGAATTGAATTTTTTATTTCAATCCCCATCAGCGCCACCATTCCGATCGTCGCCACAAAGGAAAGCGTCTCCCCGGCGAGATATAAGATGATCAGGGCGCCGACGATTCCCAACGGAACGACCGACAAAACGATCAGGGTACTCTTAAACGTCCGGAATTCAAGAACCAGGATGGCAAATAAGGCAAACAGGGTAATCAGCACGATGGTGCCCATTCCCCCAAAGGACTCCGCCCGCGTTTCTTTTTCTCCGGCGGCCACAAACTTGTAGCCGGGAGGCAATTTGATTTCCGTAAGCCGGCTTTCGATCTGATCAAAAAGGGCATATGTATTGTATCCGGTCTGAACAAAACTGGTCACATTCGTATAGCGCTCTTTATTGTAATGCCGGATCACGCTGGGAGACTCGCCTGGCTCTATCGTGGCGATTTGAGACAATGGAATAAGTGCTCCGGAAAGGGAAGTCACGTACATTTTTTTGAATACCTCGAGCGCATGATCCGGATCAAAATCCTGGATAGCCATTTTGATCGTGTATTCGTCCCCGTTTGCATCGCGCAGGGACTGGTTGGGCAAACCGGCAATGCTCAAACGAACAGTTCTTGCCACTTCGGCCGGCAATATGCCCATGACCCCGGCTTTCTCTTTATCAATGACCACATTGAGGTCTGTTTTGGGCAATCTGAGTTCATTACCGATGTACATGGTTCCGGGGGTTTCCCGGATGATTTCTTCCAGCACGTAGCTGTATTTGGCGAGGGTATCCAGGTTGTTCCCCATGATGCGGATTTCGATAGGCGCCGGCACGGGAGGGCCTTGCTGATATTGTTTGACTTCCACTTTCGCCCCCGGAATTTTCGTATACCGGGCACGCAGGGTATCAGTCATGGACACCATTTCCGGTACGCCCATTCCGGGATTGACCTGGACAAACAGTTCTGCATAATGCGGGGTGAAGTCTCGCTGAAATACATTGTAATATACCCTGGGGTTTCCCTTGCCAACATTTGTACTGACGCTGACAACCTTGGGATGCTTCAGCAGATCCTGTTCGACAATGCGTGAAATACGGTTTGTCTCTTTCAGGCTGGTTCCCGGGGGCGTATGGATATCCACGCTGAACATCGGTTTTTCGGAAACAGGAAACAGGCTGAACCCGATTTTCGGGATGAGGCTTAAACTCCCAATGAATATGAGTGCCGTGAGGAAAAGGGCCCAAAACGGATGCGCAAAGGACCAGGTCAGGATATGTTGATATGGGGCGTTGACATATTTTTTGAAAGCCCGGAAAAACAAATTGCCTTCCGGCCGCTCATGGCTTTTAAGCATCAGGCTCGACAAAAATGGAATGATCGTCAGGGAAACCAGGAGGGATGCGACGATGGTCAGCAACACCGCCATCGGCATGGAACGGATAAATTGACCGGACCCTTCCGGTAAAAACGCCAACGGAAGAAATGCCAACAACAATGCCGCTGTGCAGCCGATGACGGCTATGGCAATTTGCTTGGTGGCCACGACGGCCGCTTCTTTTCGTGCATATCCCATGCGCATAAAGCGCTCGATGTTTTCCACGATAACGATCGAATCATCCACCAACAAACCCAGGGCGATGACCAGGCCGACAATACTCAGCTGATTGAGTGTGTACCCGGTGTAATGAAGAAAGGCCAGCCCCACGGATAAGGACAAGGGTATACTGATCATGACCACCAGCGCCGCCCGCATTCCCAGGGGCAGCAATGTCAATAGGACCAGCGAAACAGCGATCGCAAAATCCCTGCCCAGCCCGTATAATCGGCGCCGGACATTCTTTTCCTGGTCAAAACTGGTCTGCATTTGGATATGATCCGGCAGGGTCGGACTGAATTCATCCAACGCTTTTTGAATGGCTATCCGGTTTTGAACAATGTTTTTCTTGTCCTTCAGGGCGGTCACCACCCAGATTGCGGGTTGTCCATTAAAACGGGCAAGGTGCGTATCCTCCGATTTGTCCATACGGACCGTAGCGATATCGTGCAGATGAATCGAATTTCCGTCCTGCGTCGTCTTGAGGATGATCGCACGAATATCCTCCAGGGAAGAGAGTTCACTGTTGGTTTTGATATTAAACCGCTTTTTACCCAGGTCCACGCTGCCTCCGGGAATATTCACATTATGCGCCTGGATAATGTTGAGGACCTGGTTTAACCCGATACCGTAGCGTGCCATTTTATCCAGTTGCAGGGAAATGTTCACTTCCTGCTCCGGCTCCGCCTGCACCTCCACCCATTTGACATCCTTGATCCGCTCAATCAGCTTTTCCAGCTCTTCGGCTTTATCGCTGAGTTCTTTCGGAGAGGCCGTGGAGGATACCAGGGCCGTCTGGAGGATGGCTACATCGGAAGAGGATGCGCGGACCACATCCAGCACGACGATTCCATCCGGAAGATCCGGCCGGATCTTATTGACTTCCCGGATGACGTCATTGTGTTTGGCGTCCACATCCACACCGTAATTGAACTCCACATTGAGGATCATCAACCCATCACTGCAGTTGGTTTGCATTTTTTTGATGTTCTCCAGGTTGTAGAGAACGTCTTCGAGAGGTTCTGCGACCAGCTGTTCCATATCCGTCGGGCTGGTCCCGGGATATACAGCCAGCACAATGAAGATAGGAGCACCAAACGGCGGATCTTCTCCCCGGGGCATGTTGATAAGCGAACTGACCCCTAAAGCCAGCGCCAGCACGAACAGGATGATCGTGAATTGATAGTTCTTTACGGAAAAAGACGTCAGAGACATGGTTTAATCGTGTTGTGCGTAAAAAAAGGCGGATGGGGTTTCACCGCTATTTGTTTTTTCGCGTTATCATTTCTTCGGGCCTTCGCTTTCTATGACAATGGAGTCGCCTTCTTCCAGAAATCCGCTCCCGGAAGTGA
>CAZTXO010000024.1:0-57172 GCA_964617515.1 uncultured Saprospiraceae bacterium | reverse complement strand
AGGCTGACCCGCAAACGGTAATCTTGCCGGTGGTCTATTCGGATTGTGACGAGTTGCTGACCCCCTCCGGCCCTGTTTTGGATGCCTTCGAGACAGACACCTATAACGGATGCGAAGGAACGATCACTTACACTTGGACCTATACCGATTGTGCCAATCATTCCCATACATGGACCTTTACGTTTATCGTGGATTATAGCGGAGCTTTAATGCCTCCGATGAACACGACTTCAACAGTCTCCTGTCCATCCGAAGCGGTGGATCCGGGAGCACCCGCCAATATCATGGATGCCTGCGGCAGAACAGTAAGTGCCGTATTGGTCGGAGCGACCTATACACCGGATCCGCTGGTCTGTGAAGGGACGGTGGAATGGAGATACCGGTATACCGCCTGCGATGGCACCACGACCGCGGACTGGACCCATACGTATACGGTGGATTATTCCGGAGGCTTGATGCCTCCGATGAACACCACCTCCACGGTTTCCTGTCCGGCACAAGCAACGGATCCGGGCGCACCGGCCCCGATCATGGATGCCTGTGGCAGAACGGTAGTAGCTACTTTCTTTGATGTCACCTATATGCCTGATCCTTTAGTATGTGAAGGAACGGTAGTGTGGAGATACCGCTATACAGCATGCGATGGCACCACAACTGCCTTCTGGACACACACCTACACGGTGGACTATACAGGAGGACTCAACCCGCCGATGAACACGATGTCAACCGTATCCTGTCCTGCGCAGGCAACAGATCCGGGAGCGCCGGCTAATATCATGGATGCTTGTGGCAGAACAGTTAGCGCTTCCTTCTTTGATGTCACCTATACCCCTGATCCTTTGTTATGCGAAGGCATGGTGGTGTGGAGATACCAGTATACGGCCTGCGATGGCACGACGACCGCATTTTGGACACATACCTACATCGTGGATTACTCGGGAGGATTGATGCCTCCGTCCAATGGCCAGGCAACGGTTTCTTGCCCGGACCAGGTGGAAGCCCCGTTGCCTCCCGCCTCGATCATGGACGCCTGCGGGCGCGTGGTGAATCCCGTCTTTATCGGGATCGAACAGGTTCCTGATCCGGTCACTTGTGAAGGTTCCATCGTATACCGGTACCGCTATACCGCCTGTGACGGCGTGACGACAGCAGACTGGATATTTACGTATACCATAGATTACTCCGGCGGGCTGACACCACCGATGAATACGGAATCAACCGTATCCTGTCCTGCGCAAGCCACCGATCCGGGCGTACCGGCACCGATTATGGATGCCTGTGGCAGAACGGTGATGGCTTCCTTCTTTGATGTCACCTATACGCCTGATCCATTGTTATGCGAAGGCATCGTTGTATGGCGTTACCGGTATTTGGCCTGTGATGGCACCACAACAGCCTATTGGACACATACGTACACAGTCGATTACAGCGGAAGCCTGATGCCACCGATGAATACCCTGTCAACCGTGTCATGTCCTGCGCAGGCTGTGGATCCGGGAGCACCGGCTCCGATCATGGATGCCTGTGGCAGGATGGTGAGTGCAGTATTGGTAGGAGCTACGTATACACCAGACCCGCTTTCCTGTGAAGGAGCGGTAGAGTGGCGATATCGGTATACGGCCTGCGATGGCACCACGACGGCAGACTGGACCCATACCTATACAGTAGATTATTCAGGAGGGTTGACACCACCGATGAACACGACCTCCACGGTTTCCTGCCCTGCACAAGCGACAGATCCCGGGGCACCCGCCAATATTATGGATGCCTGCGGCAGAACGGTAAGTGCTTCTTTCTATGATGTCACCTATACGCCGGATCCGTTAGTATGTGAGGGTATGGTAGTTTGGCGATACCGGTACATCGCCTGTGATGGAACCACCACTGCCTTTTGGACGCATACCTATACCGTGGATTATTCAGGAGGGTTAACGCCGCCCATGAACACCACTTCAACGGTTTCCTGTCCTTCACAAGCAACAGATCCCGGAGCACCGGTCAATATCATGGATGCCTGCGGCAGGACGGTAAGCGCTGTATTAGTAGGAGCGACCAATACGCCGGATCCGCTTAGCTGTGAAGGGGCCGTAGAATGGAGATACCGTTATACGGCTTGTGACGGTACCACCACAGCCGACTGGACCCATACCTATACAGTGGATTACTCCGGTGGATTAATAGCGCCGATGAATGTGGATTCGACGGTTTCCTGTCCGGCAGATGCTGTGAATCCGGGACCACCGGCCAATATTTTGGATGCCTGCGGCAGATCAGTTGCGGCCAACTTTATTGGTGTCGAACAAACACCGGATCCTGTGACCTGTGAAGGAATTATTGTATACCGTTACAGGTATACTGCTTGCGATGGTACGACGACAGCCGACTGGACCTTTACCTACACCATTGATTATAATACGCCATTGGTTCCCCCGATGAATGGCAGTTCAACGGTAGCATGTGCCGCCCTGGCCGTCAATCCGGGATCACCCGCCGCTATCAATGATGCCTGCGGTCGTGCGGTGAATCCCATATTAATTGGATCCGTGTCCATGCCCGATCCTTTGACCTGCGAAGGCACCGTGGTTTGGACCTATCGGTATACTGCCTGTGATGGCATGACCATGGCGGACTGGACGTATACCTATACGATCGAATATGAACCCTTTACGATCCTGGATCCCTTGCCGGTCATGGTGACGTGTCCGCAGGCTGCGGAGGTTCCGCCCATGTTGCCCATCGTGGAAGATAACTGCGAGGTGGTATTGACGCCTGTGGATGTAACGATCTCTCCCGCCCTCAATTGTGAAGGAACGAAAACGTACACCTACCTGTACACGGATTGCGAAGGGAATAGTGATACCTGGACGTATTCGTACATCGTGGATGTACCTGCACCCATGGTGCCTGCTCCGGTAGATGTCACTGTCGAATGTCCCGATGAAACTGATGTTCAACCGGTTCCGCCCCAGGTAGCCGATCCGTGTAATATGGGCTTTATTACACCCACCGGTCCTGTTGTGTCAGCTGTTCCGGAATGCGAGGGCGTCCGTACCTATACCTGGACGTATGCCAATTGTGCCGGGGAAACGACCCAGTGGGTTTACACCTATCACGTCATCCGGACAACGCCTCCGGACGAGACGGGGGATCCGGTCGGCACGGAGGAAGAAATCTATTGCTATCTCGACGCTACGCCGCCTGCCATCTTGCCGGAAGTCACTGATATCTGCGGTGTCATCCTCCCTGCCCCTGTACCTGTGGTAGGTGGCACCAATACCGGCGGATGCGGAGGTACCATTACCTATACCTACACCTACACGGATTGTGCCGGACTGGAGAAGGAATGGGTGTATACATACTATATCACGTGCGATGTCATCGAATTGCATGTTTGGCTCGAGGGTCCCTATAGCATCACCGGCGACAGCATGCGGACAACCTTAAACAATTCCCATACGCTACCCGGCCAGCTGAATCCTCCTTTCATATTTGATCAGCCGGCAGGTCAACCCTACACGGTAGCTCCGTGGAATTATTCCGGCAACCTGGGCACAACCTTTGGTGATGGGATGGGGATGACACCTTACCCGGTGGATGTGGTGGACTGGGTCCTGGTCATCATTCGGCAAAATGGTTTGCTTCCGGCCAATAATATCTGGACTTGCGCGGGTTGGGTACATAAGGATGGTAAGGTCACCTTCCCTGAAAATTGCCCACTCCCGGCATTCAATGGAACAGACACGTATTATTTCCTGGTGCAGCATCGCAACCACCTCGGCATCCTGTCGCCCAGTGATGTAAATATGCCATGTGGCACGGCGGTTCTGGAGTGGGATTTCCGGAACAGCAACTCGTATCAGCCGCTTTTCCGGTTCGGTCAAAAGCAGGTGGAGCCGGGCGTCTGGGCCATGTTTGCCGCCAATGGGGATCAAACTAATTCTATCCAGGCGATCAATTCATTTGATCGTACCTTGTGGAAGGTTTGGCAGGGATTCCTGGGCTATTCTCCGGGCGATTATGACCTCAACGCCAGCACCAACTCGATTGACGAGACGATCTGGAAAAACAATCAAAACCGCACCTCGGGTGTTGTCTTTTATTGATCAAATGAATGTAAAACCTCAGTTATGAAAAAAATAGCCTTCTTCGTTCTGTTCCTGGCCGGGACCCTCAAAAGCGAGGGCCAGACCATGAAATGGGTATCCATTCCCCAGGGCACGGCTGCCGGCAAATGTGTTTGCGCGGCTTCGACCAAAAACAATTACATGTGCTATGCACTGGAGTATATTCCGGCCGTTACCGGTACGCTGACCAGTTACACGACGGGTTTTTTCGTTTCCTGTACATCGGTGGGCTCTCCGGTGGCTAAGAACCTGTCGTGTTCGATGACCGACAATGCGAAAGTCATCAATGGTTGCAGCGATTCGAAAAAAATCCTGTTGAATAGTTCAGGCAATTCCGGTAATGCGCTCAACAGCCAGATCGTCGCCGGGAAACCGGTCTACCTGCACCAGGTTTGTTTTGTTCTGCCGGAGGGTGAGTCTATCACTATTGAGGAGGAGGAGCTCACGGACCTGACCACCAGTGTAGATCTGGGTGCAGGGCAGGTAGCTACCGAGTATCCGGCGTTTGAAAAACAAGTTATCAGCAAACCACGCTATGACGATGCGCTTCCGACGTCATGGTTGGATTTTAAAGCAGTCAGGGCCGGTGAGCAGGTATCCCAATTGGACTGGACGATTAAGACGGATCAGCCGGTGAGTGGGTTTGCGATTGAGCGCTCCGTGGATGGCACCAATTTTGAAAAGATTGGAGAGTTGCAGGCGCCCGATGGTGTGCTCAAGGTGAATAGCTTTCAGTACCTCGATCATCATGCAGGAATGGGGAAAAACTATTATCGCATCCACCTCTACGACCGTTGGGGGAAATCGGATGATTCCCCGGTCCGGTGGGTATCTTTTGAGGATCTGCCTTTCTCCGTATCCGTGACGCCCAATCCGGCCAGTGACTATCTGCTCGTCGATATCCATGGACGGAAAAATGCCTATGAGATCAGTCTTTTCGACGCCCAGGGACAGCGGATCATGCTGGAAAAACCGGAGTTCAGTAATGTACAGACCCGCCTCAACATTGAATCCTTGCGGTCCGGTGTTTATACCGTGCAGGTCAAGTCCGGTGAAGACACCTATACCGAAAAGATCTCAGTGATCGAACGATAATCAAAACCGCCCCGTTTCCGGGGCGGTTTTGTTTTACCCTCCGGGGGCAATCGTTTTTTATACGGGATGTGGCCGAAATCAACCATGCCCCATCGGGGCAACCGTCTTTTATCATTTGTTGTGACACAGATCAATCATGCCCCATCGGGGCTACTGCTTGTTAACCTGTGGTGCGGCAGAAATCATCCATGCCCCATAGGGGCTACCGTTTGATAATTTGAGGTGTGTCACTGATCAATCATGCCCCGTAGGGGCTACCGTTTGTTAACCCGTGGTGTGGCCGAAAACATCCAAGCCCATCGGGGCTACCGCTTGTTATCAACGGATGGTTCCTAAATGTCGTAGAAATAGGAAGAAAAATATTAACAAATTATTTTAATACGTAATATATATCAATCTGTAATTAATCATATTAATGAGATAGATTTCATTCAATTCCACACCTTGCGGATTCATCAAAAATTCCGCGTTGAAATCCACTTTTTGAGTTATTTTTCCTAGGCAAAAGGCTTCAGAAAGGACTACATACGGGCCGTGGCCGACTTGTACCCGGCGGGAAAAGGATGACCGCGCCACGCAAAGGAGAGTTGAGCAAAATCATTGCTCATCTGCCCCGGACCTGCTAAACTTCCATGATTCCACCAAAGAAACCTCGGATCCGGATTGCCGGTCTGGATTCATATGAGATGTAGATAACAACGAAACTGCTTATAACACCCATTTAATGAACTCATCCGGAATACCCGGCTTCCACTGCGGAAGTATTCCTTATCCCTTTCCTTTATGAAAAAATCTTTATTCTTATCAGGATCTTTTCTCCTCTTTGTGACCAATAGTGTTGAACGTACGGGAAAAGTCCTCGCGGTATGCCTGCTGGTACTTTTCCACATACTTTCTTCCGGTGATATCACAGCACAGATTAATGTCACGGCGACAGCCGGGAATATGGGGCCGGTGGCGTATACGACGCTGAAAGGCGCCTTTGATGCCATCAATGCGGGCACGCACCAGGGTGCCATTACGATTGACGTCAATGGAGATACCAATGAAGGAACGGCAACAGCCACCCTGAATGCAAGCGGTTCAGGCATGGCGTCCTATACCAGTATCCTGATGACACCTTCCGGTGGGGCTATCCGTACCATCAGTGGGGCTACCACCGCTGGTAATCCGCTTCTGGATTTGAACGGGGCTGATAACGTCTCTATTGACGGATTGAACAGCGGGGGAAATGCGCTGACCATTTCGAATACGACTGCCTCCAGTACGTCAGGAACTTCAACTATACGATTCATTGGTGGCGCTACAGGCAACACAATTACAAATTGTAGCATTCAGGGCTCTGGCTCAATGGCCGTAGCCACAAATGGCGCAGTTATCTTTTTCAGCACGGACGGCGTCACTGCTAACGGCAACGATAATAATACCATCTCGAATTGCAATATTGGACCAGTTGGGGCGAATCTTCCGACAAAGGGTATATTGGGCAACGGTTCGACAACGACGACCGCTATTGGCAATAGCGGCATTATCATCAACAACAACAATATCTTCGACTACTTCGGTGCAGCGGTAACGAGCTCCGGTGTGGCCATAAACGGCGGTTGTAACACCTGGTCAATAACCAATAACAGATTTTATCAAACAGCAGCACGGACCTGGACAACCGGGGCTGTCCATAGGGCTATTGATTTAAATAGTTCAACTGCAACAAGCGGTGTTCAAGGGATGACGGTGACAGGAAATATTATTGGTTTTGCGTCCAATACCCAAACCGGGACATATACCTTGACCGGCTCGACCGGAAAGTTTCAGGGCATTGCATTCAATGGCATTTCGACTGGAACCATATCGAACATCAACAACAATACAATCGCCGGGGTCAGCCTGACCGGCGTAACTTCGAGCGGCACAGGATCAACCGCCTCGCCATTTTCCGCTATTCTGATTAACAACGGACTTGTCAACACAAACAGCAACACTATCGGAAGTCAGAGTTCAACGGGTTCCCTGACATTTTCCACAACAACTACGACAACCTCGGATTTTTACGGCATCTACAATTTCAGCGTTGATGACTGGACGGCTAACAGCAACAATATTGGTGGCATCTCCATCACTAACCTGGGTGCTTCAGGAACTATGACGTTTTACGGGATGCGGGCGAATACCAGCGGTACAAAAAACTTTAGCGCAGCCTCGAACAATGTGGGCGGTACGGTGGCCAATTCGATTCAATTAACATCCACTGGCGCATCATCACAAGTGATTGGGATCATAGCAACATTGGCTATAGCAACTCATACTTCTAACACTGTTCGTAATTTGACCAATAATAACGGTACAGGGACAACCACCAGCGCATCAGTTATCGGGATGTCTTACAATACTACAACGCCCAACCAGATTGTATCGCAAAATACGATCCATACACTGACGGCTAGCAGTACTACTTTGGCGAGCGTAGTAACCGGTATCCAGTTCACTGGCGGCACGGCGAATATCGTTGAAAGAAATCTGATCTATAATCTTCTTGCTCCGACGACAAGCGCTTCCGCAGAAGTCAATGGAATCCGGGTGGCTGGCGGCACCACGACATACCGGAACAATATGATCATCCTGGGCGCCGGGATGACCAACGCGATTGGCGCTGCAGCCACGAATTCATCCGTGGCAGGGATTGTCGGCTTCAATGAAGCACTTGGTACAAATAACGTTTGGCATAACAGCATTTACATCGGGGGCAGCCCGACCAGCGGTTCCGGATCATCCTACGCGTTTAATGGCGTGCAGACCACGAATACCCGGAGTTTCCGGGATAATATTTTTGTGAATGCCAGAAGCAACGCAGGAGCTACCGGCAAAAATTATGCGATAAAAATCAATGGAACCACCCCCAATCCGACCGGCTTGACCATCAATAACAATGTCTATTATGCCACAGGTTCCGGGGCGGTATTCGGATTCTTTAATTCACTGGATGTGGCCAACCTGGCAGCGTGGAAGGTGGCAGTTGGACAAGATGCGGCAAGTTTTGAATCCAATCCTCAATATCTGGATCCAACCAATGCGAACCCGGATCTGCACCTCAATCCGTCCATTTCAACTGTGGCGGAAGCAAACGGTATTGATCTTGGCGTGACCGATGATTATGATGGACAGACCCGGGCTTCCCTGACTCCCGTTGATATTGGCGCTGATGCGGGCAATTATATGGGCATTGACCTGGCCGCCCCTGTCATTACCTACACCCTCTTGACAAATACTTCGTGTGTCACCAATCCGGTGTTTGCTGCAACGATAACCGATAATTCCGGGGTAAATACGAATCCCGGCACAAAGCCAAGGGTTTGGTACAGGAAAAAGACCAATCTGAATGTGCTGCCGGCAACGAATGATAATACGACGAATGGTTGGAAGTATATGGAAGCCTCCAACGCCGCCAGTCCTTTTAACTTCACCATCGATTATGCATTGGTCTTTGGAGGGGTGACACCCGGCGATACCATGCAGTATTTTGTTGTGGCACAGGACCTGGCTGCTACCCCTAACCTGGGGATCAATGCGGGCGTATTCAATGCCCAACCCCCAACAGTAGCACTCAATGCAGGGGCATTCCCGGTAACCAATCCAAACAGTTATAAACTCGTACCTACGCTGGGGACGGCCCTCACCATAGGCGCCGCCGGTACCTATTTGACGCTGTCGGGTACGGGAGGACTCTTTGCAGCGTTAAATGGATCGGCCCTTACAGGAAATACCGTGGTCACGATCCTGGATGCCAGCATTCCGGAAACAGGAACCGTGGCACTCAACCCCCTGTTTTTTGCCTGTGGCGGTGGGCCCTACACCTTAACCATTAAACCTGCTCCAGGAGTTACCACTGTTCTGTCCGGAAGCGCTGCTACCGCGCTGATTGATCTCAATGGAGTTGACAATATTGTGATTGATGGATCCAATAACGGGACCACGACGAAGGATATGACCATCCGGAATACCAATTCCTCTGGCGCTGCCGTTCGGCTGATCAATGACGCCACCGGGAACCTGGTCAAGAATTGCATCCTGGAAAGTGGCAATACCTCGACCACCAGTGGTACCGTTTTCTTTTCCACCTCGACCGGCACCCTCGGCAACAGCATGAACACGATCAATAATTGCGATATCCGCGACCGGTCGGATGTTTCGGGAGTGCCTGCTAATGCAGTTTATTCTTCGGGTAGTGCCGGCGCACCAAATGGGTCCAATACTATTTCAGGATGCCGGATTTTCAACTTTACAGCTTCCGGGGTGCTGATTTCTTCTACGGGAGCAGGAAATGGGTGGACCATCAATCCCACCAGTTTTTATCAGACGGCGGATCGTACCACCGCGCTGACAGTGATTTCCATTCTGGGTGGAAACGGGCACTCTCTTTTGAACAACTCGATTGGGGGGGCGGCTGCTGACAGAAGTGGTGCGCCAATGAAAACTACGGCCGCTTTTACCGCTATTTCCCTTGCCGTTGGAACTACCACGGCCACCAGCATTCAGGGCAACACCATTTCGAACCTGAACATCAGCGGGGGATCCACTCAGACGTTTAGAGGAATTACGATTACTTCCGGTAATGTGAATGTGGGCACCATCACCGGAAATACGCTCGGCGGAGGTGCCGCCGCCTTTGATACCATCCGGACGAATTACGATTCGGACTTAATTGAAAACAGCGGCACAGGCACTGTTGCTATTTCAAATAATTTGTTAGGTAATATCTCCTATTATAATGCGGGCAATGATCGGCTGTTTGGTATTCGCGGTATGGCGGGTACGATAACTATATCAAATAATATCGTTAGAGATCTTAAATCAAATGGTTCAGGCACGGGCTTTTCATTTTTCCCGGGCGGTATTTGGCTGGCGACGACCGTGGCCGGTGCGATCGTCGAGAATAACCAGGTATTTAATATCACTCAGCTCAATACGGGCACGTCCGCTTATACCATCGCGGGCATCTATGTCACAGGGGTCAGCTCCACCGGTACAGCGACCGAGATCCGTAAAAACAAAATCTATAATCTCAATGCATTGGGAACAGGTACTGGGACCAGTTCTCCGAGGCTTTGGGGAATACATGTGGCCGGGGGAAGCGCTACCTACAGCAACAATATGATTGCCATCGCTGGCGGGGCTAATCAAACAAGGGTAAATGGAATAGAAGATCTGGGCACCGGTACTAATTTTTATTATTTCAATTCAGTTTCAATTTCAGGTACCACCACCGCGGGAACAAACAACATGTATGCGTTTAATCGAAGCGGCACTTCCACTGTTACGATCAAAAACAATGTCTTCAGTAATACCAGGACCGGCGGTACCGGGTTTCATGTTGCGCTGGCCAATACCAATGCGGCTGCAACGGGCTGGGCCGCGACCGCTTCAAACAACAATGATCTGTATAACAACACGCCCACGCACCTTTGCCAATGGCTTGGTACCGCTGCAGCTAATAACCGTGATTTGCCGGGTTGGCAGGCAGCGCAAGGGGCAGGCACACCCGGCTCCGGAGGCGATGCTAATTCCTGGAACATTGCTCCGGTTTTTGTCAGTGCCACCGATCTTCACATTCCCGCAGGGACCAATACACCCCTGGAATCCGGGGGTACCAATGTGGGCATTACCACAGACATCGACAATGATACCCGTCCTGGCCCAACAGGCTCAGTCAATGGTGGAGCGACAGCTCCGGATATTGGCGTTGATGAATTTGACGGGACACCCGCCTCTCCCATGATGTATGTGTCCAGTACCACAACGCAAAATAACATAGCTAATGTCAGCACCAACACGATTAACCAGGAAGTCATTGGAATACAGGTGGTGACGTCTGGAATCCTCAGTCCCTTAAGTGTAACTTCTATTTCCGCCCATACCAACGGGACAACGAATGTGGCAGATATCACCAACGCCAAAGTATGGTTTACCGGTTCTTCTCCCTCTTTTGCTACGACCACCCAGTTTGGCAGCACGATAGCATTCCCGTCCGGGGCCATGAACTTTATGGGTTCAGCCACGATGGCTACAGGAACCAATTATTTCTGGGTGACGTATGATATTCCTTGTGCAGGTACTCCTGGCAATGTTATTGATGCGGAATGCAATACGATCGTCATCAGCGGCTCACAGACGCCCACCGTCCAGGCCCCAACCGGTAGCCGCGCCATCATCACGGGTCCGCTGGCCGGAACGTATACGGTTGGCACCGGTGGCAACTATACTTCACTGGAGTCAGCCGTCTCGGATGTCAACACAAAAGGGCTCAATGGCAATACCACGTTATCACTACTCAATAGTCTGACGCTATCAGGCCCGCTGACGATCAATCAATGGATAGAATGCGGTGCAGGCGGATATACACTGACCATTTCACCAGCAACAGGTACTGCTGTTACCGTAACCGGTAATTCCGGTGGCACGGCCTCTGCTTTGATTAAACTCAACGGGGCAGACCGGGTAACGATCGATGGACTTAATACGGGTGGTGCCAGCCTTTCTATTGAAAATACTTCGATTACAGGCGGCACGGCCGTTATCTGGTTGTCTTCCCTGGCGGCCAATCAGGGGGCTACCAATAATAACATCCGCAATTGTACCCTGAAAGCCGGCATCGCACAAAATGCCTCCACGACCACCACCTATGGCGTGGTCCTGGCAGGAAGTACACTCAATTCGTCGATTACCAGTCTCGCCGCAGGAAACGATAACGATAATAACCAGATCACGGACAATACGATCCTCAAGTGTCGGTATGGGATCGTCTGCTTTGGTGGTTCCACGACGAATCCCAATCTTGGTACCGTAATTCAGAACAATACCATAGGACCTATCTCCTTTAACGCCGATCTTATCGGAAAGGGTGGCATTGTCGCCCGGGAAGAAAATGGTATACAGATCCTTGGTAATAGGATTCAATTTATCGGAGGGGATTATGCCAGTCAGCCAACTGGCGGCGACCGGGCAGGAATCACCCTGGGGACGGATGCCTCCTGGACACCCACGACTGCTTTCGTTAAAAATGCGGTGATCGCCAACAATAAGATCCATGATATCATTGAGGAGCGAACCTTCTCGGCTGTGGGAATTATTCTCGGAGGCGTCGATGGGACAAATTCGACATCCAATTACGTTGTCAACAATATGCTCTACAATATCCGAGCAAATGGAACTTCCTCGGATCAAGCCGTGGCCATCGGCCTTTCAGCAGGTAAAGACGATGCAGTGGTGTTCAATTCCATTTACCTGACCGGTGACACGGATCCAAATGCTTCCGCCACGACACCGACGGTTTCCAATTTTGGCGTTTCGATCAGTTCGACATCCGTCGTCAACCCCACCTTCAAGGATAATATCATCTTCAACGACCTCTCCTCGTCCAGTGCAACGACGTTGAAGAATGCCAATATCAATATACCGGCATCCTTTGTATGGGGTACCGGTAGTTCTGATGTTAATGATTTATATCGGAATAGCAGCAACACACAGACCAATACAGGTTGCGTGGGCGGAAGTGGCGGTACCTTCTATGCTACGTTAGCAGACTGGCAGACGGCGTCCAGCCAGGACGCCATGTCCTTTAATATCCTGCCGGTGTTTGTTTCACCGACCAATCTGCATTTAGATCCGGGTAATGATGCCCTCGATAGCCTCGGTATGCCAATTGCTGGCGTATCAACAGATATTGACGGTGATAACCGAAATGGAACCCATCCTGATCCCGGTGCGGACGAATACACTCCGGTCAGCTGTGTCACGGCAGAAGGAGGGATGGCTTCCGGCTCCACGTCGTTCTGTGTCTCCGGTACCCCAACTATTACGGCTACCGGTTATTCCGTAGGGATCGGAAGTACTTATCAGTGGATGTCCTCCGCGGTCATCACTAATTATCCCAATGCGGGCACGCCGGTGCCGGGACAAACGAATCCGGCCAGTCTCGTCACAGGCGTAGTGTCTCAAACGACCTATTATTGGCTCATGGTTACCTGTGGCACGAATTCCTCCACGGATTCATCCAATCTGGTGACGGTGACCATTAATGCTTTGCCAACCGCCTCCATCACCCCCTCTGGTACGGTTAATCTTTGTCCGCCGACTACTTCACAGTTGTTGACCGCGATGACCAATGCGGCGATGCCTGGTTACGTGTGGAAGAAAAACGGGGTTACGATAGTCGGGGCAACCAGCGCCACCTATTCCGCCACCTCTTCGGGTTCCTACACGGTGGTGATCACCGATGGTGTCACCACCTGTGCCAATACCTCTGTCGCCACGGTGGTTAACTTCAATCCAGCACCCAGTGCAGTTACCATTACTCCTTCATCCGTGTCTATGTGTGCGAATGATAATCCGGTGTTATTAACGGCAAATGGAGGAACTGTCGGAAGCACAGTGGCCCCTGTGGCCAATTCAGGTACCGTGGCCCTGGATGGAAACCCGTATCGTACTTTCTGGGATGGAGAACGCCTCCAATTCATCTACTTTGCTTCAGAATTAACGGCAGCCGGTCTCACCGCAAATTCGCAGATAACAGCGCTGGCCTTTGACGTTGCGATTGTCGGGGATCCCATTCTGAGCTTTACGATCAAGATGGGACACACCGCCTTGTCTGCTTTTGCCAATACCACCTTTGTTGCGGGCAATACGACTGTATTCACCAGCGCTGGGACCTTTACGCCGGTATCTGGCGTTAATACACATACCTTCAATACACCCTTCACCTGGAATGGTACAGACAATATTATTATCGAAACGTGTTTTGCCTCCAATCTCAGTTCGACATCATCACAGGTAAAGGCGGTTCCGAGTATAGCCAATACAGTCAATACACTGGGAAGTGATACCGGGGGCTGTGGAAGTGCCACGGGTACATTGTCGGGTGTTCGGCCTTATATTCTCATCACATACGCGGTGTCTTCGTCTAAAGTATGGACACCGAACGGGATGGGTTCAGGACTGTATACCGATATGAACGGCATGACGCCATACACGGGGACACCTGCCTCTTCCATCTATGCCAAACCCGCCTCGACCACGACCTATACGGTTACTGCCACCAGCGATGCCGGTTGTACCAGTACCGGTTCTGTGACGGTGACGGTCAATCCACAGCCGACCATCACCCTGGGTTCCAATCCGTCCGTTTGCCAGGGAATCACCTCAGCCAACCTTTCCTACAGCGCTACGACGGGCAGTCCGAATCAATATAGCATTGATTACGATGTGACGGCTCAAGGACAAGGATTTGTCGACGTCACCAATGAACCCCTGTCCGCTAGCCCTATTGTCTTGGTCGTGCCCGGGGCAGCAGCTTTGGGTACCTATAATGCCACCCTGACTGTCCGGAACAGTAGCACAACATGCATGAGCAATACGTATCCAATCACTGTGACCGTGACCACTCCACCCAACGCTGGTACGGTGACGGGAACAACGCCGCTTTGTATTGGCGTCATGGCAACCTACACCAGCAATGGGGATATGGGCGGAACCTGGACCAGTACCAATACATCCGTCGCTACGGTCAATCCGACTACTGGGGTAGTTACAGCTGTAGCTGCCGGCTCAACCAATATTACCTATACAGTTGATGGTGGAGGATCATGCCTGCCCACATCCAGTTTCCAGGCTTTGACGGTTGATCCGGCTCTCGTCCTCAATACCAATGACAGCGGTGCCGGATCCCTGCGGGATATCATCGCCTGCGTGGGTGACGGAGCAACGATCACGATCGATGCCTCCCTGACCGGGCAGACCATCACCCTGACGACAGGTGAAATCAATATCAACAAAAACCTGACCATCAACGGCCCCGGTATGCTCAATCTGACTATCTCCGGCAACGATGCATCACGTATTTTCCATTTGCAGCCAGCCAAAACGTTGATGCTGAGCGGCATGGCATTGACACATGGTGCGGCTGTGACCAATGGCGGCGCGATTTGGGTGGAAGGCATGCTCAATCTGCAGAATATCATACTGCAATTGAATACCGAAAACGGAACACCGAAAGCCCTGACCGTTTCACCGGGAGCCTCCATCACGGTGACCAACACCGTCAATATGAACAATTGATTTCAGAAGGCCGGTTATCCGGCCTTCTTCGTTTATTGGAATATCCGGTCGATCATCTGGTTCAGCACGCGCTCCCGCTGGGCATATTCCTTTTCGTTATAGACGAATTCGGCTTCCTTGACATAGAGATAGGCGAATTCATTTTTGATGCCAAAAAATTTTTTGAACCGGGAAGCCGTAAAGGAATGAAAATCTTCGGCGATACGCGTCAGGTCATTGCAGTCCACCCTGGGACCATCCGTTGATTCCATGACCGGATGCGCGTGACCGTTAAAATAGCCGGACACATTCATCATGTATTTGGAGCCATGCCCGTTTGTGCGTGTTTCCATGTCGGTCAGCAATTGACCTTCAATGCACATGATCCGGATCGGAATACCGTCTTCCAGGGCGTTGGCGGACATGAGCCGTTTGGAAACCGACTGAACCTGCGCGTCCGGAGCGCTCATCACCTGGATCATCAGTTTCATCTTTTGATATTCGCGGTATCCCGCTATGCATTCCCGGATGCGCTTAAAATACTTGTTGACCGTATTGCGATCCAGGTTGAGTCGATGGGCGGCCTGGGTAGCCGTCAGTTCATCACAAAAGGACTCAATCAGTTTTTTCTTCTTGTAAAGGCTTAGCGGTTTGTTTTTCATGTTGTTATGAGGCTGGATCAGGTTATCCTTCAAAAAGATCGAGCTTCATACTAACGGGTCTGGAATACAGGTAAGACGAATATAGGTCTACCTATACAGCCCAAACGGTACTTCACGATCAACTGCTGCCTGCCCCGGAGTAGAAGGGGTTTTGATTCGACCAACTGTCGTCCTTTTTACAAAAGAAAAAGGATTGGCGTGGCCAATCCTTTTCTTCTATTGCTTCCGGAGCGTTACCGTGCCCCGGTCCCCGTAGCCATTCAGCCAGCTATAGGTGATGGTGCCGGAAGAGGGATCATAGGTGCCCCCGCCACTGACGGCCGTTGAAAATGGCTCTGTCGTGTTGACAATATTGACCTCCTGGCAATTGTAGCTCAACTTGCCCGGTGAATCATCCGGGGAAGTAATGCCATAGACATCATACCACTCCAGGTAAAGCCCCCCGGAAAAATCTGACAAACTAAACGTGGTGGTGTTTTCGGCGGTTACCCGGACGATATTGCCTGAAACTGTGGTCTCCTGTGGGCAACACCCATCGGTTGACCTGCCGGTCGCGGATACCACCAGGTAATCCCCTGAAATATCGAGCGGCGGACAGGTAATGGCCGTGATGACCTGGATCGTAAAGGCCCCATTCGCACCGGACGAGCCGATGATGGAAGTGGCCAGGTTGAGGATACTGTCCGTCGGACTGAGATGAATATAAGCCGGATAAACCCGTCCGTCCTGCAAGGTCACCTTTGGACGGATCACAAAGTTGCCCCCGCTGCTTCCGTCCGTGAAGCCCGGTACATTGAAGAGGGTGGCAAAATCCTGCGCATCCAGTTCCAGGTGTACTTTGCCGCTGGTAAAATCCGCAGGGCCCAGGGTGGCGATGATTTTCGTCTGGTCCTTATAAGTACAGGAAAATTCAACCCGGCTGAGGTCCGTATTCTCACTGTACGCGTCAAAGGCGAAATAGTCTGTCGTCACCGTCTGGTAGTTGATCTGCTGATGTTCCGGATCCACGATGATCCGCATATTAACCCCGGTCAGGTTATCCGGAATACGGATCCGGTCATCTTCACGACAACCCCATACGAGGACCGATAAGCCGACAAGGGTGATTAGGTTATTTCTTTTTTTCATGTTGTTCATTTTTTAATGATAAATCGTTATCCAGGCATTTCCCCGCTATGGAACAGCCGGGGACGGAACCAGGCATTGGCAGGTCCCGCAGCTACCTTAATTAATATCCCAAAACACTTTATCCGTGTACGTATTCCGCTGCCCGGGCGAATTGCTGTTGTTCGTGATGTCGTTTTGACTGTAAAACAGCGACACCGGGTACGGATTGGTCTGGATCGAAAACTCATTGAGGTCCTGCGCGGGATCACACACCTGCGGATACCCCGTCCGGCGGATATCGTTATAGGATTCAATGGCAAATCCGAAGGCCTGGATCCATTTTTCCGTCAACACTAATTCGAGTTTTTCTTCGGCCGTACCGTTTTGGAACAAGTTCATCACAGAGGCGATGTAAGCATCCCGCGTTGCATCCGGGATCAATGGTGCTCCGGCACCAGTTGCGATCAGGTTTACTTTGATAAATGCCTTGGTCATTCCATTCGCCAGGAAAGTGGCCGGATCTCCTCCTGTTCCTTTGGTCAGAGCGAGTTCCGCCCGGATAAAATCAACATCGGCAGCCGTCAGCATACGTTGCGCGGCGGCACCTTTAAGACCACTGTCACTGGAGGCATTGACCCCCGAACCATTATCATATGCGCCACCGATCGGATACAATCCACATACCGTCTGCGAGGTATTCTGGTCAAAACCTTCGTTAGGATCCCGGTCTAAGGATCCAAACCAGATGGACAGGAAATGACCGTCCAGGAAGGAAAAAGGATTTTGCGGTTCTTCGCCGTCCCCGAGCTGATTATAGAAGTAATACGGTATGCGCGGATCCTGTACGCCGGCCAGCAGGGTATTCTGGCATGCCTGTTCCCCTTTCATCAACAGATAGAAGTACGGCGAGATGTAATACTGCGGATCGCTTTGCGCGTATTCCCGCACAAAACCGGGATGACGGTTCTCCGGCGTGATCGACGTATTATACCGGAATTCAAAATCACCGGATGCATTGCTGATCAGGTTGCTGTTGAGAAGCGCAGTGACCTCTGCGGCATCGTACAAGTCAGTCAGCCGGACTTTATTGTACATATTCAGCTTCAGGGAATTGCCATACGCCTCCCATTTGGCCAGGTTTCCTCCGTACACGATATCATCCGCACCTGGCACAGGACCGCCAGCCTGAAGGTCATGCATGGCGGCATCGATCAGGCTGAAAAGATTGGCATAGATCGCCGCATCATCATCGAAATGCGGGAACTTGAATCGAACCGGATCCCCCGATTCAGCGTACGGAATATCGCCCCATACATCAACCATCAGCGAGAAGACCTGGGCCTTCAACAATTTGGCGATACCGGCATATACCGGTTTATTTTCCTCGCCGGCTTGATGGATGATTTGCTCCAGGTCAGGCAAAGCCACGGTATACATTTTATCCCACGTTTCCCGCAGGGCAAATTCATTCGCCTGGATTTTATAATCGTCATGATCGCCTCGCTCCACCGTCTGATGAGCGTAGACAGAAAGGATTTCGGATAAGCCAGCGGTGCCGATTCCCCAGGAGCCGAATAGGGTGGCTTCCGCATAAGGGAGTATCGTGTTGAGCTGGGTGTGCGTGGGATTGTTTGGATCATCATTGATGTCCAGAAAATCATGGCAACTGGCCAGGAAAAGGACCAGCGCCAGTGCGGATAGCTTGAGCTTCATGTTCATCAGGTTTGAGTTTAGAAGGTGACTTTCAGATTGATACCATAGCGGCGTACCGAGGGAAGATTTTGAAAATCAAAACCCTGGTAATTTTCATCGCCAAATGTGCTGGTCTCCGGATCGAAATTGGCGTCCTTCGGAAAGTTGGGCGCGTTGTACCAGAGATTCCTTCCGACCAGATTGATGGATAATGCCTTGATCGGTGTTTTCGCCAGGAGCTTCTCCGGTAGCGAATAACCAAGGGATATCTCTCGGAGCCGGATCACCGTGGCATCAAAGACCAGCCATTCGTCCTGGGCGTTGGAGCCAAACGTGGTGCCGAAGTAAAGGTCATTGAGTTCCACCATGGTCTGATTGGGAATCTTGTTTCCGTTTTCATCCAGGAGCGGTTGCTTGGTTACGTTATCTCCATAGACGCCGGGGATGACAGCGCCAAGCTCACGTTTGTCCGCCTGGAAGGCTAGCACACCACGACCGAGATAGCTGTTGATCGTTTCCGAGTAGAGATCACCTCCCTGTTTCCAGTCCAGGACGGCACCCAGGGTGAATCCTTTCCACGTGATCGTATTGACAACACCCAATGTAAAGTCCGGATTGGGATTGCCGATGATGGCTTCTTCATCCGAGTTGATGATTTGTCCGTTGGAAGGATCGATGAGCAGGTTGCCCTCATCATCGCGGGCACTGACACGGCCCCGGAAGACGCCATATTCTTCGCCGACCCGGAGGACCGGGGTGATCTGTCCGCCAAACAGAGGCCGGATCTCGATCTCGCTGACATCTTCAAGCAATTCATCCACCGTGGTTTTGTATTTGGTGAATGCGCCGCTGACAGACCATGAAAAGTCCTTCGTTTTCACGGGGGTGATCCCAAGCGTAATCTCCATGCCACGGGAGGTCAGCTTGCCGAAATTGGTGAAGAAGGCATCATATCCGGAAGCAGAAGGCAAGGACAGGAAGGACAACTGATCTGTACTTTCCGTCCTGTACACAGTTGCCTCCAGCGTCAGCCGGTTTTCTAAAAAGCCAAGCTCAAACCCGCCTTCCAGCGTGCTGGTAAATTCAGGTTTCAGGTTCGGATCCTTCAGTGTATTCTCCAGGGTCAAACCTGCCAATCCGCCGAATGGGAAATCAATGTCCCGCAGGCCGGCGGTCAGGTTGTCCGGTTCGCCAAGATTGATGAGATAGGTCGGCGCCAGTAAGTAGGGATCCGGGGAACGCCCCACTTTTGAATAGTTGAGGATGATTTTGCCTCTCCCCAGGAAACCGCCGGGATCCATCCGGAGCGCATCTGAAAAGACAAAGGCCAGGCTGGCCGAAGGATAGAAGTAAGAACGGTTTTCCCTCGGTAGCGTGGAGGCCCAGTCATTCCTGCCGGTCAGGGTGAGGAAAGCATACGAATTGAGGTCCAGGGTCAGCTCGCCAAACAATCCCATGATCCTGGAACGGGAGTAGTCTCCGCCGTTGGTGACCTGGGAGATGGTATTGTCCACATCGATGATGTCGAAATCAAGCATCTGCCGGCCGATGAATGCCTGCGATTTGCCTGTGCGTTGGTTGATGTTTTGACCAACGCGGGCCTGGAGGGCAAAGTGATCGCTGAACCGGTGACTCTTGCTGAGCATCAGCGTGGACTCCAGTTCTTCATACTGGTTAAATCCCTGTGTGATCTCACCCAATCCGTTCGCGCCCCGCGAGCCAGGCCGGAACCAATCGAGGTCATTCTGATCATAGGTGTTGAGACCGACCCGGTAATCAATATCAAATAGTTTGTTGATGGCATAGCCTGCATTGACATTGACGATGGTCCGGGAGACATCGGATGAAAATCCATTGTATTTGGCTGACCACCGGGGGTTGTCGGCATTGCCCCGGGAGATGAAAAACAAACTTTCATGCGTGACCGGATCTTCATAGGGCTGGCCCTCGATATCCCAGTTCCTTCCCTGGTAGAGCGCACGCGCCATATAGGAGGATGTCTCGGTCGATCCGATCGCTCCGCCCTGGGGACCTTGTTGAAGGGAATTGGTATAGGCTACATTGGCGCCGATGTGAAATCCGCTTTCCCATTCATTGTGCCCGCCGACAGAAACACTCGTCTTTTCATAACTCGAGTTGGGAATGATCCCTTCGTGATTGACCTGGCTTACTGTGGCGACAAAAGATCCGTTACTGCCAAGGCCCGTACTCAGGGTGACCGAGTTGTCCAGTAGTGCCCCTTTGTCAAAGAGGGAAGCCACATTGTTGGGGTACGCGCGGTAGGCCACGCGTGGCGTCACGCCTTCGATCCCCAGCGCCCGCATCCGGGCATAACTGGCCGCATAACTGGCGCGGAACCAGTGATTGATCGAATCCAGGGATGCATACGGTTTGGTCCCGATAAAGGGTGCGCCCCAGGATCCATTGGCCTGTGAATAATTGAACCCGGTACCCGTGCCGTATGTATTCTGGAGATTGGGCAGTGAGGCGATCTCTTCGGTCGAATAGCCCGAGGAGATGTCGATCCGCAGTCCTTCCTTTTTTTTCATCGAACCCGTTTTGGTGGTGATGACGACGACGCCGCGGGATGCCCGGCTGCCATAAAGGGCGGCAGCGGTCGCACTTTTCAGGATAGTGACGCTCTCGATATTGTTGGGGTCGAGATCGGATAACCGGTTTCCGTAAGCACCGGCCCCCGTCAGCTGGAAACTCCCGTTGAGGTAGGTGGCACCATCATACGGGATGCCATCGACCACATACAATGCCTGGTTGTTTCCCAGGAAGGACGTGTTGCCCCGGATGACAAGCCGCGTGGCACTGCCAGGCTGGCTGCTGCTCCCGATGATATTGACCCCCGCCACCTTGCCCTGCAGGGAACGCAGGACATCCGCTTCGCCGCGTTGTTGGATGGCATCGCCATCCACTGTTTCCACCGCATAACCGATTTCCTTTTTATCCCTGGATATACCCAGGGCGGTCACAACCGCGGTTTCCAGTAATACGCCTTCTTCCAGTACAACGTCCATGACATTGGAAGGCCCGAGTGCCAGCGTCTGCGCTTTGAATCCCGTATACGAAAACTGGATGGCAGAAACGCCCTCAGGTACCTGGAGTTCATACTGGCCATTGAAATCCGTAATGGTCCCCACCGTGGTGCCCACGGCCAGAACGCTTGCGCCAATCACAGGTTCGCCATTCGTGTCCGTGAGGGTGCCCCGGATGACGCGCTGTGCTTGTGCAAGAGAAATGCTGCACAGGAAAAATCCTGCTAACAGTAATAAATTCCTCATACGATCATTGTGTTAAGTGAAAGAATCAGGTGACAGGCCCGGTTTGCACGCATATTGGCCCAGTGGTCCTGCCATATCAATGTTCAGAACGGATGATTCACAGGGCTGCTGCTTGCGAAACAGTTGGGCTGGTTCATATGCGGCGAAACGGAAACAGGCATCTGCCGGATCACGGGATGGTCGTAAGAAAAAAGTATCCGGCCTGAAGAAAGGGATAATCCGCTGAACACGAAGGAATACGGGTAGAGGATGAAAGGGGAATTAGTCAAGTAAAAAAACGGCACTTGGGCAGTGGACGGAAAAACAGGGATAGGACCCCGGATGAAATTTTAAAGATTGATATATCAACTAAATAGCTCATAATCATTCAGCTGCCCGTTTGGATAAATTTCGTTATTAGGCAAGTTGCCGGGAATCCCCTGAATATTTTTTCACCCGGGGTCGTTTCTATGTGGAATTCCGGAACAACGAAGCCCTCCCCGGGCGGATCGGGATGAAAAATTTACGTAACAACGGTTACGCTAATTCTGGTTTTGTTAAGTAGTCGTCCCGCTCACCGGCGGGACGATTTTTTTAAAACTGGGCCAGGATTTTCGGAACGAATACGATCAGCCCGATCACCCCGGCAAACACGGAAAGGATGAGGACGGCCCCGGCAGCCAGGTCTTTGATGCGGCCGATCTCCGGATGATGATCCAGGGTCATATAGTTGCAGACACGCTCGATGGACGTATTGATCATCTCCCCCGCTATGATCAGCGCAATGCAGAGCAGGAGTACGGTCAGCTCCAGCAGTGAAATCCGAAGCCAATAACTCATCCCCAGGGTGAGGACGGTTATCACCAGTTCAATCTTGCCGTTCCGCTCCGTGCGGAAGAAAAACAGGACCCCGTTCAGTGCGTACAGGGCATTATTGAGAAATTTCCTCATGTTGCAGTTGGTATGTGCCGGTTATGCCCAGCCGCCCCACAACGGCATTGCCGATCTCGGCAAAGGAAGTGCATTCCAGTCCCTCCGTAAAGAGGATATGTTCGACCGGAATCCGTGGGAGTGACATGGAGCCATCCAGGTTTCGTGTATGAATATCTCTGCGTCCATCCAGCAGAGGGGTATTGGTTTTGAATCGTTGTACCTCCGCGGCCCACGGCGGCAAATGAAAATCGCCCATGACAATCGAGTTGCCATCCTGGTGCCGGATGTATTCCGTAATAAAGGAAAAATGTTTCGTGATCGATGCAAACGCCGCTGGACTGACCGGAGGCACCAGCTGGCAACTGATGATATGGCAGGGCAGGTTGCCACGCAGGAGGAGCGTTCCCGTCAGATTGGGGATTTGATTAAAGTATAGGGTATCCAGGGATTGAAAGGGAATTTTAGAGAAAAAGCCCATTCCATACTGGTCCAGCCGGGTAAGGGTTTCAGCATAAGTAAACCTCGCCGGCAAACGCTTCATCAGGTGCTCTTCCCAGTCCGGTGTCAGTTCCTGGAAACTGAGAAGATCCGCGTCGATGCTCATCAGGTAATCAATGACGGCATCGTAGTCCGCTTCGGCGTTTCCGAGGCTGATATGGGATACGGTCAGCGAAGGACTGGCAGTCACGGCGGCCAGCCTCAGTTTTTTATTGGAGGATTCTTTGAGGTACAGGCAAAGCACGACACAACATAAAAGGCTTGTCATCATCAGCCGGTTGCGCTGCAGGACAAAAAACAGGAAACCAAAGCTGAGCCAGGCCAGCATGATGTACAACGTGTATTGACTGAATACTTTAAAAAACTGGATGGAAGGCGTGAAGATGCTCAGCAGCGTCACCGCCACGAGCAAACTGATCATTCCATATTCCGCTGCCTTACGCATTCGATTGAGCCTTCACCAAAATTCCTGTGTCATCCTTTCGTGTTATGATCTATCGCTTGACCAGGGCACAGGACGCCTGGTAGGCTTTAACCACGCCTAGTTCATTCCACAGTTCTACATAGACGATATACATCCCCATGTCCGAGAGGGTCCCGTCTTTATTGCGTCCGTCCCATTGTACCAGGGCCCCGTTTCCAAGACTTTCATTGGAAATAATCTCACGGATGTCTCGTCCTTCCAGGTCATAAATCCGGACGGAAGCAATTTCGGGCAGGGAGGCGGCATTGAATTCGATCGCGAGATAATCTTTGTCACCATCGTCATTGGGGGAGAATAAGCGATTGATCAACGTAAAGGGAGTTTCCTCCTCCATAGGATCATCCAATAGCTGTGAATTGGGTCCCGTGGGCGTTCCATAACCGCGCAGGGAGGAAGCACTGTGCCAGTTGGAAGATTGTGCGGTGCCGAACGCTGAAGAAACACGCTCCAGGCTGACCCCGTTTTGATCAGCAATGACCGGGTGATGCCAGTCAGCGGAATAGGTGAATGAATCCACAACCATGCCGCTGACGAGCAGCGAAACATTATCCCTTTGGTCATCCCAGGAGGGCAGGGTGGTCTGGTAAAGATGCCATGGCTCCGGCACGGTATAGCGGGAGAGGATATCCTCCCGGTCCGGTGTGAAAACAGCCAGTCCGCCAGGGGCAAGGACCTCCTCTATGCCGGCAGAATAGATATCCTGGCTCGTCCCGGTCAATCTTGCTATCGCCAAGGTACTGAGGTTGATAAATTTATTCGAAGGATTGATGATTTCCAGGTACCTGCTGCCTCCGGTGGCCGGGTTGAACAATACCTCATTGATCAGCACATCCCCGGGTGCTGCATCAACAATCAATCCAAATTGCAGCGTATCGGAAGCTGTCTTCAGGTTGCCCAGGCAATCGTAGGCATCAAATGGGAGCAAGTGATAGATAACCCCTTCCTGCAAGGGCTGGGCAAAGGTTAACAAAACCGTATACGGATCTGCTAAAGCGGCTTCCTGGATCCCCAGGGGGGGCTGCACGGTATAGGCGGAGGGATTTATCATCAGCAACGGATCCACCTTCTCCCTGAAATGAAGTTCCAGCATCATGGGAGAGGGCAAATAGAAGGAAGAAAAGGCAGGGCCCTGGTCGTCCGGTATCACGGACCATTGGGAATTGATTTTTCCGGGAGTACCCCCGGTGAGGTTTACCGAAGCCGACCAATTCTCCTCATCAAAACAGATGAAACCCGGATTCATCATCTCGAGCGACCACCCGCCGTTCACCTTGCCGGGATCATGATACCAGGCCGTCGAATAGGTCAGCGAATGGATCATCACGCCGCCTTGGTCACGCAGTCCGACCAGTGTGCCTCCGTTCGTTAAGGCAGGCATGCTCGCTACCGGGATGACGCGGCCAAATGGGGACAAGGCATCCATGTAATCCGGATCGCAAAGAATGAGGTATTCACCCGGCAGCACGATGGAATCCGGGAGCGTTCGCTCCCCGGTGCCGATCAATAACGAATAATCCGATAAGCGGAAAATTTTTCCGGTGGCATTATACAATTCCAGGTACTCAGCGTCCGGCAAACCAATGACGGGAGTCGGATCTGCCATGATTTCGGTGATCAGCAATTGATTGGCCGATGCCTTTTCAATAAGGAGAAAAGTAAACGGTCGCGTGTCACTGGGCAGGCTGTTACCCGCAAGATCCCGGATATCCGCCACTGTCAGGGTGTATGCCTGCTGGCTGGTGAACGGGGTGTTCCAAAATAAGATTACGTCGTTATTGATGGCTGTGACAAGATCGGGTTCCGCGTTGCCCGGGGATAAGTGATAATGCGAGGCCATGGAGGCAATGGACTCGTCGAGCGGTTCATCAAAAATCAGTTGTATCGTGTTGGGATCCTGGACCTGCAGGGTAATCCATTGCGGGGGTGTGATGTCGGGTTGCGGGGGATAGATCCGGATATCATCAAAGAAAAATTTATCTCTGCGGGTTTCCGTGTACTGACAGGAAAATCCAAAATGCTGCAGGGATGGAAGGGAGATGGAGGCCTGTGTAGCGGAAAAAAGGAGCTCCGGATTGGGTTGACCGAGTCGGAAGATTTTCCAGGTTCCGTCTGTGTCCCGTGTGACACGCAGCACTAGGTCAACCGGTTGATCCGCGACGAGGCCGGGGGTGGAGCCGGCGATGAATTCTTCCGTGCCCGCGTTCAGGTATTTCAGTTCCAGGGCGTCCTGGTCGCCGGTGGCGCCGATTTCGAGATAGTACCCCGTGGCATTGGCGAGATCCGGGGAGTCGACCCCAAGAAAAATCTTCAGTTGGTTGCTGGTCGAGGGGGCAAAGTCCATCCGGATATACATCTCCCAGGTCATACTGTCGGCAAAGGGCACCGGAACATGCAGCCAGGAATGAGTTGATCCGGAAGGTGCATTGAGTTGCAATTGAAGCGAAGAATTGACGGTAAAGTTGGGCGTATCGCCTTCCCAGCCGGACAGCTCTCCATCCGAGAAATCATCTGACCACTGGCCTGCTAACGGCATCCACAGACAGGACAGGACCAGCAACAGGATGAAGTTTACTTTCATTTTCCGAAGGTACGGGGAAATGAAAAAGAGGCCTCCTCCCGGAGGCGCTTTTCAGGCAGTTTTTTTTCTTATTCGGTTGAAAAAGAAGGGCTTTTCAGATAATGTCCGAATGGACTACCTTTGCCGGACAGAATCCATGAATCCATGAAAGTAGCCGTCGTCGGTGCCACCGGCCTGGTGGGTCAGATCATGTTAAAAGTCCTTGAAGAAAGGGCCTTCCCGGTGACCGAATTGATCCCGGTAGCCTCTCCTCAGTCCGTCGGAAAAAGTATCCTGTTTAATGATGCGCCCTATAGGATCCACAGCCTGGAGGAAGCAGTAGCGGCTCATCCCGATATCGCGCTTTTCTCCGCAGGGGCAAATGTTTCCAAAGAATGGGCACCCAGGTTTGCCGCGGTCGGATGCACCGTTATCGACAACTCCTCCGCCTGGCGCATGACCGACGGTATTCCGCTGGTCGTGCCGGAAGTCAATGGTGACATCCTGACGGCAGCCGACAAGATTATCGCCAACCCCAACTGCAGTACCATCCAGATGGTCGTCGCTTTATATCCGCTCCATCAGCGGTTTACCATTTCCCGCATCATCGTCTCTACTTACCAGGCCGTTACCGGCACCGGCATGAAGGCGGTCCGGCAATACAAAGAAGAGGCCGGCGGTAAGCAGCCTGAAGCGATGGCGTACCCGTATACCATATTTGCCAATACGCTTCCACACTGCGATGTGTTTCTGGAAAACGATTACACCAAAGAAGAGATGAAATTGGTGCATGAGACGCGCAAGATCATGGGGGTACGCAATATGCCCGTGACGGCGACGGCGGTCCGCGTCCCGGTGCTGGGCGGCCACAGCGAATCGATCAATGTGGAGTTCGAAAATGAGGCCACCATAGAGGAGATACGGCACATCCTGCAGGAAGCTCCCGGGGTAAAGCTTTACGACAACCCCTCCGCCAATCAATACCCGATGCCGATCCTGGCCGAAGGCAGGGACCTTGTTTGGGTAGGCCGGATCCGCAAGGATGAATCGCGGGACCGCTGCTGGAACCTCTTTGTCGTAGCGGACAATCTCCGGAAAGGCGCCGCTACCAACACCATCCAGATTGCTGAACATTTAATAAAAAATAAAATACTAAGAACGGAAAAGCCTGAGTTTATCGTTTTACCCTAAACAGAGGTTTGCCGGGGAACTGCCGGCTTGCGGTTTCGCGGGCGGGTCCATATACAGGATAAAATCACCGGGTGACGCCGGTATCTACGTTACTTAAAATCGAATAGACATGAAGACGCGCATTGTGATGTGGGGCAACAATGAAAAAGACGAAAAAGTACTCATTGCGATAGCCCTGCGGGCCGAAGACAACGTGGTGGACATTTTTACCTTTCCCTTTGAATCCACCTCCGAGGAATTTTACAACCTGATGCTCAACGAATGGAGGGAGTCGCACGAGGTGCCTTTTCCCGAAAACCATGCGCACATCGTCAGGCCCCTGACCGCCTCCGATACCCTGCTCCCGCCGGAGCTCCGGGTGGACCGGACGGACATCATCCAGCGCGCCCAGACAGAGTGGCACTTCGTCGTGCTCTCCAATAAATTGTACCAGGCCTTCCACCAGGAACTCTCCGATATCAAGGACAGGATCAAAGGAGCGGACAATTATAAAAACCAGCTCTGGGAAGAGATGAAGGAGCTCTGGGAAAAAATTCAGAAAAATATTTTTGATAAAACCCTCATGCGCGAACATGGCCAGCAACTACGCGAACTGACCAATGATATTTTCACGGCGCTCAAAAATATGCGCAAGGAACTGGACAGCGAGGTGGACCGGGTCTCCAGGGAATGGTCGGACAAGTTCAATAAGAAACTGGATGAAGTGGAGGAAAAGATCAAAAGCGGCCTTGGCCTCCAGCCTTTGTTTAATGATCTGAAGCGCATGCAGCAGGAATTTAAGGACGCCCAGCTCTCGAGAGGGGACCGGGCCAGGATCTGGAAGCGCATCGACCTGGCATTTAAAGCGGTCAAGGAAAAGAAGTTTGGCGAAAAAAGCTCCCGGGATACCTCAGCGCTCGATCGCCTCAACCGGCGGTATGAGGGACTCCTCTCGGCGATTGATAAGATGGAAAAATCAATCAAACGGGATGACAAAGACAAGCACTACCAGGATGAGCGGATCGCCACCACGGAAGGTCAGTTGGAAGCCCAGATCCGAATGGCCAAGCTGAAGATGATCGATGAGCGCATTCATTCGAAGAATGAGAAACTCGCCGAGATGCTCAAAACCAAACAGGAGTTGGAAGAACGGATTGCCCGGGAGAAGAAGTTTATTGAAGAGCAGAAGAAGCAGCAGGTCATCAAAGATGAAATCCGGGAGGCCAAGGAAAGTGTGAAGCAAAAAATCGCCGAAAACATCCAGGCACAGGCAGACCAGGTGGACCCGGAAGCCATGAATAAGGCTGCGGAAGCCATCGCCGAACAAAAATCAAATAAAGGCAAAGGCAAAAAGAAAGATTCCCTCCTGGAAGCTATCGGCGAGACCCTCGGAGAATCACTCGAAGACGTGGGGGACAGCCTCGGTGCCATCGCCTCCGTCGTCGCGGAGAAAATCGATGAAGCCTTGAAACCAAATAAAGAATAAAAGGTCCAGAAAGACCTTTTATTCTTTGATAAATTTCTGACTGATCATTCCATTGGCAGTCTTCACCTCCACCACATACATGCCTGGCGTAAGCCTGGAAATGTCCAGGGTCTTTTGGTTCACTCCATTGGACAGGCTCCAGGAGGAAGTGGTGAGTATTTGACCCGTTAGGTTGAATATACCTATTTGCGCCGTTTCTCCCTTGTCCGTTGACATCACGAGTTGTACGAGATCCCCGGCCGGATTTGGCATGAGCGTGAATTCCGTATTTCCCTGTTCGTCCCCGGTTCCGATGGTGATCTGCGTATCCACAATCGTGCCGCGCTCCGGCGCTTCTGCACAGATCGGCGTCGTGATCTCATCACTTGTCAGGCATGCCTGCGTGTTGTATAAAATAGCATCCATCAGTTCGATGTCATCCACGTACCAACCGTCACCGGCTGTGTTATCATCGGTTCCGAAGCGGTAGCGGATTTTGACGGACTGACCTGCATAATCGCGGAGATCCACATAACTGGCCGACATTTTCAGTTCCGTGTTACTAAGGCCGGAGTATGCATATAGGTTTGGAATGGCAAATGTTCCGTACTGCAGTTTTCTTGGATAGCCATTACGGAAAATCTTGGAGGCCAGGGGCAGCCAGCTTTGACCGTCATCCGTGGTGATTTCAAGAAATCCACCGTCGGCGCCGGCCTCTGTATTGTAATAGTGGTAGAAACGATAGACCGGATAGCTGCCACTGATCGTATAGGGATCATAGTTTTGGAGAAAATGCTCTGACTCGGTGGCCACATCCCCTACGTTCCAGGCGGAAATGCCGCTGTGAACGAGGGCATCCTGCGGAAACCAGAAATTGGTAGCGGTACCCGCCGGATCATAATACACATCATACCGCTCTTCCGGCGTCCCTTCCATGTCGTCATAGAGGATCCGGATCGAATGGTTGTTGACGGATGTTGTCAGTTTATAGGTGATGGTGACCTCGCCGTCTGCCGGGATAGCAGGGATGGTCCATACGAGGCTGTTACCGACGATGGGGGCAATGTTTGCGGAGCCGTTGAGGTAGGTACAACCCGAAGGCACGACATCTTCCACATTCACGTTGGACAGGGCAAAATCCTTATAGTTGGTGACCTTGATGGTCACATCGATATTGTCGCCGGCAACGATTTCCGGTGTCATGCTCTTGCTAAACCGGATCTCGTCGAGGCAGCCTTTCGGAATATCAAATCCTTCTTTTCCATCGGCCCTCGAATGGCGGCTACCCGCACTGGCATTGATGCCAAGACCGCGACGCGCAAACGCTTTCCAGATGAGGCAACTGTTAACCCCGCCGTTGTTGAGGGTGTCCGCTTTGAGGATCGCATCCCGTGCATCGGTAAAGCTGGGCTGGCAAACCTGCATGGCCATGCCATCCATCACAAGCTGAATGGCGATATTGTTTCCACCCATGCCATGGGTAGGATCAGGATCCCATCCGTATTGATCGCAAAATGCCCAATACATATCCCAAAGCATGGCGCACCAGACTGAACCAACCCCATGGGGCAATCCTTCAGTAATGATATTGTCATAGGTATGCGGATTGACCGTCATGTCCGTGGTGTATGGATAGGTCCGGATGCCGCGGCCATTGACACTTTCTTTGATGGCGTAGGTACCGATTCCCCTGCGCTTCGCGCCCGTATCCCCGGGTTGAGCGGACGTGACCAGGGCAAAGAAATCACTCCAGCCTTCTCCCATACCCGATGCCTCTTCACCTGCACCGTTTTGATTGGCGCCGAGGCAACTGCTGTTGCCGGGTCCGCCGGTCAGACGGGTGGAGATACCGTGGCCGTATTCATGCGAGATAACCCCATTGTCCAGGCTTCCATCCCGGAACGCGGCACCACCGGTGGGTTCTGCCACCAGGGAGGCCATAAGTCCCGAACCGGCCGCAATCCGGATCCGGTTGCATTCAATACTGCTGATAAAGACGGAGGGTATAGTGACTTCCGTAGCCATGTCGCCGGCACCCATCTGGATGACCGCGTCTTCAAAATTGCAGATGATAGCGCCGATGGCACCGGCCTCCTGGGCATGGTAGACCTTCAGGCTGAAATCACATAAGCCACGATCGATCAGGGCAATCTTTCCTGTCAGATCCTGTTCAGTCACATCCTGGCAACCTTTAGAGCCATCCGAAGATCCGTCATCGATCAGGATGACTTCACCGGTTACCGGTTCCGTGGTTATGTCTGTTCCGAAATTGGCGGTGCCGGTGATAATCTTTCCGGCGAGATCCGAAGGCTGGAGGATATCAAGCAGTTTGGCGCTGTTGTCCTGGTTCCAGGTAAACATCCGCATCCGGCCGTTGAAACCATCGATCGGTGTACTGAAATCCGCATTGTTGATACACTCCGTTCCGCCATTCGTATCATTTCCACACTGCACCGTATTGTCATCGCCAAATTGGGCATGGGCGTTTACATAGTCCGCTCCATTGACGGTGCCGGTATAATTTTTCGCCTGGAAATTGCCGGCGACTTCATCAAAACCGTAGCGGAAGGTGAAATCATGCATGAAATTGTTCCGGACAAAAAGGTTCGTGACAGCGACATCCTGGTTGCTGCTGGGATTCGTGTTGGGGTCAAACGGGAAATTGAAAACGAGACCGGCTCCGCCGTCGACGTTCCGGTCAGAAGAGTAATCCCAGTTACGGTCGAGGAAGGCATGGACGTTATTGCCCCGGGTATACGTGTATTCCGCGCCGTCACTGCCATTGTCATCATGCCACCCGTAAGGAGAAGCGGTCGGATCTTCGACCCCGATCAGTAAGTCGAAGTTGCCGTGAATGGGGCTTTCGACGTTGGGCAACAAGGCCCTGTATTGTCCGCCCAGGGAGGGAGGAGCCATGGAAACAAAGGGCTGGTCGGCCGGGTGTTCACAATCATAATCCCGCACGAGGTAGTCGGACTGGAACGCGCAGTGCACCGTGAGCGCATCGTTGGCAATCGGTTTTCCGCTGGAGGCATCTACATAGGATTGATAGAGATTCCCGTTTTTGGGCGATTCCAGTTGCATTTTCCAGGCGAGCTGATAAGCGCTCGCGGAAACAGGTACATAGGCAAGGTCCACCGGGATATCCTGGAGAGAGACATCGGCACGATCATACACCTGGTACCCTTTGGGGCTGATTTCTTTCAGGCTGGATACCGATCGGGTTTCGATGCCAAGCGAAGCGGCAGCATGTTGAATCGCCTCGGAAGCGGAGACGGTAGCTTTACCGGCACTGAATTGCCTCGAGCGCAGATCGATCAGGTTATGTCCGACACTCGAAATCGTCCCGTTTGGTTCAACGATGAGATTGATCATCGTGCCGAAAACCGGGAAACCATTGATCGTTTGGGTCAGGTAGACATGCTCCACCTGGTTGTGGGCGGAAACATACTGGTCCGTGATCCGGAGGTCGCCAATGGCACGATGATCCAGGCCATACCGGTTTTCGATGTAGGCATACGCGTTTGACATGGAAAATCTGGATTGCGCCTGGCTAAGGGATTGGACAAAAAAGGTCAGGGCACACACGGTCAGTGTGAAGAGCAGTTTTTTC
Source organism: uncultured Saprospiraceae bacterium (assembly GCA_964617515.1). Lineage (GTDB taxonomy): Bacteria > Bacteroidota > Bacteroidia > Chitinophagales > Saprospiraceae > Opimibacter. Next base: position 24,417 of record CAZTXO010000024.1, on the reverse strand, counting down.
ATAATCGGATTCAAAAGAAATTAGAAAGACGAAAAATAATCATTCTTCGACATACCGTCATGCGGGTGCCTTGTTCTTGTCTATCTTGGTAGTACAAATGACAAAAAAAAGCAGTTTGATCATGATTGGCCGGCATCCGGTCCTGGAAGCCCTCAAGTCCGGGCAGGCACTTGATAAAGTGATGATAGACAGGCTGATCAGTTTTCCGGAACTCCTTGATCTCTGCAGGAAGAATGGTGTTCCGGTTCAAAAGGTTCCCAAGGAAAAACTGGATAAATACGGGGCCGGCCACCAGGGGGTGGCGGCGTACCGGGCCCAGGTTGACTATGTAGCGGTCGAAGAACTGATTCCACATCTTTTTGAGCAGGGCCACGCTCCTTTGTTCCTGGTCCTGGACAGGATCACGGACGTTGGCAATTTCGGGGCCATCGCCCGTTCCGCCGAGGTGCTCGGCGCGCACGGGCTGATTTTTCCCCTACGGGAATCTGCGCAGCTCAACGCCGATGCCGTCAAACGGTCAGCCGGGGCCTTGCTCCGGATTCCCCTTTGCCGGGTAAAGGATTTATTAACCACCATCCGTTTCCTCAGGCAAAGCGGGGTCACCGTTATTGCTGCTGACAGCAAGGGCAAAGACACTTTTGTCAAAACCGACCTTACACAGCCCGTGGCCATCATACTGGGATCGGAAGGGCAGGGCATTGCTCCCGAACTCTTACGCATGGCGGATAAAATCGCGTTTATACCCCAGGCAGGGGAGATGGATTCGCTCAATGTGTCTGTGGCTGCCGGGATCATCCTGTATGAAGCCGGCCGGCAAAGGATGACCGGTGACTGATACCTGTTCCAATAGGCTTCCGCAGTGCATTCGTTGCATCGCCGCAAAACAGAATCACTTCTGAAGCGTTTATTCCTCCGATGTCTACCTTTGCATCCGCTTGATCTGACCACTATGAGATACACCCGCCTTCCTTTCCCCCGGTTTCCCTTCTTTCCCTTTTTTGCCATCGCCGCTTTTGCCCTGGTACTGGCAGGCTGTAAAACCTCCAGCCCAGCCCGGGGCAGCGCGGATACGTTGCCACAGGCCTTGCTCTGGAAGATCGAAGGCAAGGACATTCAGCAGCCCTCTTATTTGTTTGGCACGATTCACCTGATCCCGAAAGCGGATTTTTTTCTGCCCGTCGGCTTTGATGAAGCATTTGCCAAAGTAAACCGGGTCGTCTTTGAAATCGACATGGATGATATGAGTGATATGGGTTCGCTGATGGGATTACTGACCAATCTGGTGATGAAGGACGGCATGACCCTGAAAAAACTGCTTACCCCGGAAGAGTATAAGGAGGTATCGGCTTACTTTGAGGAGATGGGGCTTCCGATGATGCTCCTCAATACGGTCAAGCCCATGTTTCTTTCCATGCTGGCGGAAGTCAATATGAATCCTGACCAGATGAATGAGGAAGATATTGTCTCCTATGAAATGGATATCTATGAAAAGGCGAATACCGGCAATAAGGACGTGGGCGGCCTGGAAACCATGGCGTACCAGATGTCGCTTTTCGACAGCATTCCTTACCGGGACCAGGCCCGCATGCTGATGGATGCCATCCGCAGCGTCAATGCGGAGAGCGATACTTTTGATGAAATGGTCAGTCTCTACAAACAACAAAATATCGATGCCATGGTGCAGATGGTTGGGGATGAGGGGGAATCGGGACTTGGCGATTATGAGGATATCTTGCTTGACAGGCGAAATCAGAATTGGATCCCGTTGATGGCCAAAAAAATGGCCAAATCACCCACGCTCTTCGCGGTCGGCGCAGGTCACCTGGGTGGACCGGATGGCGTCATCCGGTTATTGCGTAAAGCCGGATATACGCTGACGCCCGTGTCTGTGTATCGAACAGTCTCTGCCAAACGGATCTAGTCATTCTTGCATCCCGCAGGATCACGACAGGGGCTCTCCGCACTGATGGCAATAGCGTGCGTGTTTGAGGTGGTCGTCGTTGCCGCACGAAGGGCAGATCACGGTGTGTTTGCCGCGCGGAGCCAGTACGCGGTTGGTGATTTCAGCCGTCACGATACCGGTGGGTACCGCGATGACGGCATAGCCCATGATCATGACGACCGTCGCCAGCATTTTACCGATCGGGGTGATCGGGACCGAATCTCCATAGCCAACGGAGGTGATCGTTACGATGGCCCAGTAAATACCCTCCGGGATATTCTGGATGTGGGGATTCACCTCATTTTCCGCGATATACATCAGCGCTCCCATGAAAATGGACAAAATGACCAGGAAAGCAAAAAAGACAATGATCTTGATCCGGCTCGCCCTCAGCGCACTCGCCACCACGGCCCCTTCCTGGACAAAATGACCCAACTTGAAGATCCGGAACATCCGGAACAAACGCAGGATCCGGATAAACAATAAGGGTTTCTCTCCGGGGAAAAACAAACCCAGGTAAGTGGGTATCACGGAAATAATATCGACCAGGCCGAAAAACGAAGTGATATACCTGAGCCGGTCCCGTGCGGCATAAACACGCAGGATATATTCCACGGAAAAAAGGATGGTAAATCCCCATTCGATGACCTTAAATAAGTGCGAATAGCGGCGGTCGAGATGGGATACAGTCTCCAGGGTGACTGTGGCCACACTGGCAATGATGATCCATGTCACCGTGACTTCAAACCGGTGGCCCGAACGTGAGTTAGGGGAAAATAAAAGTTGGTACGCTTTTTCGCGAAAGGAGAGAGGCGAGTGATCCGGCTTCATGCGATGGTTTCTGCCAGGCCGCCCGCGCGGATGGCTACTTAAAGTTATAATTTACCTTTCAGATAATGTCCCGTGACACTTTCCGGGCAAGCGGCGACCTGCTCGGGAGTGCCCTGGCAAACCAATTTGCCTCCTTCATCCCCGCCACCGGGTCCCATATCGATCACCCAATCGGCGGTTTTGATCACTTCCATGTTATGCTCGATGATGACGACCGTATGGCCCTTTTCGACCAGGGCATTGATGGCGCCAAGGAGGATATGAATGTCATGAAAATGCAGCCCCGTCGTGGGTTCGTCAAAGATGAATAACAGGTGCCGGTCCTCTCTTTCTTTTCCTAAAAAAGAAGCGAGCTTGACCCGTTGCGCCTCGCCGCCGGAAAGCGTGCTCGATGCCTGGCCCAGTTTGATATAGCCGAGCCCGACATCCTGCAGCGGCTGTAACCTTTCGACGATTTCCTTTTCCTCCGCGAAAAAGGCGATTGCTTCGTCCACGCTCAGCTCCAGGATATCAAAGATGTTTTTTCCCTCGTATTTGATTTCCAGGATCGGTTTTTGGAATCGCTTTCCCCCGCATTCTTCACACACGAGTTTGACATCGGCGAGAAACTGCATTTCGACCACGATCTCCCCGTCACCCTTGCAGGTCTCGCATCGCCCGCCTTCCACATTGAACGAAAAGTGTTTGGGTTTGTATCCATTGATTTTGGCCAGGTGCTGGTCTGTCATCAATTTGCGGATGGCATCATACGCTTTGATGTAGGTGATCGGGTTGGACCTCGAACTGCGTCCAAGAGCCTGCTGTCCGATCACTTCGATACCCTGGAGGAGGGAATAATCGCCGGTGATCGCTTTGAGGTAGTTGAGATGTGATCCGCTCGAGATGCCGAGCACCTGGGATAACGCAGGCTCAAGGACATGACGGATCAGGGTTGTTTTGCCCGAGCCGCTGACACCCGTCACGACGGTCAGGCAAAACAGCGGGATCTGTATGTCCACCTGCTGCAGATTGTGCATTCTGGCTCCCTTCAGGTGTATTTTATTGGGAGAGGTCCTGCGCATCTTTGGCGTGGGTACGGACTTGGCTCCTGAGAGGTACTGCCGCGTCAGGCTTTTTTTACTCCCTGGTGCGTTTCCTTCCATAAATTCCCGGTAAGGTCCTGCATAAACAATTTCACCCCCGTGAATGCCCGCAGCGGGGCCTACATCGATGATATGGTCCGCCTGCCGGATGATCTCCTCTTCATGCTCTACCACGACAACAGTATTGCCCAGGTCCCGTAATTCATGGAGCACTTGCAACAGTTGACCCGTATCACGCGGATGGAGACCAATACTGGGTTCATCCAGGATATAGAGTGAACTCGTCAGGTTACTGCCAAGGTTACGGGTGAGATGGATCCGTTGTGTTTCTCCTCCGCTCAGGGTGGAGGATATCCGTTCAAGATGAAGATAGCCGAGCCCTACGTCCCGCATCGTGCGCAAACGGTTGCGGATTTCAAAGAGGATACGTGCGGCAGTTTTTTCCTCATTGGGGGAGAGGGATATTGTTTTGAAAAACTCGTTCAGGTCCTTGACAGACATATCCGCCAGTTCCGGAAGCGATCTGCCGCCCACTTTGACATAGGTCGCTTCCGGGCGCAAGCGTCCTCCTCCGCAATCCGTGCACATGGTGCGGCCCCTGTACCGGGCGAGCATGACGCGATTCTGGATTTTATAGGAAGCCTGCTCCAACTCTTTGAAAAAATCATGAATGCCCCTTACATCCCCTGACCCGTCCCAGAGCAGTTTGCGTTCTGTTTTCGTCAGGTCAGCATAGGGGCGATGGATCGGAAAATCAAGTTTACTGGCCCGTTTCATAAAGTCCTGTTGCCAGGCTACGGACTTTTCGCCCGTCCACGGAGCCACCGCGCCCTGGTAGAGGCTGAGCGACGGATCCGGGATGACTTTATCTTCATCGATTCCGATGATACGTCCGAATCCCTCGCACCGGGGACAAGCCCCGACCGGATTGTTGTAATTGAACAGTTTCGGTTCCGGTTCGATAAAGGTCATGCCGTCCAGTTCAAAACGGTTGTTGAATTCGGTTTGCCGGCCATCTTCTCCTTCGATAAGACATTCGCCTTCCGCTTCATAAAACGCAGTCTGCACGCTGTCCGCGACCCGTTTTTGAAACTCCGGGTCCGGTGTCACCGGAAGACGATCTACGACGAGGCTCAATTCCCCTTTGTCAAGATCGTGCGCCTTTTGCCGGATGATCGCCTTGTTGGCGGCCAGGAAATCTTCGATGCGGAGCGTTTCCCCTTTCCATTGGATCCGGTTGTATCCTTTTTGAAGCAGGAGTTGGCATTCCTTTTCGATCGACCGTTTCTCATCCCGGATCCGAAGCGGAGCGATGATCATGATACGGCTGCCTTCCGGATGGCTGAAGATAAAATCCACGACATCCGAGACGCTGTGCTTTTTGACACGCTCACCGGAGACAGGACTGATCGTCTGGCCAATGCGGGCAAAGAGCAGGCGCAGATAATCATAGATCTCGGTCATCGATCCTACGGTGCTCCGGGCATTACCTCCCGTTACGCGCTGTTCGATGGCGATGGCAGGGCAAATCCCCCGTATGTGATCGACATCGGGTTTTTTCATCCGGTTGAGAAACTGCCGGGCATAGGAGCTGAGACTTTCGACATACCGTCTTTGGCCTTCGGCATAGAGGGTGTCCATGATCAGGCTGGATTTGCCGGAACCGGACAGGCCGGTAACGACCACCAGCTGGTTTTTAGGGATAGTGACCGATACGTTTTTCAGGTTGTTGCTCCGGGCACCGACGATCTCGATCTGCCTGGCCGGAGTTGCCGGCGGCAGGGTGGAGGCAGGAGAAGATTTCGGTTTGACGGCCATTTCCGGGCTTTTGGCTTGGTTTTTGCAGCACTTAAGGCAGATTAACGGATATTTTCCTGCCTGGCAGCAGAAACAGGGGGATACCCGTTAAGTTCATGTTAAAGAATTCTGTAATCCAAAAAAAATTTGGCACAAAGAACGGAATTCTCTTAGCTTAGCAGCATCTTAATCGATTGGTCAAACTAAAATTCTTTCTATAGAGGCGATTCTACACTGTTTTTAAGGCTGGATCCTCCCCCTGAGGGTCATTTTATTAACCTAAAACATGTGTAGTGTATGCAAGTACAATCGCTCAATGACCAACAACTGATTGATGCTTACCTGGCCGGAGACGAGGCCGCGTTTTCCATCCTCCTTCACAGGCACAAAGCCAAGATCTATTCGTCGATCTACATGTTCACCAAAGATCGTGAACTGGCGGACGATTTGTTCCAGGATGTCTTTATCAAGATCATCGACACCCTCCGCCGTGGCAAATACAATCATGAAGGGAAGTTCCTGCAATGGGCATTGAGGATCAGCTACAATATGTGCGTGGATCAGTTCCGCCGCGCCAAACGCCGTACCAAAGTCTCAGCCACGGAGACCTTTGATATCTTCGACGTGCTCGAAAGCAATGACCCCAACCGCGAAGTGGCCATGATGAAGGAACAGACCCATGACCGCGTCCGGCACCTGGTGGATATGCTCCCGGCGGAGCAGCGCGAAGTCGTTATCCTTCGGCATTACGCGGATATGTCTTTTAAAGAGATCGCCTGCCTCACCGATGTGAGCATCAATACGGCACTCGGCCGGATGCGCTACGCGCTGATCAATATCCGGAAAATGATAGACGAAAAAGCACTGGTGATATAATATAATAAAGAAGGCCGCGGTAGCGGCCTTCTTTATTTATGGGGCCAGGCGGTCAATGTTCCACGTAACCCCTTGCCGCGTATACCGGAAACGGTCATGCAACCGGTTTTCTCTCCCGACCCAAAACTCAAACAGGTGAGGCTTGACCAGGTATCCGCCCCAGTGTTCCGGTAAGGGTAATGGATCTTCCCCTTCAAATCTTTTTTCCAGGCGGACTACCTCATCGATGATCTCTTGCCTGTCCTGGATGACCTGGCTTTGAGGGGATGCCCACGCACCGATCTGGCTGCTCCGCGGACGGGATTGAAAATAGGCTTTCGAGCGTTCTTCACTTACCTTTTCCACAATCCCTTCAATCCGGATTTGTTTTTCCAGTTCCTTCCAGAAAAAAAGAAGCGCCACCTGCGGATTGCGCAGCATATCCTGAGCCTTCTGACTTTGATAGTTTGTATAAAATTCAAATCCGCTCTCTGTGATCCCCTTTAACAACACGGTTCTGGCGGATGGCTGTCCCTCCGGGGAGACGGTCGCCAGGGTCATGGCATTGACTTCATAGAGATCCTCCCGGACCGCTTCATCCCACCATTGCTGAAACATGACCATAGGATCTCCGGCAAGGTCCTTCCGTTCAAGCGTCCCCTTTTGATAATGGTATCGGATCGGTCCCGGATTTGTCATGATGCCTGATTTCGCTCAAAATTCGTAAAAGAAATCCACCCCTTTGATTTTCGGCCATTTTTCACCAATTTCGGGCTCCTGAGGAGGATGTTTTCGAGGCCTTTACCCAAAGTTCTTCCGGTGTGAACCAAAACCGCTTGTTACGGGCCAAAAAGTCTTTTTCCCTCTCCTTTTTCTTTGCCCACCTGTTAAGTAACCTATGTCCTGCGGGTGCCTATGCTCAGACGTTTAACGGGCAGGGTGGCTTGCCTATTCCGCCTGGTGCCCCGGTCCAGACAGTCGGTATTACGACCTCTATAGCCACGGTATCCGGTATCGGCATTCTTGGCCAGGGTTGCATGCACATTGAAAATGTCACGATTGATCTCGTGCATACGTTTGTGGGCGATATCGCCATTTTTGTCATAGCACCTTCGGGACAGGTGCTGGAACTCTCTTCCGGAAACGGCGGAGCCGGGGATAATTTTACGAATTCAGTTTTTACAGATAACACCTCCCTTTTTATCACCCAGGGGAGTCCGCCCTACACGGGGATCTGGCGCCCCGAAGGGAGACAGCAGAGCACAGTTCCCCCGTTCCCCAATGGTAATCCGTTAGGGACCTTTACGTTTGCCAACACCTTCAACGGGGTCAACGCGGATGGCGATTGGACATTGCTCATCAATGATTATGTCGCCATTGATGTTGGTACGCTCAACAGTTGGTCGATCACGTTTTCCAATACAGGTGGTTCAGGCGTCGAGGTAAATCTCGGCCCTGATATCACCATTTGTCCGGGTCAATCGACAACGCTGACGGCGGTGGCCAATCCTGCACCGGATTCGTACGCATGGAATACCGGGGAGACCACCTCCTCCATTACGGTCAATCCAAGTGTCAATACGACGTATAGCGTCACTGTCAATGACAACGGGTGCATCGATGCGGATACGATCAACGTGATCGTCAATGCCGGTAACCTGACCGCCAATGCCGGCCCGGATGTAAGTATTTGCCTCGGGAGCAGCACGACCCTGATGGGTTCCGGTGGAAGCACAGGGGCTTCCTACAATTGGAGCTCCGGGCAATCCGGCCAGAACATTACCGTCAACCCGGCTGGTACAACCACCTATACGCTTACCATAACGGATGGGGGTTGCACCGCCACGGATCAGGTCACGGTGACGGTCACACCGGCCCCAATAGTGGATGCCGGATTACCTGAGACGATTTGCGCGGGTGAAACTACCACCCTTACCGCCACAGGTGGAACACAGAATAATCAGTACTTCTGGAGTACGGGACAAAATAATCAAACCATCGTCGTGAGCCCCGCCGTCACGACTACGTATATGGTCACGGTCAGTATCAACGGTTGCATCGGCACGGATGAAGTCGAAATCACGGTCGAACCCTTACCCATCGTCGATGCCGGTCCGACGATTTCCATTTGCGCAGGAGAGAGTGCTACCCTGACAGCCAATGGAAGCGGCGGCACATATGTCTGGAGCACCGGGCAAACCGGAGATGAAATAATCGTTACACCGGGCATCACCACCACGTATACGGTGACCGTCACGGATAACGGGTGTTCGTCTTCGGACCAGGTTACCGTGCAGGTGGTGGATGTGACAGCTGTTGTTACCCCTGATCAGTCGATTTGCGCCGGGGAAGCTATTGTCCTCACCGCCGGTGGAGGTACTTCCTATTTGTGGAGTACCGGGGCTACGTCATCCTCTATCAATGTCTCTCCTGTATCCACCGCGCTCTACACAGTCACCGTTTCCCAAAATAATTGCTCCGATGTGGCGCAGGTAGAGATTGAAGTAGTGCCAGTGCCGGTTGCCACGGCAGGTCCGCAAACAACCATTTGTAATGGTCAATCCGTCATGTTGACAGCAGGAGGAGGTACCGTCTATGCATGGAGTACCGGGGCGAATACACCTGAAATTACAGTCACCCCTGGCATTTCCACCACTTATACAGTGACGGTCACGGACCAGGGCTGCAGCACTTCGGCTGCTGTGTCGATCACCGTCAATCCCGCACCGGATATCACAGCGGGAGCAGACGTGGACCTCTGTGATGGTCAGGGTGTAACCCTGGTGGCGAGCGGCCTTACAGGTCCCGGGGAATATGCTTGGAGCACAGGCGATCTCGGGCCTGAAACAGATGTGATGCCCCTGATCACCACGACCTATACCGTAACTGCCACGAATGAACTGGGCTGTACGGATTCAGACGAGGTGACCGTCAATGTGCATCCCGTTCCTGTTGCTCAGGCAGGTCCCGATGTTGCGATTTGCGCGGGCAGTACGGTCAACCTGATCGCATCCGGTGGATCCGGCCAGGCGACTTATACCTGGAGCACTGGACAGATGGGCAATACTATTTCCTTCGAACCGGTTGTGACGGCTACCTATGTGGTGACGGTTACTGATTTAGGATGCACTGCCAGCGATGATGTTGAAGTTATCGTCTTGGATCCGCCGGTGGTTTCTGCAGGCCCGGATCAGTCGATTTGTAGCGGAACTGCCTTGACACTTAACGGGACAGGCGTTGGGCAGTATCTCTGGAGTACCGGGGAAACCACCTCATCTATTAGCGTTAATCCGGTGAACACTACATCCTATATTCTCACTCTTACCAATGCCGATGGATGTTCGGCTATAGACAGTTTGATGGTAACCGTTCTTCCCTTGCCCTTGGCAGATGCCGGTCCCGATCAGGTCATCTGTGAAGGCCAGCAGGCAACCTTGACAGGCACAGGAGGCGCACTGTACCAATGGAGCACCGGAGACAATATTTCTTCCATCCTGATTTCACCGGTATCGACCACAACCTATTCATTGACTGTAACCGATGCCAATAATTGTACCGCAATTGACGTGACGATGGTTACTGTCAATCCATTACCTTCTGCCAATGCCGGCCCTAATGTTTTTATCGTCGGCGGTGGCACGGCGACCTTGACCGCAACCGGTGGTGGTACGTATCAGTGGAGTACAGGCGAGACAACTGCCTCCATTTCGGTTTCTCCTTCAGCCACGACGGTCTATACCGTAACGGTGACGCTCAACGGATGTTCCGCCGTGGACGATGTTACGGTGTTTGTCAATGAAGCGCCAAGTGTAGACCTCGGTCCGGACCTGGTCATCTGTGAAGGGGAATCGGTTACGATTGATGCCACGATACAGGGGCCGTTTACCACCGGCTACGCGTGGTCCACAGGGGATTTATCTCCATCCATTGTTGTTTCGCCGGCGAATACAACCGCATACAGTGTGACGGTAACGGATTTGCTTTCGGGTATTGTCAGCGTGGACACGATTACTGTCACGGTACATACGCTTCCGCTGTCAAACGGCGTTATCCAGGGGCTCAGCAGTCTTTGCGAAAATGAGCTCTCCGTCTATTTCACCGATCCGGTCAATGGTGCTACCCAATATCAATGGGTGGTGAGTGCAGGAGGCAGCATTGTCGCCGGACAGGGGACCACCTCGATCACCGTTCAATGGTCCCTGGCCGCTGCGCAACAGGTTCAGTTGATCGCTTCCAATGATTGCGGTTCTGCTCCCGCGATGGTGCTCGGTGTGCTCATTTCGGGTCCGCCATTATTGGCTGGTCCGGTCCAGGGTAATAGCAGTCCGTGCGTAAATGAAACCAGTCTCTTTTCCATACCGGCCATACCCGGTGCGACCGGTTATACATGGTCGCTGAGTGGCGGGGGTACCTTCGCTGGTGGTCAGGGGACAAACACGGTTTCGGTGGATTGGAATGGGTCACCTGGTGGTGATATATGCGTGGTTGCAGAGAATACTTGTGGTGTTTCCCAGCCCGTTTGTGTTACCGTCATGACGACGCCGCTACCGGTACTCAATGCAGGTGTCGATACATCGGCGTGCGGGACTTCCATTCAACTGACCGGATCCGGATCCGGAACGTGGAGGCAACTATCCGGTCCTGGGCAATCGAGTTTTGCTGATCCGGCCAGTCCAACCTCCTGGCTGGAAGTAACCACAGTAGGACAGTATCAGTACGTATGGTCACAGGATAGTAACGGATGCGTTTCAGCGGATACCCTTCAGCTTGTCTTCGACCCGATCCCCGATATCATCAATCTGGTCGAGACTTGCAGCCAGGACCATACGACCTATACCGTCAGTTTTGATATCCTCGGTGGGACGATGCCTTATTTCGTAGACCTTCATTTGCTGCCAGGTTCATCCTATACATCCATGCCCATCCCTGCCGGTTCGTCCTATGGATTCCAGGTCTTCGATGTCAATGGTTGTTTGACGAGCGAGTATATTGGTCAACAGGATTGTGCCTGTACCAAGTCTGCAGGGACCATGGATCTGACTGCCTTGGAAGCCTGCGCAGATCAAACCATCCAGGCAGCGTACCTCGGCGGGGCTATGCCTGACCCGGGAGATACCTTGCTTTTTGTTTTGCATGATGGAAACTTTCCGGATGGGATTATCGCCTGGAGTGATAAGCCTGGATTCGGTTTTATGGCCCCTATGGAGGTGGATTCAGTTTATTTCATCGCGGCTGTCGTGGGCGCCAGGGACTTGCAGGGAGTCCCGGATCTTGCCGATCCGTGCCTTGCTGTTTCAACTGCAACCCCAGTCGTATTTCATGAAGTACCCACCGTGAGTTTAGGACCGGATACGCTTATCCATATCGGGGAATCCATTCTGATCACCGCATCCGCCTCGCCCGGCGTGGAAGCCTTTGACTGGTTTGGTGCGGATCCTTGCACCACTTGCCCGGCCATCCAGGTCAGTCCGCTGGTCCGGACCGTTTACCAGGTGGAAGCCGCTACCGCGGAAGGATGCACCGCGAGTGATCAAATCATCGTCAGTGTGCGTGCAGCAGGAGAGCTTCCATTTCCCAATATCATCACGCCCAATAACGACCAGGTGAACGATGTCCTCCTTATTCCGTCGGCAACGGCAATATTGGAAGTGGAGCAGTTTGACATTTTTGATCGGTGGGGAAGCCAGGTGTTTCATGATGACCATTTCCTCCCCGGGGACCCGGGCCATGGCTGGAATGGAACCTTCCAGGGAAAGGAAGTCAATCCCGGAGTATTTACCTGTTTGGCCAAAATCAAAATGGTCGATGGCCACGTCCGGGTATTTGCCTGGGATGTCACCGTCCTGCGCTGAATAGAAATCACCGGACTGTCCTACCTTTGCGGACATGCGGAGATTTTGGATGTTGCTGGCTTGCCTGGGGGGATACCTGATGCCCTGTGCCCAGAGTTCCGGCAATCCGTTTGATCTCCAATACCGCCAAGCCCGGCAGAAGGTAAGCCAGGCACCCGTCACCCGGATCCCGGAAACGGATACCATTCGCCAAGCCATCATAGCGGAAGACACTTCTATCCATATGATTGGTGCCATCAAACCTGATACGGCCCATACCGGAAAGGAAAGCAACCCTTTTGATGTCAATGCTGCCGCCGATTCTTTCCATCAGTCCCGGTTGGCTCCCGATTCCCTTCATGCCACAACGATGGCGTCGAAACCCAAAACACCCCCGATCCTGAAGTACCATGCGTCCAAGGGATTTCAGATTTTCTTTCTTTTGTTGAGCCTGCTCTTCCTGATCTTTATTGTCAATGTGGAGCGGAGCTACGTTCGGGATCTGTGGCGCGTGATCTCCAATGAAAATTACAGCAGCCTGCATCATCGTAATCAGCGGAATACGATGCGGCAGATCCTGCTCCTGATGGGTTACAGCGTGTTTATTTTCCAGGCAGGAATATTTATTTACAATGCGCTCCGGGTCTTCCGGTACCACGGAACGGTGACGATCAATATCTGGATCCCCATGCTGTTTGTCCTGGGCGTGTATATCGTGCGGCACCTGGTGATCCGCTACCTGCGCTGGTTGTTTAACAATCAGAAGGAAATGACGCTCTTTGGATTCGATATCAGCATCTTTAATACCATGGTCGGGCTGGTCCTGCTGCCCATCAACGTATTGCTCCTCTTTGGCCCGGAATCCATGGCTAAGCCGCTGATTATCATAGGTATCCTCACCTTCATAACAGCCTATCTCATGCGCCAGCTGCGATGGATGCTCAATGCCCGTCAACTCATCTCCAACAGCTTGTTTCTCTTTTTTATTTATCTTTGCGCCGTCGAAATCCTGCCTCTTTGGGCCATTTCGAAGTTTTTCTGGTGACCGACTTGATCGAATAAAAGCAGCCGAATGGGTACAAACAGTATCAAAGCGAGTTCCGCGACCACCCCAAAAAGAACCGTGAAGACCATCCTGGTCTCCCAGCCTAAGCCAGAACGATCACCCTACTATGAAATAGAGAAGAAATACGATATCCATATCGACTGGCGCCCCTTTAACCATGTAGAAGCGGTGACCGAGAAGGAATTCCGCAAAAACCGCATCCGTCCGGACGAGTTCCAGGCCGTGGTGATGACCAGCAAAAACAGCATTGACCATTTCTTTCGCCTCTGCGAGGAGATGCGCATCAAGGTGTCCCAGGACATGAAGTATTTCTGCACCTCGGAGACCGTGGCCCACTATCTGCAAAAATTCATCCAATACCGCAAACGCAAGGTTTTCGTGGGGGAACGGTCCATCCAGGATCTGGCCGGCCCGCTGCAAAAGCATAAATCCACTACCCGTTTCCTGGTCCCATGTTCCAACCTCGGAAAAGAAGATGTGATCGATTTTCTCCGGCAAAAAGAGGTCAATTTCGAAGCCGCTGTCATGTATAAATCCGTCTCGAGTGATCTGTCGGACCTCCGGGATATCTTCTATGATATGCTGATCTTTTTCAGCCCCCAGGGTATCGAATCTTTGTTTGAAAATTTCCCGGATTTCAAACAAAACAACACCCGTATCGCCGTCTTTGGCAACATCACTGCCAAGGCAGCTGAAGATCATGGCCTGCGGATCGATGTAGTCGCGCCCGCTCCCGGTATCCCATCCATGTCGATGGCCCTGGATAAGTACCTGCAGGAGTCCAATAAATAAACGCGCTTCAGGGTGCTGCAACCCGTCTGGTCGCTCCTTCTGATTTGGGTCACAGCCCTGCCCGCTGTTTCATCCATGCATGACCCGCATCACCGCTATGCCCTCCATGCCCGATAACTTTCCTTTTCCTGAATTTATTGCCAGGCTGTATGGGCTCCTCCATGACAAGCCTTTGCCAGGCATCGACGCTCATCTTCGGATGGCCCACGCGGTGCGGAAGGTGGACACAGCCCCGGATCCTGCCACCAAAAAAGATGCCGCCGTGCTCGTGACATTTTTTGAAAAAAACCCCCAGGACTGGCATATCCTTTTTATCCGCCGTACCGGGAAGTTGGAGAAGGACAAACATGCCGGGCAAATCGCCTTTCCCGGGGGTAAAAAAGATCCGTCCGACCGGGATCTCGTGTATACCGCCCTGCGTGAAGCGGAGGAAGAAATAGCCTTGGACCTGACGGCCATTGATGTCTTGGGGGCGTTGACCCCGCTTTATATCCCTGTCAGCCGGTTTTTGGTGCATCCTTTTGTGGCCTATGCGAGACATGTACCACCCCTGGTCCGTCAGGAAAGGGAGATTGAAGAAATCCTCGAATTTTCCTGGACCCAGATCAAGGATCCGCAATCCAGGCAGGAGGCCAGGGTGCGATTGGGACCAGATATCGTACTCAATCATGTTCCTGCCTTCCAGATCGGTGGGGAGACCATCTGGGGTGCCACCGCTATGATCATGAACGAATTACTTGAGCTCACCGGGCAGACCTGAGCCTGCCTGTAATTCCGTATTTTGTCCCGCTGCATGGAACCTGTCGTACCCTACCAACCCAAACATCACATCCGGATCGTCACCGCCGCATCACTCTTTGACGGCCACGATGCCGCGATCAATATCATGCGCCGTATCATGCAGCGATCCGGGGCCGAGATCATCCATCTGGGTCACAACCGGAGTGCCAAAGAAATCGTCGATACCGCCATCCAGGAAGATGTGCAGGGAATCGCGCTGACTTCCTACCAGGGCGGGCACAATGAATATTTCAGGTATATCTACGATTTACTCCGGGAAAAAGGCGCCGGGCATATCAAGATTTTTGGTGGCGGCGGGGGTACCATCCTGCCCCAGGAAATCACCGACCTCCAGGCCTATGGCATTGCCCGCATTTATTCCCCGGATGATGGCCGGCATATGGGCCTTCAGGGGATGATCAATGACGTGCTCCGCCAGTGCGATTTTCCGCTGGGAGAAAATGTCAACGGAGAACTGAAAAAGATTTCGAAGAAGGATCATCTGGCCATCTCCCGGCTGATTACGGCTGTTGAAAATTTTCCGGACCAACAGGCGCATTGGATCGCGGAGGTATCAAAGCAGGCACAGACGGCCAACGTTCCGGTACTTGGAATCACCGGTACGGGCGGCGCCGGCAAATCGAGTATGATCGATGAGCTAATCCGCCGTTTCCTGCTAGACTTCCCGGACAAAGACATGGCCGTGATCTCCGTGGATCCAAGTAAAAGAAAAACAGGCGGGGCATTGTTGGGAGACCGGATCCGGATGAATTCCCTCGTCTCGCCCAGGGTGTATATGCGGTCGCTGGCGACCAGGCAATCCAACCTGGCTCTCTCCAGGCATATCCAGCAGTCCATCCATATCCTCAAAGCCGCCGGTTTTGACCTGATCATCCTGGAGACCTCCGGGATCGGTCAGTCGGACACGGAGATCGTGGATCATGCCGATGTCTCGCTGTATATCATGACCCCGGAATTTGGCGCCGCTTCCCAATTGGAGAAAATCGACATGCTGGATTTCGCGGATGTCATCGCGATCAATAAGTTTGATAAGCGCGGGGCACAGGATGCTTTGCGTGACGTCCGTAAGCAGTACAAACGGAATCATGAGTTGTGGAAAATCCCGGATGACAAGATCCCGGTATTTGGAACAATAGCCTCCCAGTTCAATGATCCGGGGACAAATGCCCTGTATCTGAAAATCATGGAGGTCCTGTCCGGTAAGACCAATCATCCTTTTGCGAACACATTCCCTTTCCGAACTGGTGAAAGTGAAAAGATATTTATCATTCCGCCACAGCGGACACGGTATCTGTCCGAGATTTCAGACAACAACCGCAAGTATGATACCTGGTCCCGGGAAGAATCGGAAAAATCCGCTATGCTCTATTCCCTGAAGGAGGCAGCCCGGTATTTTGAGGGTAGCGACCATCCGGAGATCGCGGACAAACTCGACCATGAGTTCAACGACCTCAAGCAAGACCTCGACGGCGAAGTGTGGCGATGGATCGAAGAGTGGCCGCATATCCGGCATCAGTATGTGGACGACGATTACACGTACAAAGTGCGGGATAAAGTGATCAAAGTGGATACACACGTCCGGTCCCTCTCCGGTACACGCATCCCCGTGGTGGCCATGCCACGGGCGAAGGACTGGGGTACCCTCGTGCGCTGGGTCACGCAGGAAAACCTGCCGGGGCGATTCCCGTATACGGCGGGGATCTATCCATTCAAGCGCAAAGGAGAGGACCCTACCCGGATGTTTGCCGGCGAAGGCGGTCCTGAACGGACCAACAAGCGTTTCCATTACGTGTCAAAGGGCATGCCGGCCATTCGCCTGTCGACCGCTTTTGACAGTGTCACTTTATATGGAGAGGATCCGGATTACCGGCCGGATATCTATGGTAAAATCGGGAATGCCGGCGTCAGTATCTGTTCACTGGACGACGCCAAGCGGCTCTATTCCGGTTTCGACCTCTGTGACCCGAAGACATCGGTGTCGATGACGATCAATGGTCCCGCGGCCACGATGTGCGCTTTCTTTATGAATGCCGCAATCGACCAGCAATGCGAATTGTATATCAGGGCTAATCAATTGGAAGCGGCTGTTGAAAAAGCCCTTTCCCAAAAGTTTGACGCGAAAGGCTTGCCCAGGCCCGGGTATGACCAGGACATGCCCGAAGGGAATAACGGGCTTGGCCTCCTGTTGCTTGGTTTGTCCGGGGATGAAGTATTGGATCCGGAAACCTACGCTGCCCTCAAAGCAAAAGCGTTGAACGCGGTCCGGGGCACCGTGCAGGCCGATATCCTCAAGGAAGACCAGGCCCAGAATACCTGCATCTTTTCGACCGAGTTCTCCCTGCGGATGATGGGCGATATGCAGGCATATTTTATCGATCAAAACATCCGTAATTTTTATTCCGTCTCCATCTCCGGATACCATATCGCGGAAGCAGGCGCCAACCCGATCACTCAATTGGCGTTTACGCTGGCCAACGGGTTTACCTATGTCGAGTACTATCTCTCGCGGGGATTGGCCATAGATGATTTTGCGCCTAATCTTTCTTTCTTTTTTTCCAACGGAGTCGATCCCGAATACGCAGTGATCGGTCGTGTCGCGCGCCGGTTATGGGCGAAGGCCATCAAGTACAAATATGGTGGTAATGAACGCTCACAAAAGCTGAAATACCATATCCAGACCAGCGGGCGGTCCCTACACGCCCAGGAAATCTCTTTCAATGACATCCGGACCACGCTCCAGGCACTCTACGCGATCTACGACAACTGCAATTCTCTGCATACCAATGCCTATGATGAGGCGATCACGACCCCGACCGAGGAAAGCGTGCGCCGGGCGATGGCAATCCAGTTGATCATCAATCACGAACTCGGACTGGCGAAGAATGAAAATCCGCTGCAGGGTTCCTTCATCATAGAGGAACTGACTGATCTGGTGGAGGAAGCCGTGCTGACGGAGTTTGATCGCATCACGGAGCGGGGCGGGGTATTAGGAGCGATGGAGACCATGTACCAGCGGAGTAAGATTCAGGAGGAAAGCCTTTACTATGAGACCCTCAAACATTCCGGAGAGTATCCGATCATCGGCGTCAACACATTTCTGTCCGCGGATGGATCGCCTACGGTTCTGCCTCGAGAAGTCATCCGTTCCTTCCCGGAAGAAAAGGAAGGCCAGATCCGCCGGTTAAAAGAACTCCATGGAGTCCACCTGGACAAGGCCGCCACTGCCCTGAAGCATCTGCAACAAGTCGCCATGGAAAACGGGAATACGTTTGAAGCCCTGATGGAAGTAGTGAAAAGTTGTTCGCTCGGCCAGGTCACCCACGCGCTCTATGAAGTGGGCGGACAATACCGCAGAAACATGTAGGCACCATGTGGCAATGTGCTTATACTACGTTCTCGCTTTCTAATATAAAAAGCCAAACTCCCGTTCCGGCTCCCATCCCCGGGGCACATGTTCGAGCGTCCAAAATCCTTTGACCTCCCAGGCTGTCCTGAATTCCCGGCCGGAAAAATGCTCCCGGATGGCGTTGAATTGTTCCCGTGTCACATCGCGATGTGCGAGTGTCACATGCGGATGATAGGGTCTGTCAGGATATTTGTCGAGCAAGTGAGGCAACTGAAGCATCAATTCCCTTCGCCATAGCTTGTATAATGCTTCCAGGGCTGGCGATTCCTGAAGCCGGAGATAGACAACCTTCGGGGGGAAGGCATCAAAACCATCCAATTGGAGCGAGAAGGGTTTGTACGCATGACTTATTTTTTCCGCCATTTTTATGAGCAGACTGTTCTCCGCCGGCGTTACGGCTAAGGGAGGGATCAGGGTGATGTGAGGCGGCGTCCGCAGAGCGTGCTTCGGTCCAAAATGGAGGGCGATGTATTGCTGTTCTTGCCTGACCCTGTCCGCGACAGAAGGGGGGAGTAATAGGGCGATCAGTTTTAAAGCTTTCGCATGCATGCCAAACAAGGTGCTGCTTTCCTTTTCGCCTGAAGGAAGGGAAAACAGTCAACGCATTGTCGGTTTTTATTGCCGGCTGTAGGATGTGTACACGGTCGCCAATACATGGACCAGTGTTCCATTATCATCGTGGACATCATCAATGTGCTGGACCAGTTTCAGCGAAGTACTGGTCAGTTCGAGGATATCGGATACGGTTGTGTCACCTTCAATCCGCTGCGTAAGCTGATTGCTGGTTATGGACCAGGTTCCGGTACCGCTCGGTGGATCAACCTCCACTTCTACAGTATGCTGCTGACCATTGGTCATTGTGATATAGGTGGAAGTGAAAACACCATTGGCGGTAAACTCGTTGGGATTGTCCGTGTAAGTAAAAACCGTATGATAGTCCTTCCCGGTAAACGTGTAATAGACAGAATCAGCAGCGCCAAACGGATCGTCAATCGTCAGTCCGTCATCACAGTGACTGTCTGTCAGTTTCCATGAACCCACCAGGCCATTGCCTGAAGGAGTCGGATCATCTGAATTGCAGGAAGTCATCCAGCTCAGGAGCAGGACGCCCAAAGCACTAAGGATAAGCGGTTTCATAAGAAAGTGAATTAGTGAAGGAAAAAGGCAAATGAAATTACGCTAAATTTCATCGTCAGGGGTACGCTTATTTCCCCCTGTTTTCCACAAAGTACATCTCCATCTCCCCTTTTCCTTTGGCTTCGATCATGCCCCTTGGCGTAAATACAAAGGATGGTTCGTCTTTGACCAGTTGATAAGTTACGGCGGAAATATTCACCTTCCCCACCTCACTCGCCGTTTCCATCCGGCTGGCGATATTGACGGTGTCACCCCAGATGTCGTATTGGAATTTCTTCACCCCAACAATGCCGGCTACAATAGGACCGGTATGAATGCCAACACGCATATCAAATCCCTCCATTTCCTGCGCGGCTCTTTCCGTTTTTCGGTTTATGACAAACTGCTGCATGTCCAGGGCGGCTTTTACCACATCCGCGGCTGTGGCGGTATTGTTGTGCGGGATCGATCCGGCGGCCATATAGGAATCCCCGATGGTTTTTATTTTCTCAATACCATGCCGGGTGATGATAGCGTCAAATGCTTTGAAGCAGACATTCAATTCGTTCACCAGATCGGCGGCATTCATATGTTCTGCCACCCGGGTAAACCCCTTGAAGTCGGAGAAAAGGATCGTGGCCTGGTCAAAATGCTGCGCTTCGGCGCTCCCTTTGATTTTTAATTCATCCGCTACAGACGCAGGCAGAATATTGAGCAGCAGGCCTTCTGAAATATCTTTTTCCCGCTGGATGGCTTTTTTAGCGCGGCGTACGTATTGAAGACGGCCAAACAACCCGATGGCCACCAGGAAAACACCGGACCCGATAAATAGATAACGGTTTCGCGTATTGCGGATCCGCTCGTTTTGAAGCGTGGCATCCAGGTTGGCTACCTGCAATTGCTGGATCTGCCGTGCCTTTTTTTCCGATTCATATTTTTCCTGCATTTCCGTGACAGCTTTGATCCGGTCCAGGTTCAGGATGGAATCATGTAGGGTGACAAATTGCCGGAGATAACCGTAGGCTTTACCATACTGCCCCTGGTTTTCAAATACATAAGCCCGGTTGTCAAATACGGAAGCAAGGCTGGGTAAATTATTGTACCGGATGGCCAGGGATTCGGCGGTATCTAATCTGGCTTGGGCCCGGGCATTGCGCCCTTGCTCCATATCCATGATGGCCATGTTGATCTGCAGGGTCAGAAAGGTCTCTATATCATCTGTCGACCGGACATTGGCTGCAGCCACTTCAAGGTAGTAATAGGCGCTGTCCAGCTCACCGGATCTGCCTTTGAGGGTAGCCAGATTGATGAGTGTTTTTTGGATGAACTTATCATCTTTCACCCGCCGGGCTGCTGCCAGTAGTCGATAAAATAAGCCTGAGGCGGAAGCGAAGTTTCCTTCGTAGACCATGGCGATCGCTCCATTGGTCAGAATGCTCAGGTAATCACTTTGCTGGGCAGGAGAGGTGTCCCATTCCCTTTGGGTGATAGCGACCAGGGAGTCTACTTTCCTGTATTCTCCCAGGGTCAGGTAGACATTGGTCAGGCCGGTATATAACCACCAACGGAGATGTGGACCACAATCGGATCTGAAACGGGTGTTGACCCATAACAACTGTTGCAGGGCGGAGTCAGATTGACCGGTTTCGTCAAGGGCATACGATTGCAGGGTCCGACTTTCCATTTCCTGGCAGGGCAGGTTTCGGGATGCGGACAACCGGGCAATACTATCCGCCAGATGACTTTTCCTTCCTGCTTCGATTTTCGTGTCGTTGCGGAGATAATGGATGATGCTGTCCAGGGCGGCAACTTCAGCTTCGCCCGGTGACACAGTTTGTGCTTTACCGGAAATCCAAACGGCCAGAAGGCCGATCAGCCAGGCATGCCTGAGCAGGCGGGAAATGGACATAGAGATTTGTCCGTAGGTACCGTGAAGCGAACAGCAGTTAATGGCGTCCGGGAAGATGTTTCTTGTTCTCCTCCCCTTTGCCCTTCGTGAATGTCCAGGTACCCTTTTTTGAACTGGTAGTCGTGAGCGAAACACTCAGATCAAAATTAGCGGTCCAGCCTTCCGATTCATTGAAAGAAAAATACAGGACACCCTGGCCGCTGCTGGCATTTTGACAGACAAGATCAAAATCATCCGGTGTGTTCGGATCAACTGTCAGATTAAGTGATTCTGCGGCACTGGATTGAATGGAAAGGACAAAGGCGGTATTGTCTGCGTTGCTTACATAAAACGTAACGGAGATACTCGAATCATTTTCGCCGGTACGCGAGACAACGGGATTTATTTGCGTATAGTTTTGGGACATGTTCCTCCAGGAGGCAGCGGAGAGGGAGGCAAAATTCGAAATGGCCATAGCGGAAACGTTTAGGTGGTGAAACAATAGGGGGCTATGACGAAAGTAATCAATTTATCAGGGATCCGTACCGGGGCTCGAAAGGCCGTGATTTACAGGTCCCCTAACTGCGGCCGGATGATAATCTCCTCCACAACCGAAGAAGCGCCCAGTCTCGTCGCGGACAGGATCACCTCCGCCACATCCTCCGGAGGCATCAACCGGTCTTTGGGATAATCCGCTCCTGCCCAGGAAGCCGACCAGGTGGCTCCGGGCATGACAGAGGTCACTTTAATGCCGTACGGCTTCATTTCTTCCCGCAGGGCCTTGCTGAAGCCAAGGAGGGCGAATTTGCTGATCGTATACGCGCCGCCATTGGGGTAGGACATGAAACTGGCAATCGAACAAAGGTTGATGATATGCCCCTGCCTGCGCTGCATCATAGCCGGAAGCAGCGTGCGGGTGAGGTGATAAGGGCTGAAGAGGTTGACATCCATGGTTTGCTCCAGGATACCGTCTGCTTCCTGGTGGACAGCCCCCGGGAAAAAAATACCGGCATTGTTGATAAGCAGGTCGATTTCGGACCAATGGGCCAAAATGGTTTTGCCGTAGGCAACCGTCTTTTCTTTGGAATAGAAATCAACCGCGTGGACCAGGCATTCCCGGTCCGGGTATAGGGTGTTCACCTCCGATTGCATGGCCAGGAGGTCTTCTTCGTGTCTGCTGGTGACAGCGACGTTCCAGCCTTCCCGGAGCAATCCGAAAACCAGGGCGCGCCCAATCCCTTTCGTGGCGCCGGTGACAATGGCATTCATACGTTGTGCGGATATCGGTGCCCGTAAAGGTAGGACAAAGCGGGCGGGATTGTTTTTCATACCTATGGCGGGGAAGAATTACTTTTATGGCCGCAATCCTGCCCACACATGGATATCAAGTTTGTAACGCACATCGGCCGCTTTTTGATCTGGATGAGGCATGTCCTCTCCAGGCCGGAAAAGATGTCTATGTACTGGAAGGAAACCATGCGGCAGATGAATGACATCGGGATCGGATCCCTGATCATCGTCATCCTGATCTCCACCTTTATGGGTGCCGTGATGTCCGTGCAGATCAGCTACCAGTTGGGTGGCCAGTTGATTCCGAGGTATTACGTGGGTTACCTGGTCCGGGATATCACGATCATTGAGTTGGCCCCCACGATCACCAGTCTTGTGCTGGCCGGCAAAGTCGGCTCCAACATGGCGGCGGAGTTGGGCGGGATGCGGCAAAAAGAACACATCGACGCGATGGAAATCATGGGCGTCAATACGTCCGCCTTCCTCGTCTTACCAAAAATCGTCGCTGCCTTAGTGGTGGTTCCTTTATTGGTTTCCGTGGCGGCGATCGTGAGCATCTT
Organism: uncultured Saprospiraceae bacterium; assembly: GCA_964617515.1. Classification (GTDB taxonomy): domain Bacteria; phylum Bacteroidota; class Bacteroidia; order Chitinophagales; family Saprospiraceae; genus Opimibacter. The sequence goes on along the minus strand of CAZTXO010000024.1, from coordinate 1,160 downwards.
CGGTGCGTTCATCGCCGCAGTACCCACGGGTCTGTTTACCTCTGCAGAGTATGTGGAAGGCATCCGCGCCTTCCTCGATCCCTGGAACGTGACCATCATGTATGTCAAGGCGGCTGTTTTTGGCCTCATCCTGTCATCCATCTCCTGCTACCAGGGCTATTTTGTCAAAGGAGGCAGCATCGAACTGGGGAAAGCCAGCACACAAGCCGTCGTGATGAGTAACATCGTCATCCTCATCGCGGATTATCTCATCGCCGTATTGCTGACATCATGATCCGGGCAGAAAACATCTGTAAATCCTTTGGGGACCAGCATGTGCTGGAAGACATCTCCTTTACCTTCGAACCTGGCAAGACAAACCTGATCATCGGGCGGAGCGGCGCCGGTAAAACCGTGCTGCTTAAAATTCTCGTGGGCCTCTATCCGCCTACGACCGGGACAGTATGGTATGACGAAGTGAATTTCACCGCGCTCGATAAAAAAAGTGTGCGGGATATCCGCATGCAGGTCGGGATGCTCTTCCAGGGCACTGCCCTCTTCGATTCGATGACGCTCGAGGAAAACGTGCGTTTCCCGATGGACATGTTTACTAACAAGACCTATAAGGAAAAGCAGGACCGCGTCAATTATTGTCTCGATCGCGTCAATCTGACCGGCGCCAATAAAAAATACCCGTCCCAGCTGAGCGGCGGAATGCAAAAACGGGCCGGCGTGGCGCGGGCGATCGTGTTACAGCCGAAATACCTGTTCTGCGACGAACCCAACTCCGGGCTGGATCCCAAGACCAGCCTGGTGATCGATGAGCTGATCCACAGCATCACGGTCGAAAACGACATCACGACCATCATCAATACGCATGATATGAACTCCGTGATGGAAATCGGGGACAACATCGCCCTGATCCACGATGGCAAACTGGCCTGGTCGGGGAGCAAGGATGAAGTCCTCACCTCCAAAAATCAAATTCTCCAGGGGTTCGTCTTCGCTTCCCCCTTCCTCCAGAAGGTTCGTGATCTCCACGAATAGCGGACATAAAAAAAGCACCGACTGGGTCGGTGCTTTTACATTCGTGGTGCCCGGGGAGGGATTTGAACCCTCACATCCTATCGGACACATGCCCCTCAAACATGCCTGTCTACCAATTTCAGCACCCGGGCGGG
>CAZTXO010000023.1:54261-57184 GCA_964617515.1 uncultured Saprospiraceae bacterium | reverse complement strand
CAAATGCAGTCGTAACCCATTTCATGAATAGTGGTACCAATCGATACTTGTCATTACCATTTGAACAGGAAGCGAATCATATCATAGCTTCTTTACCATCAGATTCAGTAAAACTTATTCCTGGGTATTACATGCTATTTATTATGGTGGATGACATTCCATCGATTGGGCAAATACTTGAAGTTAAAAATGAAAAAATCACTTCCGTAGAGTCCCCATCTTCAAATAGCATAAAAATCGTATTGACTCCAAACCCAGCGGAACAACAACTGAATGTTACCGTACCTGAAAATGTGTCCCAATTCCACTTTCAAATTTATGATGCTTATGGTAAATTGGCAATCCAAGGAATAAGTCAGAGCCGGATTGACATACACAATTTGAATGCAGGTGAATACTTCTTTGTCCTTTCAGATGGAAAGATTACTGCAACTTGCAAGTTCCTAAAAATGTAGGAGGGTTATTCCTTTTTAATCAGCAACATGCCACATTTGGGACATATTGATGGTTGGGAATCCATGACTTCAGGATGCATAGGGCATTGGTAGCTCAATCCATCTAAAGGTTTAAATGCTGGTTTTATATAGAACCTATAGGCCAATCCTATCGTAGCCTGAAAATCAGAACCAGCTTGTGTGTAATAGGGAGAGGTATTTAAATATTGGTAAACCGGTAGATCAAAGGAGCCATAAATTGAAAATCTCCCTTTCGTGAGACTGATTTGCGGAGTGATGAAAACTTTTTTATAACCTGTTGCTTCCGGATAATAGTTTGAAGGCCGGCCAAAGAGAAAAACACTTTCATTAATCTTCATTCGCTCAACTTGTTCATAACGAATTTGTACACCTAATCCAAGTTGATCAAAAAGCGTTTTGGAAGCAAAGAGCCCAACACTAAAAAAGTCACCAAGTTTTTCACCGTTTGGATTATATCCTTTGTGGATGTAATAGGCAGTCGCAAAAATCGAGAATTGTGGTTTAATAAAACGTCGGGAAACCAAGGTGTGAAAAATAATTTCCTGAGAACCGGAAGAAAGTTGTACAGCTGTAGGATCTGTTACATAGTAGATTTGCTCGGAAAATGGTTCAACATTTCCGGTGGAATCGTTATAAGCGCCCAATGGGATTTTATAACCGAGTCCAAGCGTAATCTCATCATGGTGATTATCCGAATAATGATTAAGGATATTATATTTTGGAAAGATTAACAAGTCTCCAAATCCTTGATTTGAATATGTTGTTTGCGGATTTTCATCTAAACCGGTCTCCTTTTTCTTGAAGTAATATCCTGTTTCGAGAGAAAAGGTAAAATCCTCGGTAAGACCATAACCAATTTTAAAATACTGATAGCTGCTTTCAAAACTATCAAATGTTCTTTCAGAATAGGACGCTTTTTTATCTTTTTTGTAAAACGCGTTGGTATTAATGAATTGAAAATTTGAGCTTAATTCAAACTGTCTTTTTTGTAAAACGCCCTGAGCTGCGCTTCCAGCTATTGTACATCCACTGCCCCCTGCACAGCACTGGCTGAACGTGTTCAATGGCATGGAAAACATTCCAAGGCAGAATGCGAAGGAAAATAAGGTATGGACAATACGCATGTATAAAATGGCCTACTGGCTATCTGCCTCTGTTGTTATCGGGATATAAGAAGTTGCAGACTCATCATCTTGTTATTTCCAGCAATCCTGATTTGATACAAACCTGTGCTGAGTTGCGATGTATTGAAAGGGATTTCATTCTTCCCGGTAATGCATTGGCCATGATAAACACTGAATAATTCTTTACCATTCAAATCATATACATCAATGGCAACATCTTCACTTTTGATCAAACCAAGAGTAACGACAGCTGATTGATTTGCGGGATTAGGATAAACCGAAGCGTTTGATATAATATCGGGAATCTCTTTGGTGGCAGTGGTTGACAATATTCCATCAATAGCAGCTTGGAGGGTATCCGGATTTACCCCATTGTTTTGATTAAAGAAGACAGTATGGTCAGGAGCAATGGCAATTGTTTTTGGCATTCCAGTAATACCATAGTCGCTCATCCGAATTGAGGCGTCAGAAAACTTAATAGCCCTTGTTATTCCGTTGGAGCTTGCCCATGAATTGATCGCAGAACAAGCTGTATTTCCAAAATCATCCGCCAGAAGCATCTTTACTTTTCCAGGATAGGTCGCTTCATAACTTTGTACTATGTTGTAAGCAGTTAGGGCTCCGCCAACACAAGCCCCGCATGGCATGGTCCAGGTGATGACCACAATTTTTCCTGCATCGAGATCGCTGAAGAGATTGTAACTATTGCCAGCGCAATCTGGCGCTGTAAAATCTGTTGCGGTTTGTGCCTTGATTACGATACACCCGAGGCAAAGGATGAAGGATAGGAGAAGTCTTTTCATGTGAAAATGGGTATAGTGGTGAATAACAAAAATACAAAGAATAAAGGCCATTTGTATTCTTTACAAGAAGGGAGAGATGCAAAATAATACCCACGCATACGAAACGAGGGCGGGCGTTTTTTTGTACCCCCCCCGGTCATGTTTTCACGGTTACCAGACCTGGAATTACATTTAGAAAAAATGTGATGTGCTGGTTCTCTCATTTGGATTCACCATCTTCATGACATCAAGCAGATCTAGGTCAGAGATCACCGTACATTACGTTTCGAGCGGGAGGATGAAAAGTGATGATTTTTTGGAAATGTGTCACGTTTGTGTCACGGATCGAATAATCCTAAAACAACAAACGGGGCTACAAGCCCCGTCGTTATTGTGTCGGGATACCAGGATTTGAACCTGGGACCCCCTGCTCCCAAAGCAGGTGCGCTACCGGACTGCGCTACATCCCGTTGTATCTGCCGAAGTCTCTATGATTTTAGAGACGAAGGCGGATCGCTGCATTTACATTTCAAACGCCGTC
>CAZTXO010000023.1:34738-54161 GCA_964617515.1 uncultured Saprospiraceae bacterium | reverse complement strand
GCTAAAGCTTTGGCGTTCAAGTAACGCCGTCGCTAAAGCTTTGGCGTTCAAGTAACGCCGTCGCTAAAGCTTTGGCGTTCAAGTAATGCCGCCGCTAAAGCTATGGCGTTCAATGGCGGTGAGGGAGGGATTCGAACCCTCGGTACACCTTTCGACGTACGACGGTTTAGCAAACCGTTGGTTTCAGCCACTCACCCACCTCACCGGGTGATCCTATTCGCTTTAGAATCAATTATTTAGGCTGAAAATTCTTTACTCATCCCAATACGCTCAGGCGCAAAGGAGCCGCAAATATAGGAATTCTGCCCGCAAGGAAAACCGAAGTCCGGGGAGGATCGTTTTATAATATTATTCATCTTCGGCCTATGAAAACCTTCCGCTTACTGCTATTCCTCCCTGTACTGCTATTTGCCTGCAAACCGGCTGCTGAAAAGCAACCCGAAGTAAATCCTGTCGCAACCCCGTCAGCAACCCAGGCAGATTCTATCACTGTGGAAAACCTGCCTGACACCACCGTTCAACGCGTCATCCAGGCAGAGGCTGCCAAAAAAGAATTTCCGAAATCAACTCCCCATATCACGGAACATGTTTGCCACCCCGCTTTCACCGTTCTGGCCAAACCTGTCAAAACGACACACTTCTACTACGTATCCGGTTTTGACCCGCGGGAATTCAAGTGCTGGGAAGAACTGACCGTACAGGCAACCCAACTCGCCCAGGATCAAATGTGCACAATCTATTACCTGGATGATCCCGGTATAAAAGTCTCCGCGAGTCCGCCCAACTATATCGATGCCGCAGCCCTGAAGACCCATGGCATCGGTAAGTTTGAACACAATGGAAAGTATTGGGAAATCAAAGGAGCCAGCCAGTGGAAACGCGGGGATAAAGGGTATGATTACTTTAATACGAGTAATCAATACGGAGGGTAATGCATCGAGTGATGGCGTGATGTAGTGATTTAGTCAAAGCTCGGGCTTTGCCCGGCGAATCTCCTCAACAAATCATTACTTACAAGCGGCGCTGATCCCGCGAAGGCGGATCATCAAGATCCCGAAACCTGAAGAATCGCAGATGTGTCCCGGTCACAATCTCTTTGAAATGGCTTCCGCCGCTATGGCGGCGCCCGTCCAGGCCGCCTGGAAATTGAATCCTCCGGTGAGCGCGTCGATGTCAAGCACCTCCCCTACCAGATAGAGTCCGGACAATAATCGGCTCTCAAAAGAATCAAAATCAATCTCGTCGAGGGCAATGCCCCCGGCTGTGACGAATTCTTCTTTGAATGCACTCTTACCGGTGACGCGGTAGCGATCACCGCTGAGGATTTTGGCAAGCGCGGCAAGCCGCTGAGTGCCCACCTCACTTCCATTGACTTTCTCCGGGATACCGGCTTTGACACAACTATATTTCCAAAGCCGTGATGGAAACACTCCGAACGTAAGATTATGGACCTGTTTTTTCGGGTTCTGCCTGCATGCATCCCTCAGAAGTTGCATGATCTCCTCCTCGGTTTTGTCCGGCCACCACTGCACCTTCAGATCAAAAACATAACCGGCCTGAAATAAGTCCCGCGCCCCCCACGCCGAAAGTTTAAGGACTGCCGGACCACTCAGGCCCCAATGCGTAATCAATAATGGGCCGGATGCCTCCAGTTGAAACCGGGGCACGGTCAGCCTTACCTCCGGTAAAGAAATACCCTGCAGATCCGTCAGGAGCGAATCCCGTATCTGAAAGGTGAAGAGCGATGGCACAGGATAAACGACCGTATGCCCCACCCGTTTCAGCTCATCCCAGGTGCGCTGATCGCTGCCGGCGCTGATCAACAGAAATCTCGCTGTAAGGGATTGGCCATCCATCGTTTCTACCTGCCACAACGACTGACCAGGTTGTTTGAACCAACGCAGTGCACGCGTGGAGGTCATGCATCGGATCCCGGCCCCCTGCATCGCCTGTAAGAAGCAACGGATGATGGTATCCGACTGATCACTGACCGGAAAAATGCGTCCATCCGGTTCTGTCTTGAGCCGAATCCCTTTGCGTTCAAACCACTTCACGATATCCCTGGGCTGAAATCGCCGGAAAGGCTTCAGCAATACCTGGTGACCCCGTGGGTAATAACCGATGAGTTTCTCCGGATCAAAACAGGCATGCGTGACATTGCACCGTCCTCCCCCGGAGATAGCCACTTTGCTCAGCGGATGTCGCGCCGCTTCCAGGATACCAATTTTCGCGCCCGGGTGCAACTCTGCGACCCGGATAGCCGCAAAACATCCGCCGGCACCGCCTCCGATGACAAGCAGATCATGGATCATGGCCTGGCCGGTGAAGGCGACTTCGCCATGAATGCCATAACCTCGTAGCTGATGAGCAATGGTATGCAGCTCACTTTTTCCCTTTCCGGATCCCTTTGCGCCAGCAGATCAGGATAGCGTGCATGACGCTGCAAAAAGGTATGGACGATACCGGCCACCTTCATATACCGAACCAGATCATCAACCCGTGGCAGATCCGGGCTGCCAACCGCGAGGCAAAATGCGCGGAATACTTCCAGCCCGGGATAGAGGGCGTATTGATCCGGAAAAAGACCGGCCAGGTACAGGCTGAGGATAGCCGCATCCTGGTGATGATAGGTTTCAATCGCCCGTGGGTGCTTATCGCGGTGCAGGTCGAGCAGTTGTTCGCAGTAATACGAAAACCGGGATATTCGGCCTTCCAGGGAAGCATGGGCCTGCGCCAGATCTTTCCAGGCGATGGCGGCGAGTTCGGGATCAGCTTCGATCAGCCGCAGCATGATTTCTTTTGGCCGGTATCCGTCGCGTTTCCACCACGACTGGGAAATGGTACTTCTCAGGCTTTGATCATAGCGTTCGTAAAGCGACGCTCCGGAGAGCGCTGCCCAGTGGGTATGGAAATGACCCACGATCGCATGCGGAAAGTGCCAGCCGTCATCCGCTGCGGACAACGCCCAATCGAGGAAGGAATCAATCCCTTTTTCCAGGAGGTGCACTTTCATACCAGACGGCTAAACAAGGAAATTCTGACGGGATGAACTTAACTGGTTAGGGATTTATTTCCGGGAAAGGGAGTGTCCCCACTGCCTTCTTGTGGCAAATTGTCCGGAATCCGCTGCCGGCCTTGTCGGTTTCGTATTAAATTTGATCTTTGTACAGGAAAAGGGACGGGGCAAGCCCCCATGCCCTCCAACTGTTTCCAAAAATTTATAGAAAACTATTACAAATAAGTTATTTAAATATATTGAAAATATTTAATATGAACTTATTGGCAGTTGGTTTCCTTTGATTGATCAGAGGCCTTAACGGGAAAGACCGGATGGTCGATGCGATCAAAAAATGAAAAACAATTAAAATCACTGTATCGATATGATGAACGAACCTTTATCCTCGATTATGACACGCAATGTGATTGCGGCCAGCCCTAATGACAAAGTGGCGAAAGCCCGGGAAATCTTCATGCGGGACAAGGTGCATCACCTCCCAATCGTGGATGGACGGAAACTCGTCGGGATCCTGACGACGTATGACTTATTCAGATTCCTCGATAACGGAGGCGATTATGACAATGTGCCGATCCATGAAATCATGACGACACACATGGCCACCTTATCCCCTGACGATAAAGTCGGCTCAGCTGCCGAACTTTTCCTGGAAAACCTGTTTCATGCCGTTCCGGTGGTGAAAGATGGAAACCTGGAAGGCATCGTGACGGCTTTTGATGTGCTGAAATATGAATTCCGCAAGGAATATCCTTCCCAAATGGTCTGATCCAGGGCCAGTTGGCTGCATTTCCTCATTCAAGAAAAAATAACTACGCAACGGGAGCCTGAGCCATCAGGCTCCTGTCATATCTATATGGTAGGCCTGGCGGACGATTGTCCCATCCAGGATAGCCTCCGGCGCTATCTGGCTTTGTGTGATAATGCCCTGGTATTCACCCGTGGCCAACAGCCGGGCACACTCGACCAGCGGAGCCGCGGTACAGGTCTGAATCGCCCGCATGGTGATGCCACCGACCTCAAGCGGATAGATATGATAGGCCTGCTGCATCGAACGTAAGATGCCATCCTTGTCATATCCGGTGACCGAAGCATAAATCACGATCACATCATCCTCGATGTGCGCCACTTCCTTCACCATTTTTTCTTCCAGCCGGGCGATCCTCGCCCTGGAATCCCCTTCCCCGGAAAGAATGGATTTGACCCAGTCAAAATGGCCCGGATAGCGAATCGTCTTATAATCGATGTTCCTGATCTTATCCTTAAAGGCCACGGGCAGATCCGCCGCACCGCCACTGGTCAGATCGGCCTCGTAGACCCGGCCATTGATAGTGATATATTCCCGCTCGGAAATCGAAGGCAATCGCACTATCTCATGATTGCGCACAGCTTCTCCATCCTCCACATATTCTGTGGCCACGCCGATCGTACTCCAGGTAAATCCGTAGTAGTGGGGCGATTCGGCATATTGGGTGAGCGCGCCTACCCGCATGGCCAGGCGCTCCAATTGATCAACCCCGTATTTCCTTTCAAAGGATTCCACCAGGTGAACAGCCAGGTTATTGACATATCCCGGAGCGAGCCCAGTCTGGAGGATAAACCCGGTAGAGGCATCCGTAGCCATCTCAATGATCTCCCGCGTCTCCCGCACACATTCGGTCAGGTTGGCGTAATGCATTTCATACTGCAGACAAAGCCTGGCCATCGCCGGCGCGAGCGATCCCGGAAGGCAATCCAAAAGGACATGCGCATCCTCCAACACCGGCCGGTAGGCTTCCGGATCACCATCCCTGGGCATGAGGAAGGTCTCCAGGTTCTGATTTTTACCAATCCCTCTTTCAATCCAGTTGACCGCGTCATCCAGTTGGGCCTGTGACGCATCTCCCAACACGACCAGGCAGTCCCAATCCTGGGCATAGAGTATGAGCAAAGCTGCGGCGCGACCGATGCCTCCGGCACCTGCGATGAAGATTTTGTCCATCATATGGATTGAATTATAACCGGTTATAGAGGCGCCAAAGGTAGAAATTTTGCCCCAGCCACGCCCGGAAGGCTCGTCAATTCCCAAGATAGGCAAAACATATTAAAGAAAAAAATCATGTATATCTATCTAAATAAGTGTAGATAACACTATATTTGGCGGTCATCCCAAGACAGCAATACCCGAATTGCTATGTCCATATTTGTACCTAAGAGCAAAAAGGCCGCTCCGGCGGGCCGGTCCAAGGCCAAGAAAGGAGCCGCCAAAGCTTCCATCTTCGACGATCAGCGTCTCCCCAAATTGCTGGGGTTGATACTTGTCCTGACCGGAGTTTTTGTGCTGGTTTCCGGCATCTCCTACCTCTTTACCTGGAAGGAAGATCAGGACAAAATCCTCAATCATCCATTCAGTGCGCTGGGGGAAGGCGATCTGATCGTCGCCAACTGGCTTGGCCGTTTAGGCGCGGTCGTGGGCAATGCATTGATCTATTGGGGATTTGGTATCAGTTCATTGGTACTCCCCTTCCTCATGATCGGGTTTGGCCTTAGAAAATTTGTCGGTGCCGGGCTGCAGACCTGGTATGGCCGGGCGGCCAAATCCATCCTGGCCATGGTATACCTGTCGATGCTCTTCGCTTTTATCTTCTCCTGGTCCAATTTCCCCTGGGGAGGTTCCTTTGGCGAAAGCACCACTGAATGGCTGTCCCGATTCATGGGATTCTTTGGTGTTCTCCTCGCCCTGCTCTTTGTCCTGGTCGCCACGATCGTGGTACAGTTCAACCCGACCATCCAATGGAAAGGGGAATTCCTGTCGATGCCGAAATGGAAGCTGCCGGAATGGAAAATGAGTTGGTCCGAGCTTGGGATTGATTTCTGGAAAAAGAAAAAGAAAGCCGAAGAAGAAGTGCCGGTGCTTGCGGAGACTGACACGGACACGCTGACGGAAGAGCCGGATGGAGCACTGCAACCGGATTTTCTCCATCGTTATTTTAAAGAAAACCCGGACGAGTCGCCGGTGGACGAATCGGCAGAAGAGGCCGATGCGATCGATGCGCTGGATATGGATCTCGATCCATACCTGGCGGAGGAATTGGAAGATAAGGATGCGGAGGATGAACTGGAAATCAACGATGCCCGGGATCCGGAAGAGATCGCGGAGACGTTTTCTGAAGGTCACATCCCTACCACCTTCAGCGGGGTGGAAGATAAAGTCTTCCTGATGGACCAGGAAAACCAGGAGCACAGCGAGCCCTACGATCCGACCCTGGAACTGTCCGCCTACCATACGCCTGACCTGGAATTATTGCTGGAGTACCCGGATGAAAAAATCCAGATCGACCGCGCTGAACTGGAGGCCAATAAAGATCAGATCATCGAGACGCTGCTCAATTACAAAATCGAGATCACCAAGATCCGCGCGACGATTGGGCCTACCGTCACCCTCTATGAGATCATACCAAAACCCGGCATCCGGATCTCGAAAATCAAAAACCTGGAAGACGATATTGCCCTGAGCCTTTCCGCGCTTGGTATCCGGATCATCGCTCCGATACCCGGCAAAGGAACTATCGGCATCGAGGTCCCCAACAAACGCAAACAAATTGTTTCGCTCAAAGAGGTATTAAACACGGAACGCTTCCTGACCGGCAAAATGGATCTGCCCATTGCGCTGGGAAAAACCATCTCCAATGAAGTCTTTGTGGCCGATCTGACCAAAATGCCGCACTTGCTGATCGCCGGTGCGACGGGACAGGGAAAATCCGTGGGGATCAATACGATCCTCATGTCGCTGCTTTACCGAAAACATCCCTCTCAACTCAAACTCGTCCTGATCGATCCAAAGAAAGTAGAGCTCTTTCCTTATTCCAAGCTGGAAAATCACTTCCTGGCTTTCCTGCCGGACCAAAAGGAGCCCATCGTCACCGAAACCAAAAAGGTCATCTACACGCTCAACTCGCTTTGCATCGAAATGGATGACCGGTACGATCTGCTGAAGCGCGCGCACGCCAGGAACCTCAAAGAATACAATGAAAAATTTGTCAACCGCCAGCTCAATCCGCTGAAAGGTCACCGGTTTATGCCTTTCATCGTACTGGTGATCGATGAGTTTGCCGATCTCATCATGACCGCGGGCAAGGAAATCGAGATGCCCCTCGCCCGTTTGGCCCAATTGGCCAGGGCCGTGGGTATCCACCTGATCATTGCCACGCAGCGACCTTCGGTGAATATCATCACCGGGGTCATCAAGGCCAACTTCCCCGCGCGTCTGGCCTATAAGGTCGCGTCAAAAGTAGACAGCCGGACGATCCTGGACATGGGAGGCGCGGAGCAACTCATCGGGCAGGGCGACATGCTCCTCTCCGTCGGGAGCAACATGATACGGCTGCAATGCGCCTTTGTCGACACGCCCGAAGTGGAAAACGTCATCCAGCATATCGCAGAGCAAAAAGGCTATCCGGAGCCTTATTATCTGCCCGAATATGTCGGAGAGGACGAACCAATCCAGGGCAGTGAACATCTCACCTACGCGGATCTCGATGATATGTTTGAAGATGCTGCCAGACTTGTGATCCAAAATCAACATGGCAGTACCTCCATGATCCAGCGGCGGCTGAAACTCGGCTACAACCGTGCGGGCCGCATCATGGACCAACTCGAGGCTGTAGGCGTAGTAGGACCGGCTGAAGGGAGCAAACCACGCGATGTGCTGATGTTCAGTGAAAACGACCTGGACAGCTTACTCTCGAGGATCCGTACCCGTAACTAAGTCGCGGTCAGTTTTAACGCTTGTTAACAAGCCGGGAAGTTACTTTTTGGCCTACCTTTACGTTGTCTGATGAGCCGGCATCTTCAACGCATATGAAACACATCACGTTACTTTTCTTTCTTTTTACTATTTATTTCGCGCCCCTTTTCGGGCAATACACCTCTTCCAAAGATTCAGATCCGGAAGCCCTCAGCCTGCTCCAGAAGGCGGGGCAATCCATCGCCAATGCCAACACCCAGGTATCTTTCTCGTTGAAAGTATCCTTTCCGGGCGAAGAAGGCACGCCGGTCAACGGCATCCTCTACCAGAGCGGCAAATCCTATCACCTCGATCTGAAAGATTACACCATCATCTCCGATGGCAAAACCCGCTGGGTATACCTGAAAAAAGCGAATGAAGTCAACCTTTACAATGAATCGAGAGGACAGGAGTGGATCAGTCCGCAGGACTTCCTCCAACTCCACACAGCCACGGATCTCGTCTTTATCCTGGCCGGCACCAAATCCGACGGCACTTCCATTATAGAAGCCAAGCCCCTGAAAGGCCGCTTTGAGGAATATGCCAAATTTACGCTCTATGTCAGGAACGGAGCGCTCACCTCGATCCGCTCCTTAGCCAAAGACGGCACCCGCCAGGAACTCAACCTGGGCGCCATCACCCATCCAGCCACCTTCGACGCTAAAAAATTATTCACCTTCAATGCATCCAATTATCCGGGAGTGCATGTGGAGGATCTCCGAATCGATTGACCCGCGATGGGGATCAAGAGCAAAATCATTTCCATCCTCAGTGAACGTACCCGGCACCGGCTTGAATCCGAAGCCAGGGATGCTCTCCAGAACCAACAGTCCACCTTTCAATACCTGATCCGGAAAGCGTCACCCACGGCCTTTGGAAGGGAGCATGGCTTTGACACCATCCAATCTCACGCCGACTACGTGGCGCGTGTCCCCGTCCGTGATTATGAAGATTTCAGACCCTCCATCGAACGCATCGTGGGCGGGGAGCATCATGTCTTATGGCCGGGCCGTCCTATTTATTTTGCCAAGACTTCCGGTACCACGAGCGGCGTCAAGTATATCCCGATCACCAAAGAGAGCATCCCCAACCATATCGACAATGCGCGGGATGCCTTGTTCAACATGGCCAACCTCCGCAAACTGAAAAACCTGTTTGACGGGAAAATGATTTTCCTCTCCGGTTCGCCGGAGCTGCAGGAACTGGAAGGCATACCCACCGGCCGGCTTTCGGGCATTGTCAACCATTGGATCCCTGCCTGGCTCAAATCCAACCAACTGCCGTCCTATGCCGTCAATTGTATCGAAGACTGGGAGACCAAGGTGGACCAGATCGCCAAAGAAACACTTAAGGCGGACATGCGCCTGATCAGTGGAATTCCGCCCTGGGTGCAGATGTATTATGAACGGTTGCTTCAATTGTCCGGTAAGCAGACGATCCGGGAAGTCTTCCCGCACTACCAGTTATTTGTATACGGAGGCGTCAACTTTGAACCTTACCGGACGCAATTGGAACAACTGACAGGAGGTCCTGTCAACAGCCTGGAAACCTATCCGGCTTCTGAAGGCTTCCTCGCTTTCCAGGACACCACCGATGTGGCAGACGGATTACTGCTCCAGTGTAACTCCGGTATTTATTTCGAATTCATTCCAACGACTGAGCTCCATTCCGCTCAGCCGGTACGGTTGACTCTCGCCGATGTCGAACCGGGTATTGACTATGCGATCGTGCTGAGTACAAATGCCGGTTTATGGGGTTACAGCCTGGGTGATACCATCGAATTCACCTCCACCCGACCCTACCGGCTCAAGGTCACCGGCCGCATCAAACAGTTTATTTCCGCTTTTGGCGAACATGTGATTGTGAAGGAAGTGGAAGAAGCCTTGCGAAGAACGGTGGAGCGTCATCCGTGCGCGATCCTTGAATTCACCGTAGCTCCCCAGGTCAATCCGGCGGCAGGCCAAAAACCCTACCACGAGTGGTGGATTGAATTTGCGGAAGAGCCAAAAGATTTTGCCGGTTTCTGTGCCCGGCTCAATGAAGAGATGGTGCGGGAGAATCTCTATTACGAGGATTTGATCGAGGGTAAAATCCTGCAGCCCCTGGTTGTACGAAGATTGCCCAAAGGTTCGTTTAAAGCCTACATGCAATCCATCGGTAAACTGGGCGGTCAAAACAAGGTACCAAGGTTAAGCAATGACCGGACCCTCGCCGACCCCCTGGCCACCTACCTCCAGCCCTCCGCCAATGCCTCCTAATCCTTTGATTGACAGGGGAAATCCATGGAAATCAATACCACAATAATCCCTATCTTTGCACCCTATTTCAACAATCCTTCATGCGGATTTTCACATTTATCATACTGATTGCCAGCTTGTTAGCTTCCTGTAAGAGCAGCTTCGAACAGGTGCGGACCAGTAATGATCCCGAACGGATCCTGAAGGAGTCCCTGCTCTACTATGACAAAGGGGATTACCTCCGCGCCCAGGCGTTGATGGAGCTGGTGCTCAATCAATATCGCGGGACGCCCGAAGGCGAGGAGTTGTTTTTCAAGTATGCCTATACGCACTATCATCTCAATAATTTCCAGCTGGCAGCGACGTATTTCACCAATTTCAACAGCACCTTCCCTTACAGTCAGTTTGCAGAAGAGGCTGCCTTTATGTCCGCCTATTCCAATTATAAAATGTCTCCGTCGTTCAGGCTTGACCAGGAGCCATCCCTGGACGCGATCAACGCGTTCCAGGATTTTGCCGACAAATACCCAAACAGTGACCGAGTACCCCAGTGCAATGAACTGATCGATGAACTGCGGCTCAAGCTTGAAGAGAAAGCATACAACCAGGGTACGTTGTATTATGAGCTTGGTGACTACCAGGCTGCCGTCACATCCTTTCAGCATATGCTGTCCCAATACCCGGAATCTCCGCGGGCCGAATATGTCCGCTTCTTAATCTTGAAATCTTCCTTTCAATACGCGATCAACAGCGTGTATGACAAACGGGCCGAGCGGTACGCGACCGCCAGGACGCATTACCAGGAATACATCAACCGGTATCCGACTGGTAAAAACGTCCGGGAAGCCCGCGACATCAACAAACAAATCGAGCAAGAATCTAAAAATCTGTCCAAATGAGTACTATCAAGAACCTGGCCACTGCGGTCGATCCCAATGTCAAGGCCCGTGACATCAAGGATTTAGCCTCCCGGACCAATAACGTGTATGAATCCATCGCCATCATCACCCGCCGGGCACGCCAGTTGTCCAACGAGATGAAGCGCGAACTGCATGACAAACTGGAAGAGTTTGTTGTCGTGACAGAGACCATCGAGGAAATTCATGAGAACAAGGAGCAGATCGAGATCTCCCGGTCCTATGAAAAAATGGCCAGTCCGACCATTCTCGCCACAGAAGAGTTTATGAAAGGTGAACTCGAATGGCGCTACCCGGAACCGGAGGTCAAAGAAGAGGAGTTCCCTGAAGACATGGAGTAACCAAGGGCCTCATTAACCCGCCCGACATCATGTCATCGCTGAAGGCCAGGAAAATCCTGTTAGGTGTCTCCGGCAGTATAGCCGCCTACAAAGCCGCCTATCTTGTCCGCCATCTCATCCGGGAAGGATGCATGGTACGTGTCATCATGACTTCCTCTGCCTGCGATTTTGTTTCCCCGCTTACCCTGTCCACGCTGAGCAAACACCCGGTCGCTACCGACGTCCATGATCAACATCAGTGGACCAATCATGTCGAGTGGGGTTTGTGGGCGGATGCCATGGTGATCGCTCCCGCTACAGCACACACGATAGCCCGGTGTGCGCTGGGCCTTGCTTCGGACATGCTGACCGCCACCTATCTGTCCGCCCGTTGCCCGGTGTTTTTCGCCCCGGCTATGGACCTGGATATGTGGCATCATCCCAGCACCGAAGAAAATATCAGCCGCCTGCAAGCCTATGGCAACTTCATCATCGATGTTGGCTCCGGCGAACTCGCCAGCGGATTACATGGACCAGGCCGCCTGGCCGAGCCGGAAGAAATCGTGCAGCACCTGCGGGACTATTTCCGCTTTGAAGAGGACATGACCGGTATCGACGTGCTGGTCAACGCGGGCCCCACATATGAAGCCATTGATCCTGTCCGCTATATCGGCAATCACTCGACCGGCAAAATGGGTGTCGCCATCGCCGAAGCTTTTTCGAAGCGAGGCGCATCGGTTCACCTGGTCCTTGGCCCCGAAAGTGTAAGGCCGAAGGATGACCGCATCTCCGTCACGCAGGTAATCTCGGCAGATGAGATGCTGGCCGCCTGCAACGCTTTATTTCCCAACATGCAGGTTACCGTCCTGGCAGCGGCAGTAGCGGATTATAAACCCCAAAAGGCAGCGGCTGAAAAAATTAAGAAAGGAGCGGATACGTTATCCCTCGAGTTGGTTGCCACTCCTGACATCGCCGCCACCCTGGGAAAAAACAAGCGGAAGGATCAAATCCTGGTGGGATTTGCCCTGGAGACAACCCATGGGGAAGCCCACGCGAGAGAAAAAATGGCGCGGAAAAACATGGATATGATCGTGCTCAATAATCCCAAAGAACCCGGAGCGGGATTTGGTCATGATACCAACCGGGTCACGCTGATCACTCCGGCACAGGACCCTGTGCAGATTGAATTAAAGTCAAAGAAACTGGTGGCGGAAGACATTGTCGAGGCTATCCACAAAATGCTTACTGCTCATGCTTCATCATAAGTTTTATCTCCTGATCCTTTTTTGCACGGGTGTGGTGCATTCCACCCCGGTGGCCGGCCAGGAACTCAACGCGCTTGTCACGGTCAGCACCCCCAAACTGCAGGAGACGGACCCGGTCGTATTTAAAACCCTCGAGCGGGATCTGCAGGAGTTCCTCAACCAGGAGCGCTGGACCCAGGATGAATATAAGCCCTATGAAAAAATCGAGTGCAATTTCCAGGTAAACATCAGCGGGGAACTGGGCAACAATACGTTCAAAGCGGATATCGCGCTCAAAGCGATCCGCCCGGTATATGGCTCGGAGTACAAAACTGTTCTGATCAACCACGTGGACCGGGACATCATCTTCACTTACCAGGAATACCAGCCCATTGAGAACGGCACTGAATTTTTCAAGGATAACCTTTCCGCCGTCTTTTCTTTTTATGCCCATTACATATTAGGCCTGGACGCAGAGAGTTTTACCATGGGTGGCGGGGACGAACATTTCCAGGCTTGCCAGAACATCCTGAATCAAATCCCTCCGGGCACTTCGGACCTCGACAAAGGGTGGCAATCCCTGAATAAAAAAACCACCCGGTACTGGATGCTCGAAAACATCCTGAGCCCCCGCTTCAAGTCTTTCCGCGAGGCCTGGTACAACTATCACCGGAAAAGTCTGGATCTCCTGTATACCAATACGGAGCAGGCCCTGACGACCATGACGGATGCTTTGCGACAGGTGGATAAAACAAATGCCGCTTACCCAAACAGCATCGGCGTACTGATGTTTGTCACAGCCAAAAGTGAGGAAATCGTGAACATCTATAAAAGCGCCGACCGGACCCGCAAAACGGCCGTTTACGATATCATGCGGAAACTCGATCCGTCCAACAGCGGAAAATACAATGCCATCCGGGGCTGATTTCCGGCTCGCCATACTGGCATCCGGTGGCGGTAGCAATGCAGATAAAATCTGCGCTCACTTTTACCGTCATCCGTCCATCCGTGTCGCGCTCCTCATCACCAATCATGCACGCGCGGGGGTGATACAAGTTGCCGCGCGGCATCATATCCCCTGTTATACAGTCCCCAGAAGTAACTGGCAGTCGGTATCTCCGGTGCGGGAAATCCTCCATGAACATCGGATCACGCACATCGTCCTCGCCGGCTTCCTTCTGCTCCTGCCTGCCTGGCTGATCGCCGGCTATCCCGGGCGCATCGTCAATATCCACCCGGCCCTCTTGCCCCGGTATGGTGGCAAAGGGATGTATGGCCATCATGTGCATGAAGCGGTAAAGGCTTCCGGTGACCTTGTCTCCGGGATCACGATCCATGAGGTGAACGAACGGTATGACGAAGGGCATATCCTTTTCCAGGAAGAAGTTCCGCTCGACATAACGGATTCTCCCGAAGAAATTGCGGCTAAGGTGCTCCGCGTTGAACACCAATATTATCCGGTGGTTATTGAAAAGTGGGTTCTCGGACATCCGATCAGTCGACGGCTGGTATAATCGCTCCGAGGCATACGATCAGGACCGGGTCATTTCCAGGTAAGCTTGCCATGGATCCGGATACCGGTAAGCAAATCCCCCGATCCCCTGTTGCCCGCCGGTATGAATGGCGATGACCGGCACTTCCGGGTCCAGTTGCTGCCGCTGAAGCAGGCTAGCAAGGGCATACATCATCTTCCCGGTATACACCGGATCGAGTGCAATACCGGTGGCCCCCGTAAAGGCGATCATAAAATCAAAGAGTTCCCCGGTCCATCTGCCGAAGCCTCCGAAATGAAAATCCGGCCATAGATTGAACGGAGCGCCGGGATGAAGACTGTAGGAATGCAACAATTTGGTAAAATCATCCAGCGTGCACCCTTTCCACGCAGGAATAATGTTCAAGGTTGTTGTTCCCGGAATCCGGGTTAACAATCCAAGTGCCGTGCACATGGAACCACCCGCCAGGATCACCTGGCAAGGTTGATGCGCAGGCAGCAACGAAGCGATCTCGGCTGCACCCATGATGCCATCCGGATGCAAGCCCCCTTCCGGGATGAAAAGTGCTCCGGGGAACTGCCGGTGGGATTCACTTTCATCAAACGAAGCATAACGTTCTGGAGAAAGAAAGACCAATTGCGCGCCGGCAGCGCGAAGCCTGTCCAATGTTGGATTGGCGACCAGCGGTGTATAACTCCGCACCAGGCAAGTCAACTTCAATCCAAAGTGCGCACAGGCAAGCGCGAGGGCATCCAGGTGATTGCTGAAGGGGCCTCCTTTACTGACGAGTGCGGTATACCCGTTTTCGAGTGCATGCTTCAACGGATATTTGAGCTTAAAATATTTATTGCCGCTGGCCCATCTCGCCAATCTGTCAAGACGCAACATGGAGACAGTAGATCCGAAACCATCGAAATGGACAGGCTGAAGCAAAGGAGGTATCCCTGGAAGGGAAAACGGGTCCGACAGCGCATCGGTGACAGGCATACCGCAACCAGGTCAGGTTTGGATCAACATGATCCGTTTTGTTTTGATCGTGCGGCCATTCCGGTCCTGAAGGCGGTACAGATAGGTGCCCCGCTCGAGGTCGCCGAGATCCATGGAGATCGTGGTCCGCGGATCATCCACCCTGATCTCTGTCTCCCGGACCGGCGTGCCGAGGATGTTGAAGATTCTCAGTTTATACGGCCCGGCCGGCAAGTCGCTCAGTTGAAAACGAACGATATCGAAACTGGGATTGGGAAACGCGTAAATGTCCGGACGATCGGGTTCTTCCTGGAAAATCCGCGTGGCCATCGGATGGGTCTTAAACTCAATGCGGACCGGTGTGCCATCTTCTTTCGTTTCGATCTCAGCCAACAGCATACCGGTTTCTGCCGAAACAAAACGGACGAATTCAAAGTTGGCAATCAGTTTAATCCCCGGTACGATACTGGTGATATCCACCCAGGTTGCGCCATGTCTGACTTCCACTCTCGCCGCTTTTTTCCGGGTCACATACTGCCTGTATACCTTGCTTACTTCGGTGGGCAGGTACAGTGTGCCTTCCCCATCCACATTGATCTCCTCCGCCAGGGTGTAGGTGATCCTGCACGAATCGGGAATTTGCGCCGGTGTCCATCCGCAGGAAAGATGCCTTGGCCAGGCAAAAGTGGCCATCATCCTGCCTTTGTACGTGGCATGTTCCCCCAGGACCCCTTTGAAAAAGGGTTTATACACCGGGATGTATTGAAAAGTCAGGGGAATATCCGCGCAGACCGGGTTATCTTCAAATGTCTGCACCAGCGAAGAAGCAGACCCCTGCAAATTCAACACCCCGACAGGTTTATTGCCGTTCATCAGGGTGCCATAGGTCATCCGATCGCGTTCGCCATTGACCATGATCCTTCTGCTGATGGCGTATGGGGCGCGCAGGGAACGAAAATCCCATGTCTGTGCCATCCCCGGCTGAGAGACCATCTGGCGATCCGGGAAATATTCACGCGCGTAATACACGGTATCCTCCGCCAGCCTGGCCCAATTCATCTGCTGCCCCTCCAGCGATAGCCACCCTGCCAGGAAAACGAGCAGGAAACGTATTCTCATCATTGCATCCATTGCAGGCCGACAAATTTAGAATACTCTCCCTGACGTTGCATCAGGCTGGCATGATCTCCGGATTCGATGATCCGTCCCTGTTGGAGTACGATAATCAGATCGGCATGCTGGATGGTCGAGAGGCGATGGGCGATCACGATGGAGGTCCTGCCCCGCATCAGCTGTGTGAGGGCTTCCTGGACCTGCCGTTCCGATTTGGAATCAAGCGATGCTGTGGCTTCATCGAGGATGAGAATTGGCGGATTGATGAGCAATGCCCTGGCCAGGGTCAGCCGTTGGCGTTCGCCACCACTTAACGTGCTGCCCCGGTCACCGATGATCGTCTGGTAGCCATGCGGGGTGCTCATGATGAAGTCATGGATCTGGGCCACTTTCGCCACTTCGATGATTTCTTCCATCGTGGCGTCCGGTTTGCCGAAAGCGATATTCTGAAAGATAGTATCATGAAACAACACCGGGTCCTGGTTGACGATCCCCATCAGGGAACGCAGTTGTTTCAGGTCCAGCTCCCGGATATCCTCCCCGTCGATCCGGATCGCTCCGGTAGTCACGTCATGAAAACGCGGCAACAGATCCGCGAGCGTTGATTTCCCGGTGCCACTCGATCCCACGACCGCGAGCACTTTTCCTTTTGGGATATCCAGGCTGATATCCTGCAGTACCCAATCCCCGTCCGCCTGGTAGCGAAAGCTGACATGATCAAAGGTGATGCGATCGTTAAACGTGTGAATGGGTTTGGGATGCTCTTTAACGGGTATGGCTTCCGGGTTGTCGAGGATCTCATTGACCCGATCGACGGCGGCCAGGCCTTTCTGGATATGGTAATAGGCGGATGAGAATGCTTTGGACGGCGCGATCACATTGAAAAAGGCGTATAGAAAGGCGAAGAACGTCTCGGGCTGGAGCTGATCCGTAAACACGAGATTGGCCCCATACCATAGCAACACGGCGACGATGGCGATACCGAGCGTCTCGGAGAGCGGCGATGACAGGTCCCGGCGGTACATGATCCGCGTCAGCAACTTCCGGTAGCGGTCATTGATGCCCGCAAACCGTTTCGCCTGATATTCCTGCGCATTGAATCCTTGCACGATCCGCATCCCGTTGAGACTTTCCTCCACGTGAATGACCAGATCCGACAGTTGCGCTTGCACGACTTTGGACTGCCGCTTGAGGTTGCGGCTGATGCGCCCGACGATAAAGACCGTAATCAGGATGAGCACGAAGACAAATAAGGTCAGCCGCTTGCTGGTCACGAGCATAAAGGCGATGCTTCCGATGATGACAATCGGTTCTTTAAAAATCGATTCGATCACATTGAGGATCGAGTACTCGATTTCCTGCACATCGGTGCTGACCCGGCTCAACAAGTCGCCTTTTTTCCCGCGGGTGAAAAAGGCAAGGGGCAGCCGCATGTACTGCGCGTAAATCCGGTTGCGCACATCCCGGACAATCCCGTTACGCACCTGGGCCATGAATACCAGGGAGAGGTACCGAAAGAGATTTTTAAGAAAAAAAATGGATACGAAGGTGATACAGACGATGATCAGCGCCGTCTCTTCTGAATATTGCCGGATCAGTTGTCCAAGGACATATTCCAGCCATGCCTGGAGGTGATTGACATCAAACGGGACCGGGGTGGCAGAGGGTTGAACGCGGCCGAAGAGGATCTTGAGAAACGGGATGATGATGGGGATGCTGATGACCATGCAAAGGGCCATCAGGACGTTGCACACGATGTTCATCGCCAGCGGGAACTTGTATCCCTTCAGGTAAAAAATCAACTGCCGAAGGGGTCGTTGCCCGGTATCCGCCATCAGTCTTCCAGCTTAAACGTTTCGAGGAAGCCGGTATGAAAATCTCCTTTCCGGAATTTCGGATCCTGCATCAGTTTTTTATGAAAAGGGATCGTCGTGTTGACCCCTTCCACGATAAACTCATCCAGAGCCCGCTGCATTTTGGTGATGCATTCTTCCCGGGTCCGCGCTTTGCAGATCAGCTTGGCAATCATACTGTCGTAATAAGGCGGGATGGTATAGCCGGCATACACATGGGTGTCCACCCGTACGCCATGTCCTTTTGGACTGTGGAAAGAGGTGATCTTGCCGGGACTGGGACGGAAATTATTGAACGGGTCTTCTGCGTTGATTCGGCATTCGATCGCATGGCTGTTGGGATAATAATTCTTGCCGGAGATCGGAATGCCGGCGGCGACCTTGATTTGTTCTTTGATCAGGTCATGGTCGATGACCTCTTCCGTGACCGGGTGTTCGACCTGGATCCGGGTATTCATCTCCATGAAATAAAAATTCTTGTGTTTGTCCACGAGAAACTCAATCGTTCCGACGCCTTCATAGTCAATGGCCTTCCCGGCTTTGATGGCGGCTTTGCCCATTTTGTTGCGAAGGGATTCATCCAGGAAGGGAGAAGGTGATTCTTCCAGCAGTTTCTGGTGGCGCCGCTGGATGGAGCACTCCCGCTCGGAGAGATGCACCACATGTCCATGCTGATCCCCGATGATCTGAAACTCAATATGCCGGGGCTGCTCGATAAATTTCTCAATGTAAATCCCATCATTGCCAAAGGCGGCTTTCGCTTCCTGGCGCGCTTTTCCCCAGAGGTCCTCCAGGTCTTTTTCATTCCAGACCACGCGCATCCCTTTGCCACCGCCGCCGGCGGTTGCTTTCATGATGACGGGGTAACCGATTTCCTTACTGATTTTGCGGGCGTGGGCTACATCCTGGACGAGTCCGCCACTGCCCGGTACCACGGGCACGCCTGCTTTGATCATCGTCTCTTTGGCGGTGATCTTGTCTCCCATGGCCGTGATCATCGAGGGCGTCGGACCAATAAACTTGACGCCATATTCCTTGCAGACTTCGGCAAAGTCGGCGTTTTCCGCCAGAAAGCCATAACCCGGATGAATGGCATCCGCATTGGTGATTTCCACGGCAGCCATCAGACGCGGAATACTGAGGTAGGAATCGCTTGATTTGGGAGGACCGATACACACGGCTTCATCGGCAAAGCGGACATGCAGACTGTTTTTATCCGCGGTGCTGTAGACAGCAACGGTGCTGATCCCCATTTCCTTGCAGGTGCGGATTACGCGCAGGGCGATCTCTCCCCGATTGGCTATAAGTATTTTCTTAAACATGCAGAACGAAGCTGATTAAAAAAAGGAACTGCCTCCTGTTTCTTCACCACAGTCCCGGCTGTCGTGTCATCCCTTCGGATCAATGAGAAACAGTAATTGGTCGTATTCCACCGGGGAAGCATCTTCCACCATGATCTTCACGACCTTACCGGCTACTTCCGATTCGATTTCGTTGAAAAG
>CAZTXO010000023.1:0-34638 GCA_964617515.1 uncultured Saprospiraceae bacterium | reverse complement strand
TTCTCCACCGGATTTGGCCCTGGTGAAAAACTTGGTCCTGACAGAGAATTCAAGGTCTCCTTCCCTGTATTTAAACTCCGCCAGTTCGAGGCGATTGATCAGTTTGAGTAACTCCTGAAGTTCCTTTGAGTCCATTTGGTTGAGATTATTTAGCCCGTTCAATATAACTGCCGGTGGTCGTGTCGATCTTAATCTTTTCCCCCGTATCGATAAACAGGGGGACTTTGACTTCTGCGCCGGTTTCCACCTTTGCCGGTTTCAGGGTATTGGTGGCCGTATCCCCGCGAAGACCAGGCTCTGTATATGTCACCTCCAAGATAACATATTGAGGCAATTCGACGGACAGCGGCGTGTCCTGTACGGCATGCATCAGGATCTCCACTTCGAGACCTTCTTTCATCAGGTTCGCATTCTCGATCATGGATTCCTGAACCGTCACCTGTTCATAGGTTTCGTTGTTCATAAAGTGGTAGCCCATGTCGTCATTGTACAGGTACTGAAACTTGCGCCGTTCCACCCGGACGTCACTGATTGTGTGACCTGCCTGGAACGTATTGTCCACCACTTTTCCGGTGGTCAGACTTTTGAGTTTGGTCCGGACAAAGGCGTTCCCTTTTCCTGGTTTAACATGCTGAAAATCAACAATATAATAGATATCGTTATTATATTCGATGCAAAGTCCTTTTCTGATGTCTGCAGTCGTTGCCATGCTTTTTACGTGAATAAAGGTGTTGAAAAATAAGGGCGCAAATATAGGTCATTTTACCCATGGTCAGGGCCTGCGCCTACCGTTCCGGTTCCGGGTCAATAAGCCCAGGACCAGAGGCTTGCTCCCCAGGTATAACCGCCTCCGAAAGCAGTAAGAATGATTTTATCGCCCGGTTTTAACTGGCTTTCCCACTCCCACAGGCAGAGTGGCAGGGTTGCGGCCGTCGTATTGCCATACTTCTGGATATTGACCATCACCCTTTCCATCGGGAACTTCAGCATATCCGCGACGGCCTGGATGATGCGCAAATTAGCCTGGTGAGGCACAACAAACCGGATGTCATCCGGTGACAACTGATTGCGTTTTAAAATTTCCGTGATGGCCTCGGACATGCCCTTGACCGCTGCTTTAAAGACGGGCTTCCCATCCTGGAAGATATAATGCCAGTGTTTGTCAATCGTTTCATGGGTGGCCGGGTTTTTTGATCCGCCCCCTTTCATGTTGAGAAACTCGGCGCCAACGCCGTCGACCCGGAGCCAACTGTCCAGCAGGCCATGTCCCCTGTCATCCGGTTGCAGGAGTATCGCCCCGGCCGCATCACCAAACAAGATGCAGGTGGCACGGTCCGTATAATCCACGATGGAGGACATCTTGTCTGAACCGACCACCACGACGTTTTTGTATTGCCCGGATTCAATATACTTAGCCCCGGTGGTCGCCGAAAAGAGAAAGCCCGAACAAGCGGCCTGGATGTCAAAAGCGAAGGCATTTTTTGCCCCGATCTTATGACAGATCAGGGTGCCGGTATCCGGGAAAAAATAGTCCGGCGTCACGGTGGCGCAGATCAGCAAATCAATTTCAGCGGCAGGGAGACCAGTCTTACGGAGCAAACCTTCAACCGCCTGCGCAGCCATATCGGAGGTGGCCAGGTTGGGATCCCGGAGGATATGCCTTTCTTCGATACCGGTACGGGCTGTGATCCATTCGTCGTTGGTATCCACCATTTTCTCCAGGTCCTTGTTGGTCAGGACATCTTTCGGAACGAATCCGTTGACTCCGGTGATGGCGGCTCTGATCTGAGGCATCCGTATTTCAATTTTAGGACGGCGAAGGTAGATATTTCCCATAATACCCCTCTGAATATTAACGGATTAGCGGGGCCGGCACGACTTCCGGGGCAGCCGCCAAACTGGTACGCTATTTGCATGATAAAGTTTTATAGTACAGCATTTTACAGATTAATTAAAAATTTAATGTTATGATCTTTTCCCTGTTGCTTGCCCTGGCTGCATACGCCTTTTTCCCTTCGGAACTGTCCGATCCCCGCCCAACCTTTCTGAAAGCCAGGGAAGAGGCTTTGCAAGCGAAAAAACCGTTGCTGGTATTCGTATCCGCATTCGAATGTGGGCAGTGCGATGCCGCCTGGAATGGCTTCACTGCAGATGTTGCCGCCACCAGCCGATATGTATCCGCCCGGATCGAAACCAGTGATTTTGACGGAAAGGTGATAGCTGAAATCTATGGAGCCGGTAATCCCCCAGCCTGGATCATCCTGGATGACCAGGGTAAGGTCAAAGAGAAATGGAACGGCGGATGGAAAGATGCCGCCGGAAATCCAGTGGTATATAAAGAACCGGCCGGAAAGCCGGAAAGCAAAACAAAATCAGGTCCTGGTCAAAACAAGACTCGAGCCGATACCAAGCCTGGAAATCCTGAAACAGTCTCCCTTTCCAAGCCCTCTTTCCAGGAGAATACCGATTTGAATACGGCAAAGGCCGAAAGCAATCCTGTCCCTGTAAAAGAAAGCCGGCCTGTCACCATCGTCAACAATCATCCAGTATCCGAGATAACGGGCTATGTCTTACAGGCCGGGTATTTCGGCTCTGAACCGAATGCGCAAAAATGGGCATCGGATCTGCAAGCCAAGGGTGCCGGCATCTTTACCTTAAAAAGCGTGCAGCAAAACGGAGCGACCTTTTACCGGGTGATTTCAGGTGCGTACACCACCGAAGCAGAAGCGCAAAAGCAGGTTGCTCAATTGGCTTCTCTTGGCGTCAAGGCAACGGTGAAAAAGCGAAGTGAACTATAGCAGACGGATGGCCGCAAGCTTGCAGGCATGCCTGCTATACGGCCTGGAACAGAAAGCACTAATTTGCATGGACTAAATCAGCTGTTTTGTCCGGGTCAATCTTATTAAGACGTATCCAAGTTTTAGCTGGCATTCAACCTCCTGGCGTGACGCGGTTGAAGGGATCCCGGTTGAAGGACCTGGCGACCATCGATCATGCTTATCTCCTGGCCGAAAACGGAATCATCCGTAGTTTCGGACCGGACGCCATGTGCCCGGTGGACCGGGCGGATGAAGTCGTGGATTGTTCCGGGAGAATCGTCTTACCTGCCTTTTGCGACAGTCATACTCACCTGGTTTTTGCCGCCTGGCGAAATGATGAATTTGTCGACCGGATCAGGGGGCTGAGCTATGAAGAAATCGCGGAACGTGGTGGCGGAATCCTGAATTCGGCTGCCCGATTACAGGCGATGCCGGAAGAAGAATTGTTTGAACAGGCGCTTTACCGCCTGCAGGAAGTAATCCGGATGGGCACAGGCGCCATCGAGATCAAAAGCGGTTACGGGCTGACGCCGGAAAGCGAAATCAAAATGCTTCGGGTCATCCGGCGGTTGAAAGAAGCGAACCTGATTCCTGTCAAAGCCACTTTCCTGGGCGCGCACGCCGTCCCCCGTGCCTTCAAAACCAACCGGCAAGGCTATATCCGGCAGATCATTGACGAAATGTTACCGGTCATCACCGATCAGGGTCTCGCGGACTACCTGGATGTCTTCTGCGACAAGGGATTTTATACTATCGGGGAGACGGAACAAATCCTGGAAGCCGGCGCAAAGCGGGGCCTTCGCCCGCGTATTCATGCCAATGAGCTGGATTTTAGTGGCGGTATCCAGGTTGGCGTTCAGCATCATGCTGTTTCTGTGGACCACCTGGAATACACGGGGCCAGCGGAAATAGCCGCTCTTCGACAGAGTGATACCATCGCCACGATCCTGCCTTCCACGGCCTTTTTCCTGGGACTGCCTTATGCGCCGGCAAGGACCATGCTGGATAACGATCTGTATGTCAGCCTGGCCAGTGATTATAACCCGGGTACCTCACCGAGCGGAAATATGGCCTTTATCCTTTCGCTGGCGTGCATCAAACTGAAGCTGTTGCCCGAAGAAGCGATCCAGGCCTCGACCCTCAATGCGGCGGCGGCTATGGAGCTTCACTCTACTCATGGCAGCATAACAGCCTCAAAATCAGCCAATATTATCATCACGAAGCCGGTACCTGGTATCTCCTATCTGCCCTACTCGTTCGGACATGGCTGGGTAGACCGGGTAATGGTCCAGGGAAAATTTGTCTAAAGGCCTTAAATTCCTTTGAATGGTAAAAAACGAAGGCATTCGTTTACTTGTCCTGGAAGGGCCGACGGGGTTTTTGTCTAAATCTATCTGACAAATGGCCGATTTCCGGAGTTGCATTCTGATACCCTGGCAACCTCCTTCAAAAGGATTTTGTCTAAATCTCCCCCTTGTTTTTCCCCTCAACTCATACTTTCCCCGATCACCATTTCGTTACCTGTAGTCGCTGCCTCCAAGGCAGCAATCTGCCCCCAAAAGGAATCTTCCGATGGCCCTCACCTTCACAAATTATTTGGAAGCCCTTGCCGGAATCACAGCCTGAAAAGCTATTTTTGCGCGAACATATTAGAGAAAACCTTTATACTTTCGTGATTGAATGGACACATTGGCCATTAGGAACATAAGCACTTGGATATGCCTGGTGGCCCTGCTCGCTGGATTTTCCATTTCCCCTGCCCTTGGCCAGTCTGTTGGCCCGGACCAGCCTCCGGTCCGTGGCATTGACCCGGTGGTGCTTACCTTCCATTGCACGGACGGAGAACCGGGTGACACGATTTGTATCCCCGTCACAGTCGAAAACTTCACTGACATCGTCATCGCCCAATGCGAGATCATCTGGAACAGCGATGTGCTTGATTATATCGAAATCCGCAACCCTGGTTCGACCGGTATCAATATCAATTCGGATTTCAACCTCTCCGGACCAAATGCATTGAAGTTCATACCCCTTGGTTTTCCGATCAATGGCGAGACCCTGGCAGATGGCAGTACCCTCTTTGAAATATGCTTCCGCATCATCGGCGTGCCCGGCTCCACCAGTTGTGTGGGCATCAGTCCGTATTTCACCTATGAAGTGGCAGACATCTCCGGAGTGATTCCGGCCGATTCGGTCAGTTGTTGCATGACCGTCCTCGACGCTGTTGACCTGGTAGGGTTTGTCACCAGTTGCGGACCCGACGTGCCCGGCAACAACGGCACCATCGATATCACGGTATATGGTGGGACTGCCCCCTATGCCATCACCTGGGTTGAGACCGTCTCCGGGACACCCGGAGGACCTGTACCGGTAGGTTCACCAGGGGGCAACAGTATCCTCAATGTTCCCGCAGGGAATTATGATGTCACCATAACGGATGCGTTGGGCAGTTCCGTTACCTATACCGTTGAGGTGGATGCCCTCGGCCTGGATGTCATCACCCGGGTAAAACAACCCACCTGCTACAAATTTGAAAACGGGATCATCTACATCAAACCCACAGGAGGCAGTGCGCCCTACAGTTTCATATGGCGAAGCCTGACAAATCCTGCCTATGCCGGCTCAGGTTTCATCCGCAATCCTGGCGACAGCTCGCAAGTAACGAGTCTGCCGGACGGCATCTATGAATTACTCCTGGAGGATGATAATGGTTGTGAAATCGTCGTATATGACACCCTGTTGGACAACCCCTATATCTTTACCATCAACAACGTCATCAATGCTTCCTGCCAGGGTTCCGCCGACGGTCTGATCGATATATCGATTTCCGGAGCCACTCCGGATCCCAATGATGGGAGTTATACCATCCTCGTCCGGCCCGGCTTCCAGGTCAACAGCGATATGATCTCCATTGGTCTGCTCAATCCCGGGGATTATTGCATCACCGTCTCGGATGAAGTGTCCCAATGCGATACCGTATTCTGTTTTACGATCGGGTATACAGATACCATCACTTCTTCTGTCACCGTAACGGATCCGCCCTGCGCCAATGGCACGAATGGCCGTGTGACATTGCGCGGACGCACCAATGGCATCCCGGGACCTGCCTATTCCTATTCCATTTATCAAAACGGAAACCTCGTCACGAGTCAGAATAATGTGATGGGGAACTTCACGTATAATTCGCTTTCCCCAGGACAGTATACCGCTGTCGTAACGGAGGGTCCCTGCAAATCGGATACGATCCACTTTACCGTCAATAATCCGCCGCCATTGATCGTCAGCCTGGTCGGCACCAACCCGGACAATTGCATTCCGACTCCTGCAGGGGATGCGTGGTTCAGCATCACCAACGGCATGCCTCCCTACATGCTGGATGCCGGCGCGGGATTCCAGGATGCAGACACCCTGTTCAATCTCAACTCCGGGAATTACACGCTTACGGTCGAAGATTCGAAAGGCTGCATCGTGACGCTTCCCTTTGTCATACCTGCGGGCGATGCTAACGAGGAAGCGGACATCTCCTTTGTCATCGATGGGACACCCTGCGAAGGCGGCACGGTCGCTGTCTTATACCAGGGCAATCCCATTTCGGCGAATGTAGGTGTGCTGTGGTCCAATGGTGCAGTCAACGATACCATCATCATCACGGGATCCGATACGCTTGGTGTTGACATTCTCCTGGGCGCCCCGATCTTTTGCATCCTGGATGATACCGTGCAAATCATTTGCACGGACAAGCTCGACATCGATATTACCGTCACGCAACCTTTGTGTGGCGCCGGGGCTTTAGGCGGACCCTATACGGGCACGGTCATCGCGGATACCTCCAATGCAGTGCCACCAGTTACCTGGTATTGGTCTTTCCCCGATACCACGACTACCGGGATTTATACAGGGCTGGGGCCCGGAAAATATTACGTGACCGTCACGGATGGGCTTGATTCCATCGCCGTAGATAGTTTTGAAATCATCGCGCCGCCTTCGCTTTCACTCGTATTCAATAACCTGGTGAATACATCATGCCCGGAAACATGCGATGGCAGTGTGCGGATCCTGGGATCCAATGGCAATCCGGCCCAGGACTATTTTCTCTACTGGAACGCCCCTGGTCCACAGGGTGACACCGGCATCGTTTTTACGGTTGGTGGCTTATGCCCCGGA
Source organism: uncultured Saprospiraceae bacterium (assembly GCA_964617515.1). Classification (GTDB taxonomy): domain Bacteria; phylum Bacteroidota; class Bacteroidia; order Chitinophagales; family Saprospiraceae; genus Opimibacter. The sequence goes on along the minus strand of CAZTXO010000023.1, from coordinate 27,655 downwards.
TTGAATGTCTTCACGGTTTCACAGGATGGTTTATGCTTCTTTGAAGATACGGTGGAAATTCTGGCCCCGGATTCTATTCAAATCGGTCTCTTGCAGTCCGTCGATGCGAGTTGTTATGCATCCACCGACGGATCCCTGACCGTGTCAGCCTCAGGCGGGACCCCGGGTTATACGTATGCCTGGCTGAATGGCCCGGCCTCCCCCACTTTCCCCAACATCGGAGCGGGCATTCAATACGTCACGGTTACAGACAGTAAAAACTGTGCGGTAACAGACAGCTTCATGATCAGCGAGCCGGATACCCTGATTGCTGACATTGATTCGTCCGCCACCTTCAATTTATCCTGCGGCAGCAGCAGTGATGGAGTCATCACCCTGGAAGTCTCCGGAGGCAACGCAGGCAATTACACGTATAGCTGGAGTCCAAATGTATCCACTACCTACCAGGCGGTGAACCTGATGCCCGGTCACTATACGATCACTGTTTCTGATCCCAAAGGCTGCCAGGATACAGCCAGCTTTACCCTTATCGCCCCGCCGCCTGTCATGGTCAATTGGCCGGATCTGGATCCGCCGGCCTGCTTCGGGGATGAATCTGAATTGATCATCACGGATGTCAGCGGCGGCAGCGGCACATATAGTTTTACGATCAACAGCGGTGAGGTGTTTCCCATCGGCGACCCTGTCTCCCTGCCAGCCGGTATCTACATCATCAGTGTCTTTGACGATCGCGGTTGTTCGGCGGATACCATGTATACGCTCATGCAGCCCAATCCCATCCTGGTATCGATACAACCGGAAAATCCCATCATCAACCTGGGGGACAGCCTGTTTATCATGGGTACCGTCGAGCAGAGTGACAACCCGATCATCATGACCTTATGGACAGCGGATCAGCCGATGAGTTGTCCGCCGTGTGACGGAACATGGGTATTCAACTCACAACCCACCCTATACACCTGGACGGTTACCGATGTCAACGGATGTACCGGGTCAGCGAGCATATTGGTGGAGGTGGATTATGACCGTGATGTTTTTATGCCCAATGTTTTCACGCCGAATAACGACGGGCGAAATGACGATTTCCGCATTTTCACCGGGCCGGGCGTGGAATCCATCCACTATTTCCGGATCTATGACCGGTGGGGCAACCTCGTGCACCAGGAGAATAACCTGCTGCCCAATCCAGGCGGAGCAGGAAAATGGGATGGAACGCGTGAAGGAAGCTTGATGAATCCGGGCGTATACGTCTATGTCGCGGAAGTCGGTTTCCTGGATGGCGAGACCCTGGTCTTCCGGGGAGATATAACCCTGATCCGGTAAGGACCTATCCTGCTGATGGCTATCGGATCAGAACGACCGTGCCGGCTTTTTTCCGTTCCTCGCCACTGCATCGGTAGGTAAACAGATAGGCATAGGCGCCGGGCATCAGTTCATCCCCATGGCGCGTGCCGTCCCACCGGTCAAAAATGGACGTTGTTTCATAGACTTTGCCACCCCATCGATCAAACACTTCAAGCTGGATGAAATCCCCCAGGAAGACCACATTGCTCATCCCCCACTCGTCATTGATATGGTCCGCGTTAGGGGTAAATCCCGTCGGAAAAAAAACTTTATCGCAATCCAGGTCCGCTGAATCCGCCACGGTGATATGAATGGAATCTGTCGCCTGGCAGAATCCGTAATTGAGGGTCACAAAATACGTGGTGGTAAAAGGGGGCGAGATAACCGGTTGTACCGCATTGGCAGGAGTGACCCCGGTCACCGGGCTCCATTGCGCGGTAGTGGAACACGTGACCGGCAAGCGAACCTGCATGGAAGTCCCGGTGAAAAGAACGGTATCGGGCGATGTGATCTTATCGACAGGGATATACAACTGTTGCACTTCAAAAGTCGTCAGCGCCCTGTTGTATAAGCGCAGTTCATCCAATACACCCCGGAAAGGAACTTCCCCATTGGCCAGGCATGGTCCCCCGCCCAGTGTCAGAATACCATTATTGATAATGCTGACAAGGGCGGCGCTCGGGCTCAGGCTTTGCTGAATCCCGTCATAATAGAAGAGCAATTCGCGATCGCGGCGAACAAAAACAATATGATGATAACAACGGTCCGTTGGCAGCACATGCGCACTCCGGACACTCAGAATGGATGACTGGAACAGGGAGAGGCTCATCTCCCGGGTGACCGGGTTGTAGCGAAGCTCTACCGTGCTGTCGATGCCGCATGCTTCACTTTTGGACAGGATATCCATGATGCTGTTTCCCTGCGGCTGGGGCTGAACGAAAAAACTCAGCGTAAAATCATCCCCGAAGATGACATCCAGGTTTCCCAGGATTTGAATTTGGGTGTTTCCGTCAAACTGGAGGCCACTCCCCGCGACACCACATCCGCAGAGGCTGCTGCCGACGATCACGCCATCTGCACCGCTCCCGGTATCTTCCGTGGCATCACATGCATCAAAGGAATAATAGGCCACCAGGCCATCGGTCGGCTGCGCGATCAGTACCGGAAATCCGGGCAAAAAGGCTGCGCCCAGTATGAAGGCGCATACAATCCTTAGCCGTGAAGCTGTCTGGACGGGATAAAAGGCGTTGATCCTCATGTGTTATACAAGATGCGAAAGCAGCCGGGAGGGCTGCCTGTCAGCGGCGCAAATATAGGGATTACTGTATGGCTGTAATGAATTGCTAATGGCGCAGCGGCGTACCCGGAATTTGGGATACTTCCCGATATTCGCACCCTGATTGTCCACCACCACTTCGCCACATGGCTGCTGAAAATAAAAAGAGTGCCAATGAAATGTCTTTTTTCGAGCATATCGAAGAGCTACGCTGGCATTTGTTCCGTGCCACAGTAAGTGTACTGGTCGTCTCCATTGGCGTGTTCATCGCCAAGGATTTTGTTTTTCAAAATGTCATCCTGGCCCCCACCTCCCCTGATTTCATTACCTACCGGTTGTTTTGCCAGTGGCTTCCCCAGTTTTGCTTTTATCCGGGTGAATTGCAGATCATCACGCGTGACATGCAGGAACAGTTTCTCAGCCACGTCAAAGTCTCTTTATGGCTGGGATTGATTGTCGCCTTCCCGTATGTGATCTATGAGTTTTGGAAGTTTATCAAACCCGGCCTGTATAAAAACGAAATCCAGGCGGCACGTGGTATCGTTTTGGTATGCAGTTTTTTATTCCTGGTCGGGGTGGCCTTCGGATACTTCATCATGGCCCCGATCGCGATCACGTTCCTGTCCACCTACAGCGTCAGTCCGCAAATCGCCAATACCACGACGCTCGCGGCCCTGGTCGATTCGATGTCCATGTTTACACTTCCGACCGGGTTGATTTTTGAGATGCCGGTCGTCATGTATTTCCTGGCCAAGATCGGCGTGGTCTCCGGATCCTTTCTGACCCAATACCGGCGTCATGCCATAGTCGTGATCGCGATCGTAGCCGCCGTGATCACGCCGCCGGATGCCATCACCATGATGCTGGTGGGTATCCCTCTTTATATCCTTTTCGAGGTCAGCGTCATCGTCGCCAAGCGGATTGACAAAGAAAAGCAACGCAAAGAAGCCCAGGAGGCCTTAAGTTAGCGGTATGCAACGTGTCTCTTCGCAGCTAACCCTCTTTCTTCGCATTTTTATTCCGACGGTATGGATCACCAGCATTGCATCCATTGCCTTCCTGCTGAGCTGGTCTATCCGGGGCAAAGCGGGCCTGCTGGGCAATCCTTTCATCTGGATCGGGCTGTTACTGATCTTGTCCAGCGGAATTGTGGTCATCTGGTTTTTACTGTGGAGACTCTATCGCGTGGATATGGATAGCCGTTATGTCTATATCAGCAATTATTTCCGGACCTTCAAATATCCCTTCAGCGATGTGGCCTTCATCCGGGACAGCCATATCGGGTCGGGCCGCATTTACTGCATTTGCCTGAAATCCAAAGGAAGTTTTGGAAAGAATATTTATTTCCTGGCCAGCCAGGTCCTCTGGCAGGACTTCGTCGACCAACACCCCGGGCTCTTTGAGCTGAAAAAATGAGCTGCTTACAGGTTAACCCCGGACATTTTGTTTAGCGGACAACCGGATGATCGGACAGATCATTTCTTCGAGGGAAATCCCTCCGTGCTGAAATGTGTTCCGGTAATAGGTATTGTAATAATTGTAATTGTTGGGATACAGGAAATACCTATCCTCTTTGGCAAAAATGTAGGTCGCGCTGAGATAAGGCTTTGGCAGCCCGGCCTCTTCCGGCTTCCTGATCTCAAATACATCTTTGGGTTCATATTGCAGGTTCTTGCCCATCTTGTACCGCAGGTTGGTCGTGGTATTTCGGTCACCAACCACTTTGGAAGGCTGTTTGACCCGGATCGTGCCGTGGTCCGTGCCGATGATGAGTTTGATCCCCTGGGCCGCCATCTTACGCAATGCCGTCCAAAGCGGTGAATTGACAAACCAACTATACGTCAGGGACCGGTATGCCTTTTCATCCCCCGCCAGTTCTTTGAGTACTTCCATCTCCGTCCTGGCGTGCGAAAGCATATCGATAAAATTATACACGATCACGACGAGGTGATTGTGCAGGTAATCGAGCGCTTTCTCACTCAATACCCGGGCATCCTCCACATTGGTGATTTTGAGGTACTGCCATTTGATCTCCTTGCGCAACCGGCGTTGCAATTGCTTACCGAGGAACTCTTCTTCATGCATGTTTTTGCCCCCTTCTTCGAAATCATCGAGCCATTTGTCACTGTAATGACGGGCGATCTCGGCGGGCATCATGCCGGCGAAAATGGCATTGCGGCTGTATTGCGTGGAGGTCGGCAGGATGCTGTAGAAATAGGATTCCTCCTCGATATCATACAACGTCGATAGCACGGGTTCGAGCATTTTCCACTGGTCCCAGCGGAGGTTATCCAGCAGCAGGAAGACAACAGGCTGAGAATCGCTGATATGGGGGAAAACCTTGGCCGGCAGCACGTCCGGAGACAGGAGGGGTGCTTTTTCCCTGTCGCCGACCCATTGGAGATAATTTTTGAGGACAAATTTGGAAAACTCTGAGTTGGCTTCCGATTTCTGCATCGAGAGGATTTCCATCATCTCTTCACTGCCGGACGAATCGATCTTGAGCTCCCAATTGACGATCTTCCGGTATGCCTGCACCCAGGACTGAACATCCAGGCCGCTGTTGATCTCCATCAGGATGTTACGGAATTCCGCCTGGTAATCCGAGGAGGTTTTCTCCCGGACCAGCCGCTTATTATCCACGATTTTTTTTAATGTCAGGAGAATCTGGTTGGGATTGACCGGTTTGATCAGGTAATCATCGATCTGGGAACCCAACGCTTCCTCCATTATGTTCTCCGCTTCATTTTTGGTGATCATGACGATGGGGAGACTCGGTTTTAAGGCTTTCAACCGTTGCATCGTTTCCAGGCCTGTGAGACCCGGCATGCTTTCATCCAGGAACATGATATCCACATCCCCGGCCTTTTCAAATTCCTCAATGGCATCATGGCCATTGGAGACCGTGATGACGTGGTATCCCTTTTTTTCCAGGAAAAAAAGCTGCGGTTTCAGCAAATCGATTTCATCGTCGGCCCAGATGATTTTGATCTTGTCCATAGGTTAATAATACAATCCTTTAGGGAAACAGTTCAGAGAAACAGAAACTATCGAACGATGCCCGCAGGGCTGATATTTTCCCAATCTTTGCGGAATGAACAAAATGAAGCTCATCAATGATCCGGTGTACGGGCTGATCCATGTCCGCACCCCGTTGATTTTTGATATCATCGAGCATCCGTTGTTCCAGCGCCTGCGGAGGATCAAACAGACGGGCCTGACGCACCTGGTCTACCCGGGGGCCCAACATACGCGGTTTCACCATGCCCTCGGGGCCATGCACCTGATGGGAACGGCCATGGACGAACTGCGGATCAAGCAGGTGGAAATCACCCCAGCCGAGGAAGAAGCCGCCCTGATCGCCGTTTTGCTGCATGACATTGGCCACAGCCCTTACTCCCATGCCCTGGAAGGGCTCATCATTGAAACTGACCACGAATCGATCGGGAAAGTCATTTTCCAACATCTCCTTGATACCCTGGATTCCCGGATTCAGCTTGCCCTGGATATGTTTACCGGGCAATACCACAGGCCGTTTTTCCACCAATTGATCAGCGGCCAGCTGGATCTGGACCGGCTGGATTATTTATCCCGGGACAGCTTTTACACGGGCGTGGCGGAAGGCGTGGTGGGCCATGACCGGATCCTGAAAATGCTGCAGGTGGTGGATGACCACCTGGTGGTGGAGGAAAAAGGCCTCTACAGCATCGAGAAATTTCTCGTGGCGCGAAGGATCATGTACTGGCAGGTTTATCTCCACAAGACCGTGCTGGCTGCTGAACTGATGGCCCAGTCAATCATTCACCTGCTGAAGAAACTTTCCGCCGAGGAGCGGCATGGATATGTCACAGCGGAACTCGATTATTTTTTCCGGCAAAAAATCACCCTTGATCACTTCACCTCCGATGATCCTGAAACCTGGTTTCACTTTCAGAACCTGGATGATGTATCTGTCGATTTCAGTTTTAAACAACTGCAGGCACATCCGGACCCGGCGCTCTCCTTTCTGACCTCCAACCTGATCCATCGAAAGTTGCATAAACTATCATGGTCAGACACGCCCCTGACCGGAAGGCCGTATGAAGCAGTACGCGACAAGTGCCGGGAAAAATACCATTGGAACGATCTGCTGCTGGATCAGTTGATCTGGACGGGCATCGAAAGCAATACCATCTATAAACAAGAGCAGGATGAAATTGAGATCCTGTCCAAAGGGGGACAGATACGGCCTTATTCCACTTTCCTGGATCAGCCGGTGCGGATCGCGCTCAACAGGAAATATTATTTATGTCACCCATCCCTCAAGTAGGAACAGGATTTTACCGGGAATCAGGACTGTCTCCATCCCAAACATTTATCATCTTTACACTTCAACCGGATATCGACCGACATGCAGGCTAAGACTATTTTTGAACTGATCACCAGGGAAGAAACCAGGCAACGAAAAGGGATTGAGCTGATCGCTTCTGAGAACTTCACTTCCCTGGCCGTCCTGGAGGCCATGGGATCCTGTCTGACCAATAAATACGCGGAAGGGTATCCCGGGAAGCGTTACTATGGCGGCTGCGAGATCGTAGATGAAGTGGAAACCATCGCCATCAACAGTCTCAAAGGACTATTTGGCGCCGAATATGCCAATGTCCAGCCTCACGCGGGTGCCCAGGCCAATTCGGCAGTCTACCTGGCCATCATCAAACCCGGTGATACTATCCTTGGCCTCAACCTGGCGCACGGAGGTCACCTGACGCACGGTTCACCGGTCAATTTCAGCGGGCTTACTTTCAACGCAGTCCCGTATAACGTACATCCCGAAACCGGCCGTGTAGATATGGACCAGGTGTATGCGCAGGCCAAAACACACCGGCCCAAGCTCATCATCTGCGGAGCCTCCGCGTATTCCCGGGATTGGGATTATAAGCGCTTCCGGGAAATTGCAGACGAAGTTGGCGCCTTGCTCATGTGCGACATGGCCCATCCGGCCGGCCTGATCGCGGCGGGTTTACTCAACGATCCGCTGACCCATTGCCATATTGTCACCTCCACCACCCACAAGACATTGCGGGGTCCCAGGGGCGGAGTTATCCTCATGGGCCGTGACTTCGCCAATCCCTGGGGAAGGACCACGAAAAAAGGAGAACCTATCCTGATGTCCTCGATACTCAATAGCGGTGTATTTCCGGGCATGCAGGGCGGCCCCCTGGAGCATGTCATCGCGGCAAAAGCCGTTTCCTTTATTGAAGCCAGTACTCCCGAGTTTAAACACTATGCCCGGCAGGTCATTGCCAATGCCCAGGCCATGGCATCCGCCTTTACGGAACTTGGGTATACCATCATTTCCGGTGGCACGGACAATCACCTGATGCTGATTGATCTGACCAACAAAGGCTTGACCGGCAAAGAGGCCGAAGAAGCCCTCATCCAGGCGGATATCACGGTCAATAAAAACATGGTGCCATTTGACAAAACCAGCCCGTTTATCACCTCCGGCATCCGTGTCGGCACGGCGGCCATTACCACCCGGGGCATGAATACGTCGGATTGCCGACAAATCGTGGAATGGATCGATGAGGCCCTGATGCATCGCCACGACACCGCAGCCCTGAAGGCCTTGCACCACAAGATCAATCAGTTTGCCTCTTCTTTCCGGCTCTACCCGGATGAATCAAGCCCAAATTAAAGACGTTATTTCCGGGTACAGGCGTATCCGAAAATCCTCTTACTTGTATTAAGTTTAACGGGTATATATACCGAAGGACTTTCCTTTAGGTAGATCTGACCTCCAGCAGTACCGGATGACCTCCATGACCAAACTCTTGCTCCCCCTGAGCTTCCTAGTTCTGTGGATAACCTCATGGCCTCACACATGGCGGATTTCACCCTTTACACCGCATGCTGTCACCCGGACCCCCGCACCGGAAATCTGCGACAACGGGCTGGATGATGACGGGGATGGCTATGTCGATCTCTTTGATCCGGATTGCCCCTGCGCGGAGACGGCCTATCAAGCCTATTGTCCGATCAATTGTGAAACGCTCCCTGACAGTTTTCCGGCTATCACCCTGAAGCTTAAATGGAGATCCAATGTGATCGTCAACCGGGACCATGTCTACCCTAATATTGTCGTCGGCGATATCAACAGCGACGGGATCACGGATGTCGTGACGAAACGCTCCATGCTCTCCGGCGGAAATAACCTGACCAATGGCATCATCGTCTTTGACGGAAACACTGGGATGTCCTCGGTCGATTTTAACTCCATTCCGCGTAATGTATCGGCAGAAAATTACTTCATCAGCATAGCGGACGTCGACCGCGATGGGATCAGTGAATTTTTCTTTTCCCGGCAGGACACCATCGTATGCGTCAATTATAACGGATCGCTGCGGTGGAAATCAGACCGCCTCAATGAAGATGGCGGATACACCGTCAATATCGCCGATTTCAATGGGGACGGCATCCCGGAAGTCTATAAAGGAAACAATATCGTCAACGCGCTGACGGGCCGGTTACTGATCAATGCCAATGCCGGGGAAGGTTGCAACAATTACCAGGGCACCTGCGACATCAGTCATACCATCGCCGCGGACCTGAGGCCCGCTCCCGGCCTTGAACTGGCTGCGGGCAATACGGTCTATGAAGTGGTCATCACCAACCTAAATGGCACCGGGGGTAATTCGATGACCGCTTTCAACGCCAACAACACCGTCAGGGATGGATTGACTTCGGTCGGGGATATCGATGGCGATGGTGAACTGGACATTGTCGTTGTCCGGAGCGATAACCTGACAGGAAGCGGCGTCTTCGTATGGAATCCGCGTACGCTCAACCTGATCGCCCGGGCCGCCTCCGGTACCACCGGGGGCATCGCCTTTATTGGAAACGTAGCGGGTGATTGCAAACCGGAGATCGGCGTCAATTTTTCGAATGAGCTCTATATGTTTCGCTATGATGGCACCACCACATTGCGAACCTTATATAGGCTGGTGACTACGGATGGTTCAGGCTATACAGGCGTCACCATGTTTGATTTCAACCTGGATGGTCAAAATGAATTGGTCTACCGGGATGAGACATACCTGCGTGTCCTGCAGGGAAATACCGGCACGACCCTAGCTTCCTACCGCGTCAACAATGGCACAGGCATGGAATATCCCGTCGTAGCCGATGTCGATGGCGACCGGGAAGCGGAGATTCTCGTCAGCGGGTATGTCACCACCAGCGCAGAACAACGGCTATTTTGCTTTGAATCCAATAGCAGTTCATGGGCACCCGCCCGCAATGTCTGGAACCAGCCTGGGTATCATGTGACCAATGTCAATGACGATCTCACGATCCCCCGTTATCCACAAAATCAGGCCAAGGAACTCATCGGCTACCAGAATTGCCTCCTCCCTACCTGTCCGGCGCCCTACAACGCATTTGTCACCCAGGCCACCTTCAGGACACAGGAAGGATGTGTCCAGTTTCCCTCGATCGATCTCGCTCTGCATCTGAATGGAACGACCTGTCAATCCGATTCCATCGAAGTATGCTTTACGATCGAAAACCAGGGAGACAAACCCATCGTCGATGAACCTGTGGATTTCACCGCCTGGCCCGGAAACCCGCAAACGCAGGGGCCGTTTCCAAATTACCGGCATACCCTGGTATTAACGCTGGCAACCGGCGGGAAGGACACGGTCTGCCTCCATATCCCAAAGTCAGTCGTCAACGATTCTCTTTTTCTTGTAGCCAACGATCCTGGCACCGTCACGGCACCCTATACCTTCCCGCTGACAGACCTGGATGAATGCCGCTATGAAAACAACATGGACAGCATCTTCGTCACGGCTCAAACCGTCATGGTCGATCTCGACACATCGCTCTGTGCCGGGGAAAGTCTGGTGTTTATGGACAGCCTGATCACCACGGCAGGAACCTATGTCATCAACGAAGGAAGTTGCGACAGTGTCTTTCATCTCCGGGTGGAGGTGCACGGATTGGACACTACCCGGCTGGAGGAAATGATCTGTACGCAGGACTCCTTCTGGTTTAATCAATCCTGGCTCAACCAAAGCGGCCAGTATATGGAAATGAATCGAAACCGTTATGGATGTGACAGCATCGTATTCCTTCAACTGACCGTCGTGGACCAGATCAAGCAATCGCAAACGGTATCTATCTGCGCAGGTGATTCGGTTAAACTCTACGGGCAATGGGAAACAGTTGCCGGCACTTATCAGCACACGATTGCAGGAACTGTATGCGACACCCTGCAGGAGACGATCCTGGAAGTATTGCCGGTCTTCGCTGCTTCTGCCACCTACATGCTTTGCCCGCATGACTCCATCTGGCTGGACAATCAATGGATCAAGACTCCCGGTATAGTGACAGAGCATTTTATCACCATGGCCGGATGTGACTCTACCATCGTCAATGACGTGTCGTTTCTGGCCGCACCGGCCCCGCCAGTCTTTGCGGTAGATTGCGCCATGGGTTCGATCATCGCCTCGACCGCGGCAGATCCTTCCTGGTCGGCTGAATGGGATAATGGCACAAAAGGATTTTCGACAACCTACCTTCACCCCGGAAATGGAAGAGTCACCCTGACGCATATCGCCCCGGCCTGTCATCTGGAATACGCGTTTCTGCTGCCCGATTTCCCTGAACAGGTTTTATTCCCGGAATGGCATGATACATCGGTCCTGGAAAATCACACGTTGTTGCTGGACCTGCACCTTAATCCCGACACCTGGACGGTACACTGGACACCGGAAGGCATTTTTTCCTGCCCGGATTGCGTGAAGACCTTCGTAGCCCCCATGGAGAATACCCGAATCATGGCCACCCTCCGGCACAACAGCGGTTGCCAGTATTCCCTTTCCTTTTTGATCACGCTGGAAAAAATCGTGGATCTCTATATCCCGAATGTATTCACGCCAAATGGTGACCTGGTCAATGATACATGGACAGTCGTGTCTCCGGACAACAAGCTGGAGTTGCGCGAAGTCGACATCTTTGACCGCTGGGGTAATCTCATCCGCTCCTGGAGCCACACCAATGAGATTGCCTGGGATGGCCGGTTTCAGGAAAAACCCATGAATCCTGCTGTATTTGCATACCGGGTGCTCTACCTTGACCAGGAGAAGAAGGACAGGATCAAGACAGGGAATATCACGCTGCTTCGCTGAAAGCAGCTTGCCGGAGGCCCACCGGCCATAACCTGATCCATTTACCCTGGATAATCCACCCTCTCTAAAAACAATCCGTGTGCCGGCACGCTCCAGGCATGCGGCACGGCACTTTGTTCATCCAGACTCTTCCTGAGATCATCCGGTTTGATCTTGTTTAATCCGGCATTCAGGCAAGCTCCGACGATGAGCCGGACCATGCCCCGGAGAAAACGGTTGGCCTGAATCGAATAGACGGCTTTGCCCTGATCAAATACCCATTCGGAATGGTCGATGCGGCAGGTGAAATGCCGGGCATCCGAACCTGTCAGGCAAAAAGGCTTAAAATGGTTGTATTGCAGCAGGAGTGCGGCGGCCGCGTGCATTGCCTCCCGGTCCAATTCGACATGGTAATGGAAATAGAGGGACTGATGGTCCAGAAAAGGGTCTTTCTGTCCATGCATATAATACTTATACTGCCGGGCTACCGCGTCATACCGGGCGTGAAATGCGTCATGGACCTGGTCCAGGTGGTGAACGGCGATATCGGGCGGGAGAATGGCGTTGACCTGGTAAACGGTTTTTTCCGGTTGAGAGATGGGGCCGGCGTCAAAATGCGCCACATACTGCCTGGCATGCACGCCGGCGTCCGTACGGCCACACCCGACGAGTTCGATATCCTGCCGGAGAATGGTGCTGAACGCCTCTTCCACTACCTGCTGGACAGAACGGTCATTGGGCTGACGCTGCCATCCCGCATAATGCGTTCCGAGGTAGGCGAGCTCAATTTTCCATCGCATGAGGATAGAACCTTACGCCGCCTTCAGTTTCTTCAGCTGCACTTTGTCCAGCTTACCTTTCGCATAGCGAAGGTCCACTTCAAAAGACTTGATTTCTTTTTTGGAAGGAAGTTCAAACATGGCATCCATCAGAATAATCTCACAAATGGACCGAAGCCCGCGGGCGCCCAGGCTAAATTCGATCGCCTTCTGGGCGATATAATCGATGGCGCCTTCCGTGATGGAAAACTTGATGCCTTCCAGTTCAAACAATTTCATGTATTGTTTGACAATCGCGTTTTTGGGTTCCGTCATGATCCGCACCAGGCTTTCTTTATCGAGCGGCTCGAGGTACCCCAGCACCGGCAGACGGCCGACCAATTCCGGGATCAGGCCATACGACTTCAGATCTTTTGGAGAGACATACCGGAAAATATGTTCTTTATCAATGACCTTGTCTTCCGGATTGTTAAACCCGATCACATGCGTGTTGAGCCGGCGGGAGATCACTTTCTCCAGCCCGTCAAATGCTCCTCCTGCGATGAACAGGATGTGCTGGGTATTGACCTTGACCATCTTTTGCTCCGGGTGTTTACGGCCTCCCTGCGGGGGCACCAGGACATCCGTGCCCTCGAGAATCTTGAGCATGGCTTGCTGGACGCCTTCTCCGGAGACATCCCGCGTGATGCTGGGGTTGTCGCTCTTGCGGGCGATCTTATCTATCTCATCGATGTAGACGATCCCGCGCTGGGCCGCTTCAACATTGTAATCACAAGCCTGCAGCAGCCGGGATAACATGCTCTCCACATCCTCCCCGACATACCCCGCCTCTGTAAAAACGGTGGCATCCACGATGGCAAACGGCACATCGAGCATTTTAGCAATTGTCTTGGCGATCAGTGTCTTACCGGTCCCGGTCTGTCCGACGAGGAGGATATTGGATTTTTCCAATTCCACCTCGTCCGAGGATGGATTCCGGATCCGCTTATAGTGATTATAGACGGCAACACTGATGCACTTCTTGGCCTCATCCTGGCCGATAACGTATTGATCGAGGTATTTCTTGATCAACTGCGGGGTCAGGTGCTTCGGGACTTCAAACGCCTCTTCCTTCTTTTTTCCTTTCTCCTCCTGACCGTACAACTCCTGGCGGACGATTTCATAGGCCTGCTCTACGCAAAGCTCACAGATATGCCCCTCGATCCCGGCAATGAGAATGAGTGCCTCTTTTTTGTCCCTTCCGCAGAACGAACAACCAAACTGATCGTCACTTGTCTTCATAATTTTTCCGGAACCCGTTGAAGGCCCGTCGATGCCATTTATTTGCTCCTGGTCAGGACTTCGTCGACCAGCCCGTATTCCCGGGCTTCATTGGCCGTCATCCAGTTATCCCGGTCAGAATCCTTCTCGATTTCTTCAAATGTCTTGCCTGTATGTTTGGCCATGATCTCATAGAGTTCATTGCGCATGGTCTTGATGAGGCGGTAAGAAATTTCCATATCGGAAAAAGCGCCCTGCATGCCGCCACTCGGCTGGTGGATCATCACCCGGCTGTGCGGGAGACAGGTTCGCTTCCCTTTGGTTCCCGCAGCCAGCAGGACAGCGCCCATCGAAGCGGCCAGGCCGGTGCAAATCGTGCCCACCTCAGGGGATACATACTGCATCGTGTCGTAGATACCCAGACCCGAAATCACTGAACCGCCCGGGCTGTTGATAAACAACTGGATATCCCGCTTATTGTCGGTGGACTCGAGGAAGAGCAATTGTGCCTGGATCACATTGGCCACATAATCATTGACCGGTACACCCAGGAAGATGATGCGATCCATCATCAGGCGCGAAAAGACATCCATGCCGACCACATTCATCTGGCGCTCCTCGATCACCTGCGGGGTGAAACCGTGGATGTCCGGGACGCTTGTCCGCATATAGCGCTCCAGGTCGGCACCGGAAATACCGGCATGTTTGGTGGCATATTTATAAAACTCGTTGGATTGGCTCATGAAACGTTGATTTGGTGATTAAGACACTAAATTAATGGTATTAGCCATGCGAATGTTCATGGGAACCATGAGAATGTTCATGGTGGGGATGGTGGTGCCCGTGGTCATGGTCATGGTCTCCGTGATCAAAGACAACATGGTGGATGTCGTGGAACGCCTTCTCAAAAGACTGCTGATCGATGGATTTCTCCACAAACCGGTACATCGGCAGGATCTCCCGGAAAACAACGTCTTCCAACGCATTTTCTTTCATGGAGCTCATGAAATAGTCATTGGCGTACAGTTGATTCATGAGCTTGCGGATATCGGTCTGCGTATAATTGACATTCTCCACGATCCAATTGGTCACCTGGCGCTGTACATCTTTTTCCGTGACTTCCACCTTCTTGTCATCCGCGATCTTATTGAGGAGCAGCGACCACCTGGCATCCCGGATAAAATGCCTGGCTTCCAGGCTTCCGGCTTCCACCTGCTTATCCCGCTGATGGTTGAGCCAGCGCAGTAAAAATGTATCCGGGACCTCAAAGGCATTGGCGTCCAGCAATAAGCGCCGGATCACCAGTTTTTTCATGTCCAACGCTCTGGTGTTGATCTGCTGTTCTTCCCGTTCTTCCAGCATTTTCCGGAAGTCCGCTTCACCCTCCATCGAGCGCCCGACAAACTTGGTCAATTGCTCTCCGGTCAAAGGGGTCACCTGGGGCCGGTGTATGGAAGTCACCTCGACCTGGTAGAACAACGGTTTGTCCGGATCAGGATCCGCTTCCAGGCCTAATGTATTGCGGATCACTACGGACCGGCTGTACCCGGTGAATGTATCGAGTTCCGCCCGCAGGCTGTCCCCAACCTTCAAATGAAGCAACTTTTCATTTGCCTCCCCTTGCACCCTGTCCAGGTCAAGGGTTGTTTCCTTTGACTCTTCCGCGACAGACCCGTCATCGTTGACCTTCCGGAGTAGCAGCCCAACTTTATCCGCCGCCTGGACACCTCCTTCTGTGATGATTTCATCAGTTCCGAATATCCTCCTGTACCGGAGAATGTCCTGGTCCAGGGCCTGCTGGTCCAACGCCGGTATGACAATATCGAGCGGGGCACCTTCCTGGTAGTTCAGGTCAAACGAGGGCTTCAGGCCCAGGTCAAAAGTGAAGGTATAGTCGCTTGGTTCCTTGGGATTGAACTCCACGGGCGTGGCGTCCTCGGCCATCATCGGCGAGCCAAAAAACGCAATCTTTTGTTCGTCCAGGTATCCAAAGAGCTTTTCATTCAACAGTTTAGTCACTGTTTCCTCCAGGATTCCTTTACCATACATTTTGTTCATGACGGACCGCTGTGACTTACCTGCCCGGAAGCCCTTAATGGACAGCTTCTTAGCGTATTTCTTCAGGTTTTCCTCCAGGACAGGAGTGTAATCTTCACGGTTTATGACCAGTGTCATCCGGGCATTGAGGTGGTCCAGGCGTTGAAAATCGATATGCATCTTATAACGAGCTGATATACTGTGTGATCCAGGTTACGTGCGGGTGGAGGGACTCGAACCCCCAAGCCTCTCGGCACTAGATCCTAAGTCTAGCGCGTCTACCAATTTCGCCACACCCGCCTGTAAATGAGGCTGCAAAATTAGGAATTCCTGACCTAAAACCCGAAGAAGGCCCAAAAGTTCCGGGCCCCGCCTCCTGTCCTCTCCTTAGGAGCACGTTAACTTACCATCCCCTCTTTTGTTCTTACCTTGCATACGTATGCCTCATATTCAGTCTGCTATATCGGAAAATGAACGGTTGGCGCTCCAGCGCGAGTTCCGGAAGTTGATGAAGGCATTGCCGGGCCCAATCGATGAGACGGACAAAAAGAACCTCCGGAAGGCCTTTGATATCGGCCTGGAAGCCCATAGTAAACAGCGCCGGAAGTCCGGGGAGCCTTATTTCTTCCACCCGATCGAAGTCGCCAGGATCTGCATCAGCGAAATCGGCCTTGGGCCCACAGCCGCCATCTGCGCCATGCTGCATGACGTGGTCGAAGATACCGATGTCACCATCGAAGATATCCGGAGGGAATTCGGACCCAAAATAGGCCACATTGTGGATGGCCTGACGAAACTGGACGGCCTCTACAATGTGCCTTCCGAGCAGGCGGAAAATTTTAAGAAAGTACTCTCCACCCTTGTGGAAGATGTCCGCGTGGTCCTGATCAAAATCGCGGACAGGCTTCACAACATGCGCACCATCGCGCCGATGCCGCGCCACAAGCAACTGAGCATCGCCGCCGAGACAGACTACATCTACGCCCCGCTGGCGCACCGGCTTGGCCTCTACAATATCAAGTCCGAGCTGCAGGACATCATCCTACGTATCCAGGAGCCGGAGATTTACGAAGAGATTGAGACCAAACTGACGGATAGCGAGCAACAGCGCAAGCGGTATATCCGTGAATTTATCCGGCCGCTCAAAGAAAAACTGGACGAGCTGGGTTTTGAATACCGGATCGTCGGCAGGCCAAAATCGATCGCATCGATTTATAACAAGATCAGGAAGAAACAGGTCCCCTTTGAAGAAATCTATGATCTCTTCGCCATCCGGATCATCCTCAGTGTCCCGCCTGAAAAAGAGAAGTCAGCCTGCTGGCTGGTATACAGCATCCTCACCGAGACGCATAAACCGATACCCGAACGGCTCAAGGACTGGATCACCACGCCCAAGTCCAACGGTTACGAGTCCCTGCATACCACGGTCATCGGACCTAAAGGACGCTTTGTGGAGATTCAGATCCGCACAGAACGGATGGACGAAATCGCTGAACGCGGATTTGCGGCGCACTGGAAATACAAAAACGTCAATACGCAGCAATACATCTACGAAAACTGGCTGGATAACATCCGCGACATGCTGGATGATTCCCACAAGGACGCATTGGAATTCCTCAGCGATTTCAGGACCAACCTGTACGCGGAGGAACTCTACGTCTTCACCCCCAAAGGAGATCTCAAGGTAATGCCCAAGGGGGCCACGGCCCTGGATTTCGCCTTTGCCATTCACACGGATATCGGTTACCATGCGAGCGCCATCAAGATCAACAATAAGCTGGTCCCGATGGGGTATAAACTGCAGAATGGCGACCAGGTGGAGATCATCACCAACCGGAACCAAAAGCCAAATGAAGAATGGTTGCGGATGGCGGTCACCGGGAAAGCACGGGCCAAAATCCGTACGGCGCTGAAGGAAGGCAAAAAGAAGCAGTCGGAAGAAGGCATGGAGAAACTGGAGCGTAAACTGCGCTCCCTGAAAGCCGAGTTGGAAGAGAATGTGGATCAACTCGTCCGGTACTATGGATACAACTCCCGCCTTGATCTCTATTACGATATCGCCACGGACCAGTTTGATCTTGGCCAATTGAAAGAACTTCCCGTGGAGGGAGGAAAAATCCAGTTCCCAAACCGCCAGCCACAACGAACCGGTGTGACGGATACAGAGCCTTCCACCTCGCCTTCGGTCGGCAAGGAACTCGTTCAGGCTCGGATCAGTATCGGCGGTGAAGACGCCGAGCAGTATAAATACTCCCTGGCCACCTGTTGCAACCCGGTGGTGGGAGATGACATCTTCGCCTATGTGACCTCCAATGCGGGCATCAAAATCCACCGGAGCAATTGTCCCAATGCCACGCACCTCATGGCGAGTTATGGATACCGGGTTCAGAAAGCGGAGTGGGTCACTTCCGGCAATACCCAATCTGTCGTGCATCTGAAAATCACCGGCGTAGACAGCGGACCCGGCGTAATTGAACGCGTGACCAACAAGATCAGCAGCGGACTGGGTATCAACATCCGTTCCCTGAGCATCGAAGGAAAGGAAGGGTACTTCGAAGGAAAAGTATCCCTGGTGGTCAGCAATAAAAACCAGTTGAATATGGTCATCCGTTCCCTGAAAAACCTGGAAGGCATATCATCTGTTTACCGTGAAAATTAGCGACATGAGTTCGACTGAAACCATGAAGCCAACTCCCCAACGGGCCACTTTCGAAGAGGTACGCGCCATTTTTTCCAGGCACCTGGAGGATCATCATCTCCGCCACACCCCGGAACGGTACGCGATCCTGGAAGAGATTTACAGCCGAACGGATCATTTTGACGCGGAGTCCCTGTATCTCCACATGAAAAATTCAAAATACCGGGTGAGCCGGGCAACGGTCTACAACACCCTGGATCTGCTCGTGAGTTGTGACCTGATCACAAAGCACCAGTTTGGAAAAAACCTGACCCAATACGAAAAATCATACGGCTTTAAGCAACACGACCACCTGATCTGCGTGGAATGCGGTAAAGTCATTGAGTTTTGTGATCCCCGCATTCAGCAGATCAAAACGACCATGGGGGAATTGCTTCATTTCAAAATCCACCACCACAGCCTGAATCTCTATGGGCATTGCCTGGGAGGCTGTGCGAAAGGAGAATAATGCACTACCATAAGGCAGTTGATTATCTTTGCACCACAGGGCCGTGCGCCCTTTATTTTATTATACACATGGCATGGCTGTAGATGTATTGCTTGGTTTGCAATGGGGCGATGAGGGAAAAGGAAAGATTGTCGATTACCTGGCGAACCGTTACGCTTTAGTTTGCCGGTTCCAGGGAGGCCCCAATGCCGGGCACACCTTGTGGATCAATGGCAAAAAGACGGTGCTTCATACCATTCCTTCCGGCATCTTCCATGAGCACCTGATCAATGTGATCGGCAACGGGGTGGTCATTGATCCTTCAACCCTGATGCGCGAAATCGAAACCCTCGAAGAGGCGGGAAACATGGTGCGTCCCCGGCTTCAGATTTCCAAAAAAGCGCATCTCATCCTGCCCACGCATAAATTGCTGGACATGGCTTCCGAAGCCTCCAAAGGGGAAGCAAAAATCGGTTCCACGCTCCGCGGCATCGGGCCATGCTACATGGACAAAACAGGCCGCAACGGATTGCGTATCGGAGATATCCTCACGTCGGATTTTAAAAAGAAATACAACATACTGAAGGAGAAACATCTCCGCCTCCTCAACCTGTACCCGGAAATCCAGTTTGACTTGCTGCGCGAGGAAGAGCATTGGTTTGCCTCCATAGAGAAAATCAGGACGCTCGACCTGATCGATGCTGAATATTACCTGGCGGATTGCCTGAAACAGGGCAAGTCCATCCTGGCAGAAGGCGCTCAGGGTATCATGCTGGACATCGACTTCGGTACCTATCCTTTTGTCACTTCTTCCAACACCATCACTTCAGGTGTATGCAGCGGTCTCGGTATTCCGCCAACATCCATCCGGCATGTGATCGGTGTCACCAAGGCCTACTGCACCCGGGTTGGATCCGGACCGTTTCCATCAGAGTTGCTGGACGACAACGGGGAAAAAATACGCCAGGCCGGGCATGAATTTGGGAGCACGACGGGCCGACCAAGGCGCTGCGGCTGGCTGGACCTGCCTCAACTCAAATATGCAGCCATGATCACGGGTACGACTCACCTGGCGATCACCAAGCTGGATGTTCTGAACACATTTGAACAGATTTCGGTCGCGGAGCAGTATCAGACTACGTCGGGTATGACAGACCAGGTGCCTTTTGACTTTGAAGACAGTATCACCGGCATCGTCCATTCGCATCATCCGGGATGGAAGCGGGACATTGCTGTCGATGCATACGAAAACCTCCCGTCGGCTGTGACAGATTACCTGACCTATCTCGAAAAACAAATCGGGCTGCCCATCAGCTACATCTCTACCGGCCCGGCCAGGGAAGAGCTGATCGTGCGATAGAACGTATCAGGGACGTTGTGCCTTGATGATGTACTGATACTCCAGGGAGGCCTCGTCGGAATTGAGAATCGTATATCCTGCCTCTTTCATTTCAGCCTGCACCTGCTGGGCATCGATGCGCTCATCCAGCCTGGGACCGAAGGGGGTTTCCACCTTTTTGAAATCAATGATGAGAATGATCCCTCCTTTTCGGATGGCCTGGCGAAGTTTTGAAAAATAGGTGACGCGATCCTGGATATACGTGTAGGTATTGACCAGGATGACCATGTCTACCTCCCCTGGCTTGAGTTTCGGATCATCGGGCTCAGCCTGGCGGATGATCAGCCTGTCCCGCAGTTCGGCAGGAAACCGGGCCTTTTGCTCTTCCATCCACTGAATGGCCCGGGGATCAATATCCAGGGCAATGACCCGGGCTCCCTTGTAGGCAATCCGGCGGCTGAAATAGCCTGTCCCCGCTCCCAGGTCGGCAACGGTTTTACCCTCGACATCGCCTAACTGCTGGATGACCAGGTCAGGCTTTTGCCAGATCACACGATCCTCGCTTTCATACTGGCTGGCGTCCGTTTCAAATCCGTCTCCTTTCGTCGCAGAATCCATTTGCTGAACACCGGTATGGTCCCCCTGGAGTGGGGTCTCGTCGGTCCTGCTTTTACAACCCGCAAGGAGCAAAGCCATCATGGCCAGGGACATCAGGAGGAAGTCAGTGCGGATTTTCATTGCGTGGCTGCAAATATAACGGAGATCGGGAATGGGCCCTCCAGGAACAGGCTGCTTTTGTCCGGATTCAGGAAATCCTTTGTTGGCTGACTTGCAGGGACGTCCCCTTTAGGCCGGTACAATTCCGACATGCTTTTCTACAAACCGGATGATGTGGCCGGAAATATCGATCCCGGTGGTGCCTTCGATACCTTCCAGCCCCGGGGAGGCATTGACTTCCAGGATCAGCGGACCCTGGTTGGAACGAAGCAAATCCACGCCGGCCACCTCAAGCCCCATCAATTCCGCCGCCCTTAGCGCAATGCTCTCTTCCTCGCCGGAGATGCGCACTTTTTTGGATAAAGCCCCCCGATGCAGATTCGATCTGAATTCTCCATTCTGCGCATTGCGTTCCATCGTGGCCACAACTTTACCGCCGACGATAAAAACGCGCACATCGCGCCCTTTGGATTCTTCGATAAAACGTTGCAGGAGGACCTCTTCACGCATCCTTAAGAAGGCTTCTGCAATCGATTGCGCGGCATGATGGCTTTCGCCGAGGATGACGCCCTGGCCCTGTGTACTATTGAGCAATTTGATGACGACCGGGTACTGATCTCCAAGCAAACTGAGAGAGACATCCACATTTTCCGGCATGCCGGTAAAAATACTGTCCGGTACAGGCAATTGATGGGCCGCAAGATATTGCAGGGAGGTTCGTTTGTCCCGGGCGCGAAGGAGTGCATCCGTGCTGACAACCGTGTAGACACCCATCATTTCAAACTGCCGGACAACTGCGGCGCCATAGCTTGTGACGGAACTTCCGATCCGCGGGATGAGTGCATCCGGTCGCCCAAGGAAATCGCCCTGGTAGCGGACTCCAAGCCGACCATCGAGGATGGTCAGATCGCACTGGAGATGATCGACCACCCTGACCTGGTGTCCACGCCGGCGCGCGGCCATGACAAGACTGTGCGTGGAATACAGGATCGGACTTCGACTCAGGATCAGCACTTTCATCGGGATGGAAGATAGGTATTCGGCGGCTAAATTAATACCTTCACTTCATGACACTCAATGATAAACGCGTCGTCAATGGCTGGGCCTATTTTGACTGGGCCAACTCCGCCTATTACCTCGTGATTTCGACGGCGATCTTCCCGATATATTTCTCCAGTGTGACCGAAGAAAGGATTCCTTTCTTCGGAGGCGTGATTTCCAATACGGCACTCTATTCCTTTTCCGTATCCGCCGCTTATATCCTGATTGCTTTTCTCTCTCCCCTCCTCTCCGGTGTGGCGGATTATTCGGGGAGGCGGATGTATTTCCTGCGCGGATTCACCATGCTTGGAGCCGCCGGATGCATGCTGCTCTTTTTTTTCCGGTCACCGGAGACCATGTGGATCGGGACGACCGGGTTTATGCTTGGCACGGTTGGCGCGGCGGGTGGCCTGGTTTTTTATGATTCCTATCTGCCCCTCATTGCCACTGAAGACCAATACGACAAAGTCAGTGCACGTGGATATGCATACGGTTATATCGGAAGCGTGTTGCTCCTGGTCTTTTGCCTGGTGATGATCCAAAAACCGGATTGGTTCGGCATCAGCAGCAGCACGTTGCCTTCCCGGATTTCCTTTGTCCTGGTTGGCGTGTGGTGGATCGGATTTTCCCAAATCACCTTCAACCGGTTACCAAAAGACAAACCAGCTGCCTTTCCGAGAAAACTCTTGTCCAAAGGCTGGCATGAACTGCAGGCTGTATGGAATATCATCAAACATGACCGGCAGATAATCCTTTACCTCGCTTCTTATTTCTTTTACATTGCCGGCGTGCATACGGTTATTTATCTCGCCTCCCTTTTTGCGGACAGGGAACTGGGATTCAGGGATGCGGAACTCATCATCACAATCCTGCTGCTGCAACTCGTGGCTGTGCCCGGCGCGTACCTGTTTGCCGGAATCTCCAAGCGGCATGGCAATAAGCTCAGCCTGCTCATTCAACTCATGATCTGGGTTATCATTTGCATCGGGGCTTATTTAACCAGGGAGAAATGGCAATTTTTCACCATTGCGGCGCTGGTTGGTATGGTCCTGGGCGGCATTCAGTCTTTGTCCCGGTCCACGTATGCGAAACTGTTGGAAAACAGGACGGAAGACCTGACATCCTTTTTCAGTTTTTATGATGTCCTGTCCAAAATCGCTATCGTCTCCGGTACTTTCCTGTTTGGATTGGTCAATAATGTCACCGGCAGCATGCGGTCGAGCGTCCTGGTGCTGGCTTCCTTTTTCCTGATCGGCTTCGGCCTGTTGAAAATGGTCGACCGGGCGAGAATCAACACAGCGAAAAACTAAAAGGCCCCTCGTCTGTGCATCCTGCATCCCTGGCATTCCACCGCGATGAGCGCATGGAGACTTCACCGGAACCGGCCAGTCACCGGCCTTGCTCCGCAGCTCATTTCCTGAATTCGTAACAGCCGATATCCGGCATGACGGCATCCCGCACTACGCCTTCCAGGTCATCCGGAAAGCCAGGGAGGGGAATGCCCTTTTGCTCCGCCACAGAAAATGTATCCAGGTGGAAATTTTCCATCAACAGGTCCGCAAACAACGTATCGCCCGGATGATACGCAAAGCAATCCGTGCAGATGGATTCAAAAAATTGCGGGAAGTAATTATTATCCAGCAGGTCATCCACGACGACCATATTATGGCTCATCTGAATATCGAGCAGATCATTTCCCGGCATGCCGGCATCACTGATCCAGACCTCATCGGAAGCAGAGCCAATGATAATGGAATTATTCACCCGGGCCACTAATTTGTTGAGCAAGGCTCCCTCCGAGCAGAGCGGATCCGAACAATAATAATTGTTGAGCAACAAGGCCTCCGTCGTATTACCAAAATTGGCCATCGTGCAATAATTGACTACATAGTCCCCCCCGAACGTCAGGGCCAGCGCCTGACCACCATTTTCATAAAAGAGGCAATTGGAAACAGTCGCCTGTGCATGGCGCCCATAAAACGCGGGGCCATCCGTAAAAGCGATGATGCTGTGATCCAGTGTCGCGGAAGAAGCACTATCAGCGAAAATGCCCAGCAGCCCGTTTTCCAACCGCATATGGCTGAAGGAATGGGGGCCACTCTCCGGACCAAGCCGTATCCCGGCCCAGGCTCCCGCATAGTCCGGCTCGATCCGGTCATCCCGGATGATCACAGGTCTGTCCACCGTGCCTTCCACTTCGATCCGCCCCTTTGGCAAGGTGTAGATCAGGCCCTCGTTATAAATCCCCAGTTCATTATTGGCAATGCCTCCATGGATGTAAAGCCGTGTACCGGGCGGCAAACGAAGTGTACAGGAATCAATCAGCAGTGTTCCGTATAAAACATATGGCTTCGGATCATCCCAGGTAACCGTTCCCAGGTCGCAGGACAAGACCAGGATCCGGTTGGGCCGGTCCGGGCCGGGGATGTAATTGGCATTCTGGCCCCAGGCAATCAGGACCACTTTCTGTTCCTGCTGGTTGACCGTAAACGAGACAAAGGCTTCGAGAATAAAAGGACTCACGGATTCAGGCTGATCCGGATCGATGGTGGCCTCCACAAAAACATAGATGCTGTCGTGCGGTGGAACCTGCAGTCCTGTGATCAATTCCCCGGACGTCCCATCTGCGTTAATCCGGAAAAAGCCGGCCGCCGCACCTTTCACGGTGATCTCATCGATCCGCAAAAACAGATCATGGGGATTGTATACTTTGAAATGGCGTGTGACCGTGGAGACTGCCGTCAGCACGGTATCAAAACTCAGGGTGTCGGTCGAAAAGGTGAGTGTATCCGAAGGATCATTCGTGAATTTTTCCTCATAACAGCCCAGCCATCCGGCCAGGAGAATTGCTGACCAGCCTGCTACCCAAAGGAAGCGGGGCCGGGATCCGGAAGTATGAGCGTGTGGCCTGGATAGTGTCAATCGCATAGAAAACTCCCGCCTGACGGGGTGGCAAAATTAATCGCAAAGTCGGGAATCCCGATGTAGTGCCGGGAGTCCGGTATGGATAACGATACACTGACATTCAGGATTTTATCTTAGCATATGGAAAAAGTATATATATGATTACTTTTATCCCCAGACCGACGCTGACATGCAAGACTCCCCTCTAATCGTTCGATTCATTGCGTATAGCATCGTCGGACTGTATACCCTTGCCCTCGTATACGTCACGTTGTACTGCATGATGCAGTTTCACCTCCTCCTCAAGTACAGGCGTGCCAGGCGGAAACCGGCCATGCCGGTACCCCCGATGACTTATGCGGATGACCTTCCGGATGTCACCATCCAACTGCCTGTCTACAACGAACAATTCGTCGTGGAGCGCCTGATCGATAACATCGTCCGGCTGGATTATCCCCCGGACAAACTGCAGATCCAGATCCTGGATGACTCCACGGATGAAACGAGCCGGATCTGCCGGGAAAAGGCGGAACAGTACCAAAAGGAGGGTATCAATATCGTGTATTGTCACCGGACCAACCGGGAAGGATTCAAAGCAGGTGCGCTCCGGGACGGCCTTGCGACCGCGTCAGGCAAGTATATAGCGATCTTCGACGCCGATTTTTTGCCTCACCGTGATTTCCTGCTTCAGACCATCCCCTATTTTAAGGATGAAAAAGTCGGGGTCGTCCAGACCCGTTGGGAGCATATCAACCGCAATTATTCCCTGATCACGCAACTCCAGGCGTTTCAACTCAATGTGCATTTCACCATCGAGCAAACAGGTCGTCAGAACGGCAATTACTTCCTTCAGTTCAATGGGACAGCGGGCGTATGGCGACGTCAGGCTATTGAAGACGCCGGTGGCTGGGCCGCTGATACGCTGACGGAGGATCTCGACCTTTCCTACCGGGCCCAGCTCAAGGGATGGCGCATTGTCTATCGCCAGGAGGTTGCTTCCCCGGCTGAGTTGCCGGCCGAAATGAATGGTTTGAAATCCCAGCAGTTCCGCTGGATGAAAGGAGGCGCGGAAAATGCCCGCAGGATGATCCCGGCCATCCTTCGCTCCGAACTCCCTTTTGGCCAGAAGATACATGCCCTGTCCCACTTGCTGTCCAGCTCGATCTTCCTGTTTATCTTCATCCTGGCCGTATCCAGTGTACCGAGCCTCTTCCTGATGAACGTCATCGACCTGGACATGCGCTTTTACTGGATCTTCATCATCGGTGTGGTGACCATTGGCTGTGTTTATTTTGTGGCTAACCGCGATACTTCCTGGCGCCATGAGCCGGCGTATAAATCGATTCCCCGCTTTATCTACATGTTCCCGGTCTTCCTGTCGCTTTCGATGGGCCTGTCGCTGCACAACAGCATCGCGGTGGTGCAGGGCTACCTGGGCCGGAAGACAGCTTTTGTGCGCACGCCAAAGTTCAACATCCGTCAATGGCAGGATAGTTTCAGAAAAGAACTGTACGTCGCCGGCCGGTTATCCAAATCGACCATATTCGAAGGTTTGCTGGCGCTGTATTTCCTGACCGCGGTTATCCTGGGGATCCAGTTGGGCAAAACCACTTTCCTCGTTTACCACATTATGCTGATGATCGGATTCGGCAGCATCTTCATTTACTCCATCAAGCATTTCAGCCATCGCTGATCAGAAAAAAAAAGCCTCGCAGGAATCCTGCAAGGCTTTTTAATCATTTAACCATCCCGGGGATTAATACGTCCAGAGGTCGTGTTCCCAGTTGAACAACTCGGCTTTGATCCTTTCAGACTCCAGCAGTTTTTCCACACCATCTTCGGCATTGGTGTAGTAGTCATCCAGACGCATATCCAAAACGTTGGATTGCTTGTAGATGTAGCTGGAAAAACGGCGCTGTTCGAAGAGGTCGCTCCAGGTGCCTGGAGAGGCATCGTTATATTCATTGAAAACCGTGTACCGGGAAAGCGCTTCCCGTGCTTCCGGGTAATACACCCAGAAAATGGGAATCGCATATTTGAATTCTCCGGTGGTCGCATCGATATAATCCCGAACCGGGGCGATACCGAGGATGCGGACCTGCATCCGGGAACTTTCCTTATCGAAATACCACATTTCCTTGATCCGGAACTTCTGGATATCCTCCGGGTTGACGGGGCTGTTGGTGATCACCACTTCATCTTCGTACGTTTCCGGGTTAAAGATGAGGCTGGTATCGATGTCCACCAGTTTACCCAACACTTCTTCCGGGGTCATCATCTGCTTGAAGGTTTCATCCTTGAAGACTTTGATCTCTCCCGATTTGGCGGCATCGCCGATAATGGTAAAGAAGGGCTGGAGCGGATTGATGAACGGGAGGTTGATTTTTTCCCGAACGTCGATAATGCGCCAGATCCTGCGTTCCCACGGAATATCCGCTTCCCGAAGGGGCTCATAAGGCAGCACCCGGTTTTCGAAGATCATGGTTTTCCGGACGACATCATCCAGGTACACATCTTCGACCGGTTCGCTAGACTCCGTGATGATGTTCTCCGCGTTTTGGGCCCAGCTATACGCGGGCATCAAAGCGCCAAGCAACAAGATCAGATATCCAAAAAATGATTTCATGATGAATATCAATTGATTTTAAATACAAGCTGATTGATGTCACGGCCGGAAGCATCTC
>CAZTXO010000022.1:47175-60431 GCA_964617515.1 uncultured Saprospiraceae bacterium | reverse complement strand
CCTACCGCGTCTCGGATGGCCGGGGAGGAGGAGGTTCTGGTTCACAACGTTTTGCTCCGCTCAACAGCTGGCCGGACAATGCGAACCTCGACAAAGCCCGCCTTTTGCTGTGGCCCATCAAAAGGAAATACGGCCGTATGATTTCCTGGGCCGACCTGATGATCCTGGCCGGTAACTGTGCCCTGGAATCGATGGGCTTTAAAACCTTCGGTTTCGGCGGAGGCCGGGAAGATATCTGGGAGCCGGAAGAAGATATCTACTGGGGCTCGGAAGGAAAATGGCTTGAGGACAAACGTTACTCCGGCGATCGGGAACTGGAAAATCCCCTGGCCGCGGTCCAGATGGGTCTCATCTATGTTAATCCCGAAGGACCCAATGGAAACCCCGATCCTATAGCTGCTGCCAGGGACATCCGGGAGACGTTCGGACGAATGGCCATGAACGACGAGGAAACAGTAGCCCTGATTGCCGGCGGCCATACCTTCGGCAAAACGCATGGAGCCGGTGATCCTTCGAAGTATGTCGGACCCGAACCAGCAGGTGCCCCGATCGAGGAACAAGGGCTCGGCTGGCGGAATACGCTTGGGACAGGGCATGGCGCCGATACGATCACGAGTGGACTCGAAGGTGCCTGGACAACCACACCGACAAAATGGAGCAATAATTTTTTCTGGAATCTCTTTGGGTATGAGTGGGAACTGACCAAAAGTCCTGCTGGGGCCCATCAGTGGCGACCGAAACATGGCATGGGCGAAGGCACGGTGCCGGATGCTCACGACCCTTCGAAACGCCATGCCCCTTTTATGCTGACGACGGACCTCGCGTTGCGGTTTGACCCGGCATATGAAAAAATCTCCAGGCGGTTTTTTGAACATCCGGATGAGTTTGCAGATGCCTTCGCCCGCGCGTGGTTTAAACTCACCCATCGCGATATGGGACCACGCGCCCGGTACCTGGGACCTGAGGTGCCTGCGGAAGAATTGATCTGGCAGGATCCTGTACCCGAAGTGACCCATCCCCTGGTTGAAGCGAAAGACATAGCTGCTTTAAAAGCGAAGATTCTGGCGTCCGGACTGACGGTCTCCGAACTCGTATCGACAGCCTGGGCTTCCGCGTCTACGTTTCGTGGTTCCGATAAAAGGGGAGGAGCCAATGGCGCGCGCATCCGGCTGGCACCGCAAAAGGACTGGGAAGTCAACAACCCGGGAGGACTGAAGAAAGTGCTGGAGGTCCTGGAAGGAATTCAACAGGAATTTAATCAAAAGCATGCAGGCGGTAAGCAGGTTTCGCTGGCCGATCTGATTGTGCTGGCTGGCGGGGCAGCTATTGAAAAAGCTGCAACGAATGCGGGCCATGCGGTGACGGTTCCGTTTATTCCTGGCCGGACAGATGCGTCACAAGCGCAAACGGATGTTGAGTCGTTTGAAGTGCTGGAGCCAAGGGCGGATGGATTTCGTAATTACCTCAAACCGGATCAAACTGTATCGGCGGAGGAAATGCTGGTGGATAAAGCCCGACTGTTGACCCTGACGGTGCCGGAGATGACCGTGCTTGTCGGAGGTTTGCGCGTGCTTCATACAAACTATGATCATTCGCAGTTGGGAGTCTTCACCTCACGCCCGGAAGTCCTGACCAATGACTTTTTTGTCAACTTGCTCGACCTGGGTACCGGGTGGAAAGCTACCTCTTCCGCGCAAAATTCGTTTGAAGGACGCGACCGCAAAACCGGTGAGCTTAAATGGACCGGCACGCGGGTTGATCTGATCTTTGGATCGAATGCCGAATTACGTGCCGTGGCGGAGGTTTATGCCTGTGCGGATGCACGGGAGAAGTTTGTTAACGACTTTGTGGCTGCCTGGACGAAGGTGATGAACCTTGACCGGTTTGACATGCGTAACACGTAAAATACGAGGCGTATCGCTTGACAGCCAAGCGTGAATGGGCTATGCCTGTTCGTCACTGGTCGCGCTCCAAAGCATGATCTGGGCTTCCATATCCTCCTGTGACACGAAGCGGGATCGATCATAGCAGCCCAGGGGAAAATTAGCCGTGCGGACGATACACCGATTGCAATGGGTGCAAGGGATGTCTGGCGAATTTTTTCCTTGCTTGAACTGCTGGAGGAGATTGACGTTAGCCAGTAATGGACGCGCCATAGCAAGCATGTCCGCTTTGCCTTCTTGCAGGGTGTGTTCCATCAAATCCCGGTCCTGGTAGCCGCCATTGGATATAACAGGTAAGCCGGTTGCTTCTTTAAAACGTTTGGCATCATCCGCCGAAACGGCGGGCACATAACTCCATCCAATATTGCCGATCGGGTGCAGGATAAATTCAGGAACTAGGTTGAAGATAGCCGCCCGCCACCAGGCTTTCCTCGAGAGATGCCGGTTGGAATTGTAGAATACTTTCATCTCCTGTATCGGAAAGGTTCCCGGGTTGCCTTTTGGATTTGGGAAACCATATCCTTTATCGATATGCAGGTAATCAACGCCGAGCGTCTTTAATTTCCCCGCGTAATAGAGATTGTCGTCCAGCGTATTGCCGAAATACCAATGTTTCAGCGGGAAGCGGGGCGGAAGACGGAGGTTGAGGGGTAAGTAATTATAATCGGCCGCGGATAAACGGATGCCGATGGGAAAATCATGCCCGACTTGTTGGCGCACGGCCAGGAGAATCTCCTCCAGCAACCTGAAACGATTGTCCCGGGAACCGCCATATTCATCCTTCCGGCGATTGATGCCGGGATTGAGGAATTGTTGAATGATGTACCCTTTGCTCGCCGTTATTTCCACTCCGTCCGCACCGGTCTCCCGCACACGCCTGGCTGCCGCGGCGAATTCCTGGATGGTGACCTGGATCTCTTCGCGGGTCATGGCCTTGTGCCGGTTGGGATACCCGTAAAACAAGTCAAATAATGTGGAGGAAGACCGCGCATCCGCTGGTTGTGAAAATAAACTGGTATGGGTCGCACCTCCCGTATCACCGATTTGGATAATATACCGGCAATCATAGGCATGTACCGCTTGGATGGCGTCGGCAAATGGTTTGATATACCGGTCATCACTCAGCTTGGGATATTCCATTGGGGAGGTCCGCTGGTCGTTGACACTGACCGTGGCGGAAATAATCCCGGACACGCCATGCGCGGCAAACCTTTTTTCAAAATGTTTAAACGCGGACGTGACCGTGCCATCATAATATGAGGTCCGGCCACCAATGGAGGAGCGGATGATCCGGTTCTTGAATTGCAGGTGCTTGACCTGGAATGGGGTAAAAAGGAGGTCGGCCATGAGTGGGGTTTTGTAAAGGGATGTGGTGTGTGATGAATATAACGGTACAGCGCAAAGGATTTTAGACTCGCAGGGAACCCCGGAATCCTCGCGCCGCATAGTATGATTCAGCGCCATTGTGATAAAGAAAAACGGTTTCGTACCGGCGGTCACAAAAGACGGCTCCCCCGAGTTTGCGGATGGCTTCCGGCGTCTTCACCCAACTGGATGTCTTTAGGTCGAATTTTCCAAGTTGCTGCAAGGAACGGTATTCATCCTCTGTCAGCATTTCAATGCCCATGTCTTCCGCCATCTCTATGGCATTCCCTTCGGGCTTATGTTCTTTCCGGGAGGCCCACGCTTTTCGGTCATAACAGAGGCTTCTCCGGCCTTTAGGGCTTTCGGCGGCGCAATCATAGAAAATGTATTGCCCGGTTTTTTTGTCAAAACCAACCACGTCGGGTTCTCCCCCGGTCATTTCCATTTCATTCAGCGACCAGAGTTTATCCGGATTAGCTTCCAGGGCTGCCTGCAGGGCGGTCCAGGCCATCCCCTTATGACGGTTCATGTTTTTTTCAAACCGTGCCTGGAGAATGTCCAGCAGTTCCTTTTTGGCGGACGTAGTCAATTTGTTTTTGGTGGTGGGCATGGATATGTTGGTTGGATCCGGTTTAAAGTTCGTCAATTTATCGGCCATGATTGTGCTACGGCTGCAAAGAATTCAAAGATCCCGTAACTTTGCTGGCCCTACCGGACACAACCTATGCAGACCGCCCATCCTCCCGTATTGGCCTTCGTACTGGCCTTTTCCCTGATTTCCGTCCTGGGCTTTTCGCAGGACCAGCCCTGTGCCACAGATGAGCATCATGCATACCTGATGCGCACAGATGCACGGTATAAGGAACGGTTTCTGTCACAACAGACCCTCCTCCGGGCAGCCGTAACCAAAGAAGCTGGCCATCGTCAAAATCCTCCCCAATATACCATCCCCGTTGTCGTGCATATCATTCACCTCGGCGAACTGATCGGCAAGGGATCCAATATCTCGGATGCCCAGATATATGATGCTATTGCCGGACTCAACGAACGCTTTGCCAACGTCAATGGCCTGGGCCAGGATATTGAAATCAGTTTCTGCCTGGCCAACCGCGATCCAAATGGCTGTCCTTCCTCCGGCATCAACCGCGTGAATGGATCCGGCATCACCGGGTATGCCACCGAGGGCGTTGCCTGGAGTGACAACTGTGGCGCCAATGAACTGGAAGTGAAGGCCCTGAGCCATTGGCCGGTCGAATCCTACTACAATATCTGGGTCGTCCGGGATATCTGTGGGGACATTTCCGGGTATGCGTATTACCCCAACGGCGATTGGTTTGACGGAACGATCATCGATATTGCTTCTATGAATTCCACCAGCCGGACCCTCGCGCATGAGGTGGGGCATGGGCTCAATCTGGCCCACACGTTCAATGGGGATGAAGACGGATCGATCTGTCCGGACGATTCGGATTGTCTCCTGGCGGGAGACGAGATTTGCGATACGCCGCCGCACCGTCGTAATGATTGCGGCGTCAACAATACCTGCGGTGGAGGCGGGGTCTGGGAAAACAGCCGTTTCAACTGGATGAGCTATTGTCCCACGGACAGTGCTTCTGGCCGGTTTACAGAAGATCAGCGTATCCGTATGCGAGCTGCCCTGCTCGAATGGCCACGCGTGTCACTCACCGAATCGGATGGCTGTGCCAATCCGGAATCCATGCAATTCACCAGTGAGGCAAGCCTCATGTGTTCCGGTGAATCCAGAATCTTGGCAGCATTGCCGGCCGGTGGCTTTTTTGCCGTCGCCGGTGGTCCGGGACAAATAACCGGTAATGTTTTGACCGCCACGGCAGGTGGTGTGATTGCCGTAGAATATATCGTCAGTCTTCCGGGTTGCTCGTCCTCTGTTGTACAGGAGATTCCCGTCAAACAAGCTGCTGCCTCGAAACTTATCGTTCCGGGGGATAGCCTTTGTATGAATCAGACTGCTATGCTGAAAGGACTGCCGGGCGGAGGCGACTTTTCCGTATTGTCGGGCCCGGGCATCGTGGAGGGAAATGAACTGACACCGACAGGTCCGGGGTTGATTGAATTGACCTATACGGTGACAGTCTTGGGTTGCGAGACACACGATGAAGCCAGTGTGATGGCGGTTCCCGCTCCCCAGGCCGAGATTGAAGCGCTCGCAGGCGATGTACTGAGCGCGATTCCGGTTGGACAAGCTTATCAATGGTTGCGCTGCGATCAAGCCTACGAACCAGTTGAAGAAGCCAGCGGTCAGTCATTGACTGTGACGGCCAGTGGCAGCTATTCCGTGGAGGTGAGCAATGGAGTGTGCCGGGATACCTCCGATTGTCTTGACGTGATTATTTCCTCCACCGGTGAAACTGACAGGGAAGTAACGATCCGGATTTACCCGAATCCGGCAAAGGATCTTGTATTGGCGACTATACCTGAGATGCCGGCAAGGGTGCTATTGTCCAACCTGCAAGGTCAGCTGCTACCTGCTGAAGGAACCTTCGCCAAGGATGCATTTGAACTGAATGTATCCACCCTGCCATCCGGGCTTTATGTCTTACGCATGGAATTGCGTGACGGGACGCTCCGGCATGGTCGATTTATCCGTCTGTAAGAAAAGTGACAGGCGTTGTATCGCCTTAAAGACTAAGCCGTCTTTCCGTATTCTTGTGTAAATGAGACCGGCTGACCATTAAGTTCCTTCAGGGCAGGAATAAACCTCCAAGCGTTCCCTGGTAAGCGCGGCCGATAGGTATCGAAGTGCCATGAATATCCACTTGCCCGGAACTGTAGGATTCAATCCGGTCAAGGGAGATGATAAACGATCTGTGAATTCTTTTAAACCGGTCCGCTGGCAATAGCGCTTCAATTTCATGCGTGCTCATTTTTGTCAGGTAGGTTTTTCCCACGCAGACTAACTTGATATATTCCCTTTGGCTTTCGATATAGAGGATTTCATTCAACGAAACCTTCACTTTCCTTTTCTGCACTGTGACCAGGATAAAGTCCGGTTGTCGCTTTGGTAAGGGCAGAGCCGGATGGTCCCGCGC
Organism: uncultured Saprospiraceae bacterium; assembly: GCA_964617515.1. Classification (GTDB taxonomy): domain Bacteria; phylum Bacteroidota; class Bacteroidia; order Chitinophagales; family Saprospiraceae; genus Opimibacter. Next base: position 54,055 of record CAZTXO010000022.1, on the reverse strand, counting down.
CGCTTTATTGACCGCCGCCAGAAAACGGTCAAATCCAAATGGCTTCAGCAGGTAATCAGTTACATTCAGATCAAATCCTTCCACGGCATATTGATGGTAGGCAGTGGTAATAATGACGGCAGGCGGTTGGACGAGGGTTTTGAGAAAGGCCATTCCTTTGATCCCGGGCAAGTGTATATCCAGGAACATGATGTCTACTGGCTGTTCCCGCAGACACGCTGCTGCCTCGATGGCATCCCTGCAGGTTGACCGAAGTTCCAAAAACGGAACCTGACGGATGTATTCAGCCAGCACCCGGACTGCCAGGGGTTCATCTTCAATGATGATACAGGTAAGTTTAGACATGGCTGGCCAGGTTGATGCGAAGTGCAGCAGTAAAGTTTTCCTGATCCTGGCCGGTGGTCAGGGAGTAATCGGTGAAAAGTAATTCTAACTGCCGTTTCAGGTTGGGAAGACCGATATGATTGGGTATGTGTTCCTTCGGAGGCGCGGCTGAATTCCGGACGGAGAAATGAAGGATATCTTCTCTTACAGAAAGTTGGATCTCGACAAAGGGCCGGTGTCGTGTTTCCGCCACTCCATGTTTGAACGCATTCTCCACCAGGGGCATCAGGAGTAAAGGCGGTATGCCTTGCTGCATATCTTCGATATCCTGTTGAAAATGGACTTGCAGGGTCTCATCATAGCGGAGTTTTTCAAGCGCGATGTAATCGGACAGAATCTTGATTTCCTTTTCGATCGCTATCCGGGAGTTACCGGTCTCATACAGCATATACCGGAGGATTTCGGAAAGTTTCAAAATCGATTCCGGTGCGACCGCTGATTTTTCACGCGCCAGGGAATAGATGTTATGCAGGGTATTGAACAGGAAGTGAGGGTTGGTCTGGGCTTTCAGGTAATTGAGTTCTGCTTCCTGTTTTTCAATTTTCAATTGCAGCGCCAGCCGTTTCAGGTGAAGATAGGTATACACATGCCTGCAAATCCCGAAAAAGAACACTGAACCCATCGCATAGCCCATCAGGTATTCAAGCCATTGCCAATACGAACGAATCGTCAGCGGGGTGTACACGTGAAGCCATTCACCCAATTGTTTCCACAGGTAAAACACAAACGGGTACAGGATCAGGTGGAGGAGGATTCCGCCGAGAAAAAAATGGAGTTTTTTCCACTGTAAAAAAGTAAACGTGATTTCGAAGAGAAGGGCATTTACCGCGGTTACAAAAACCGTTAGCCACAGGTGATCCAGGATAACGTAAAAAGGGATGTCTGGTTGTTTCCATAGCCCGGCCAATATCTGCAGACCACCATAGGCCAGTCCGACCCACAGGTAAAACCGGATACGTGCAGCAAGCTTTATCATCATGCGCTTCTTCCTCGTCAAAAATAATCCATAACGGTCAACAATGGCTTCTGGCCAGCCATCCTTTGGTTGACGTTTTCCCGCTGTTCATTGACGCATGTGACTTGTCTGTAGCCATGGTGTCTGCGCATCGAATCGGGGAGTAGATATTTGACAGGAAAGAAACATCCGCCCTGCATGAACCTGAACCCGGGAAATGACCTGCATCGCAATTCCATCTACCTGGTGGCAGCTGCCTTTCTCCTGACCTTTAGTTTGGTCGTGGTGACGAATTTTGTCATATACCAACCGCTCTTATCCTCCCTGGTCACTAAGGAAATATTTCTACCGGACCCGGCATGGATGCATCGCTTTCGCCTTGGTCTGGTCCTGGATCTTTGCTATGCAACTGGTTTTTTGGTCTTTACCGTCGTGCTTTTCAGGATCCTTGGCGGGGTCAGACCGGGTGTGGGATTATTCTCCCTGCTATGTCAGCTGATCTACCTTATCGTCTGGATCGTATACACACTTCGGGTCTTGGACCAGATCCACGGTTTGCCATCGATGAAAGACTTCGCTGACCCATGCGGGGCATCGATGGGAAGGATATGGCAGAATTTCCGGTTTGACCGATACTATGGCCCATTACCGTTTTATGCGTTGGGTTCTGTTGGTTTCGCGTGGCTTTGGCACAAGTCCGGATGGATACCCCGTGCGCTATCGATCTCCGGCATACTCGCTTGCGGTTGGTGTGCCGTTTGCGCAGGGCTGTACCTTCTCTTCCCGGGTTTCAGCAACTGGGTCAATCCTTGGCTCTTTGATCTTCCCATGGCCTGTTGGAGCATCCTGATGAGTAGATGGTTGCTGATAAACGGAAATCCTGTTAATCGAAAAATAAATTTTTATCCATCATGAATGAATACCTGCTAAGACAACACCAAGCCCAGCGCACCGGGTGGATCTATGTCCTTATGGCCGGCCTGGCCGTGTATGGAGGAATGTTTGTGCCTTCGTATACGTCAGTTCCCGGGGATTGGGACGCCACCATCCGGCGAATACTGGAGCATGAATTGCTCTACCGGTCCGGGATTGCAGCCAACGTGATCAGTATGCTTTTGTTACTGTATGTCAGTCTCCGGTTGCATGCCCTGTTGAAGCATGTCGATGGCCTTCAGGCAAACCTGATGGTTGGACTTTTACTCATGGGGCTGGCCATTGCCTTTACCGGTTGTATCCTGAAGCTTGCTGCGTTGAAAATCTTCCATGGGGAAATATTGACATCATTTGATATCCGGGAAAGCCGGGACATGGCAAAATTCTACCTGCGTTATCATAGTTATGGAAATAAAGTGGTCTTGTTGTTTTGGGGATTATGGCTGATTCCCCTGGGGGATTTGATACGACGGTCTGATCATATGCCTCGCCTGTTGGGTTTCCTGTTGTGGATTAATGGTGCCGCGTATGTCCTGGACGCATTGACTTTTATACTCTTCCCGGAGTATGGTGCGACCGTGGGCCGGGTTACGTTTCCTGCTTATTTCGCAGGAGAATTGCCGCTGATGATCTGGCTTATCAGCAAGGGAGTTAAAGCACCAGGTCAGTTGTAACCTGCAATGCGCAGGATGGAATCATCCCTTAATCCGGTTGGATGTACCCAAGCAGGAAGAATGCATCCTTCCGTAAAGGGCATGAATAAAAAGGATCATTGCCCTTTAGATTTGCGCAATACCCATTAGGGAAGGACAGTATCCTCGCTATGCCTGATGTTGATCCCCACCAACAGCCAGACTACCCAGAGAAGGATGGTTAAAACGAAGACCGGAAGCGGGAACCAGTAAGATAAGATCGTCAGAAAGGAATACCCTAAAACCGAATAATACGCGTAGATCCTGTTCTTGCGCGTTTCCGCGACGGCTCGTTCATTCCTGAGCAAATGATCCTTGAGCGCGGCCGAACAGATGAGCGCCCAACCAAGGGATTGAAGAATCAATACGCCGGTGTATAACATCACGGCAGGTGCTGCCTGACCGGTAAGGATGTATTCACCAATTAACGAAGTGGGAAAGGGCGTAAAGACCACCGACAGCAACAACAGGCCGTTGGCATAGATAAAAGCGGGGGAGGATTTTTGGGCCAGCTTTAAGGCATTGTGGTGATTGACCCACGTGATGAGGATGATGACAAAGCTTAATACAAAAGCAAGGATGGACGGTAAAATATGCCGGATCGCCTGCCACAGAGAAGCCGTGTCATGGATTTCGGTATCGGAGGGGATTTTGATGTCAATGATCAATAAGGTGAGCGCAATGGCAAAAACACCATCACAAAAAGCTTCTAACCGCGCGTTGGGGCTTGCTTCGGCCATTCGCTAAAGATCGTCATTTCTTTCAGTTCCGGATAAGGTCAAATGAAGCAGCCCTGCTTCTGCTTCCGTATCCGGACCGCATCACCTGCTACCACACCATGACGACCTTTCCCGTGGTTCGCATCGATTCTATATACGCGATAGCTTCAGGGATCTGCCTGTACGTAAAGGTCTTTTCAATCCGGGGCTTGATTTTCCCCGCCTGGACAAGGGCGGCCAGTATGTCCAGGTCCTTTGTATTGACGGCAGCCGTAAACTGAGCCAGGGGAAACCGGCTGAAAGCCTTGCTCAACTGTAAAGCCAGCATGTGACGCAACGTGGTAAACCCAACGACAACGCCCCGGCGCCCCATGCGCCGGAAATCATCAAGCCTGAGGTTGCCATTGGTATCGACCACCAGGTCATATCTCCCCTGGTGCTGATGGATGTCCTCCTCGTCATAGGCGATGACGCGGTCCGCTCCTAAGGAGCGGACAAAGGCAGCGTTCTTGCCTGAACAGACGGCTGTGACATCAGCTCCGTACGCTTTTGCGAGTTGTACCGCAAAATGACCGACCCCTCCGGACGATCCGTTGATCAGGACTTTTTCCTGCGGTTTGAGCTGACCATGGGTGATCAGGGCTTGCAGCGCAGTGAGTCCGGCAATGGGCACGCTGGCCATTTCCGCAAAATCGGTTCCTTCCGGCATGTTCGAACAAACACTTTCCGGAACACGGACAAATTCAGCAAAAGCGCCCCCATGGAATGTTTCCCCGAATACCCTGTCCCCGACTTTGAAAAGCGTGACCTTTTTCCCGGTTTCCACCACCGTGCCGGCGAAATCGGCGCCCGGGATCTTGTCTTTAGGCCGCCATAGCCCGAATGTAAAGCGGGCAAAGAATGGTTTGCCCCGGATAATATGCCAGTCCATGGGATTGGCCGAATTAGCGGACACCCGGACCAGGAGATGATCCTCCCCGACCGTGGGTTTTTCCACCTCCTCTAATCGCAGGACTTCCGGTCCTCCGTACTTGTTTTTGATATAAGCCTTCATCATCTCTGTACGTAAAATGCTTCTTCCAGTATTTCTTTATTGACCATCATCCCGGCTGTCGTCCCGGTAGCCACCGCGTTGGCGACAGTCCGCATTTTAGATGCATTATCGCCACAGGCATAGACCCCATCAACGGAAGTCCGTTGAGTAGCATCCACTTTCACGTATCCTTCCGCGGAAATCTCGCAACCAAGGAACGATGGCAGAGGGGTATGCTGTTCAAAAGGAAGACGCGAATATAAGACTTGAACAGAAGCTACCGTTCCGTCATGAAACCGGAGGTTTTCGATATGTCCTTGCTGGTGCGCTATTTGGGTGATTTCTTTCTCTATGACCGGTATGCCATGGGCGTGGAGTTTACGATATTCCTGATCGGAGAGGGTTGATGGGCCATTAGTATACAAAGCCAGGTCATGGGTCCAGTTGGTGATCAGCGTCGCCAGCGCAAATCCTTCATTACCGTTTGCCAGGATGCCCGTTTTCCGGTGCCTCACTTCATACCCATGACAATAAGGACAATGGAGTACGCTGATACCCCAGCAGGCCGAAAATCCGGGAATGTCCGGCATCCTGTCACGGATACCGGTAGCCAATACCAGTTTAGCAGCAGTTAACGTTTCGCCAAGTTTTGTTTTCACGCTAAACCGTTGTTCCTCTTTCAACACGGCAGTGACTTCATCCTGCCTGAAGTGAACCGTGGGATACTGTTGGACTTGTTGTTTTGCCAGCCGGGCGATGTCCCCGGGAGGTATACCATCCTGTGTCAGGAAGTTATGTGAATAGGGTGTTTGGTGGTTGCACGGATTCCCGCTATCGAGGATGGCTGTCTTTCTCATAGCCCTGCCCAGGGCCATGCCTGCGGCCAGCCCGGCATAGCTGCCTCCGACAATAATGACTTCGTATGCGTTTTCTTCTTTCATGATTTCATCGGATGGAAAGGCCGGGAGGAGCCCGGAGAGCGTCAGCCCTCCGTACACCATACCGAATTGTTTGATAAAATCGCGTCTTGGCGGCATGGCTGTTCCCGGCAGGTTGAATTGGATGATACGGGATTTATCTGGTGGTGTTGGGCCTGGCGATCTGCCTGAGCAGAAAATCAACAATAGGGACACCGATGAACATCATCCAGGGTACCAGGGTGGCCGTCAGGATAAAGGTGCGCTGGTATAAAGGAAGTCCTGCCAGGGAAGGACCGAAAAGAAAAAGAAACCCGGTGATGGAAGGATAAATGACGGCCCATATTTTCAAGACCATCACGAGTCTTGGTTTGACTTTCATGTCGTGTGGATTTAGTGATGGAATATATGACGGGCACAAAGGTATCGGGAGAAAAACGGGGTCGGATAGGACGTTGCTCAAGTTGAACAGGACTTATCGGAAGCGCTTCCGGAACGATTCCGGAGAATAACCGGTGTGTCGTTTAAATAAACGGATAAAGTAGGAAACATCCTCGTACCCAAGCTCGTCGGCGATATCTTTCACCTGGTTTTGGGTGGCGAGTAGATTTCGCTTGGCCTCCAGGATGATTTGTTCGTTGATCAGGGTCGACACGGTTTTTCCAACAGAAGCTTTGGTGATCCTGTTGAGCTGATAGGGAGTAACGTTTAATGCCTGGGCATACGCTGTCACATTTTTTACCCGGCCAATATTGGCTTCCAGCAATCCTGTCAAGGCTTCAAATCGTTCCGCGGTGTAACCACCGGTGTGATCATCGATCCTGCCAGGGTCGGGACTCTGCCGGATCAAAGCGATAAAAAGCAAATCGAGCCAGGCCTGTATTGCTTCCTGGTAGCCCTCCTGCCGGGCGGTATATTCACTTTGCATTTCGGTCATGAGGAGATGAAGCCTTTGGTATTCCTCCTTTTTAACGGGGCACATATTCTTCGTGGAGACTTTTCTCCATCGTTGTCCGGAGAGGGCGTTTTTAGACGGATAAAAGGAGTGGTTGAATTCCAGGACGAAGCCGGTGGTCCCGGATTCCAGGATAAGCCTGTGAACCTGCCCGGGTCGGAGCATGAAAAAGGTTTCGTCCTGCACCGGGTACCGGACAAAATCGATCTCGTGGGATCCCCGACCGTGCTGAATAGCGAGGATAAAAAAGAAATCGTGTTTGTGGAGATCATGGTGCATTTCCTTTCCCTGC
>CAZTXO010000022.1:3702-47075 GCA_964617515.1 uncultured Saprospiraceae bacterium | reverse complement strand
GAGGATAAAAAAGAAATCGTGTTTGTGGAGATCATGGTGCATTTCCTTTCCCTGCATGACCTCTTGCAGCGTGCGGATGCTGAAGCGGGACGTATCCCTGGTGGACAGATGCGCAGAAGTGATGCGCCGTATCGGGATGGATTTCATGGCATGGCCAAGGTACGGGGTTAGCTGCTTTCCCTGCCGTATTCGGCTATACCAGTCCTTTGTGCAGAAGGTCAATCCGTACCCGGCTGTTGGTCTATGCATCCGGTTGGCGGAACATCCCGCTTCTCGCCATGCGAGCTTCGCGCAACAGTAAAAAATGACGAAGGCTGCAGACAGTAGCGGAAGGGTTGCTTCATGCTGTGCCTTTATTGCCAGGCGCGCCATTTCGCTGGCGACCATAGATGAAGTGGTAAAACAAAGCGACAAAACCACTGCCGCCTGCCAGGTTACCGAGGATCACGGGCAGTATGTTTTTGGCAAAACCCATCCACGTCACCGCTTCGGCACCGGGAGCAGCAACCATTTCCATTTTCAGCAAAAGACCCATGGGGATCAGGTACATGTTGGCGATGCTGTGTTCAAAACCCGCCGCCACAAAGGCCGATACGGGAAAGATGATCACCAGCATCTTGTCGGAGACTGATCGACCTGCCTGTGCCATCCAGACCGCCAGGCAAACGAGCACATTGCATAACATGCCGCTGAAAAAAGCCTGGGCAAAGGGAAGATGACATTTGGTAGCGGCGATCCGGATATAGGTGGCACCAACGGCGCCTCCATTCATATCCACATGCCTGGAAGCATACACGAGCACGGCAAGTCCTGCCGCTCCCAGGAAGTTGGCAAGGCATACGATCAGCCAGTTGCGCATGACCTCTGCCGCGGTGATTTTGCTATCGGCCCAGGCCATGACCAGCAGATTGTTGCCGGTGAACAATTCGGCGCCGGCAACAATCACCATGATCAGGCCCAGGGAAAAGACGATCCCTCCCAGCAATCTCCCATAAGCAAATCCGAGGGTCGGGTCTGAAAGCACGAGGACATAGTACATGGCACCCAATCCGATAAACACACCCGCTAATATTCCGAGCAATGCGGTTTGGACGAAAGGCAACCTGGCTTTATTCACGCCGATGGTTTCCACTTTTTCAGCAATCTCTTTTGGCGAAAAGGCGTCGGAACCGAACAGAGCATTCATAATAAGTTGTTTTGCGCTACAGGGTAAAATACAGCAACGATCCGAATTCCGGTAGTGAATAACACGTTGGGCTGAAAATTATCCAGGCATCACATCCAAACCACATTACTTCATTCACTCCAATGAAGTCTGATACAGATGAGGAGGAAGCAGAGTAAGATTGCAGATGCCTTTTTCTGATGGATCAGGGGCACCCGCTGGGCGGTACCTTCTCAACCATCCGTTAGTATAATGATACCATTGACATGCAGTTTTGTCGGGAGCAGGATTTTACCCGAAGGTGCCTGGCATATAAGCCCGGAATGGATCCTTTAACCAGCTAAAACCAAGGGCAATCAGGACTGGATTATACCCGCTCCACAAACCACATGCTGACGTCCCCTTTTCCTTTTACCGGCAGTTTGCCACGGTAGGAAAATGCCAGGCCCGGGGTGTCTTTAATGGCGGCATGGGTGGCCTCGCTGATATTCACTTTGCCGGTTTCTCCCGCAGTCTCCATCCGGGACGCCATGTTGACCGTGTCCCCCCAGATATCATACTGGAATTTTTTCACCCCGACGATGCCCGCCACGACAGGACCCGTGTGGATCCCGAGACGCATTTCAAAATAGGGTAGTCCTGCCGCGGCGCGCTCCGCCTGCCGCGCGGTCATGAAATCCTGCATCTCGAGGGCCGCCATGATGACATCCGCCGGCGATCCGTGTTGAGGATCCGGGAGGCCACCGGCAGCCATATAGGCGTCACCGATTGTCTTGATCTTTTCAATCTTGTAACGAACCATCAGGGCATCAAAGGTCTTGAAACAGGTATTGAGCTCGTCAACGAGCGCTGCAGGAGTCATCTGCCCGCTGAGTTCGGTGAAGTTTTTAAAATCCGTAAAAAGGATGGTGGCGATATCAAAATGCCGGGCCTCGGCTGCCCCCGTGGCCTTGAGTTCTTCGGCCACCTCTTCCGGGAGAATATTGAGAAGAAGTTCCTCGCTGCGTTGTTTCTCCCTGCTGATCCGGTTGCGTTGACGCATGACAACGGTCAGGAAGATCAGGGACCCGCCCAAAACACCGGCGATCGAATTCCGGATAGTGCGCTGACGAATATCTTTTTTTTCCTGGAGGGCACGCGCGGCGGCTTCCTTTTTGTCAAACGCGTATTGCATGGACGTCTGCGTGATTTTCCGGTCACGTTCGATATTGAAAATGGAATCACTCAATACCTTATACTGGATTTGGTTGTCCAGGGCCTTTTTATATTCCCCTTTTTCCTGGTAGATCTGAGCAAGGGTCTGGTAGGCTACCTTCTGCCCGGTCAGGTCCCCGGTTTGTTGCATGACGGCCAGGGCGCTGTCGATTTCATTTTGTGCGGCGGTCAGCGCCTTTTTTTTATCACCACCGAAATAGGTATCCAATTCACGCTTATGTTCCGGTTTGGTCATGTCCATAAAAATCACCCCCATCCGGCCCTGGTTGGTGGCGATCTGGTTGACGTCCCCCATGGGCCGCAGGTAAGCATTGGATTCTTTTAAGTAATCGATGGCCTCGCTCAGGCGAAATTGCTCCATGCGCAGGTTGCCCAACATGATCAGGATCGGACCCATCATGTGGTTCAGTGTATGTTGCCGGCCCAGATCCAGGGCTGCATTCAACTGTTGTTCAGCGCGATCGTATTCCCGGGCTGGAATGTACACATTGGCCAGGTTGATCCGGCCCCGGATGATTTGATCCAGGTGGCCGAGCGTGCTGTCGATGACCAGGGCCTTCAGTAAATACGCTTTCGCTTTTTCGGGATCCTCCGATTGCCCATAGACGACACCCAGGTTGGCATAGACCATGGCAATGGATCCTTTGTCTTGCGCACTTTCGTAGTAGGAAAGTGCTTTCAGGTAATAGTCTACCGATGCCGGCAGATTACCCATCATCTGTTGCGCATTTCCCAGGTTCGTCTCGACCTGGGCCAGGAGGTTTGGATTGCCGGATGCCATCGCCAGCGGAAGTGCCTGCTCCCAATACGCTAATGCTTCCGGGGTCTTCCCCTGATAAAAAAACGTGATGCCAAACAGGTTAAGGATTTTTCCTTTTTGAACGGTGAAGTTTAATTTATCGGCCAATTGCAATGCCTCCGCGAGGTGCGTGCGGGCGCTATCAAACATGCCAACATTGAGCAATTCTGCCCCCAGGCGGGTAAGTGTCCTCGCCCGGTTGGTGTCGGCCGGTAGTTTTTTCAGTTCACCGGCAAGCGAATCCATTTTTTGCTGATTGGGTAATTGTCCGTGCAGCCCAGGTATAGCCAGGAGGATGGCGAAAGCCGCCAGGAGCAGTTGGTTTTTACGCTGCATGAATGATTGAATGGTGTTATGAGGGCAAGGTAGGGACATTTCTGATGAAGGAACAGCCTTCGGGAAGCACAAATGACCGCGAATCTTTTCGATTTATAGCTCTTCGAGGATCGATTGACCGGATGATCCGTCCCCTGACGTCCAGGTCCAGGTCTCATGCAACCGTATTTTTCCATTGGGCATGATTTCAGGGGTGGATTGACAAATGCCGGTCATCAATTCGCCCCGGTCATTGACCTGGTGATACCGCATGTCGATGTACCCATGCACATCCACCAGCCCGAGTAAATGTCCATACTGGATCCTGCCACCTGCATATTCAGCCCGCAGGATATTTCCGGACTGCTGGTAATGGAAAATCGTCTCCCCGGACGTTTCGCCATTGTCCGAGTTGACCACCGGCTTGAATTTTTTATTATGGTAATGTAAAGTCATGGATCGGTTTGATGGTTTATGCGGTCAGTAAAACAGGAACAGGGAAGGACAAGTGTAGGCGGCCGGCAATAGATGGAACACCTGCCTGTCATCCGGGTAATTTAAATCGAATTTCCATTATTGGCTTACCGCCTTTTGCAACAGGTGAAGGCCAAGATAGTAAGGCATCAAAAATGGAAAAGCCGGGATGGATACTGCAAATCCCGGTGTCTTAAGGGATTCCGGAAAGAAGATTGATAAAAGTATGATCAGCAGGGCAGCCAGGATGGGTACCAGGATCAAATACGTGTAGCTCAGCCGGTATGCGAGTGTGTGTGCCATTTCAGAGGGATCGCCTGGTGATGAAGATACGATTTCGGGCAAATGCAGGGTACGGACATCCCGAGGTCAGCGATTTTGCGGAAGTGACAGTCCGCTGTCTTTTATCCCTTTTCCGCCCATGTCCACAGAGGTCTTCTACCGGTTATGCTCCTCGATCATCTTCAGGCCATAATCGCGGATGATCGTGATCAGTTTGATCATCTCCTTGCCTTTCGTTGTCAGCCTATACTCCGTTTTAGGAGGGACGACCGCGTAAACCTTTCGGACGATATAGCCATCTCCTTCCAGTTCCCTGAGCTGCGTCGTCAGCATTTTATCGGAGATATGCGGGATGTCCTTGCGCAGTTCACCATACCGCATGACCTGGTCCTTCAATCTCCACAGAATCGGTGCTTTCCAGGTGCCACCGATTTGCTCCATGACCAGTTGAACTGGATTATAATACACTTTTCCGTTATACTGAAAATCCGGCATGATGATAAATTATTGATTTTCAAATTACTTTCCTAATTGTGTGTATCGCACTTTTAGGTGAAACTATTGCCAAAGGTAGGTATGGTCCGGAAATTTGCGGGATGAATCAAATATTTATTCCAATGATGAAGTATTTCAGTTTGTTAACCATTGCCCTCTGGACTTCCCTTTGCCTGACCGCGCAAACCAATCATGGCGGGAGTGAGGCAACCGGCACGAAGGAAGTCAACGAGTATGTGCATTTCCATGGGGCCCCGGCCAAAGGAAAGATCCTGATGATTGCCAGTTCGCCGGCCGTAAGCAAACAGACCGGATGGCCGATCGGCTTCTGGGCGGCTGAACTGACGCACCCGTTACACGTATTCCAGGAAGCGGGGTATGAAGTGGACCTGGCCTCCACCGAAGGTGGAAGAATTCAAATGGACGCGTACTCCGATCCAGCCGATGCCAGTGGGTATTCGGCCCATGACGTGATCACGTTAGGCTATATGCAGCGCGATCATTTCAGGCAGATGCTCGACAACACCATCAAACTCACGGAGGTCGATCCGCAGCAGTATGATGCGGTCTTCCTGGTCGGCGGTCAGGCTCCCATGTATACGTTCAAGGGAAATAAGGCACTGGAGAAACTGTTCACCACCTTTTATGAATCCGGCAAACCCAGTGCGGCCGTTTGTCACTCCACCACGCTTTTGCTGGAGGCACGTAAATCAAATGGCGAATTGCTGGTTCAGGGTAAAACCTGGACAGGGTTTGCCAATGCCGAAGAGGATTTTGCCGATAAAGCAGTCGGGATGAAAATTCAGCCGTACCGGATTGAAGAAGAAGCCAGGAAAATCAAAGGCACTACCTTTAAAGTGGCGGCGCCCTTCAGCGCCTATGCCATCCAGGATGGTAACCTGATCACGGGACAACAACAAAACAGCGGCGCTGCCGCGGCAAGACTGGTCGTGGCCTTGTTGGGTAAATCATGAAAGGGAATACCCGGTTTCTATGGACGTTGTTGCCGGTGTTTTTCGCTGTACATGACATGCGGGCTCAGTCTGTCGAAGCCTACGCGGGCAGCACAAGGGCTGGGATCGATGTGATGTGGTACAAAAACTTTGTCGATCGAGCGGGTACACGAACACCTTTTTTATATTTCAGTCGACAGCGTGCCAGCCTCGATTACCGGCATTCACCAACACGCTTCGGCTCTACCAATGCGATCTCGTACAATTTCAAACCAGGTATCGGTATCGTGACGGTCGGCTCCTGGGTCAATTCGGGTTTTGTTCCGAAAGCCGGAATACAATACTACCGGCAGTCCGGGGCGTTTTTATTTTTTGGATGGCTCGTCGCTGATCTGAAGAAGAACGGTAACATGGATCTGTTTGGCCTGTTTCGGTATCAACCCGGTATGGGCCCGGTCTGGAAGGGATTAGTTCAGTTAGAGTTATTCCCGGTATATACGCCTGGCATGGGAATCTGGAACCTGACGGAGCGGCTGCGGCTCGGTATCAAATACCGGCAGTTGGCGGTGGGATTCATGGGCGATTTCAACCAGGCAGGGCAAACAAAGCTGGTGAACTCCGAAAATTTCGGCGGTTTCATTCGAAGTGAATTTTAGCCGTTTCCGCTTCGGCGATACCGGCGGAGTGGAGTGCCTGGTGGATAGACGTATGGACGTTACCGGTGTACCGTTTTTTTGAGCTTGGACAAATCAAACCCTTTAGCCGCAAGCCGCGCCAGGATGCCATCATACTCGGATGGTTCCATGTCGGGCATCCGGGACAAAATCCAGAGATATTTTCGGTTGGGATGCCCGACCACGGCATACCGGTAATCCTCCGCGAGATCGATGATCCAATATTTGCCCCGGAAAGGCCAGAAAAACTGAACCTTGAGTTTAGCGTTGCCTGAATTGGGATCAATAAATGCTTTCCCTTTGATATACGATTCTTTTCCCCGGAGGCTATCCCGGTTACAACGGTTTTCCACGATGATATAGCCCTGGTCGGTAGGGGTGTATACCGCTGTTGTGCCATGGCAACCTTTTTGAAAGCGCTGCGGAAAGGATGCGATTTCATACCATTTACCGGCGTACCGGTTCAGATCAACGTAAGGGACGGTTTCAAGTGTTTGGGCAGGCATAGGGACAATCAGGATGAACAGGAAGTAAAGAAAAGCAAGGACTCCCAAATAGGGAACATACTGTTTCCATCTTCGAAATAGTTTTCTTTGGTTATAATCCCTTTCTCGGGAGCCGGGTTTGCCTGGTTCAGCCCCGGTATGGTCGGTTACGCCTTTTGAATTTCGGGATGATGGATTCGGTTGCATCGCTGGAGATATTGAAACGGATTGGCGGATCCCGGAGCTTTGTCAGTTCACCCGGTCCTGGATATAAAAGCATCCATTTACATATCCAAAACCGGTTTCTTACGGTAAAGTTGGTACACGTTATAGGCCCAGCTGAAGTTGGTGATAAACATGACGAAAAAACCAATATTGGCGATGGTCTCCAGGGTCCTGAAATCCCGGTAGCCCAGCAGGAACAGGAAGCTGGCCGTGAGCAGGATCAGGCTGCTGACCAGGCCGATGTACCGGACCCATTTCGTAAAGTCCTCGTAGGTCGATATGAGATACATGGCAGGCAAGTAGAGAAAGAAACCACTGGCCTGCACCCGGTAAAACTTCACATAGGTTTCATGGGAGACCACCTGGCTGATTTCAAACAAGGAAGCGAGCAGGATACCGGCGGAAATCGCCAGCATCGTAAAGCCCGCAGCCGGTAGTACCTTTTTCTCATCCGCCAGTTTGATGCCCATAACTGTCAGCCCCCCTATCTGCAAGGCGATACCGCATGCCATCAGCATGATCGAGTTGGGATCATAAACCGGGAATTCAGACGAAAAATTAGGAGGAAACAGGATAGTGGACAAAATGGAAAACAAAGGCTGCGCGATGAAGGTGGCCACAATAAAGTAGGTTGTTTTTTTCGCGTGCATAGTCCAGGGATCAGGAGGCTCGATGATTACTCACCGGATGGCTCCCACAATTGGATTTTATTTCCTTCGAGGTCCAGGATATGGACAAATTTTCCATAATCATAGGTCTCTATCTGGTCGACAATGGTTACGTTTTCTTTTTTCAGTTCTTCGATCAGGGCTTCCAGGTTGTCCACGCGGTAATTGATCATGAAGTCCTTGGTGGAGGGTTCGAAATAATTCGAATGTTCCCCGAAAGGCGCCCATTGCGTCAGTCCTTCCCGGGTGCTGTCATCATGGTGGCGCCAGGCAAAACTGGTTCCATAGGGCGTCGTGTCAAAACCGAGATGTGTCTTATACCATTCGTTCAATGCTTTTGGGTCGCGGGATTTAAAGAAAACACCGCCGATGCCGGTTACTTTTTTCATTTGGTTGTGATTTATAAAGGATTTTTTGTCAGCAGAATGGGTGATGAAAATAAACCGCAGGCCTATCGCACGGTTTCTTCTTTAGTGGAAAATCGGTATTGGACAAATTTACATATTCTTTGTTATCCCGGGGATCCGCATCACGCGATACCGGGTGAATGGCAAAACAGGAAGAAGAAAAGGAGCAGGGTTTGCTGCCAGGGATTGTTAGGAAACGATTTGATGTCCTGGTCTTGCAGGGAAAGGCCTGTTATTCCCAACCGGCACAGACAAGGCATGACCTTACAATAGCCTTATTAATCATATCCGGGAGAAAACCACTGGTCCCGCTATAGCCAGGGGTGGAATGGCATCGCAACGAATGAAAAGTGTTATTTCCTTTCTTGACCGGATGGGCTGCTAAGGTTGTAAGGATGTTTCCACAAGTCGCTTGAGTTCCTGAAGTTCCGCTTTTACCTGCTTCCTGGCCATCGGGATCATCAGTAAGGAAAAAAACCGGTAAACGCCGCCTAATTGATTATCCGAATACCGTATCGTCTCGGTCGCGTTTCCTTTCCGGATAAAGGTCCATCCGCCGGTGATCGGGTAGGGGCTGCCAGTCGGTTTCCAGGCGAAAGCGTTTGGCGGATCCCAGGAGGTGATAACGCCGTCCAGTACCATTTTCATTCCGGCAAAGGTTTCGGTCCAGTAATACTCGGAACCCAAGCCGGGCGGCGTATCCTTTTTCCAGCCGACTTTTTTCATGTTTTTATGCCACTTGCTGGTATTGCGGAAATCGGCAACATAGGCGAAGACATAGTCAATCGGTGCTTCGATCAGCACCTTGTCTTCCATGTACAGGGATTTTTTCGTCATCGGATAATCGCTTGATTCAATGTGGTTGCCGGATGTCCAACAAGGTCCTCCCGCCAGAATCCGGGCATCACAAAATACAAATCAAATCCACCTTTTCTCTTGACCTTGTTCAGGCCCCTGGATGACTCTCCTCAGCCGGATGTTTTATTCGGAGCTTCCCGATATACCGGCAGGGCGATGCAGGCCGGCAGGCGAAATGTAATATAATGCATTGTATTTGAGGAAATTATATTCATTTCGTCTGATCGAATTCCGGATGGACCTGCCAGGTTTTAATCCTGCGTTTACTGCACCGGAGGAGGCGATTTCAAGGGTGAGTCAAATTTTTGTTTATCTAATTTCAAAATTTGTTAAACAATAGTCCGGGCATTACGTTTGGTTCAGTATTAACCAAAAATCAAAATTATGACACCAAGATTTTCATTGTTTTCCGCACTCCTTTTAGTCACCGGGCTCCTGGTTTTCACTTCCTGTGACAAAGACGATGATCAGACGTTTGCCAGCGTGTTGGTCACGCATGCTTCTCCGGATGCTCCCGGGGTGGATCTCCTGATCGATGATGTCAAACAAAACAGTGCCGCACTGCCTTATCCGAACAATACAGGATACCTGCAGGCGGAGTCCGGCACACGCAACATCAAGGTAAATGTTGCCGGTACCACCACGACCGTTATCAATGCCAACCTGGCGTTAACGGCCGATAAGCATTACTCCGTCTTCGCGATCGACTCCGTTTCCAATATTTCAGCCATCGCGATCGAGGACGATCTCAGTACACCCGCTGCAGGAAAAGCGCATGTACGCTTTATCCATTTGTCCCCCAATGCCCCTTCCGTGGATGTGGCCGTGGCGAGCAGTGGAGCAGTCGTCTTTGGCGATGTGGCCTTTAAAGAAGGAACGGCCTTTACCCCGCTGGATGCCGGTACGTATAATCTTGATGTACGCGTAGCGGGAACGTCCACCGTAGCACTGGTTCTTCCTGCCATTACCTTGCAGGCAGGAAAGATCTATACTGTCTTCGCCAAAGGTTTCCTGGGTGGAAGCGGTGCGCAGGCCCTGGGTGCCGAAATCATTGTCAACAAGTAATCCATCCTCCCCGGTACGAAAAAACCCATGCGCTACGCATGGGTTTTTTTTTGGGCTGAAGACACTATGGGCAGGTTTCTCTTTTCATTTTTTACAAACCTGTTTACCATTCACCTGTCCCGGCATGCGGTTGATCCGCAGCGATCGAAATCCTGGCATGGCGGTCGGAGCCTGCGCAGATTCTTTGGATTCACAGGATTATTTGCCCGGATCTATTCCGTAACTGTTTGTCCGTGAGTCTTTGAATATCGGCAGATGGGGCGGATCATACGTGGTGAGGCCGAGCAGGAGGCCGAGCGAGAGCAGGACAATGAGGCTCGCCCGTTGAATCAACTTTGCAAACGGGTTTAACCGGAACATCCAATACGTCAGATATTGACCCGTGATGGCGCCCAGGACGTAGGAAGCGATATCAAACGCCAGGATATTTTTACCCGCCACGGAGGTATAACCATAGTAGATGATAAGGATTGTCAATTCCAGGGCCAGGATTCCGCACAGCCGGGCCGGAAAGAAATTTCGTACGCGGTTCCGGAGAAAAATAAATTCGGCTACTGATAAAATGACAACGGACCAATAGCCAAGTTTCATATGTTCCCAGACGCTTTCATTGACAGGGGCGATATATCCGGTCAGCAGGGACGAACCAGTCCGGGTAAACAGATCATGCCACAAAAATCCGGTTACCGTGATCGCCGCTATTCCGGCTGTTCTCCAGCGTGGTAGTTGACGCATGTGCTGGTTAGAGAATCGTCCACGCCGGCGTATTCCGGATCATAGGTCCGATCTGTCAGACGAAGATAACCGGCACGGGGAAAACTGGCATGACAAAAGCTGCCAGGATCCACCGGCAACATGGGAATTTTACGGGCTGGCTGCTTGCCGGTAATAGGACGTGGAAGGACTCGAATGATGGACGATGATCAAGTAATCAAAAGAGCGTTCCCTGTACACTTTCTCATAGTATAGAAATGGTCTCTTCGCGGCCATTTCATGTCCGTACACAGCGCCTACGGAACGGATTAGGAATTTGGCGGGGAGTAACGCTTTCCCTTCCGGATGCCGAAGTGGTAATACGACCTGGTTAAACGGTTCTCCGGGTATATAGGATGCAAGGTTGAAGGTGGATGAATCAACACAAAAGACATTCAGCCGGAAGAGGTTCCGCTCATACCGGTTGGAATCGATATCGGCGGCCCTGAAACATCCTTGCTGAAAGTCAAACCCGATACTGACATAGGCCGGCCCATACCGTTGATGAAGGAAATTACCGGCAGATTTCCGGTCTTCGCTTTTTTGCGTGATATGCCCATTGTGAGACCAGAGGATAAATTTGTCGTGATCGAAGTGATCGATCAACCCCATGGTGAAATCCGCCAATCGCTTTTCCCTGTAGGCGTATTTTCGGCCACCCTGCATCAGGGAGAAGAGGATGGATTCCAGCAGGTTTTTTTGGACCAGCGAGTCCCTGAAATCACGGCAACGGGGCGGGTGTTTCCATTGCTCCGTAAAAAAATGGATTTTCTCCCGTTCCGTTAACCCGGTGTCCATAAACCGTTGAAGCCAACTGGCAGGATACTGTCCCTCGGATGAATCCTTACCGGCAGCAAGCATGTCCTTTATGGTGTGCATGTCCCCGATATCGGATCCGAGGAAAACGATGGATCGCGCTTCGCTCACCCCGGCATTATAGTCCCGCATCCATTGTAGTAACGAATAAAACTCCTCTGTGGCCCAGGGCCATGGAATGCCCCTGAAAAGGGATTGTGTATCGACCGGTTGGCCATGGATAAAAGCATTGATTCTCCGGCAGTCCAGGTAGCTGGCTTCCAGCAGAAAATACCGGAAGCCATGGCGGCTTATCAGTCGCCGGACAATGGCTGATTTGATCAGTGAAAATTCCTTTGTACCATGCGTAGCCTCGCCAAGCCCGACCACCCTGGCTTCAGCGGCGATGCGGGCCAGGTGACTTTCTAATGGATTGGAATCATCCGCAGCGGTATCGCCAGGCGCCCGGGAAAGCGCCTGTCCCCGCAAGGAGAGGGACGGTAAAAACAGCAATAGCCACAACAATATCCTTCTCATTAGTTCATAAGCGGGTTTTGGCAGTAGCCCGTGAGATCCAACATACTTAACGTTTTTCCGGATTGTTTACTTGTATAAATAAAACGAGGATGATGTCAGGTCAATCCGGGACGTTATCCGGAAGGCTCCTCCAGGATCGTTATCGCTTAGGTCACCAATAGGCCGGATGCATTCCCGCACTGGAGATTCGATGAAAACGAGACTTTCCCGTCATGCCATTTCTAGCTGCCCGACAGTGGATTCCTTTCAGGCAGAGGGCTATTGCCGGGGATCCTCCTGTCATTCCGGTATGACAAAATACATATCAATTTCACCCTTTCCCTTGACATCGATCCGGCCTCTGTAGGCACATGGGATTTGAGCCCGTACCAGATCGTACGTATAAGCGGAAATATTGATCTTACCGGTCTCACTTGCTGATTCAAGGCGGCTGGCGATGTTGACCGTATCGCCCCAAACGTCAAATTGGGGCTTATGGCGACCGATCACGCCACCCACCACGGCGCCGCTGTGGATGCCGGCCCGTATGTTCCACTTCAGGGCGGAAGTTTTATTTCTTTCTTCGAGGTATGCCAACAGGGCGATGCCGGCCGACACCGCATACGTCGCATGATCCGCGGCATGGCTTGCTTCCAGTCCGCAAACGGCCATATAGGCGTCCCCGATAGTCTTAATCTTGGTGAGATGGTATTCCGCGATGATGTCATCAAATTGTCCATAGAGGTCATTCAACTCACTCAGGAGTTTTTTCGGGGGAATGGTTGCTACGATAGTGGAAAAACCAACAAAGTCTGTAAACAAGACAGTCGCCTCCGCATAGAGTCGTGGCTCCTTGGAACCCGGAAAGGTTTCCTGGTTGTCTTCCCCCAGCGGATAGGATACATGCCAATGCAGGACGAGCATGGTGTCTCCTTCCAGTCTGTACAGGAGACTCATTCGCAGCGGATCGATCACCATTCGTTTGTCCTGGGGCAGCCTGACCACAAACGCCGTTTCCGCCATCAAAGCGACCGAAGTCGCATCCACCGGGAAGATCTCCAGCCAACTGGCGGACACTTGGATGCCTAAGGGAACCTGCACCAACTCTTCCTGAAACAGGGTCAGCCACTCCTCTTTACTTTTAAAAATCTCATGATACGCTGTTCCAAATCCGATGCATTGGGGATGCAGGAAAGGTGCTATCCTAGCGATGCGCTCCTCGTTCATGGGGGAGGACAGGGCTTCGAGCAAGCCGCTAAACGCGCTGCGCGCCATTTGGGCCAGGTCATTCATGCTGGATAAAAATACAGATTCAGCACAGGCTTTTCCTACGGGGCGGGCGATGGATTCCGCGTCTGCTATTTACACTTCGATCTTTTACCTGAACCATTCGCGGGATCATGGAATATTAGCACAACGGATTGTTCGATCGAAAATCATTTTTCCTGCCGGCATTTAAAGAGGTATCCTGCCGGTATGTACCATGCTTGCCTGATCCATGGAAGCGCGGACCCGGGTCTGGTATTCATCCCGTCAGAAGGAGATCATCCTTTCTTCCTGCGTCCGTTTATTGTAACACGATTTTCCCGGTTGCTATGATCGTGTTTTGCTGATCGCTCAATAGTATATAGTAAAGGCCTTTTCCCGGCAGCCCTGAAAGGTCAAGGGATGATACAGGCTGAGATACGGAGGTTGTCAATACCGTTTGCCCAAGCGGGTCAAGGAGAGCAAGTGAGCAGCCTTTCAGGGAAGGGAAGTTATCGTAATCAATGGTTATGTGCGTGTTTGCCGGGTTGGGATACACTCGGAATGCCATCGTTGATGGCGGTGTACTGGTTCCGGTGATGGTGGCATCTATGTCCTGGTACGAATGAGCAGGGCACCCGATCGAATCCACTACCTGCAGGCGTACCGTGTAAATTCCCGGGGATGTATATGTATGGGTAACTTCCATTCCGGTTTGACCCGGAGTATTATCCCCGAAATCCCAGGTATAGGTACTGGAAGGACCAGCATTGCCGGTGAAAGTATAGGTATTGGTCCCGGCCATGGGATTGACCAAAAAGGTGGAATCGGGTACGGACAATTGAACGTCCATATGGAGTTCCCGGTAGCAGCCAAAAGCATCGGAGATTTCGAGCGTATACGAACCCGCGGAGTCCAGGACAATCTGCGGTTGCTCCGGACCCGGTTTCCAGTTGTAGGAGTAATCAGCAAGTAATGGAGGCTGGTAAATGCTGCCCGGGCAAACGATCGTATCAGCCGGAATGCTCAGGCTTGGAATCTCCGCGCCAAAAGGGGAGAGCGTTTGGTCTATCCAATCCAGGCGATTCTGCAAAAAGGCCTTGATGCGGGCTATCTGGTCCTGGTAGGAACTGTTGCCCAGGGTTTGCCAGATGGCAAAATTCCGCTCGGCGGGACCCAGGTAAAGCGGGCCCGTCACACTGTCAATAAAGTCAAAAAAAACGGATGTTTTCAAAACGTCTTCCCGTAAACTGAACCAGCGGCAAGCCAGTTCATGGCGGTAGACACTGTCGGCGTACATCTTAGACCACCAGAAGGGGAATGGCCAGCCGGGATGTGTATTTTCCCAAACCCATCCTGAGCCCGGGTCAGAACTCATGGCACGGTCATAATCCCAGGGTGGCCCGATGCATAACAGGCCGCCATCCGTGTCCTTTTCTTTGTACATATAGGTGCTCCTGCCGTAGCTGTCATAATTCATGGTAAATTCGTTCACGATCAGAAAATCAAGGAACGTACTTACGTCAATCCATCGGCGGTACCCTGTGACCGGATTCATAAAGGAGGTGGCGTTCAGCGCATTTTCAAAGGAATCCACGTAGGTCTTAATATATTCCGCCTGCACCGGCAGGATTTCATCCGATTCGGGGTAAACGTACTTGAATTCCACCGGCAACTGGCAAGTGGCGAAATTAATGGGTGGGTAGGCCGAATTCCAGGACCCGGGAGCTCCATTGATATTCATTTCGATGATATAGCCGCCCGTCAGTTCACTACCCGTTACATCTTCCGGGGAGAGCTTCGCAATATCCACACGGTTTTTATCGCGCTTGACTTTTTCGGTGAGGGTAAAAACACCGAGGTATTGATCATCCAGTACGAGTTCGCACAGTCGGGTGCGGGGAGCATACCGCCCCATCCGCCTCGCAAACGCATAGGCAATAGTATTGACGAGCAGGCTGTTGTCCAGGTATTCTGCCTTGAATAGCCAGTCGTTTTCCGCCGGAAGTCCCAATAAGGATGTGTCAATTTTATTACCGGCTTCATCGATCAGGTCGAAATCGTAGTTCTTCTTCGGGTAGTACGGCCCGGTAAAGCCCTGCCACTCTGCCAGGATGTTGCCCTCATAGGCGAACTGGGTCTGATTGGCATAATTGATAGCCCCCGGCCCGTTGTCAATGATTTGCATGCGCACCGGAACCTTGACATCATTGTTGATCCCGGCCTCCAGGGTGGTAAGCCTGACGATCGGGATCACGCTGGATAAGGGGTGGGCATAGGTGACAGAAAAAGGGATCCCGCCGTTGCAGGCAGTCTCATTTTGGAGGCCCACGCGGATAATATAGGGCGCACCGGCCGACAGCAGGGCGTCGATATGCGCACGGCCCGCACAAAGCGGATTGTCATCATTGTAGTACAGGGTGCCGGAATTGGATCCGTTATAGTCGATGGTCGTGCACTGCTGGTAGACCCATAATTTGGTATCACAGGCAGTCATATCACAGGTGGTAATGGAATAAATGCCACTCGAATCCGGTGTGAACGAATAGAAAGTGTTAGGGGCAGGCGCCGTATAAGAGCCTTCCGGGATCTCGAAAGGGTTTTCGCAAACGGTACCGGGAGGGCAGTTGAAGGAATGGGTGGCCAGGAAAGCATACTGACCGCCGGTGGCAACCGTAGTGCCATTCCAGGAGACTGTGTATGAACCGAAACCGTATCCGCAGCATATCCCGTCCCCGTAGCCATCATAGATTTCAAAGCGGATGCAGGCCGATGTATCCACGCATACCGTCGTCGTGTTGAGAGTTCCCTGAGCTACCTCAGCATTGTTGGCAAACAATTTCCATGAAATTTCGTCAGGATATCCGTCCGGCACGACGGTGATGGTGACAGGCCATTGGCCCTGGGGGCATTGGGCAAATGCGGAAGTGCAAAGAAGGAGCGGGAAAAAAAAGGGGAGAAGGCGATATGATTTTACCATGTATGAGGTTTGGGCCCGTGAGGTTGGATGAACGGCGATAAAAATAATAAGAGTTGATTACTTCAGATTCCCACCAGGGATCCATACGGATCCGGGAAAAGATGAATCGATATTAAAAACGGCTGCAGAAGCGTTGGGGGAACGGATGTCAAGACTTTCATTTTGATGGTTTACCACTTAATGAGGTTCGCTTCCGGTTACCAGGCCCTTGTTAAAACTTAGGTCCTCCGGTAATTCAAATTTCATGATGTGGCGTGTTTTAAGGGTAAAAAGATTTGTCAGGACTGCAAAACCCTGAATAAGTCGTTCAAACGCTGTGGCAAACCGTGATGCCGGACTGTTTGCTTATGCATGAAGTTATT
The DNA here is from genome assembly GCA_964617515.1 of uncultured Saprospiraceae bacterium. GTDB lineage: Bacteria > Bacteroidota > Bacteroidia > Chitinophagales > Saprospiraceae > Opimibacter. Next base: position 30,344 of record CAZTXO010000022.1, on the reverse strand, counting down.
AGTTAGCCTGGCTTTAGAGGAAAGATCAACTTCCGGGGACGGAAGTGTTCAGCCGGCTTTATTCTGCGGGCGGCGGGGCATCACTGCTCCACATCCCATAGGTGGAGATCCACTTCCCATCCGGCTGACGTTTCAATAATTCCATGTATTTCCCCACCTCTACGATCGTATCTTTTTTCGGACCGAGGAAGCGCATGGTAAAGGCGCCAATTTCGTAACCGAGATCGCCCTGGCTACCGGCATCAATCGTCTTGACGCTGGCATCCAGGATTCCTGCATCTATGGCACCCTGCCAATAGGCCTGGATCCGGGCGCGCCCCTTGACAGCCGGTTCATTGGGCGGAAGGATGGAGGCATTTTCATCGTACAAGGCGGCGGCAGCCACCGCATCTTTGGCGGTCAGCGCCTTCGCAAAATCCCGGTTCATCTGACCGAGTTCCTCCACCGTGGCTGCCTGGGAAGTATTGGATGCAGTGGGCTGTTGTTGACAACCGGCTGCGAGGAGGAGTGCCACCGGTAATAGAGTCATGGTTAATCGTTTCATGGATGTTTGCATTGAATGGATCAGTAAGATAGTGGCTTTCCATTTGTTTAAAGCATGCACGGGCTCCATCGATGTCATGGCTAAGGCGCTGAAGCGTATGGTTCATACTAACGGGGTAGCAGGGAAGCAATGGTTATTGGATGAACGCTTCTATGTAAAAGGCTTCCAGCCAGCGGCCGTTCTCCCGGACATAGTTGGCCGTCACCCTGATCCTGGAGTGGAGTAGATCACCGCCCCAAATTCCTTCCTGTTGTGCTGTATAGGTGAGCAGAGCAGATCCGGCGGTCAACCAGGTAAATTCCATTTGACGTAAGCTGTATCCCTTTACCCGGCATCCGGAGACAGTTGCCAGGATCGCCTGTGGTTTGTTGCTGATGCCATCCGCGCTGATGGATTGGAAATCAGCGGTGGTATTTAAAATGAATTCCTTAAAATGGCCATTGTATTAAATTATTGACTAAAATCATGCAGCTACGTGATTTTGGACATTTGAATCCTTAAAAATAAGCATTCAATTTATGAGTCAGAAGTGTGTCATCGACGCTATGGCTGGCGATGAAGAGGAGTTGCTTTGGATATATTTCACCGTTAAATAGCAAGGCATATGATCAGCCCGACACTGGAAAAGAAAGTAAACGATTTTTTTGCCCAAAAACGCATCGCGGTGGCAGGAGTGTCACGAGACCATAGCCATCACCCGGTCGGAAACATGATCTACCGGAGGATCAAGAAATTCGGGCACCAGGCGTTCCCGGTCAATCCGCACATGCAGACTTTTGAAGGGGATACCTGTTATCCTGATTTGAAATCGATTCCGGGGGGAGTCGACGCCGTTGTGATCATCACCCGGCCCTCCGCTACGGAAGAGATCGTTCTCCAATGCCCTGAGGCTGGCGTCAAGCACGTTTGGATTCATGAAGGGGTAGATCGCAAAGGGACCAGTGTCTCCGCTAAGGCTGTGGAGTTTTGCACACAGCATGGAATGAGTGTCATAGCAGGGGTATGTCCCATGATGTTTGGTTCCGGGGTGGACTTTGGTCATGCCTGCATGAAATGGTGGCTGAATGTAACTGGCAAATTACCCGCTTAGTATAGTTCGATGGAAAATCAACCTGGTGGAAAGAAGGCACCTCGAGTGGCCTGGATACTCATCCTGTTAGCGGATATCGGATTAGGGGCATGGGGGGCAATGGCTGCGCTGGCGCCGGAGCACCTGCTCGGACCCCGATCTGTTCCGATTTTACAAGCCGAGTATCAAAGCTTTACCGGATTATCCTGGCCGGAGTTGACCGCTGCCACGCCACGTGTCGCTGATTTTATGACCATACTCTTCCGGATGTACGGCACATTCAATCTGGCATTCGCTTTTATGGCCATCATGATTACCCTTACCGCCTTTCGCAGGGGAGAACGATGGGCCTGGTGGACGCTATTGGTGGGGAATACGCTTACCTACGTGGCTGCCATGACCTTTGACCGCGTGGTCAATGCGATTGGCATATTCGAACTCACGGAATATCTCGGCCTCGCGGTCGCTTACGTGGGTCTTCTATGGACATGGCCTTTTAAGAAGAGAATCGCTTAAGCGATAACCTGCGTTACGGAATCTGTGACGACTGGGAAGATGATCAACACTTTCTCCCATTTTCTTTACCCATTGCCGCCAAACAGGGCGACAATGGGATTTTGAAACCGCCTGCTGATTTGCAAATCCTGAAGGGTTTTTGCTCAGCTTCACCCATCGGAAGGTATAACCGACGATATCGGTAAATAGGATATCGGCGAGCAACCGTATTGAGCCATGCAGTCGGTTTGAAAAAGAAAGCTGGGGAAAAACAAATCCGGATACCCGGACAGATCAGGGGCGAAACTGACGCTCCAAGTGTTGGTTGCTATTCGTATTCATTTATCATGCGGACACAGCGGCATCAGTCATTCGTGGATCCCATCCGGTGTAACGCCCATTTTCCATCCACTTTTTTAAAGACCGCCAGCCACGCAAAATGGGTCGTGTCCAGCCGGTGGTCGGCTGAAGTGCTTCGGGTAATGACCAATTTGTTCACGACGGAAGTGGCCATGGTCCCGTCGTCCGAAAAGCTGATGACGGGCGGTGACAGGTCATCCCATCTGATGAAGTCCACTGCATCAAAATAGGATTTGAATCTTTCGGCACTTTCCGCATACCCGGGCATTTTCACCTGTCCCCGGTTGACTTCTATATAATCTGGGATACTGTCCCCAAGGAGCAAGGCGACATCTTTTGCCAGGTGGGCCTTTCGCTGATCTTCATGGATAGCAAGGATTGCCCTTTTCTCTGCTTCCAGGTCCGGCTGTTGATGGCAACAACGGCTAAAGAGGAGCAGGCAGGGAAAAAGAAGCATTATTTTGATTGGCGCGGTGGCCGGCAAAGGATAAGGCATGTTTGTGGTTTTCAATTCACAATGATCTTTTCTGTCCGGAAGTCACCGTCCACGGTGATCCTGGCGAAGTACAGACCCGGCGGGAGGGAAGAGAGGTCAAACGAAAAGGCGACATCCCGGACATCGAAATGGAAAAGGGGCCTGCCTTGCAGGTCCGTGATGAGGATGCCGGTCATGACCTGCGTACTGAAGACCTGCACACGTCCCGTTGACGGGTTCGGAAAGACAAGGACCTGGGATTTACGGAGCGGAGACACCGTGCTGACACCATGATCTTCAACAGCGACCCAGCTCGAAGCCAGGCTATTGTCCAGGGTGTCGCTGATCAGTTGAAGGTACAGTCCGTTGCCATCCGCATCCGGCCACGGGAGCTCATCCATATAATGGACATGGTCAATTTCATTGCCGAAAGCATCTGCCAGGACAAGGTGTTGATCTTGGTTGGAGAGGCTACGGGTAAACTGCCCAAAAGGAACAGTGCCGTATTTGGCGTTGTAGGTGATGGCATCACTGGCAAGAGTGAGCGTAGCGCCGGCCGGCAGCGTGGAACCTGGCGGGAATTGATATACCAGCCCTGTCCCGCCGAAATAAATACCGGTCAGATCAAGGTCAGTCGATCCGGCATTGGTCATGCCGAGGAATTCGAGTTTGTCTTCCTCCGGAAAAAGTGCAGATGGCTGTGGATGATAGTTGATGGCGGATAAGACCAATGGCGGAGTCGCCACCTGGTCGCAGGCGGCGGATGATCCAAGATGGTTGGTTATCCATGGGATCCGGAGGTCAAGCCAGTCTTTCAGCGCTGCGACCGAGTCCGCATGGTGACCGATGGTGCCCCAGCGATCTTCTTCCCGCGCAGCGGCTTCCTGGAGGAGGGTCACCGTCGAATCAATGAATGTATAGAGCCGGTCGAGGTTAAAGGGTTGTCCCTGTTTTTTGAGTTCATTCCATCGCCTGGCCAGGTAACATTTGAATGGGGCGTTGTTATAGAGATCCCGGTAATATTTAGGTCCTTCCAGGCTGCCGTTCGCAAATTGCCATACATCCGGCTTGCTGCGGTCAAAGCCCCAGATGAAAAGGTCATTGCCAAACGTGAGATTTAAATCCCACACGGGGCCCGCGCGCAGTTTACCATTGCGGTCTTTGTGATAAAAGGTGCTGAAGGTGTACGCATCGACATTGCTGGCCAGTTCGTTGATCAGGATGAAGTCCACAAACGAGGGGACATCAATGATGGATGGGTATCCGGTCAGGGGCGATGCATTGCCGGCAGTGCACGCTGCCTGCAGTTGGAGAAAGACGGATTTGATATAGGTATTTTGTTGCGTCGTTACATTCTCCGGCTTGGGCCAGTGATGGATAAATTGATTGTCGTTGAAGCCGATGTAGCTGGACATGGACCAGGCGACGGGATCGTTGCCAGTGGTTTTGTCTGTCTTGGTGATATATCCGCCTGACAATTCCGGCAGGACGTTTTCGTTCTGTTCTATTTTAAGGACATTGACCCTGTTCTTGTCCGGTTTTATTTTTTCCTCGAGGAGATAAAGGCCTTTATAATCGTCATTCACGATGACTTCACAATAGACGGTGCGGCTGGCATATTGACCCAGTTGCCTGGACAGGGTATACGCCAGGAAATTGCGGACCAGGGAAGGATCGGAGCTGAGGCCATCCAGGATCCAGTCGTTTTCTTCCGGCATGCCCAGCAAACGAACGTCATTGGGGGTGACATTGTCCGGGAGCAGGGTCGTAAAGCCGTACGCTTTTTTCGGAAATGCCTGTGAAGCGGATCCGCGTAATTCAATGTCGATCCTTCCATCGAAATCCAAAAACTGCGCGGAATCCTGGTCGGACACATAATTCCGCATGCCCGGTCCGCGATTGATGATCTTCATGCCGGCCCTGACACCAGGCTCATCGGGAATGGGCGCACTGTTGTCGGTTTGGATGATGACGATTGGCAGGTTGCTGTCTGTCAATACCTGTCCATGTGTATGCGAATAGGAACACAGGATGAACAGGAATAAAAAGACATTTTTCTGCATGATAGAGGCGCTATGCCTGTTCCGGCAGTTGTGCCGGGACAAACATGACGAACGAAAGTAAGGATTCAGCCTATTTCTTCAGCCCAAATTGTATGACTTCTTCCAGGACATCGAGATGAATGTCTTTCAGCGATTTGAACTTAATGCAATACCCCGTGACACTGGCCTTGCCAATTTTCTTTCCATACGTTCGTGCCAGGTAGGTTTTGTCCTCGATGCCGAGGATGTAGACCGAGATACCGGTGGTGTTTCCGCTCACGCCGATCTGAAAAAAATCCCTGGTTTTTCCATTCGCATATTGGATGGTTTGAAAGCCATAGCCGATGGTGGGATTGGCGACGGTTTTGTTTTCACTGTTTTTGCCATTGTCAAACCATAACCGGGTGTCCGGGTTCAATCGCAGGATGCGAAGGTGCAGGACGTTCAGTTCACTGCGTTTGGGTTCGGGCTGGCTTTGTATGTAAGCGTTGATTTGTCCCGGTATGTCCATGTCGCCTCATTTCCGGGATAAAGTGTCCAGCATCGCATCCAGTTGGAGCAGGGAGGCGGTAAATCCCTCCATGAAGCCCATTTCGATCATTCTTTCCATGCGCTCGAGCGATTCATTATAGATGGTGATGCGCACGGTGGTCCTGCCGTTATTTTCGCTGAAGGTGTAATCCCAGTTTGAACCTGGCAGAATGGGATTTTCATCCTTGTCGGCAAATGTATTGAACAATGTAAAGTTGGTTTTAGGAGTGATGGAAGTGTATTGCTGAAGGGCCCATTGCTCGTGTCCTTCCGGGCTTACCATCGCATAGAACCTTCGTCCCCCAACCCTGAAATCCATCGATTTTGTTCTGGAACGAAAGGGATGTGGGGCTACCCACTGGTCAAGCAGTTCTGCTGTGGTGAAAGCATCCCAAACCAGCGATAGGGCAGCATCAAATTCCCGGGTGATGTAGGCCGTTTTCGCGGCTTTGTCCACGGTAAAATCAAAAAACAAGGGGTGGTTCATTTTTTTCGTTTTTTCATGTTTGCCAATACATCGTCCAACTGCCGGAAGCGGTTTTCCCAGGCCCTGCGGAAAGGGGCCAGCCATTGGTCGATCTCCTGTAGTTTGTCGACAGCCAGCGAGTAGTGGATCTCCCGGCCATGTTGTTCCTGCCGGACCAGGTCGCACTCCGCCAGGATCCGGATATGATTGGATACGCCTTGCCGGGAGATATCGAAATGTTCGGCCAGGGCGTTGGGGGTCATCGCCTGGACCACCAGCAGGCCCAGGATCGCCCGCCTCGTCGGATCGGCTATGGCTTGATAGATATCCCGTCTCACGTCCGTAAATGTTTTTTATGCAATCAATCGTTTGCAAATATATGCGCAAGTATTCACTTGCGCAAATTTATTTTTTGGTTCCGGCAGCCTGATTCATTTCTTAACTAAAGTCAACGAAAAGGGAATTTCAACCGTCTACTTTTGGGTCATGAAATCATCTATGCAGGCAAAAATGAAAGCAGTCGTTTATACACAGTATGGTTCGCCGGAAGTCCTCCGTGTCGAAGAGGTGGAAAAGCCAATTCCGGGAGAGCAGGAAATCCTCGTAAAAATTAAAGCCACCGCGGTCAATTCGGGCGATGTGCGGTTGCGAAAAGCGGACCCGTTTGCGGTCAGATTTTTTTTCGGTTTGTTCAGGCCAAAACGCAGTATCCTGGGAAGTGTGTTTTCGGGGGAAGTCGAACAGGTTGGAAGCAACGTGTCGCGTTTCAACGTGGGAGACCAGGTCTTTGGCCATACCGATATGCGTTTTGGGGCTTATGCCGCTTATATAGTCCTTCCTGAAAGTGGATCATTGGCGCTCAAGCCATCGGCGGTTTCACACCCGGAGGCGGCCGTCATTCCCTTTGGCGGTGTGACGGCATGGCATTTTCTCAAAAAGGCAGCGATAGCGCCTAACCAAAAAGTACTGATCGTCGGTGCTTCGGGCGCGGTGGGAAGTGCCGCCGTTCAGCTGGCCAAGGCCTTAGGGGCAACGGTTACCGGTGTGAGCAGCACCGCCAATATGGATTTGGTAAAATCGCTTGGCGCGGATCAGGTGATCGATTATACCAAGGAGGATTTTACCCGCAACGGTGAAATCTATGATTTGATCTTCGATACCGTCAATACCATACCGGTACGCCGGTCGTTGAGATCCCTCGCTAAACGGGGGACGATGATCTTAAGTGCCGCGGGCATGCCGGAAATGCTCCAGGGTATGTGGATTTCGCTCACCGGCAGCCAAAAGGTGGTGACCGGGGTGATCCGGCATACAGCAGCCGATATGCAATGGTTGAAAGAGCTCATGGAATCCCGCCGACTCAAGGCTGTCATCGATAAAACCTATTCCCTGGAGCAGCTAGCGGAAGCGCATGCCTATGTGGAAAAAGGGCATAAAAAGGGGAATGTGGCTATCACGGTGTAACGTTACTGCTGCAGGAGTCGTTTTCGTATCCTGCTCAGCGATTCCGGTTTGACACCGATATAGCTGGCAATTTGATATTGGGGTATTTTTTGAAACAGGTAGGGCCGTGATGTTAAGAGTTTCAGATAACGTTGCTCCGCGGTATCCGTTGTATAGGATGCCATGATGGCCTGTTGTTCAACCAATACTTTCTCCATGATTTTTCTCGAAACGGTCTGCAGTTTTGGAAACTGTCTGTAGAGGCTTTCTTCCTTTTCCCGGTTGCCCACGGCCAGGAGACTGTCAATGCAGCAATCCAGGTAATGACCGGAAGGTTGCTGTTGGCCAAAACTATGCAGGGAAATAACCCATTGTTCCTCCGTGAAGAAGTTATTCGTTTTTTCTTCCCCGTCCACCAGGTGAAACTGGCGGACACACCCTTCTAAGACAAAATATACGTCGGTTGAAATCTGTCCTTCTTTGAGCAGCACCGTTCCCTTTTTATAGGACTGGAGCGTCATGGTGTCAGCAATGGCTTCCGTCTCTGCCGGTGAAAGCGGCATCATGCGTTGAAAATAGTTGACGAGTCTGGTGTCCATGCGATGGATCTGTTCCGCTGTTGTGCCCGCTGCCGGAGTGCCTGCTGATGATTTGCTTTCAGGGCTCATCACGCGGGGATTTCCGCGTTAAGATAGCCATATCTTTTGCAGGGCGCTTACAGGTGATCCAACGGGCCCGGCTCAGTTGTTAGTTTCGCCCATTCCAGTTGCCCATATGCTTCTGCTGTGCTTGCCTCCGGTCGGGAGTCCGGCATACACCTGTCCCATATTCATAGGTTTCACCGCAGGATTCCGGCCTTTCCAGGTTAAGCATTCATCAACTGCATATTCGGGTACGATCTTTATCTTATTGAATAAAGCACGAATGCACCCTTGGGCATTCGTTCCGGTTCTCCCTTCACCTTTTTTCAGGAGGTAATCCGGCTACCCAACCCATCACATTATAGCAATCGCTGCAGGGATATCCATATCCCGTAATTATTCTTCCATTAGCAGAAACCTTTTCTGCCCAATACGTTTGCCAGCCCTCAGGAAGAACTGAACCCAGCAGAACCGCAATGTCATCCACCTTTGTTCCAGAAGGTGACCGTAGCCACCGGGTCGCCTTATTCTGAAATTCCAATTGATTAGGGTCACAATTTCCTGACGGGTCATATATATTTAAACAGCTTCCTACGATGATCGTACCATCATAATTCACCCCGTTGCTGAGGGAAGCAATATTTCCCGGAAGGGTTATAAGCTTTTTAGCACCTGACCATTTCATGGTGGCTGTTGAAAAAGTCCAGTAACAGGCCTGGTAATGATAAAGTGCGTCACATCCGGTATCACTGTTATTTTCATGGCCCCAACCCACAAGCGTTTTGCCGTCACCGGATATATGGCGGATCTTCGCGTTCTCATCTCCACCGGGCAGGTCAGCAAGAATGGTTGGTTGATATGCAGACCCGGGTCCACCAACTCGCTTCCATACAATGGGTACGCCGTTAAAATGTAGACCATTACTTTTGACATCATAATACAGGTTACCTCCAATGACAGTGCCATCATCGGAAATGCATACAGCTTCAGTAGAAATCACGGCAACAGATACATGATCAATAGTAACCGAAGCAGGCACGGAAAGCAGAACAATATTTTCAGGACTATCCCAATAAACAGCCTTGGCATCAGGCGATAAGAAAGGCTCCTCCCTGCCTGGACTTGTCCAGCCGACAACAATTCGTTTATGCAACAAATTCTTTATTCCTGATCCTGATTCAGACGGCGCCTTATTTCGTCCTCCCGATTGACTTACATCATGAGCGAGTGTACTTACATCCAACAACTTCAATGGATAGATACCTTCCGGGGAGAAGACAACAGCCTTGGCATTATAGGCCGGATCATACGTGTTATATCCTACTGAAACTTTCCCATCCGGTGAAATACCGAAGGCATAACTTTCCGTATGCGGTTCCCCACCATACGGCAGATAGCCTAATGCTATGAGCCCGGCTCCCGGTTGCATGGGAGGAATAAAAAATGAAGTATGGCTGCAGGGCCTGGTCCACCCAAATGCTTCAGCTAAATGAAAATAATTTGGATCATATCCGTCATAAGGTGCGATACTATCTGGCTCATTCGCTGCACTTTCTCCCACAACTCGTAACCCGTCAGAGGAAATATCGTGTGGCTGACTTCCTGCATACTCGGGTTCGATCGGGAGGAAGCCGATCGTATCAAAAAATATTGACGGACATGGGTTCGCGTAGCCTGCAGGCGGTTGTGCGCTTCCTGGCATGTAGTCCGCCAGGAATACAATAGTTGTTAATAAGAATGGCCAGCAAGAAAGAGCCAATGTCAACTGAATGAGATGATAGCGCATTTGTTTAAATTTTATCGGAATTCTAATCCTGGACGCACCGGACGTACATGCCGAAAGCCTTATTGAAACTAACAGGGTATCCGCCGCCAAGCTCTCCATTCCATTTATTCAATGTTCGGAACCGGGCAGTCCATTGATCTGACGATGTTGAACTCCAATAGAAACTATAGAAGCCAAGAAAGTCGAAGTGCCCAAGAGGAAAGTAACCAAAGGTACGGTAGCCGCCAGGAAGACCTGTGAATCCGGTACTATTGGTCGCCTCGGCATTGGGACTCTGCCAATGTTCTGTGCCTGTTTCCTTCAAGGGACCACCGGCTGTCAGATCCCCTCCAAGACAAGAACCTAAAGTAGACCATTCACTATTGCTGGGTACATGCCAGCCTTCAGGGGCCAAACCCCTCGGATCATTTACCGCATACCAGTTGTATATCTTACCATACGTGGCCGCATAAGTGGCGGAATCATTATTATAATAACAATAAGCCCCGGTTGTCAGGAAGACCCATGCCGTACCATCGGTAACTTTGGGTATCGGATCTCCATTCCTGTAGGTGGCGACATCGAGGTTTTTCGACATCCAGACCTGTCCACAGATGGTTACCGAAGGAATACAACCTTCATCAATTTGCCCGTCGCAATTATTATCTATCCCATCTTCCCACACTTCTGCTGCGCCGGGATAGATAGCAGGATCATTGTCATTACAATCCACACCGGAGCCGCATGCATTCGCCAGGTCAAAATAACCGTCATCGTCCAGATCGACTGCATCCCCGTGCGCCTGGTGCGCCGGTACCGCATTGCTATTGATGTGGATATTATTTCCGTTGTGGCAAACGCTCACCTGGTTACCGGTAGAGCGGGTTTCGATCCTTTGATTGGATCCGGAAACCGCCGGAGAGATAGCTTCGTCCTGGCAAGCCGCGAGTAGTAAAATTACGAATAGGGGGAAGAGAAACTTGTTCATGATCATTTGGGTTTATGTAATCGTTGGATGTTAGGGTTTGGAAGAATATATGCACATCTGCTTCAGAAGGCCTTGGGTGTTTTTGCAGCTCAGGGAACTTAAGGACAGAGTCCTTTCCTAAAGCTATCTGAAATCTAATCCTTTAAGCACCTGACAGAGGCGCCGTAACGCTTTTGGTCGATCGGGAACACAGGAAGGCCGCCGGTGGTTAAATAATTTATATAGGAAATCCAGACGTAGTCTGTGTTGTAATAATATTCCGAAGAACTCCACCAAAAAGTCTCCTCCCCAATTCCGAAGAAGTAGCCTCCAAAAGGAAGACGGTATCCAGCCGGAAGGGCGGTGAATCCACTGAGGTTGGTCGCCTCCATATTAGGCTCGATCCAATGGGCTGTGCCTGCTTCCTTCATAACGCTGCAGGCTGATCCATCCAGGCATTCCCCCAGCGTGTTCCATTCTGTATCGGAAGGTATATGCCAACCTTCCGGGGCTAAACCCCTTGGATCATGAACCGCATACCAATTGTATAGTTTGCCATACACGGTCGCATAGGTGGCAGAATCATTGTCATAATAGCAGTAGGCTCCTGTAGTTAACGATGCCCATGTCGCTCCATCCGTAACTTTTGGTATGGGATCGCCATTTCTATAGGTGGCTACGTCAAGGTTCTGAAGCATCCAGACCTGGTCGCAAATGGCGACTGAGGGAATACAGCCTTCATCAACCTCCCCGTTACAGTTGTTATCCATTCCGTCCTCACATACGTCGGGCGCACCGGGATAGATAGCAGGATCACCGTCATTGCAATCCACACCTGAGCCGCAAACATTCGCGAGATCAAAGTAGCCATCGTCATCCAGATCGACCGCATCACCATGTGCCTGGTGTGCCGGTACCGCATTGCTATTGATGTGAATAGTATTTCCGTTGTGGCAAACACTGACCTGGTTACCTGCGGAGCGGGAATCAATAGTGGCATGGGTATCAGAAATAGGCGGGGAGATCGATTCATTCTCACAGGCTGCGAGGAGTATCATAACGAATAAAGAAGGGAGAATCTTTTTCATAGTTTTTTGGTGTTATGCAATTGTTAAATGGTTCAGGTGGTTATAAGGAGTAATCAATATACCATAGTCTTTATACGTGAACGTTACAGCTAATATGCGATTGGATCCGTTAAAATGTCAATCCCCAGATCGGGTGAAATATTCACTCTGCCTCGTCAAATTGTCAATTATCCCGGCCTGAAAGCCATCGGGAAGCCATCCCTATTTTATCTGACATGATTTGTATATCCGATACCGCGAAGACAGGATACCTCCCTTACTTATAAAAGAGGTAGGCAGAACCCTGAAGCGAATTGGAGCCAACTCTGTCTGAATTTGCTCCCACGAGAGCGCGATCACCTGATATGGATACGGAGTATCCAAAGAGATCACTACCGGCGCCATCCGAAGCGGTCAGCTTGACTTCCGGTTTCCAGACGCTATCGGTCAGCTTGAGGAGATAGGCTGAACCCTGGTTCGTATAAGCGCCTATGTCATCTGCATTTGCTCCGACGAGTGCATAATCACCTGAAATAGAAACTGAATTTCCAAAGTTATCATTAGCTGAACCATCGGATGCGGTAAGCTTGGGTAGTTGCGACCAGGTGCTACCCGTACGGATATAGATATACGCCGAACCTTGGTCCGTATTGGAGCCAATATCATCTCCATCTGCTCCTACAAGAGAATAAATACCTGAAATAGAAACGGAAACGCCAAAGTTATCATTAGCAGTTCCATCAGAAGCGGACAGCTTTGCTTCCTGCAACCAGGAAATGCCCGACCGCTTGAAAATATAGGCCGAACCCTGGTTCGTGTTGGCGCCAATATCATCCAAATAGGCACCTATGATAGCATAATCACCTGCAGCAGAAATAGAAACTGAAAATCCAAACTTATCATAAGATACACCATCGGAAGCAGTCAGTTTGGCTTCCTGCGTCCAGGTACTTCCCGATCGTTTAAAGATATAGGCCGAACCTTGATTATTATTACCTCCAACAAGATCTTCACTTGCGCCAATAAGCGCATAATCACCGGATAGCGAAACTGAAGTTCCGAAGTAATCCGTACTGTCCCCATCGGAAGCGGTGAGTTTGGCTTCCTGGGTCCAGGTGCTACCGGATCGCTTGAAGATATAAACGGAACCTTGGTCTATTTTGGAGCCAATGTTATCGAGGTATGCTCCTACAAGAGCATAATCACCAGAAAGGGAAACTGATTTTCCAAAATTATCATCAGTGTCCCCATCGGAAGCAGTCAGCTGGGCTTCCTGGGTCCAGATGTTACCGGATCGCTTGAAAATATAAGCAGCGCCCTCATCTTCGTTTGATTCATCATGATAAGGTGCACCAACGAGCGCATAATCGCCAGAAATGGAAACTGAATTTCCAAATGCATCACCCGCGTTACCATCGGTAGCGGTAAGTTTTATGTTTTCTATGGCCTCACTGAGTTTGCCATAACCAAAACCACTAGTAGATGGGCTTTTGGTCAGCGAGAGCCAGGTGGTGCCGTTGTATCCCTCGAAATCCTGCGTGGTCACATTCCATCGTATCATACCGGCTTGGTCCGGCCGGTTAGAAGTGCTCAATTTTAGCACGCCATTTATATCCAGATCAGCTGTCGGATTGGTTGTTCCTATTCCCACCTCAGCGGGAATGGCAGGGCAATTTGTACACGAGGCGGTGGTGGTCCTGTTCACTGATTGTGTTCCGCAAGGGGGACTGGTGAGGTGAACATGGACACTGATGATGTCATCCCCGGTGGCGGTATAGTTCAATGGGGTAGGGCCAGATGCGATCAATTCGCCAAAATTATAGGCATCGCGGATCGTTAAATAATCCCCCGGGGCGCTACTGGCAAATTGATATGTTTTACCGGCGGCCAGGTTTTGAATAATAAAATAATCTCCGGCCCACTGCGTCACGGTGATCGTATCAATTCCTGGATATTGAGGTGCGATGACATTATAGGAAGGATTCTTAACGGTACCCGTACACTGAGCGAAAAGGGTGTCGGGATGCAGCGCGATCAGTGCAAAGAGTATGAAAATAATAAGCTTCATGAAGAGTGGGTTTAGTTCAATTAGTCATTACCTGACCAGGATGGGTAGCAATAGTATAGAGGACTTTCTAAGAAGACCTGGTATCAAATATGCAATGACAGCAGAAGGAAAGTCAATCCCCAGATCGGGTGAAAATGTACAGGATAAGCTAGACGAGGTGATTTTTAATGGCCTTGGCTACCGCTTCACTCATGGAATGAACATGAAGCTTTTCATAGATTTTTTTGATATGGGAGTGCACGGTTTCTTTACTGATAAAACAGGCATCGGCGATTGCCTGGTATCCCATGCCTTTCACCAGGCACTCCAGGATTTCCTTTTCCCGTTTACTGAGGTCAATCACTTCCACGGGCGTGGAAGGGGCCTGTTGACTGAACATACGAAGCACTTTTTTGGCGATGACCGGTGTAAAGGCGGCCCCGCCTTCCAGGACTTCTTTCATCGCTTCCAGCAATTTGACAGGCCCGGCATGCTTAAGCAAATAGCCTGATGCTCCCGCACATAGAGCAGCGAATATTTTATCTTCTTCCTCAAAAACGGTTTGCATCAATACCGGCAAGGTGGGAAATTGCTTTCGGATCAGGATGACGGCTTCAATACCGGACAGGCCCGGCATGCCAATATCCATCAGGATAATATCCGGCTGTGCCTGCTCGATGCGCTGGAGGAGTTTGGTGCAATCGGGGAATGCGCCAACGATCTTAAAAGGAGGAGTGACATCGATGACGGCGACCAAGCCATCGCGGTAATGTGAGTTATCTTCGAAAATGACGACGTGTACTTCTTTTTCCATTTCAGCCGGTTAGCCTGCAAGTCTCCAAGTGGCAATTTACGATACAAGATTTACAAGGGTCAATCCCCAGATTGGGTGAATTCAGAATTTTAAAACCACCCGGGTTCCCGATTCGGTGGATGACTCAATTTCCAGCTTGCCATTTATCTCTTTGGCCCGTTGGCGCATGTTTTTTAGCCCATTTCCTGAAAACATGGAAGAGGGATCAAAGCCTATGCCATTATCCTGGATAAGCACCATATCCTGGCCTAAACGGATCTTGAGCAAAGTGCATCCGGAATACTTCAGGGCATTATTCACCGCTTCTTTAAAAATCAGGAACAGGTTTCGCCTGGTTTCCATATGGAGCCTGACATGTTCAAAAGCGGGATCCGATTCAAATTCAAGGCCGACATGGCGGAGGGTACATACTTCGGACGCATAGGTCCGCATCCGGGTCAAGAGATCTTTCCCTTTGTCAAATGAGGGATTGGTCATCCAGACAATATCGCTCATGGCATCAATGGTATTATCAGATGCGGATTCCATTTTGTCTAGCAGGAGAAGTACTTGTGGTGAACTTTCCTTTACCTGCTGCCGGATCGCCTCCGAGTAATAAGAGATGCTGCTTAATGTGGAACCGATATCATCGTGCAGGTCAGAGGCGAGTCTTCTCCGGACACGTTGCTCCCGGTTTAATTGCATGACCCTGAAACGATATAACCAGTAAATAAGTCCGCAAAAAAGCAAAACGAGTACCGGATTAAACCACCAATGTTGCCAGAGGGCGTGACGGATGGTAAAGGTGAAGGAAGCAGGTTCACTCCAGTCCGAATTGGTTTTCCTGGCCCGGACCAGGAACGTGTATTGCCCTGGACTCAAATTGGCCAATGTAGTGCTGTTGCTATTTGAACCTTTACTCCAGGTGTTGCGATGCCCTTTTACCATATAACTGTACTGGAAGGTTTCATTATCCGCCAGGGTTACGGCTTTAAACTGAAAGGTGATCGTGTTTTCATGATGCTTTAATTTCAGCGCATAAGGAAGTTGAAAAAATCCATACAGGGAATCTGTATAGCTTCCCCAGTCTGTTTCCTGCATATCCAATCGAATATGCTCAATGACAACATGAGGCGGTAAAGGGGTATGCAGTCGCTCATTTGCTTTGAATTTCAGTAAGGCGAATTGTGTTGAAAACCACATCGTCCCGTCCGCATCACAGGCAAGACGGCCGTACTCAAAGCCTTTGGCCGGTAAACCATCCTTACTGCTGAAGTTGTAAAGAAATTTATTTCCGTTTGAATTCGTTTCTGCCGGATGAATTACGGAAACGCCTGTCATCGTGGAAACCCATAAATGATGTTGCGTATCAAAAGCAAAAGATTTAATATTTTCATTTTCGAGCCCGTCTTCTCTTGTGAATTTCTCAATTACCTTCAGGCTGTCGGAATCGTCTATCCGGCATCGGTACAACCCGGTCCCTAAGTAGCTGATCCAGATATTACCTATGGGGTCCGTGATCCATTTGTGTATCCGGTAAGGGATCAACTGTGCTGAAAAATACATGCTCCGGATGCTGTCATTCCGGTCAATTAACATTAATTGATTATCCAGTGTAGTGACGAGGACATTCCCATTCTTCAGCGGTAATATGAGCTCGGGAACACGGATGATTTTATTGTTTTTACTTTTAAAGGGACTTACGTGGTCATCCCCGGCTGTCATCAGGGTGTCTGAGGCAACCCAAACCTTCCTCCGGTATTCGTCGTACGTAATATCCAGCATAAGTGCTCGATGGGTAACGGTGATCCGGTTTGTCAAATCAGTAACATCCCGGCCATCATATCGAAGCAACCTCCTTTGCCTGGTGACTGCCCATAATTGCCCGAAATGGTCAAAACAAAAAGCATCCACCAATTGCCCTTGAAAATTATTTTTTGGGTCAAACTCAAATTTTCCATTTCTATACCGGATCAATCCGTTTGATTCAGAAAACAAATACACCGTATGAAGGTGATCAATCCCTACGGTATTCAGATCAGACAAAAAAGGAAAAGAATTTGAATTCAACAATTCCCATTGCACCTCGCTTACTTTTGCCAAACCCTCTCCATAGGCTATCCATATATTATTCGCTTTGTCTTCGTAGAAACTACTGACCCAGGTTAGAGGGATTCCTCCGGTTGTATCTAATTCTGTTTCCTCATCCGGTTTGGAAAGTAATATACCATGGTGGCTGGTCGCAATCCAAATCCTGTTTTTGGAATCCCTGTAACTGGTGAAGACTCTGTCGGATACCAGGCTTTTGTCAAATAGTTTTCTGATGCGTGAATCCGCATAAACATAGACCCCATTGCGCGTATAGAAATAAAGCTTTTCATTCCAATACCCCATGATAACGATGTAGCCGTTGTTCTTAACCGATTGGCCAATATCCGTTAGCATGCCCTCTTGATCGATAAAAAATAAGCCCGACGTATCGCTAAAAAAAGAGCCATGATCGGTTTCAACTATTCTTCGGGCATACCCTTTACCGATGGCCTTTGGTGGTTGCGTTGATTTTCTTATGGGGCTGCCAATCAAAAAGGATTGATTGTGATTTATTCCCCACCACTCCTGTTTTTGTGGATTTCCATTGGCATATAGGATATTCAGGGATATCGGTTCTCCATGACATAGCGGATAAATAGTTCTGTAGTCGATGCCATACATGCTTCCCGAATAGACCCAGATCTTACCTGCAGCATCTTCATGTATGGCGTAAATCCCCATGTCAGGTAAATTCTCATTACGGGAATAGTTGAAGA
Source organism: uncultured Saprospiraceae bacterium (assembly GCA_964617515.1). Classification (GTDB taxonomy): domain Bacteria; phylum Bacteroidota; class Bacteroidia; order Chitinophagales; family Saprospiraceae; genus Opimibacter. Next base: position 12,832 of record CAZTXO010000022.1, on the reverse strand, counting down.
AATGCTGCCCGTCAAATCGGCATACGCCAAGAGGTGATCCAATCCACAAATAGTCCCGGCTGTCTTGCATACAGATATACACGCCTGATGTTGGTAATCCGTCCCGTGCGGTATAGGTCTTTATAGTAAAAGGACGATTCCCGTTGATATAGAAGACCCCTTCATTCACTATCGAAGGAACATGTTCAACCTGGCTCCAGGCATGGATATTGGTAATTATAATAATAGTCCATACGAATGGCAGAAGGAAGAGCGGGTGTGAAGGGTTTTTCAATTCCAATGGCCTGAGGTTTGGGGTTTGGCCTCAACTAATTTAAGAATATTATCACCAATATGTTCATGGTTTTCAAACGATGTCTACCGGCAAGTGATGAGCCGTACGAATTCTTTCTTCCGATAGATGTTTATTTTAGTGTACCTTCCTCGTTAAGCAGGCCTGAGCAGCCGCATCGCAGAGTAGTAACCTCGAGCAAAATCATTTTACGCTCTGGCAGTGGAATGGACAAAATACATATCCACTTCCCCTTTGCCCTTGGCGTCTACCTTTCCACGGTATGCAAATGTAAATTCCGGGTCCTCCTTTAATAATTCGTAATTGCGCTGACTGATATTCACTTTACCGGGTTCACTATTCGTTTCCATACGGCTGGCCAGATTGACCGTGTCTCCCCAGCTATCGTACTGGAACTTCTTGACGCCAACGATACCGGCTACGACAGGTCCGGTGTGGATGCCGACCCGCATGTCAAATGCCGGCTTACCCTGGTCTTCACGCTCCGCCTTTCGCCGGATGATAAATTCCTTCGTCTCCAGGCCCGCCTTCACCGTGTTTTTGACGGAATCTTCTGTAGGCACCGGCAGTCCGCCGGCGGCCATATAGGCATCCCCGATGGTCTTAATCTTTTCGATGCCGTATTGAGCCATGATGCCGTCAAAAGCTTCAAAGCACGAATTGATCTCTGCGATGAGGTCCTGGGGAGTAAGGCTGGCAGATGTTTCCGTGAAGCTCTTGAAATCGGAAAAGAGGATACTCACCATGTCAAAGTCACGGGCTTCTGCACGCCCCTTGGTTTTCAGTTCTTCCGCGATCTCCGCCGGAAGGATGTTGAGCAACAAATTTTCAGAGCGATCTTTTTCTTTGGCTAGCTGATCACGGGATTGGCTGACACGTCTCCAGCGACTAAACAAACCGCCGGCGATCAGCAGCAATACACCGGCTGAGCCCAGCAGCATATTCCGGGTCCGGTTTTTTTGACCGGGTAGGGAGTTCGGGGTCACTTCACTGGGGAGCCATTGTATCCCAAGACTCACCATTCGGATTCCACTTTCGGACGTGGGGAAGAGGGTTGCGGTTCTTCTCTATCATTATCTTTGAGAAAGTACTTTCCGCGGGTGATGAGATTGGGCAGCGGTGGTGAATCAGTTGGATTTGTTGACAAACGGGGAGTAAACAATTGACCAATACAGTATTATCGGGCTAAACGAATTTTCCTTTGGAGCGCACATCAACCATCGCTGAACTGGATTTCCGGAAATGGCAGCAACGCAGGATTTCCAAATCGCAAATTTTGGAAGAACTCAAAGCGCTGCAACTTCCTCCGGACCAAATCAACTCCGTTTGGGAGGACTATACCCGCTATCGCATGGCCAGGCGGAGTTCGCAGGGCTGGCTGTGGATGTTTGTGGGAGGCTTTTTAGGCCTGGTCAGTTGTGTCTTAACCATGCTGGAACCCATGCCTGTCTTGCGCGGGGTTTTTATGTACGGCCTGACGAGCATAGCTATTACCATGGCTTTATACGGATGCTACTTGGTCATGGAAAAGCCAAATGATGAAGAGGACTGAACCGGCTGTCCCTGGTGCTTAGGTAGACGCTCAACCTCAGTATTACGCTTTAACCTGGGCTTTGATCTTCACGGCGTACCAAAGGAACCCGATGGCCAGCAATAAGTGAATGGCAAAGGCAGGTCCAACCTGGGAGAGCGTAAAGATTCCTTTCGACCATCCGTATAGATTGGCGGGCAGGATCAAAAGATGATACACCATGTTGAATAATAAAACAGTTTTCATGGTCCTGGAATCCGGATGGTTACGGACCGCAAAGTTTAAGTAACCCATTCCCAGGTTAGCGGCACCCGCCTCCCGGATGAGCATGAGGACTAAGGTGTTGGCAGCCATTCCGAAACCATCGGCCATCTTCTCGGGAGTGAGCAGGCACGTTATCCCGATGAGCAGGCCTAAGATGGCGGTAATCAATAAGTAAAGGGATCGTTTCATATTCCGTTAGATTAGAAGTGGTGACAAATCTGGGTATGGGGCTTCTTCATGGCTGATCAATGTTGAAGATACTATTTTCAGGCTATGCCATGTAGGGGCTTCGAAACTGTTCACAGGCTGCCGGCACCAATGGAGCAGACTTGTCCAAATGGTTCAAATCAGGCTGTACAACCATGGGCTGTCACTATTCCAAAAAAAGGATGGATGGTTCCGGTTCCGGGGTGGGATAGCAGGCTACAATTCCTTTTCAACAAAATACATATCAATCTCTCCTTTATTCTTCGCAGAAATTTTGCCACGACGGGTGCAGAGGAATTTATCTTTTACTAATTCATACGTCGCCCCGCTGATGTTGATTTTACCCGCCGGGACGGAAGGCAGCATTTTGTCAGAAAGGATCCGGGTACAACTTTTCCGTAGCTTTTTTGAGTTCCGCTTCCGGTAAAAACTGATCGGTAATGGTTAGAATGGCATGGAGGTTATTCCGGAGTTTATCCAATTGTATTTCACCCGGACGAAGGGATGTTTGCAATAAGTGCAAAGCCATGTCGGCCAGGAGGAGACGTTGTTTTTCTAACCACGCCTCATCTCCTTTTTTGGCCGGGCTCTGTAAATAACTGGTTTCAACCTGGCTATGTAATTCAGCGCTGGTCGCCAGTATTTTAGTACGTTGATCGTCATTCATGTTGGTGCGATGGATATAAAACAGGGTAGGGGTAAAAGTACAAAGCTCCGGATCAATCAGGTAAGTCGTATGGCTTGACGTACCGGACCTGCATCACTTTTGACAAGGGACGAGTTGCTTAGGCGGCCAATCCGGTCCGCATTCCATCCGCAGGGCGGAGTCAACTGGCGATTAATAATCTCTCGGATCATCCTCCACAATGGCGTAATGATAATTATCCACCCAGTCACCCCGGATCGGCAGTATTTTTCTTCTTACTCCTTCCCGGGTCATCCCGGATTTTTCAAGCACGCGGATGGATCGGGTATTCCCAATGGCCACGCCTGCCTCTATTTTATGAAGATGCATCTCATCAAATCCGAATCGGATTAAAGCTTTCGCCACTTCGGTGGCATATCCTTTTCCCCAATGCGCCGGCAATAGTTTATAATAAATTTCTCCCAACCGGAATTTATCATTCGACAGATTCATCCCGGCGATACCAATAAATTCAAGGGTTTCTTCCAGGATAATTTTCCAGGTGTATGTTGCCTGGGGGATCTTCCGCTGTTCTTCGAGGAGCGGTTGGAGGATGGCTTCGGTATCCCCCATGCTTTGAGGAATTCCGAGCGTGTTAAACTCATCCACCTCCGGAAAGGAATGAAGGCGGTGAATATCCTCCAGATCGGCCCTTGAAATTTCCGTTAACTTCAGTCGGTTAGAATAAATATCCATAGTCCTCATGAAAAGGATGAAATCCTGTTTGCCAAAGCCTGCCCGCAGAAACAATTGCTAAATCGAATGCTGCTTCCTGCTCTAGTTGTCTCTGGAGGTTTCATGCACGGTAGTGATGGTTCAAGATGGCTTCAAAGGACGCCCGGTTATGAAGCCAGGGTAAATGCCCGCAATTTTTAATGGTGATCATTTCCCCAGAGGGAAATCGTTCCCTCACATAGTTTTTACTGGTACCATAAATATCCTGATCCCCATAGGTAATGGTTACCGGAAAGGAAGGGTGGACGATGTTTTGTAAGAGGGGATATTTCAACAGTTCCTTCCGGGTGGCATTCACCGGAAGGGCTTTTACATGTTGCAGGTCAAACGTCAGATGATCGGTTACCGTAAACCCCTTATTGTAGTTTTTGATTACCTGCTTAAAAAGCCGCTGATAGGCCTTATCAGAGCCGGCCATGCCAAGCATACTGTTGAGGCCCATATACAGGAATTCGAAAAAGCTGCATTTGGATTGATTAAACTTCATGACTTCAGATTCCGTCTCCTGCCATTGCCATCCGGTTCCTGAACTGGGACTGCAAAGAAACAAGCTTAATATCCGGGCTGGATGACACTCAGCGAAAATCTGCGCATACAGCCCTCCCCAGGAGTGTCCGAAGAGATGAAATTTCCGGAGCTGAAAATATTGAGCAATACAGTCAATGTCCGACATATATGCTTCCACGGAGTAATCGCTGTTGCGGCATAGGGATAAACCTGTGCCCCGTTGATGAAATCCGATGATTTGGAAATGGCCGGCTAAGGATTGCGCCACTTTTGTCAAATCATCCGGAACGCCAGGGCCGCCGTGAAGCAACAGGACAGTTTCTTGCCCCTTATGGGGATAAGCGGTTACAAAGAGTTGGGTATCCTTGTTTCCTATGGTCAGTGTTTCCATGACGGCGCGGGCTTATGCGTTTGGCATCTGACCTGCAGGCTCCCGGCAAGCCAGATGTTACACACGACTTTTTCGGAATCCGGGAATGCTGTACAAGGTAATAATCATTTTCTCCACTGGGATCTCAAATGGATGGGTAGCAGGGTGTTAAGAGAAGGATGTGTCTGGGTTATGACCGGCTCTTCAGGTCCATCCGGCATATGGCCGTTGTTCGAATCATTACGGGGGAAACTTCTTCCGACCCCGGGAAGTCTCTCGAATTTGACATAAGGCCTGAAGAACCATCTTACAAAACCGGGATGAATCCCGCAATACTTCTCCGGATGGCATCTAACCCGCTCCATGCCCGGTCAGTCGATATTTTTGCGGCGAAGTCTTTGGAATACGGGCAATGATCTGCCGGGCCTCCAGATCGAGTTTTACCCATTCAAGATACCAATTCAAGGATCCGTCAAACGACACCTTCCTGTCCTGAAAATCCTGGGCGATCGCCCCGGATATTTCCGTAAAAGTTCCATCCCCTTTTTGCTTCAGGTATTCCAGGATTCCAGTTTTCAACAGGGCATAGGTTTCCTGGCGGATGCGAACAGCTTTTTTACCCTGCGGATGTTTGAGTTGTATGGTTTGTTCTTCCATGACGATTTGTTCAAGGTAGTTTCATCCAAATGTATCGACGTATTATGCTCATTGGCGTAATGGAAGTTTTTTCCAGTACGTGAGTTGCCGCCAAATCCACTCAACGGGCCCGTAGCGAAATCGTTTCAGCCAGTAGCGGCTGATGAGGATTTCAATAAGAAGCCATGTGATGGCCAGTAACCAGGTGGAGTGTATGGGCAGCTCTCCGAGTTGATTAAATCCGAATCCATAGAGCAGGACGATAAGAAAGGCGGAAACGGCCAGGTAGTTGGTTAAGGTCATCCGGCCCAGCGCCTGTAAAGATGAAAAAAATGGATTCATCCCGAATGAAATATGGCAAAGCACAAGAACACTGACATAAAAAGTCGTCGTGGATACGATGCCGACGGACAGTAGCCAGGACTGAAGATACGGATTGACATGAACCGTCCCTTGCAGCAACGACCATCTGAAAATAAAATAGGTAAGCATAATCGGTGCCGACAGGAGTGCTGCCTTCCGGAAGGTGGTATGCTTTGTTTCAACCGAGTCGAATAATTGAATGCGTAAAAGATAATAGCCCAACAGAAACCGGCCGAGTGTTTCACTGATGTCATGGAGGTTGGCTCCTGAAACAATAAACATGCGGTAATAAAACCGGATATTGAAAGCAAAAACGTCCCGTAACGACCCTTGTTTATATTGGGTATAAAGGCCCTGAATGTCCGCTTCGGTAAAGGTTTCAGGCAGATGGCGAAGCAAATAATTAATCCAGATGGGAAGGAAAAAAGTAAACAGCACGCCGCAGGTAAGAATGAAATTGTTGGACCTTTTTCTAAACAGTAACAAGAGAATTCCACTCATGGCATAGAGATTCAAGACGTCTCCCCACCAAAATAGACAGTGGATGGCTCCGAACACAAACAGCCAGAACATGCGCTTCATGAAAAAGAAATCCGGGTGGATGTTTTTCCTTTCCAGGCTTTCAAGTATCAACCCGAAACCGTAACCAAAGAGGATGGAAAACAGGGTCATAAATTTCCATTCCAGGAAGACGGCGTTAAAACGCATCAGGATCTGGTCCAAAGACGATGAAATGGAATGGAGGATCGGCCCGGGTGTTTGTTGTTCGGTGAATGAATTAAAGTTGGCGAGTAAGACACCGGTCAGGGCAAATCCCCTGATGACATCCACGACGACTGTCCTGTCTTTTGGCTGAACCGGTGAGGTTGATGTCATGTGCCGTAGAGGTTCATCTGCGTTCCTGACGCTGGGATTCTTTACTGCCACCAATAGGAGGCGGTTTGTGAACAAATATATGGGCAACGGCTCCATGGGGAGGGCAGCCTTCACGCAGCCATTTCTGTTTGAAGATACACATCTGTCCTTGACCACAAAAGCCTTGTGTAGGTTGACCATGGGATGAAGGCGGTCGGAGGCGCATGCTATTTCCTTGCCTGGAGCAAAGGGTATGGGCAATTGAATCCTCAGAGGGAATACTGTGGATTTCCCTCCAGGATTTCCTGCTCCAGCGCAGGAGTCTCACCGGGTTTCCACAGGCGTGTACGATGCACAATACGGTAGGCTAGGGGACCCCCGTCAGGCTGGTCAGAACGCTCCAGCGGCCGGGGTATGCATACGAATTCGGTCGACAGCGTTTCAGCAGTCGCGGTAACCAAACCATAGCCGTGGCCTCCGAAATCGAGAAAGGACAAATGCGGCGCTACATCAGGATTTCGCACAGCACGGGCCTCCTTCATATCTCCCGTCTCTTTCAACGTTAATGTCGAAAGCACGCCAAGCCGGGGCGTAACATTCATCGCAGGGATCACCTTGCCATCCGGCTGATCGATAAGGTGCAACACCCGCATCGGATGGTCTTTGGCCATGGTGACTTCCATCACTTCGAAAAGGGTCTGCTGCGATATAGAGCCGGTAATGAACTCCACGCCCAGAGGCTCGTATTGCTTCGGCGGCAAACTTTTGGAAGCCAGTCCGGCGTAAAAGGCATGACGATCGCCCCCCACCACACAAAAACCGGTGATGGCCTGATCGCGCACGAAATCAAATAGGATGTCTTTATCCCGAAGGAATCGATTGTCAACTACCGCATACCCGGCGTCCTCAGGCCAATGACTTCCCAGCTCGCCCGGTAAACGCTGATAATCGCTGCGCAATTCCATGGTGCCAAACGAGTGCCCCCATATTTTCCAGCGCGCCGTCGAAGCCCCAAGCTGTTCGAGGAACCAACGTCTCTGCTCACTGCCCAGGTAGGTCTGGGCATGGGCCTCTTTTGCCGGATTCGGAAGGTCCTGTCCATTGAACCGAATGGTATCGGGTGGGTTGCCTCCAGCATAATGACGACCATAATTCATGATTTCAAAGGGCACCTGTGGAAAGACCCTGGGATAATCAGGAATGATAAAATTATCGTCCGGCAATTCCGGAGATCGGTACGACCAGTTGTCCGTGAGCAGCAAATCGACATTCTTGCCCCACCGAAGGACACGCTGGATCTGCAGGCTGTGGATCGCCTTCAGGTTGTTGGGCTCTTCGGAAAGTCCTTCCTCGTCGAACCGATCCAGGGGTGTATCCACCACCACAGGAGCTTTGAAATGTTTGAGCTGGGGGTTGCCGGGCTGCCGGACCAGGGCAGGGATGAACTCCCACCAGGCCTGGTTGGCAAAGACCTTCTGGTTTTGCGCAGGAGCGCTATAGGCGCTTCCGGCCACATACTGGCTTTGATAGCCTGCCCAGGCGAATTCATGATTATCCCAGACACAGACAAAGGGCCAGCGGGCCCGGGCATCCTGCAAATCGGGATCCTCCAGGTACGCGCGGTAGAGGGTACGATAATCCTCCAACGTAACAGGTATATGAAAACGCCCAACCTTACGGCCTTGTGGAAACTTGTAGAGATTCCGGATGCGACGGCCCCGGTTTCCGTCCGGATTATCTTCCGCATACCAGGTGACCTCGTAAATGAAATCGCCCAGGTGCAGGACGAAATGGAGTTGCTGGTCCCGGGGCCGCGCCTCATCGTCAAAGATCATTCTTCGATAAGCATGGAGGGCCCCTTCATTGGGACATTGACAGGATACAAAAGTAAAGCGAACGGTTGTGTCCGAATCGTCGGCGGGTGCTGTCATGGTACGGCCGATCCGGCTCGCGAAACCATGCTCATCGATAAAGCGGTACCAATACACGCGGTTGGGTTCGAGATCGTCGGCCAAAAAGCGACATGTCCAGTCTGCATCCGCATGGATAGGCGTGGTACCGCCGGCCAGGATTTTGTCAAATTGAGGAGTCGTGGAAATTTCAACCACCAGTTTTTTAGCGATACTGTCCCTGACGGGCGGACGTCTCGTCCACAAGATGACACTGTGGGCGGTCGGGTCACCCGAAGCCACCCCTTGAGGATAGAGGTCACGCCGCTCTATGCTTACGGTAGGAAGCTTATTTGCCCATCCTTGTTTCGTCGTTATGGCGTAGCCCAGGAAGAAGGAGGCGGAGATAAATTGACGGCGAGATACACGCATGTGAGTTGGTTTAGGGCTGCTGTGCCATTCGAAAATGCCTGCCTCAGGCTGATTTCACTTTTATTCCAACCAGGATGAATCCTTTTACCCAAAGGGTGTCGGCTTAAGATAACGATTTAGGTGCCGTAGATGTTGGGTTCTTCCAGCGATACCGGGGCAACGAAACTCAAACATCCATTGTAAGGGCCAGGTCAAATGGTGTCTTTAAGCCCTGCATTAGGCCATCCCTTATGATCGGTTCGGGCACTTTCTTTCGCTCTTTCTTTTTCAATCGTATGCTCTAGCTGGTACTCAGCCGGAAAACCGCACAATACCGCGAGGAACAACATGAAAAACTCCCGGAAGTAAGATTTCCAGTTTTTCG
>CAZTXO010000022.1:0-3602 GCA_964617515.1 uncultured Saprospiraceae bacterium | reverse complement strand
AATACCGCGAGGAACAACATGAAAAACTCCCGGAAGTAAGATTTCCAGTTTTTCGTTCCGTGGTGATGCGCATGATGATGGACTTCCATATTTTCGGTTTCCTGACTTGATTTAATAGCTTCTGGATCTTTCTTCGCAATACCGTCGCCCGAGGTATTTTCAGCATGAGTGCCTTTGGGCGATTCGGAATGTCCTTTGTCTGTATTTCGTGCCATTTAGGAATGGTTCAAGATCCCATGGAGTACTGTCGCTTGATGTATGACTGTCTTCGCGCTGACGCGGTATCCAGCCGCGAGGCAAAATAATCAATTCAACTCACCGATCCTCCCGGCTCGATAGCGGCAAAGCCAGGTGCTACCAACGGACGTAGCCGGGGGAACCTGATGGCGCACAGGGCGAAGCGTACGGTCGCGCGCGTGTTAGACGCAGGGCGTACAGCGCAGGAGATCTATTGGAGACGCTTAAGCCCGAGCCGGAGCTCGCGCGCTTTGGACGGTGACACGAGCTGGCCGCCGAGCCAGAAGTGCACATCCTCTGAACGTTGGTCGACCCATAGGGTGTCGCCACTGAACCGATAACGGTAGCTCTCGCTGCCGCCGTCCATGAAGTTTGGACTCCTCGCGACGACCGGCCACACCGTTAGGGTCGAGTCCGAGACTTCATACTTGCCGGAGTTGAAGAGCACCGACTCGTACGCGGCAACTATTTCTGTGTCAGTGGGGGTCTCGGCGACGAACAACGGCCGGGGGCTTGTGCTTGTCACCCTGCTCCAACTGTAGTAGTCTCCATGGAAGATCACCAGACTGGGTTGCGGTTGGTTGTGCACTGTGGCGCCGGAGCCTGTTACCTCCACGGCGACGATCCGCCATGCACCGTCGAGCGCCGTTGCATGGGGTTTCGGAGGTGTGCCACAGGCCAGGGTGAGGGCGGTTGGCAGGACGAGAAAGAGCGTTCGGTTCATTTGTTTTAATAAGGTATATCCTCCGGGAAAGCACGCAGTATAATTTGTCATTATGGGGCGACTGTTATGGTTATGGCGAATTGTTTGCTGCGCTGAGCCAGTGTCTTTTGATTCTTGATGGTATCCAGGGCAAGCTTGGCCCTCAATTCTGCGCTGGACTTGTGCCTTCTGTGTTTTTTCATAAAAGTATTCAATTTAAGGTTGTGATTTAGCTAAACCTATGGTCTATTTCAGGGGAGTATGACAGATGGCGTTTTGCTTATGAAAATCAATTACTCAAGATGATCTTCAATTAATTTGGACAACGCTATGCCCTGTTCCTTTGCGGTCTGATAAGCGGCAATGGTTACATGTAATCTTTCAAGCCGTAGCATAAAGGCGCTGCCAACTTCTTTTCTGAATTTGGTTGCTTCATCACCCGTTATTACATCAATATGTTTTAGATTGTTGGCCCTAATGATCGGGTTGTGTGCGTATGTTGTGTCAAGCATATACAAACAGGGCATGTCATAGTTGTTATAGAGGGCTGGAATAAATATGTCTGTGTAATACTTCACTTCAAAGCCCTGTGAACGCCATTGGGCAAAATTGCATTTTCGCTGATAATCCAAGATCGTCGTGAGCAGATTAAAATTTTTCAGGTATCGCAACGAACCCGAAGATTTCATTTGGTCATATGTTTCACTCCGGTTGGTAAAACTGCGTACCCAAACTTCGCCAAGGTTTCGTGCAAAGGCGGCACGGTCAATCGCGGGTTCATTTTTAGCTAACAGGGCAGCAAGCGTATCATAGGCCATAATCATTTTTCTGTTTTCTTCCATGGCATAGTCAAGAGCAGTGGCGTTACTGGCAATATCCAGTTGCATGCTTTTTAAATACTGGTTTAATCGTTCATCTTCTATATGATGTTCCCGAAGGTTTTCTACGAAGAAACCAGTGCTAACAGCAAGGAAGAGCATAAAGAATTCAAAGAAGTAGTGCCAGAATTTTTTTCCAGGCGCTTTGTGCAAATGTTGAGCGTGAGTTTCCATTTATTTATTTTCGAAGTTCCTTTCCTGCGATGAGTTTCGAGTTGGCACAGTCGCCATGGGTGGCCTGTTACAGAAACGCATTTGCGGTGTGGGGCGGTTGCGTTCAGTCGCCCATAGCATATGCGGTTGAATAAAGTTACATAGATGAAAGTAAGCAAACAAGCTCAATAGCGTTCCGTCAGGCTGGAGCTGAAGCTGAGGGTAGAGCAGAAGAAGCAGCACGGGAGGCCCAGGCCGGCATGCCGGCAAATGCAGTGTTGGCTGTAGCCCTTCTTTTCAAATAAGCTTCCTGTATTTGGTGCCAATATAGTCGACAAAATCCGGTTCAATGCCCTGTTGTCGAATGAGCGTTTGGATTTGGGCTCGGTGATGAATGGAATGATAGTTTAACTGGAGCGCGATATCCTTTGGAGTCGCGGCATAGGGCCCGCCATCAAAACCTATGAATTGAACTTCTTGTGAAATCTCTGAATCCGTTTTAGAATCAAGATACTGAGTCCAAAGTAAAAGGCTTTCATTCCATTTCTCTTCCAACTCCTCCAGTTTATAAATTGGATCCCACCAGGACATATTCACCGCATTTGCATCCTGGATAACTCTTGCCATCCACTTGTATTGACAGTTAATCAGATGGCTGAAGAGTCTGATACATTCGTTTGGATTAGGAAGGAGCTTAATTTTAGAAAGAAGCTTTCGATTGGTGATGTCATTATAGTGAAACGTTTCAGCTAAGTACTCTTTCATTTGCATAAGAAACCTGGCGTTTAAGGTCAGGGGTACAGCCAACGTTTTCCGGCGTAGCGTTCGGGCAGGTTTCGTAGCACAAAACCGTCAACCTGCACTGAACTTGAATAGAAGCACAAAGCGCCAGGTTTCCACTTCGCCCCGCCTGACACAAAACCCTTGTTAGCGGTTCGTGCTATTGCTTGTTCGGAGTTCGTCAGTCCGAAGTTTGCACTACAGTTTATTTGATTATTTATTCCCCACATATTTGCCGTCTTTGTAGATTGTTTTGCGTTTAGGTTTCTGTCCGTTAAGGTGTAAATAATTTTCATTTTCTATTTTATCCAACTCAAATTTGTCGGATGAAGCGTTGTAGTTGAAATTGATAAAATAATCATACTGATGTTCTCCACCGTTTGTAAAAACCACTAATATAAACTCTGCCTTTTCTTTGTCAACCCAGCCCATCATATTCACAAAAAACAGAGATTTTCTCGCTGCCTGTATTTTTTGTCCTACTTCTGGAGCAACAAGCCGGATTTGCGTTTTCTCAATTGTCCCTGGTAATTCTATATCCGGAAAGTCGTCAGGTTGCCCATAAATATGCTTTCCAAAATATAAGGTGTCAAACGTGGTCTTATCCTTATTGTAAGCTGCTTTTATAAATTCTGAAATGGCTTGGGTATAAATTTTTGTCAGTTCGTCCTTTTGCATGCTCAAACTATCTGTCGCAGTATGGTTTGTTTGTTGATGTAATGCTGAAGAACTGTTTGCCATGATTTTATCAGTCCGTGACTTGTCGCCCGAATGGCTTGTGCAGGCAGTCAAGCCAAGAAAAACTGTCCAAAGTAAAACTGTCATTATGTATTTATGTCTGTTCTTTTTTT
>CAZTXO010000021.1:33375-60592 GCA_964617515.1 uncultured Saprospiraceae bacterium | reverse complement strand
GAATATCAATTGATTTTAAATACAAGCTGATTGATGTCACGGCCGGAAGCATCTCCCGGACACTTGGCTTTGACATTCTCAAAATAGTAGGTATCCCCTGCTTTTGCCTGGTCGATCAGGGCTTTGGCGGGTGCGTTATAGAGACCTCCCTTATTGGCTTCTACCTGGGGATCTTGTCTCCTGGGAACACGGACCAGCGAATACCCGAGGATTTCGCACTTGGCGTCAAAGTCAAAGTTTTCAAGTACCGCGATCAGTCCTCTTTGGGCCTTGAACTCACCCGAATTCATCACGCCGCCCATCGAAGAACTCAGTTTGGCATTCGGATCCGGGATCCGCTTTACCCTAAACTCTCTTTTCTCGGAGAGCCCGGGAGCGGATACATTGACATAGGCATATTCATCCTTCTTGGTCGGTGTTGTCACCTTGACATTGAAGGTACCGTCGGCATTGCGGGAGATACTGCCGCCCCCGGCACCGCTCATGCTGACCTGAACCTGGTTACTGGGTACACCGGCTGCAGAGACCGCGACCGGGTTATCAACACCCATATAGAACACGTTCATCTTCATCGGGGAGACAGACACAGAGCGCTCGCCGACTTCGTATTCGAATTCCTTTTTAAACGATTGGGTCTCGTTGGTCACCGGATTCGTTACGCTAACGGTTGCGTTATACTTCTTGATACCGACTGTATTGGTGCTGACATTGTATTTGGCGACGCCTTCCTGGTCGACCGGGAGGGAACGACCGTCCACGGAAATGGAGATACCCGTACGGCTATCCGCGCCGGCGAAGGCGCTCAGGAAGATGTCGGCTTCATACGGCTCGCCTTTGATCACATAGGATTTCTTGGCTGCAGAGACGACGGTAAACTTATCCAACACGACGTCTGTCGTGGTTCCTACCTTGGTCGCCAGGTAATTCAATACGGTGGCTTCCGAGTTTTTCACGTCATTCTGGAATTTACGCAGGATCGGAAGAGCTGCCTGCAATGGCATGTGGTTGAAGTTCATTTCAGACCAGCTTTTCTTCTTCTTTTTCTTCCAGGTTTCATCATCTACCGCGAGTGCGATATCTTTTGAATAGACAGCTACATCAGCCGTATCAAAGAGGGAAATAAACTTATCCTTATACTCCATGATTTTGGCCTTCAACTGCTCACCTTTTCCTTTGTCTACAAGCATCCGGGTGGTCACATCTTTATTTTTCTCCCCTTTCAGGTGATCGGTGATCTGGCCGGTTTCCGGATCCGGCAGGTAACCGCCGGTCGAGTTGATCATGGTGTCAATGATCGCCTGGATATAAGTGTCCAGTTCCCGTGCATATTGGCGGCAGGGTTCCACGCGTTCGGCGTAAACGGCCAGCGACTCTCTTTTCTTGGCGCCGTCCTTGATCGCCTGGGGCATTTTCCCGTTGGATTCATCAAATGCGCTGTTACTCCGCTGCATACTCTTGTCCACCACCTTGAAGGCATTGAAAATCTCAGCCGAAACGTTGAGGGCGAGCAGTGCGGTCAACACCAGGTACATGATATTGATCATCAACTGCCGGGGCTCCTTTGGAATTGACATATGGGTTTACGTATTTAAGCTTATAAATTGAATTCCATTCACGACAGCGGATGCTTAGGCTTTGGGAGCCGAAGTCATGGCTGACAATACATTTCCGTATACGCTGTTCAGAGAACGGAGATTCTTGTTCAGGCTGGCCAACTGATCATTGTAGGTCTTGGCATCGCCTGCGGAATGGCTCAGTTCGGCCAACGCATTGTTGACAGCAGAAAGCTGGTCCTTAGCTGCCAGGACACTCTGATACATTTGGTTGACGCCGCTGAGGTTCTGGTTCAGAGCGGAGATATTGCCACGGTAAGCTTTTACTTCTTCGACGCTGCCGCTGAGTTCCATCATGGCCTGGTTCATCCTGTCATAGAAATTACCCATGGTCTTGATCTGGTCAGAGGTATGGCTGAAGTCGACTTCCTGGAGGGCTTTGAGGGAACTCATGCTCTTGGACATGATCTGCAGTTCGGTGAGCATGCCACCGAGTTGGCCTTCCACTTTGGCGCCGTTCAACGGACGCTGATCTTTATCCAGTTCTCCGGCGGACAGCGGGGCAATATTGCTGTTATATTTTTCCAAACCCGGATACAGCTTTTCCCAGTAGTAATCCTTCTCCGGTGGGATAAGACCTAACATGAGGAAGAGGAAGGCTTCGGTGCAAAGACCAGCAGTGATGGCTAAATCCCCCCAAGGGTAGCTCCGGATCTTACCCAGAGCGCCGATCATCACGACGGAAGCACCTATACCAATGATAAAGTTTTTGAAGTACTTGAACGAAGCTGATTTGATAATCCTGTTCATGCTGGTTGAGATGTTTTTATTGTTAAATGATTAAATGATTGCTGTTTCAGGAACCGCCCTTACACAAAGCGATTACCGGATAATTTTTCTGTCTGTTTGTCCGTGGTGCTATGCGCCGGTGACCGTACATCCTTTCGACTCACCCTGCGGAAAATTCGATCCTAATTAGCGTCATCAATAGCCCGCCCGAGGAAGGTCAGCGCGCAACGGAACCCGATATAGGATTTGGTGGTATCCTGGTATTCCCAGTTGCGTGTGCCTGTCTGCAGGTAATACGCGACATCCTTCCAGGAACCACCGCGGATCACTTTCCTTTTGTAGACCGCCGGGTCATCCTCCTTGGCATCATACTTTATGTCCGGGTTGTTGTCATGGACAATGTAATGCGCGTTTTCAAAGAAGGCGGATTCGGTCCACTCGGAAACGTTTCCGGACATATTATACAACCCGTAATCATTGGGGAAGTAGGCATCGGCTTTCACCGTATAATGTCCTCCGTCTTCCGGATAGTTGCCACGGCCGGGCTTGAAGTTGGCCAGGAGACAGCCTTTTGCATTGCGCAATCCATAACCGCCCCAGGGGTACGGTGCGAGTTCGTGACCGCCGCGAGCGGCATATTCCCACTCATGCTCTGTCGGCAGGCGGAATTCCTCGGTATTCGGTTCATCTTCGCCGCGGTAGGTATTCCAGAGATTGGTGCGCCAGGAGCAGAAGGCCTTGGCCATTTTCCAGTTGACCCCGACGACCGGGTAATCATCAAAGGCGGGATGCCAGAAATAATTGCGGGTAAAGGGTTCGTTGTAGGAATAAGCAAAATCGCGGATCCAGACGAGCGTATCGGGATAGATACTGACCTCCTCCCGGTTGATGATTTCATTGCGCTTGCCTTTGAAATTGGGACTGGCGGCTTTTTTCCAGTCTTTCCATTCGTATTTGTAAACCAGTTCTCTTGTGTCGATTTCACGCTGGTTGCTGAAGACATCGTCTCCCTGGAAGTACATGTCATCCAGGGTCTCATCGCTCCAGTCGATTTCATAATCCCAGTCGATGGTCTGGTTGCCTTTATCGTCTTCCTTGAAATGATCCAGCCGCGTGTGGGCGATGGAGTCCCGGACATAGTTCACAAACTGGCGATACTCATTGTTGGTGATCTCCGTGTCGTCCATGAAAAAGCCGACGATGGACACCTGCATGGGTCGCTGCATATAGCTGTTGAAGATGTCCTGATCCGACTGGCCGATATGGAATGTACCGCTCTTGATATATTCCATCCCGTAGGGTGTGATCCCGCTATACTTCGGTCGATCCAGCACGCCAACAAGTTGGCCCGTTTCCTTCGAACCACAAGCACTGAACAGGGAGGCCATCACCAAAATGGCCAATGCTGAGATTGTAATGTTCCTCATCCTTTTACTAAAAGTTTCGCTGTTTCGGGTAGCTAAGAAAAAAAGAGGCGTAAAGATAATTTTTTGGGTTTGATATCCAACAAATATCTTTTTCACAACCACCTTTCAAACAGCAGATTTTATGCCAACAAAGGGTGTAACGATATATTATTTGACATTATTATGACTCTGAAAAAATTTAAATTGGCCACTTTCTCAAAGTCATATATTGATTATTTTCTATTTGTAAACTAAATAGAATAAGTAGTTTACAATAAAATGATGATTTTGTCGCGGTTTTTATTCCCGCTGGTTCCGGACGACCGGGCCGGAACGCTCCGTGCTCAAAGGTTGCGCGGATTGTACTGGATCCGGGGTGGCAGACCAGCCCCGATCCGCTGACCCAGGTTATACCGGATCAACAGTTCATGCGTGCCCTCATGCGACAACCGCAGCGCACTCAGGCCAATGTCATACCCGTAGTAAAGAAAGAACTTCGGTGATAACCGGACACCTGCAGAAAGCAGCAGCGCGTCAAGATTTTGGTGGCCAAAACCACGATAGCCAATACCGGCAGCCAGGAGATGCTGCCAGTCCGCCCGAACGTAAACTTCCGCCTGGGTCTGGGCAAGATCGGATTTCAAATAGACCGTCGGGTATAAAGATACTTCTCCAATGGATTCTACAAAGTATTCCCCAAAGAAATGAAAGACTGGTTTCGGATGGAAACTCACCTCCTGGTCCAGGCGAATGCCCCCGGGATAATAACCGGTCATCGATAATCCGGCCTCCAGATTATTTCCGGCATAATAGATCCCGGCATCCAGCATGGGCGCCACCCCACTCACCTTGCCATTAGGCAACACCAGGTCCTGGTGATCGATGATCATCCCCTCGTAGATGCCATCCGGTGCCCGGAGCTTGGTCCCATCCAGCGACATCTGGTGAATACCCGCCCGCAGTCCCAGGGAAATGAGGCCCAGACCGGTTTCCGCTATATAATTATAGGATCCGGAGAAGCCGGTGTGCGTTTCCGCCCCTACCGTCTCATTAAACAACTGGAAACCGACGGCACCCTGCCATATATAGACCGGCATGTGCGCATTGAGCAATCTTGATTCAGGATGTCCCTCCAGTCCCACCCATTGGGTTCGATATTGCAGGGAAGCTGCCAGACTGCTTTCCATTCCTCCGAAAGCGGGGTTGAACGCATATCGCTCGTGCATGACGAGGCTGTATTGGCCTATGTGCTGTGCCGGAAGCGTCACCGACCAGCCCAGGACGCACAGCAATCCAAAACTCTTCAGGACAATATGTATGCTTCGGTGTTCAGCCATGTGCGTTTTCATTCACGATCCTCATCCATGACGCTCGTATCGCTTTCTAAAGGTACGGTAAATCATAAAGGAAGCACTCGCCAAACCTGCCAAGACCGAATATTTTATGGCCGATTTGTTGGGTCCCTGTCAAATCTCTGTTTCGACCGTCAACCCGTCATATCCCAGGAATACCCCATCAGGCAACTTGCCGGCCACTTCTTCCTGCAGACCCATTTCATGGCTGATATGCGTGAGATAGCATCGGCGCGGTTTTAGTTGTTCAAAAACAGCCACGGCCTCCCCTACCGAGAGATGCGTCGGATGTGTGCTCAACCGGAGCGCATTGAGAATCAGTATATCCAGGCCGCGCAATTTGTCCATGCTCTCCTCCGGGATCTGCTTGGCATCGGTGATATACGCCAGCGAACCCACCCGGAACCCATAGATCATCATATCCCCATGGTCCACCGGGACAGGGATCACTTCCACCCCCTCCACCTGGAAAGGACGATCCTCAATCGTTACCGCATGGACGCGGGGTTTGCCGGGGTAATGATTGTCTTCATCAAATGCATAATAAAACCTCCTCCGGAGTTGGTGGAGGGTGCGCTCCGAGGCATAGAGCGGGATATTGCGGTTATACTTAAAGTTGATGGGGCGCAGATCATCCAACCCGGTGATATGATCATTATGCTCATGCGTGACCAATACCGCATGGACGTCGGACAACGCGCTCCGGAGCATCTGGGCCCTGAAGTCAGGACCGACGTCAATGGACAACCCGACAGGTCCCGCCTGCAGGAAGGCCGCAGTGCGCAATCGCCTGTTTTTTGGATCATCCGAAGTGCACACCTTGCAGCCGCAACCAATAACCGGGATTCCCTGGGAGGTCCCGGTGCCTAACAAGGTGATGGCCAGTCGTGTATTCACGCGGGTTTGAGTACGGCTTTCCGGAGCTTGCCGAGCCAGTCTTTCGATGCATCACTGAGTTCGTCTGTCCGGATCTGTCCTTCTTCCAGGATTTCCAGGAGCGTATTGATACGAGCCTCCACGTCAAAGAATTTGTTGATGATGACCATGTTTTTGCCCGCTACTATACAATATCCGGATTGGAAATTGCCTTTCTCATAGCGAATGGTGATCTTGAGCTCCCGGAAGATCTCTTCCAACTGGTTGAGATTATGCTTGGTATATTTGAGCATGATTGCGCTGGTGTATGAAAAACAAGAGGCCGGAGCAAAGCCGCATTCCGGCGTTCCTGTATGTTGAAGCCATGAAATTAAGAAAACCTGTCACTTTACTTTTATTCCCGGTCCTGACCCTGGTCAGCCTATCGCCTTTAACAAACCTGCACGCCCAGCGGTTTTCCGCCGGATTGCTGGCCGGACTCAATGCTTCCCAAATTGACGGTGATGACCTTGCCGGATTTGACAAAGTCGGGTTGACCGGCGGGTTGAAAGCCACCATGGGTTTTGATTCCAGGTTCAGCCTCCATATGGAATTTCTCTACAATGAGCGCGGGAGTCGTCCGGATATTTTCAACCCGGATTATGACCCGGACGTCAAGATCACCCTCAAGTACGCAGAGCTTCCGATCTATGTATCCGTTGGTGACTGGTGGCAGGAAGAAGGCCAATACTATAAAGTGGAGGCTTACGGGGGATTCAGTTACGGCCGTCTCATCGCTGCCCGCACGTTTGACTATTATCATTCTTCCGAACAGTCGCTCGACCTCCTGGTGCCGTACTTCAATGAAAATGACGTGAGCTGGTTTGCCGGCGCCAATTTCCGGATGAGCCCTCGCTGGGGCATCACCTGCCGGTATACCCGCGGGATCACGCCCCTGCTCTCCCCGAAAAAACATAACCTGGCGACGCAAAGGCTGTTGTCCTATTTCCTAACCTTCCGGCTGGAATATTACTTTAAATAATCGATGCGTATCACTCTCCTTCTCCTGTTGCTGATCGTCCTGGCGGGCTCCTGCACCTCAAAGAAAAATGACAGCACCCCGGCAGTTACCAGCGCTGTGGATACCCTTTCCTTTCAACCCAAACTGCCGTTCCTGACGAGTGAAGAGGTCAATAAGATCTATAGCCTGTCCGAAAAAGTGGATATGATCTTCTACAACCTCCCCATCAGCGTGAGCCAGGATGATGTGGCCAGTGTCAAAAACACCGCTTTATATGTCGTACCGGCAGCTCCCAAAGTGACCAGGTCCTGTGCCGCGCTTGGACGCCTGGCGTTTCTCACCAATGGCAAGATCTTCCGGGAGGCAGATATCTATGTGGGCGAGGGCTGTAATTACCTGGTGTTTATGGAAAACAATCAACCGGTCGCGGCAAACGCCATGGCCACGGAAGGGATCCAGTTTTTCAATAAAATCACCAGCCAGGTCAATGCGATGAAAAAATGAAGTCTACCCGTCTGGCGGTTATCGACCTCGGCTCCAATACCTTTCACCTGTTGATCATTGAAATCAGTCCTGAAGGGAAATGGCAGGTCCTGTGCAAAGACCGCCATTATGTCAAGCTGGCATCGGACGGGATAGGTTACATCGGCGAAGAAAGTATGAGCAGGGCGTTGAAGGTCATGCACCATTTCTCCGGGGAGATCACTGCCTGGCAAGTGGACCAAACCAGGGCCCTCGGCACGGCAGCCTTAAGAGAAGCTTCCAACGGGATGGAGGTCGCTGAAAAAATCGCTGCTGAGACGGGCATCCGGGTGGAGATCATCGATGGTCATGAAGAAGCCTACCTGATCTATAAGGGCATCGCGGCCTGCCTGCCCGCCATGAAGATGCCATGCCTGATCATGGACATCGGCGGCGGCAGTGTTGAATTCATCCTGTACAAGGAGGATCACATTCTTTTCAAGACCAGCCTCCGGATTGGTGTTGCCGTCTTGTACCGGCTCTTTCATCGCACCGACCCGATCTCCCTCCCGGAAATCCGGGAACTAAACAGCTTTCTCGAAAAGCAACTTTCGCCCCTGGAGGACACCCTCCGTGCCACCGGAAGCTATTATTTGATCGGCGCCAGCGGCTCATTTGAAGTCATCCAGGACATCCTCCCTAAAATCTCCGGGCATCCGCATTGGTCAGAACTTGATACCCGTACGCTGGAAGAATACCTGGATGGCGTCATCGCGCTTGATGTGGAGGCACGCCGCGCACGGCCAGAAATTCCCCCTGAAAGGCTGGACTACATCGTCGTGGCCTATCTCCTGATCCGTTACCTGATCACCCAGGCACCTCCGAAACGACTATTTTATTGCGACTTCGCGTTGAAAGAAGGCGCTTTGGCGGAAATGATCCGCGAACGCTCGCGTATTGTCTAACCCGACGCCGGAAACGGTAAGAAAGGTTTACTCTTCCGTGCCCATTTGGTTTTCGGACCGCAGTTTTTTCAACAACTGGTCCATCCGGAAAAACTCATCCAATGATTCGTCCATAAAAAAGGACAATTCGGGCATGCGCCGCAATTGTTTCCCCACTTTTTGGCTGAGGGCATAGCGCAAGCGGGGATAATTTTCTTCCATGGCAAGCAGTACCTCCTGCTTGTGGTCCGTATTGAAGATGGAGAGGTAAATCTTGGCATTCTGGAGATCCGGGGACACGACCACACGCGTAACCGTCACCATGGCCTTGTCAAAGATATAGGGCCCTTCGTCCATCAGCACCATGCTAAACTGGCGTCGCAAAAGTTCGTTGATCTGTTTTTGCCGCTTGGATTCCATGGCGCAAAGATAGCGCACGGAGGGGAAGGATAGCACAGAGGTAAAAGGGTAATGTTAGTATCTTTCCTGCCAACAGACTTCATCCATTTGTACACCTCCATCCTGGAACAGCCTATCGAATACATGAAGGGTGTCGGCCCGGTGCGTGGTGAATTGCTGCGGAAGGAATTGGGCATTCACCAGATCGGAGACCTACTCTGGGATATTCCGTTCCGGTATATCGACAAATCACAGATCATCAGCATCCGCGATGCCCGGAAATCGACCGATGCCGTGCAACTAAAAGGATTGTTTACCGACATGCGGATGGAAGGCAGCGGTCATAAGAAGCGGCTTGTCGCTTCGTTTGAAGATGACAGCGGGGAGATCGAGATCCTGTGGTTTCAACGACCCAAAGAAATCCAGCAATGGCTCCACACAGGACGACCTTACCTGTTGTTTGGAAAACTCCAGGAGTTCAAAGGGCGCTTCAATATGGTGCATCCCGAGATCGAAGAAGTGGAGGGGGAAAAGAACATCGTCAGGGGACTGGAGCCGGTCTACAGCAGCACGGAAAAGCTGATGCTCAAAGGCCTGGACAGCAAGGGCCGGCGTAAAATTCTGAAAGCGCTGATTGCGCAGTTGCGGCCTTCCGATATGCCGGAGATACTTCCGCAAAAAATAACCACCACGCTGCGGTTTTTCAACCGCTTTGATACGATCCGCAACATCCACTTTCCCTCCAATACCGGTGACCTGACGACAGCGCGTAACCGGCTGAAGTTTGAAGAGTTGTTTTTTCTCCAACTCATGCTGCTCCGCGCCAAAGTCCGTCGGGAAGAAACGATCAAAGGCTATGTTTTCGGGGAGGTGGGCCAGCTTTTCAAT
Organism: uncultured Saprospiraceae bacterium; assembly: GCA_964617515.1. Taxonomy (GTDB): domain Bacteria; phylum Bacteroidota; class Bacteroidia; order Chitinophagales; family Saprospiraceae; genus Opimibacter. The sequence goes on along the minus strand of CAZTXO010000021.1, from coordinate 50,923 downwards.
ACGTTTTATACCCGGCATTTGCCCTTCTCCCTGACAGAAGCACAAAAAAGAGTGTTGCGCGAGATCCGGAAAGACATGGGATCGGGACGGCAGATGAACCGGCTGCTCCAGGGCGATGTCGGCAGCGGGAAAACAATCGTCGCCCTTATGTGCATGCTGCTGGCCGCAGACAACGGTTATCAATCCGTCCTCATGGCGCCCACGGAGGTGTTGGCCATGCAGCATTACAAATCCATCACGGAGTTGCTGGATGGAATGAATATCGGTGTTGCTTTCCTTTCCGGAAGCGTGCTCGGTTCCTCCCGGCAGCAATTGCTGGAATCCCTCAAAAACGGGGGCACGTCGATCCTCCTGGGGACGCATGCCGTCATCGAAGAAGGGGTTGAGTTTAAAAACCTGGGGTTGGCGATCACGGATGAGCAACACCGTTTTGGCGTTGCTCAACGTGCGCAGATGTGGACCAAAGCGGCTTCACATCCGCCACATGTACTGGTGATGACCGCCACTCCCATCCCGCGCACCCTGGCACTCACCGTCTACGGGGATCTGGATGTGTCCGTACTCGATGAATTGCCTCCCGGCAGGAAGCCTGTGGTCACCACGCAACGAACCGAGGCGCATCGATCGAAAGTGATGGAATTTGTCCGCAAGGAAATCAAAAGCGGCAGGCAGGTGTATGTCATCTACCCGCTCATCGAAGAATCGGAAAAACTGGACCTCGAAAATCTCCAGGACGGATACGAACGGTTGCTGGAGCAGTTTCCGCGACCGGAATACCAGATCTCCGTGGTACATGGCCGGATGAAGGCGGAGGATAAGGAAGCGGAAATGAAGCGTTTTCTCGACAAGAAAACCCAGATCATGGTATCTACCACCGTCATCGAGGTGGGTGTCAATGTCCCGAATGCCACGGTCATGATCATCGAAAATGCGGAGCGGTTCGGCCTGGCCCAATTGCATCAGCTCCGGGGACGTGTCGGGCGTGGTGCCGATCAATCCTATTGCATCCTGATGACGAGTTACAAGATATCAAGAGCGGCGAAAGAGCGGCTCGAGGTGATCTGCAAAAGCAATGATGGGTTTGCCATCGCCGAAGCCGACCTGAGACTGCGCGGCCCGGGGGATATCGCCGGTACCCGGCAAAGCGGCGCGTATGAATTTAAGGTGGCCAACCTCGTGGAAGACCAGGCCATCCTGCGTACGGCCAGAAGCATGGCGGAAGATATCCTGCAAAACGATCCGGCCCTCAGGGCTCCGGAGCATGCCAGCCTCTCCCATTTTCTGACGACCTCCTACAAATACAAGCAGGACTGGTCCCGGATTTCCTGATCCCTTGTAAAAGGTCAGGGGTACGCACTATATCGATCATTTCCCTGACGCTATCTAAATATACCTCCCGGCAGGGCCCGGGCATTGTATCTTACAGGCATTAATACAAAACCAGTCATGATGCGACCCAAATACAAAGTCACCGGCTGCGCGCGGTTCTTTGTCTTCTTTATCATTTTCCTGCCCATCGTCTATTTTGGCGCTGCTTATATACGGGGTGAAGACGGCATGCAAAAGCTGAAAGATTACTACCACCAGGTCATCGGGCGGCAAGCCTCCCCGGGCAGTGATACAAAGCCGGCAAAGCCAACTCCCTCTGCCGGAAACCCATCCGCAGAGACAGAGGCCTTGCAGAAGCGGCTGGATGAGGCCGAAAAACGAATCCGCGAGCTTGAAGAGGAACTGAAAATCAGGGACGCCGTGATCCGGGAATTGAAAAAATAGCGTAGGCGGAAATCAGGTTTCATTACCCCCTGAAGCCTAATCGCTTATTTTTGCGCCTATGAGCGCAATACGGATACTGGCCAATGACGGCATGGATGAAGCCGGCAAGGCCATGCTGGAAGCTGCGGGGATCGAGGTTGTCACCACCCATTATGCAGCGGAAGAATTAGCGGAACAACTGAAGTCGTTTGACGGCATCACCGTGCGGAGTGCCACGCAAGTGCGCAAAGCGCTGATCGATGCTTGTCCAAACCTGAAAGTCATCGGACGCGGCGGTGTGGGGATGGACAATATCGATGTCGCCTACGCCCGTGAAAAAGGAATCGGGGTGTACAATACACCGGCCGCCTCTTCCAGGTCCGTCGCCGAATTGGTATTTGCCCACGCGCTGACCCTCCTGCGCCATCTGCATGCCATGAACCGGGCGATGCCGGTCACCGGTCAAACTGAATTTGCCAAGCTAAAAAAGCAATCCAGCGAAGGGAACGAATTACTGGGTAAAACTATCGGCATCATTGGCTTTGGGCGAATCGGCCAGGAAGTAGCCCGCATAGCCCTCGGGATGGGCATGCATGTTGTTGCCACCGACCCCTTTGTCAAAGAAGCTACCATTGACATCCATATCCCGGGCGCAAAAACGTCTCTGGCAGTGACCCTGACTACGGATAGTATCGATACGCTGCTGCAGCAATCGGATATCATCACCATACACATCCCCAAAGCGGACAAGCCCATTATTGGAAAAGAAGAACTTACCATGCTCAAAAAAGGAGTGGTGCTGATCAACACCGCCAGGGGTGGCGTCTTTGAGGAGGAAGCCTTGCTGGAAGGTCTTGCCTCAGGCATTATCCGCGGAGCGGGACTGGACGTATTTGTTGGAGAACCGACTCCCAAACAGGAATTGCTGACGCATCCCCGTATTTCTTTATCGCCTCATATCGGCGGTTCGACCGTGGAAGCCCAGGAAAATGTAGGCAAAGAACTGGCGGGTTTGATCATCCGTCATTTCAAATCCACCTGAACGCTTTCTCCTGGTCAGGAGTCAACGCTATTCCGAGTTGCTTTGAAGGAAGCCTTTGTCCTGTTGTAAAAGAAAGCGATGATTTTCGCGGAGGATATCGAGGTATGCATCTGTCGCGATCAATTTTGCCCCCAGGGACCGGAGGTGGGGCGTATCCTGCTGACAATCGATCCACGCATAACCCTGTTCCTGCAGCACACGGGCAAGAAAAACGAACGCGACTTTAGAGGTATTCGGTTTCTCGGAGAACATACTTTCCCCGGAAAAAATACTGCCGTACCGAACGCCATACAATCCTCCTACCAGGCCTGTGTCATCCCGGATCTCGACTGAATGAGCATGGCCACGTTCGTGCAAATCAACATAGGCGTCGATCATGTCGTCTGTAATCCAGGTACCCTCCTGCCCTTTCCGGGGAACAGCCGCGCACCGCTGGATCACTTCGGTAAACTCAGTGTTTATGGTGACTGTAAACGTACCCCGGCGCAGCACTTGTTGCAGCGAGTGGGATATATGGACTTCCTGTGGACGCATCATCAGCCGGGGGCTCAGCCACCACCAGAGGATAGGTTGCGCTTCGTGATACCATGGGAATATGCCCCACCGATACGCCAGCAGCAAGCGATCCGGTGACAGATCACCTCCTACCGCCAGCAGACCGTCAGGTTCACATAAAACGGGATGGGGGAAAATGAGATTTTCGTCGAGGGCAAAAACAGGCATCCGGAGCCGGTCAGCGGCTTACTTTTTCATGCTCGATGATGGCATTGAGCCCGCGGTCCACCAGTGCATCCTTGAGGGGCTTGAGCTCTTCAAAAGGTCCGACCTTCACGCTGGCCCTGCCTTTCGTATGAATGATCCAGGCCAATTGCTCGGACTGTTCATTGGAATGCTGGAGGATATCCATAAAACACTCAATCACCCACTCAAAGGTATTATAGTCGTCATTGAGCACAACGATCTGGGTGATTTGCCCTTCGGCAGTCAGTTCATCCATCAGGACTTCTTCCAGTTCTTGTGTGTTGTGTTGGGACATCATCAGGCAGTGGTGATAAAGTTAGTTTATTCTGTTTACTCCGGCAACCCGCATCCGGCGAAGCGCATCCTGCAGTCCCGTCAGATCCGGCATCTGCCCGGCATTTTCTAAAATTTCCATATACCGGATATACCCATCGGGATCAATCAGAAAGACGGAGCGCTTGGCAACGCCCCGCATACCCAGGCTGAATTCCTCATACATGACATCATACGCCCGGATCACCTCTTTATTAAAATCCGACAGCAGTGTGAAATTGAATTGGTACTCTGCTTTATACCGGGCAAGGCTTTGGGGAGTATCAATGGAAATGGCCAGAACCTCCGCATCCAGGTCGTTGTAGATACCGATATCATCACGGGTGGAACAGAGTTCCTTGGTGCACGTGCCGGTAAACGCAAGCGGGTAAAACAACAAGACAACGTGCCTGCCGCGAAAATCCCGCAGATGGACCAGCTGTTTTTCAGAAGCGTAGAGGGAGAAATCGGGCGCCTTATCTCCGACCTGGAGTGACATGACAGGGAGTTTGCGGTGATTCAAAGGAAGGTAACCTTCAATTCTGTATACTTGCGCAAAGATAACAACAAATCTCCCGGTGAGCGTCACCAAAGCTTATATCCAACTTCACATCGCTGTTGTGCTCCTGGCAGGCACGGCCATTCTCGGGGATTTGATTTCGCTTTCGGCCGGGGTGCTGGTCTGGTGGCGAACCCTGATCGCCGGCATCGGGATCCTCGTCTTCCTACTGGCCAGGAAAAGGTTACGTCCGGACTGGATAAGACACAAACGCAAGTTTTATCTCCTCGGTGCCCTCGTCGGGATTCACTGGATTTGCTTTTTTGGTTCTATCAAACTGGCCAATGCTTCCACGGCACTGATCTGTTTCGCGACGATCACTTTCTTCACCGCATTTTTAGAACCCTGGATCACAGGGCGCAAACGTGAAACGCATGAAGTGGTATTCGGGCTCCTGGTGGTACCGGGCATTTTACTCATTGCCGGGAAGGCGGAAGGTGCCCTACTGACCGGCATTTTCCTGGGCATAGTGGCTGCCCTGTTGGTGGCTATCCTTTCGAGTTACGAAAAAAAATGGATCACCGAAATTGATGCCGAGCATCTGACCCTCATGCAGATGATCGGTGCCTGGGTCACCATGTGCGTCTGGTTGGCGATTCTGCATTTCGCCGGCATTGACAATCCTTTCTGGCCCAGGCCGCTGGACTGGCTGTACCTGGTGATCCTTAGCCTTGTCTGCACCAGCATTGCCTGGGTGCAGGCAGCCCGGGCGATCCTCACGGTCACTGCTTTTGACAGTCTCATGGTGATCAACCTGGAACCGGTCTATGGCATCCTGATGGCTTTGGTGCTGCTGGACGACCGGAAAGAATTATCCACGCAATTTTATATCGGCGCCTCGATCATCCTGGTGACCGTGATCCTTCATCCAATCTGGCAAAAACGCCATGCTCGAATCAGCCATACTCCGCTACGCGGATGATCACAGCGAGGGAGAGGACCCTGTATTAAAGGAGGTGGAGCGCGCCACGCATCTCCAGACCCTCTATCCGCAGATGCTCAGCGGGAAGGTGCAGGGCACCTTCCTGACCATGCTTGCCTCGCTGATCCAGGCGAGCCATATTCTGGAAATCGGCACGTTCACAGGATACGGCACCATCTGTCTCGCCCGCGGACTCAATGCCCATCCGCCAAGCAAAGTTGTCACCCTGGAATCCAACCGTGAATTTGAACACCTCATCCGCAGACACCTTGTGCTGGCGGAGGTGACCAACCGGGTGGAACTTGTATTGGGTGATGCCCTGCAGATCATTCCTGGCCGCCGTGAAACCTGGGACCTCGTCTATATCGACGGCAACAAGCAGGAATACCCGGATTATTACCGCCTTGTATTTGACCAGGTGAGACCCGGCGGACTGATCATCACCGATAATGTTTTGTGGGGTGGCAAAGTGGTGAATGACCCGGAAGATGTCGACGCCAAAACGATCCGGGCCTACAATGACATGCTGGTCCGGGATCCCAGGGTTCAGGTGGTCCTGCTGACCGTACGCGATGGCATCAGCATCGCGAGGAAACGATAACCGCCTGGTCCGCTTAATTTTGCCCTGTGGCAGGCGTATATATCCATATTCCATTTTGCAGAAAGGCTTGCCATTACTGCAATTTTCACTTTTCGACTTCTCTTAAAATCCGGGATGAAGTCATCTCCTCCATGGTGCGCGAAATAGCGCTTCAAAAAGATTATTTGCGCGGAGAAAAAGTTGAAACAGTGTATCTCGGCGGCGGGACACCTTCCATTTTGACAGCGGATGAATTGAAGCGCCTTTTGTCCGCCCTTTCCAGTTGGCATGATATCGCACCCGATGCGGAGGTGACACTGGAGGCGAATCCCGACGACATCACGCCCGCCATGCTGCAGGTATGGAAGGACAGGGGTATCAACCGGCTCAGTATCGGGGTGCAGGGATTCCAGGAGGCGATATTGGAAAAATGGAACCGCAGCCATCATGCAGACCAGGCCATGCAGTCCCTTCAACTCGCGCGGTCTTTTGGATTTGCCAATATATCCGCTGACCTCATCTTCGGAGATCCCATGCTCACGGATGAAGAGTGGGTGTCCAACGTTCACTCTTTGATACGGATGGGGATCCCACACCTCTCCAGCTATGCCCTGACCGTGGAGACTGGAACCGCTCTTTATCATCATATCCTCCAGGGGAAATCACCCGCGCCGGACGATGCGCAAAGCCTCCGGCAATACACACTGCTGCAGGGAATCTTATCCCAAAGCGGATATGAGCACTATGAGATCAGCAATTTTTCAAAGCCCGGGTACGAGTCGAAGCATAATACAAGTTATTGGTACGGCATCCCATATCTCGGCATCGGTCCCGCTGCGCACAGCTTTAACCGTGTATCCCGTCAATGGAATGTGGCCAACAATCCAAAATATGTGCATGCCATCGCCGAAGGCCAGGTGCCATATGAACGGGAGGAACTGTCCCCGGTGATGCGTTACCATGAGCTAGTCATGACCGGCATGCGTACGTCGCGTGGAATTGATCCCATTGAAATCGCGCGTTTAGGGCCAGCGTTCCTGAACCATTTTGAAAAGCAGGCAGCAAAATATATGGCTGAAGGGAAGATCGAGCGAACCGATCAGGGTCTGTATAGACTCTTGCCGGCCTATTATTTCTTTGCGGACGGAATCGCGTCGGATTTTTTCATGAGCAAATCCAGTAATTGAATGGCCGCCTCTGCGATCACGGTCCCGGGTCCGAAGATGGCGAGCACGCCCTGTTCGAAAAGGTAAGGGTGATCATGCTCGGGAATGATGCCTCCCGCCACTACACCGATATCACCGCGGCCAATAGCCTGCAGGGCATTGATTGTTTCCGGTACCAATACTTTATGTCCCGCGGCGAGGGAAGAAATTCCCAGGATGTGGACATCATTTTCTGCTGCCTGCATGGCGGCTTCCTGCGGTGTCTGGAACAGGGGGCCGATATCCACATCCCATCCGAGGTCAGCAAAACTGGTGGCGATCACCTTGGCCCCGCGGTCATGACCATCCTGGCCGAGTTTAGCCACCATGATCCTCGGGCGGCGTCCGGCTTTCCTGGCGAAAACATCCGCCAGTTCCCTGGCTTTCCTGAATGCGTCATTCATACTGATCTCTTTCGCGTATACGCCTGTAATGAGATGAGGAGAAGCGGTAAAGCGTCCAAAGACCCGCTCCATCGCATCGCTGATTTCCCCCAAGGTAGCCCTGTTTTGCGCAGCTTCCACCGCAGCGGCCAATAGATTTCCCGATCCGGACCTGGCCACGGCAGTCAGTTTTTCCAAAGATTCTTTTACGGATTGGGCATGGCGGTCTGCTTTGACCCGGGCCAACCGATCCAACTGGGATTTGGTGACTGCGGTGTTGTCTACTTCGAGCAGGTCGAGCGCAGTCTCTTCTTCGACTTTAAACATATTGACCCCGACGATATGATCTTTTCCGGAGTCGATCCTGGCCTGGCGCCGGGCGGCAGCCTCCTCGATGCGCTGTTTGGGTATGCCGGCTTCAATAGCTTTTGCCATGCCCCCAAACGCTTCCACCTCCTGGATATGCTGCCAGGCGAGATGAATCAGTTGATCTGTCAACATTTCCACCGTGGCACTTCCTCCGTAAGGGTCCACCAGCCGGCAAATCCCGGCATCGGCCTGCAGGAAAAGCTGTGTCTCCCGGGCGATGGCCGCGCTGTGATCCGTGGGCAGGGCCAGGGCTTCATCGAGTGCGTTGGTGTGCAGGGATTGTGTGCCGCCGATGACCGCGGACAGGGCTTCGATCGTCGTGCGGGCGACGTTGTTATAGGGATCCTGCGCCGTCAGGCTCCATCCGCTGGTCTGGCAATGCGTACGGAGGGCAAGGGATTTGGGATCCTTCGCATGGAACCGGCTGACAATTTCGGACCAGATCACCCGGGCGGCTCTCATCTTTGCTACTTCCGTGAGATGGTCCATCCCGATGCCCCAAAAGAACGATAACCTTGGGGCGAAATCATCAATATCGAGTCCCGCCTCTATGCCGGTCCGGAGATATTCCCATCCGTCGGATAATGTATAAGCCAACTCCAGATCCGCCGTCGCTCCGGCTTCATGCATATGATAGCCGGAAATGCTGATCGAATTGAACCTGGGCATATGCTGGTTGAGATACGAAAAAATATCCCCGACGATTCGCATGGAGGGTTTGGGCGGATAGATATACGTGTTCCGCACCATGAATTCCTTGAGAATATCATTTTGGATCGTCCCCGTCAGATCGGACAAGGTCACGCCCTGTTCCCGGGCGGTGACAATGAAAAACGCCATGATCGGGATCACCGCCCCGTTCATGGTCATCGAAACGGACATCTGATCCAGGGGAATCTGGTGAAAGAGCATTTTCATATCCTCCACCGTATCGATCGCCACCCCCGCTTTGCCGACATCGCCCTTCACTCTCGGATGATCGGAATCATACCCCCGGTGCGTCGGGAGATCAAAGGCCACCGAAAGTCCGCGCTGACCGGCAGCAAGGTTTCTCCGGTAAAAGGCATTGCTCTCCTCTGCTGTCGAAAATCCCGCATATTGACGAATGGTCCACGGCCGGACCAGGTACATCGTACTATAGGGCCCGCGAAGAAAAGGTGGTACGCCCGACACATATTGATGCAGAGGCAAACCGGGAAGGGACGAAGGCCGGCCGGACCAATTCCATTGAAGCGCTGGTTTGTCTGCTTTCATATTGCCGGGCTAAGGTAATAAGCGGAAGGCGTGGATAGGTTAGGTGGCATCATGGGGCAGCGTGTCGTTTGGCACTTAAATTTTACATTTACACCCGGAAAAAATCAGGAAGATTGGTCGCATTTGAAAAACACACGCTCGATAACGGGTTGTGTGTATTGATTCACCAGGATACCGGCACCCCGCTGTCGACGGTTAATGTGCTCTACAAAGTTGGTTCGAGAGATGAGTCTCCGGACAAAACCGGCTTCGCCCATTTGTTTGAACACCTCATGTTTGCGGGGTCAAAGCACGCCGATTCTTTTGACGATGTGATCCAGATGGCGGGCGGCGAATGCAATGCCTTTACCAATACGGACATCACCAATTTTTACTGTACGTTGCCCTCCGTCAACCTGGACACCGCTCTGTGGCTTGAGGCGGACCGGATGCAATATCTCAACGTGTACCAGAAGGCGCTGAGCACCCAGCAACAAGTAGTGACGGAAGAATTTAAGGAAACCTGTATCAACCAGCCCTATGGTATGGTATGGCATATGTTGTCCGATCTCTGCTATACGCTCCACCCTTACCGATGGCCCACCATCGGCAAAACCATCGACCATATCGCTTACGCGAAACTGGAAGATGTGCAGGCGTTTTATGAAAATTTTTACGGGCCCAACAACGCTATCTTATCCATTACCGGGCCGGACGATCCTGTCGCTGTGCTTGCCCTGGTGAAGAAGCGGTTTGGCTCCATTCCGGCGCGCCCTGTCACCCGGCTTGCGCGTCCGGCAGAGCCTGATCAGACCACCGCGAGGATGTTGCGGGATGAAGGAAAATATCCTTCCTCTGTCCTCTATCTCGCCTGGCTGATGGACGGAAGAAACGGGGCATCGTATTATGCTTATGACCTGACCAGTGATGTCATGAGCCTTGGCCGGTCCGCACTTTTCTATCAGCGACTCGTCAAGGAACGCAAAGTCTGCGCACATTTTGACGCCTATATCACCGGAACCGAAGATCGCGGACTGTTGCTGATCGAGGCACGTCCTGCGCAGGGCATTTCGATGGAACGCATGGAAGAGGAGGTTTGGCAGGAACTGGAAAACCTGCAGCAGGGGGAGATCGAACTTTCGATCCTCAGCAAACTGAAACATAAAAATGAAAGCACGGTCTGCTTTTCCAATGTAAGCGCCGCCCATAAAGCCACCAACCTTGCCTATTACGAATCCCTTGGGGATGCACACCTCATCAACACGGAGGCAGACCGGATAGGTGAAGTGACATCGGCGGATGTGCTCCGTGTCGCGCGTCAACTCCGGAAAGACAATGTCAATATTCTTCGATTGATCGGGACCGGTAAAGCCTATGAAGGCGTGACGGTTGAAGCATCCGAAGAGGCGGAAGACGAAGAACTTGATCTGTAAACCAACCCGCGCCTCTCGCCAGAACTTAATACCCAAAAACAAACCGGTCCGCCAGGTCCAGGGGATTTGCCAGCCGGATATTGGCCTGGAAGGAAATCCGTTCGTGCCACAGATCCCGTTGCTCGTAGGTGATGCTGTTACGTATATTGGCACTTTCTGTGAGCGGCAGATAGATCTGAAAAACATCTTTCCACAGGACCAGGGATAAGCCCCCGCTGTAATCCAGCTCGGCCTCCTGTGTAATCCCGCTCCGGTAAAAAGCGGCATCGAGATACACATGGATCCAACGGAACGGCAAGGCAAGACTGGCACCACCCCCAAGCATCCAGTCTTCACTGATGCCGTTGATGGCCAGCGTCTTGAGGTTGGCATCCCGCGGGTAGAGTTGACGGGAGAATATACCATCCGTCGCATTGCGGCCCCCCAGCCATTGGTCATACAGGTAATCCGTCGAGGCAAATCCACCGGAAACATAACCGTTGATGGAAAACCGCACTGTTGCCTTCGGCTGATGGTAATACGGCAGCCAGCCGGCAAAACCATGCACCCATAATCCTCTATATGGATCCAAACCGGCAAAATGCTGGTCATAGGTGGCATTTAACCGGATAAAGCCCTGGCCCGCCTGGATGTTGCCACTGACCGTAAAAGGTCTCAGCACATAATCAGAGTGCAGGCGATAGGATAATTCATGCACACCATATTGCCGGTTATCCTCCCTAAAGCGGCCTTCGTCAAAATCAATACCGGTACCATAGTGCTGGTCCACCATCACCACGCGGTATCTCCACCACTGGACCAGGTGCGGATGATCTTTGCGGGGTTTGACCCGAAGCGCAATCGACGGTGAAAACCGCCGGTAATCATCTCGGAAGTGATAATGCGTATCGACCTCGAAACCGAACTGCTGGGCAGAAGCCGTGATCAACAATTTGTCAAAAATGCCTTTCCCGATGTCGCTGGTATAGCGACCCTCCGCATAGCCACGGACTTTGCGGCTGCCAAATCCATACAGGGGCACAGCGATCCATTTCAGGTGAGCCTGGGGAAACAAGCCCGCGGTGACCGCTACTCCGCCGAGAAAGCCATCCGTTTCATTGTATGCAGGAAAAGGGGTGATACTCACCGTATGCCTTTCCTGGCTGCCGGTTTTCGGCCACCAGGTCACATGAGGGAAAACCGGTTTCGGGGTGTAGTTATAGAGCCAGTTCTTATTGATGCCGGGCACATCGGCAAATAGCCGGATGTGATCAAAAGGTTCCTCCATGCGGAAGGTTTTTTGCCAGGCAAACCCTTCCTCCCATTGATGATAGCGTTGCACTCCCTGTGCATACGTCATCATTTGCAGCGGGATGGCAGCGGAACCTTTATTGACTATCGTCACTTCCTGTTTATCCCGGTCGACATGGCGGATCCGGTAATCCACCTGGTGGGCATGATAAATCCAGCCTTCAAAAAACCAGGTGAGGTTACAGGCACAGAGGTGCTGAAACGATTGTTTCATATCCGCCGGGGTCACATGGGTAAAGCGGTGATCAGCGTAATAGCGGCGAAACATGTTTTTGACCATATCCTCGCCCACACGCGAGCGGAGAATCTCCAGCCCCGCTGCCGGGAGCGCATAAGCACTGTAGTAGTATTGAGCAGCGGATTGAAATTCGGGTGGAGACGCGGGCGGCTCCATTAAGTTGGTGGCCCTTTCCGATAACGCAAGCGCATCTTCCTCCCGCATGGAATAACGGCCTTTCAGGAAACTGCGCGGCATGTCATTGCTTTCATCCGGATAATAGCGGGCTGCATACCGGTTTTGGATAAACGTATTGAGCCCCTCATCCAGCCATGGATAAACCCGCTCATTGTTGGCCAGGGCACCATACAGCCATGTGTGGCCTATCTCGTGGGCAATGGCCAGGTCAAACTGAACCGGATCTGCCTCCTCACTGATTTGCGCGATCATCGGGTACTCCATAAATCCGGCACGGCTCAGCGGCGTCGATACAACGCGCATATGTTTGTATGGGTAAGGACCAAGCCAATCCGTATAAAAACGCAGGGCACGTTCCGCCAGGTCCATGGCTTTTTCCCAATGACCTCGATACAGCGTATCCCGGTACACCAGCAGGTCTATGGATTCCTGTCCCGGAAAATCCAGGGTGCGGGTCTCCAACCGGAAGTGCGGACTGGCAAACCAGGCAAAATCAATCACATTTTCTGCATAGAAAGTCCACCGCGTGGCCTTGCCAAGTTCCTCACGGGACACTTCAGAACCTGTGGTGGCAATGACATAACCGGCCGGTGCGGTGATGGTGACGGTATAATCCGCAAAATCATTGAAGAACTCACCCTGGTCCAGATAGGGCATGGTATGCCAGCCATCGTGATCGAGTACGGCAAGATGCGGATACCATTGTGTCAGTTGATAGGAATCTCCTGTGCGTCCCATCCTGGAGAACGAAAGGGGAATGTTGACCTGAAACGGCGTGGAAAGATGAATGGTCTCACCAGGGGTGAGCGGAGGAACCAACCGTATCCATCCGATATCAGGATTATCGTCTTCCTGAACTACCTGTAAGGCTGACTCCGCAGAAGTAAAAGCAAGCTTGTTCATGCTTCCCAATTCCCGGGGAAGTGCCCTGTAGAGCCGCAGACTGCCGTTAGCGACCATTTGCCTGACCAGGGCGGTGTTTCGGTTGCGATACGCGTTTGGGTACAGGTGTATGCCCAGGCTGTCCAGCGGAGCGGAGGCAGGATTAGGATACACGATCTCCATGTGGCCCCGTAACACATGTTGCGCCGTATCCAGGGTCACCTCGATGGTGTATTGTGGTCTTTGAGCCCCGAGTGTCCCTGGGAGCATAAAGGATTGAATGACTGCGAGGGTCAACCAGGTGAAAATCCGGCGCCAGGAGGTGTGCATCCGGTAAAGGTAAAAAGGTTGATTCGAGACTTCTGCCTGTTGAGAAAACGGGTCCACCTGCCGAGGACAATTAAGATCACTGCCATGAAAGAGGAAGCCTGTGGATATCCGGTTGTCGGCATGGAATTCTATGTGTGATTGGCGGGAAACAGGCTGTCGAAATAAAATATTGACGGCATGCGGTAAATTGCAGCCGGATGGATTCCATGCATACTATCCTTCTTCCGTTGCTGCGAAAGGCCGGTGAAGCCATCCTGGAGGTCTACCGGGATGAATCCTCGTTTAGGACGGAGTACAAGCGGGACCACAGTCCGCTCACGGAAGCAGACAAGCGGTCCAACGACATCCTCTGCGAAGGGCTGGCCAGGGCATTTCCCGGCATCCCGGTCATATCGGAAGAAAGCCTGCAGGAACCCTATGCGGTGAGGTCGCACTATCAACAGTATTTCCTGGTGGATCCGCTGGATGGCACACGGGAGTTTATCAAGCGCAACGGCGAGTTTACGATCAATGTGGCGTTCCTGGAAGGCACGATGCCGCTGGCCGGATATGTGTATATCCCCGTCGAACGGAAGGTGTATGTCGGAGAACGAATGAAGGGATCCTGGTCCGTGGATCAAAAAGGGGCAAGGCGTCCGCTTCAATCCTTACCCTTCAGGTTGCTGGATGAAGGCATCAAAGTGGTGGCATCCCGGAGCCATCGTGATCCGCTGACGGACAAAATCATCTCCATGCTTCGGTCACCGCACATCGTTTCGGTCGGGAGCGCACTCAAATTTCTGATGATCGCCGATGGGCAGGCCCACTTCTATCCGCGGCTCGCTCCCACTATGGAATGGGATACGGCGGCAGCCCAATGCATCCTCGAAGAATCCGGCGGCAGCGTCATCCGGCTGGACAATTACCTGCCGGTCGCCTACAATAAAGAAAATCTGCTCAGTCCCCATTTCCTCGCCATGGGCAGATTGCTCGATCCTGAAATCCTTTATGAATTGCTGGACAGGATATAGCGACCCTTGCGCCACCGCTGAAGCTATGGCGGCACGCGGTCGACTTTGCTCAGGGCAAGGAATCTAAGCGAGGAGTGAAACTTAGATCTATTCGTCTCGCGTCTGGTATCTGACATCTATATTCTGGCATCTTTCCTCCTGGCATGTGGCATCCGCTCCCCTGGCATCATATTAAATATTTCTGGCATATGTTTTGCAGGGGCTAAGCAGAATCATAAAACAATTCTGTGCATGAAGACTGCTTCCAGGGCCCTGCTGATGGCCTCCGTTGTATTGTTTCTCCTCTGCTGCTCGCCTCACCACTACCCTTCCGTGACGGTTCGCCCGGCGTCGTGTTCGCATGACATCCAGTTTGCCACCACGGACAATTTCGGGGCGCTGCTGCAGTTTGCGGACAAGATGCACAAGCCGGTTTTTATCAGTTTTTATTCTCCCTGGATCGAATCCTGCAACCGTATGGAGCAAACCGTCTTCACGCAGAACACCCTGGCCGCCTACTATAACCTCAACTTTATCAATTACAAGGTCAATATCAGCGGTCCGCCTGACCAGCAACAGCTCGCCGATCTGTATAACGTAACCCTATTTCCATCCCTCCTCTTTGTGGATGGCAAAGGCAAGGTCATGATGCGCCATGAAGGCCCTGCCACGGCTTCACAGATGCTGGACATGGGCATGTACCTGCACAAGGCGGTGGAGAAAGAAATGATCTCGATGTCGTCCAACTGATTCGTCTTGCCGGCTACTGATCAGCAGATGCTTGCCGCCAGGCGATGATTTTTTCCATGGCCGCCTTTCCTGCTGCCTTTTCCACTTCTTCCGGAGCAGCTTCTTTCAGTTTCTTTACGGAGCCGAAATGCTTCAAAAGTTTTTCCGCTGTTTTCACGCCGATGCCCTTAATCCCGGTCAGTTCAGTTTGGACAAAGTTTCTGCTCCGGGTGTTGCGATGAAAGGTAATGGCAAAGCGGTGGGCTTCATTTCTGACCTGCTGGATGAGCCGGAGCGATTCGGATTTCTTATCGATATACAAGGGAACGGAATCGCCGGGGAAATAGATCTCTTCCAGCTTTTTCGCAATACCGATGACGGTCACCTGGTCACGGATACCCAGGGCCTCCATGGATTCCATGGCGGCGCTTAACTGCCCTTTGCCCCCATCGATGATGATGAGGTCAGGCAGTTTTTCATTTTCTTCCAGCATCCTGCTGTAGCGCCTGGCCACGATTTCCCGCATCGAAGCAAAGTCATCCGGTCCGTCAACCGTCCGCACATGAAAATGCCGGTAATCCCGTTTTGCAGGCTTGGCGTTCTTAAACACCACGCAGGATGCCACGGGATTGGTGCCGTGAATATTGCTGTTGTCAAAACACTCTATATGCGCCGGCAGGTTTTTCATGCGAAGGTCCTGCTGTAATCTGCCCAGGATCCGCTCCGCCGGTGTCGGTTTCTTCGCGTTGAGTTTGTCTTTCTGCTTTTGCAGGAGGAAATACCGGACATTTTTCAGAGACAGCTCCAGGAGTTCCTTTTTCTCCCCGCGCTGCGGGACCGTCTGTACAATGGTGGTGTCGACGAGATCGACCTTAAAAGGCACGATGATCTCCTCCGTGATACTGTTGAACCGCTCCCGGAGCCTGTCAATGGAATAGGCCAGCAATTCAGCTTCGTCTTCATTGAGGTTTTTCTGCAGCTCCTGCGTATAACTGTTGATGATGGCCCCCTGGACGACCTTGAGGTAATTGACATACGCATACGTATCATCCGTGGCGATGCTGAACACATCGAGATCCCGCTCCAGGTGGCTCACCACTGTCGACCGTGACTGGTAATCTTCAAATAAAGCCAGCTTATCCTTGATCTGTTGCGCTTTTTCAAACTGCAGGTCTGCCGCGTACCCCTCCATCTGTGATTTGAGATGCTGGATCACGCCCCGGAAATTTCCCTTGAGGATATTACGGATCTGTTCAATCCGGGCATTGTAGGTCTCCTCCGTTTCATGTCCTTCACAGGGACCCAGGCAATTTTTGATGTGATATTCCAGGCAGACCTTGTACTTCCCCGCGGCGATCGGCTTTGGATCGAGCACCAGGGGACAGGTGCGCAGCGGAAAAAGCTTTTTGACGATGTCCAATATTTCCTTGACCCTGGCCTTGGCGGTATATGGACCGAAATAGGCCGAACCGTCCCGGATCACCCTGCGGGTAAAAAACACGCGGGGAAAACGCTCATTTTTAATGCAAATAAATGTGTAGGATTTGTCATCCTTGAGGTTGACATTGTAGCGGGGCTGCCATTGCTTGATGAGTGTATTCTCCAGCAGCAAGGCATCCTGCTCGGTTTCAACGATGGTAAATTCGATGTGATGGGCATGGCGCACCATCGATCGGGTCTTGAAATATTGATTTTTCTTTTCTCCGAAATAGGAAGCCAGCCGGTGCCGGAGGCTCTTGGCTTTGCCGACATAAATCACCGTTCCTTCGGTATTGATAAACCGGTAGACCCCCGGATCGCGGGGTATGGTATCCGCTATTGCCTTGTAATCCTCGTCTGTCATAGATCAGTGGCCTCATCGGCAATCATGCCTTTGAGCAGGAACTCCGCCGCTCTCGGATTGGTTGCCAGCGGCACATTGTGGACATCGCACAGGCGCATCAGCATTTGCACATCCGGTTCGTGCGGATGTTTGCCCAACGGATCGCGGAAAAAAAACACAAAATCGATATCCCCCGTCGCCACTTTAGCCCCGATCTGCGCATCCCCGCCATTGGGTCCGGAGAGCACTTTGATCACGGAGAAGCCGGCTTTTTCGAGGAAAGATCCGGTGGTGGCGGTGGCGATCAACTGGGCGTTTTTAAACAACTCCTTATTGTGCAGCAGGAAGGAGACCATATCAGCCTTCTTTCCATCGTGGGCGATCATCGCGATTCGGAGCATGGCGGCAAATGTTAGTATTTTGAGCGGCAAAGTTGAGGAAAAAAGTATGAAGCCATTTTATTGCCTGCCCTGTCTGCCTCTGAAACGTACTGATTATTCCCGCAAGGCTGTTGGGATAGGACTGGCGATTCTTTTTTCCCTGGGCATCGCCAGCGCCCA
>CAZTXO010000021.1:3769-33275 GCA_964617515.1 uncultured Saprospiraceae bacterium | reverse complement strand
GTGGCTAAGCCGGATAAAAAAGAAAACAAGAAAAAATCAAAAAAGGACATTGTCCACCTGATCGTGCGTCAACTCTCCACCGGGAAAGAGGATACGCTTCCACATGTGAAGGAATATGCGTGGGCTGATAAAGCGCCGGTGCTCCTGGCCATCGCCCAGGCGGAAGATTCCACCCAGACAGCGGGCGTAGTCCTCTGGAAGGATCATGCCTGGAAATACCTGAAAAAACAAAAAGGAGAATACAGCAAACCGGCCCTGGCCCCGGACGGAAACCGGGTCGCCTTCCTGGGCAATACGGATACCACCAAAGCACAGGTTCCCCCGTGGCAATTGTATATGGCAGAGGTGAGAGGCGATTCGGCATCCCTATTGGCGGCCAAAGATGCCAGTGCGCTGCCCCTTATCAGTGCAAACGCAGATCCGAAGTGGAGTGAAGACGGGCGCTATCTTTTTTACGGCCGGTCCCCCTGGCCTATCCTGAGGGATACCACCCTGCTACCCGATGAAACCGTCAATGTAGAAGTCTGGACAACCATGGATGACGAGTTGTACACGATGCAAAAACACAACAAAGCGGATGAAGAGAAGCGATCCTATCTCTGCGTCTACGATTCACAAACGAAATTGCATCATGCGGTCTGCTCGCCCCAATATGAATCCTATACACTGACTGCCGACCGCAACGGACGCTATGCGCTCGTGTATACGGACAGGCCTTACCAGTTGCTGGAAACCTGGCAAAGCGAGATCCCTAAGAATATGGCGATCGTGGATTTGCAGACGGGCAGCCTCAAACCCATCAGGCAATCCGTCTATACCAATCCGCGCTTATCTCCCGGCGGCAGTTTCGCCTACGGCTACAGTGACGCTGACAGCACCTGGTGGGCTTACCAGGTCAGCACAGGCAACTTCGTTCTGATGAATCGAAAGGGGCTTCCGGTTTTTTTTGATGAATTGAATGATACACCGGGATTTCCGAATGCTTACGGCGTGGCGGGATGGACAAGGGACGACCAGGCACTAATCCTCTATGACCGCTATGATCTCTGGTCCTGGTCGCCTGCCAAAGGAAAAGAGCCGGTACGCCTCACCAAAGGAAGAGCCTCCAAAACGGAATACCGGTACCTCCGGACCGATCCCGAAGAGCGCAGCCTGAGCATGACGCAACCCTGGCTGCTGATGGGCACAAGTGAGGAGACCAAAGAAAGTGGTTATACATGGCACAATCCCGTATCGAACGTGACGGACCCGGTTTCACTCAGCCCGTACAAATATTCTCTCCTGGTCAATAAATCACGCAAAGCAGATGTCTATGTCTATCAGCGGGAGAATTTTTCCACATTTCCAGATTTGTTGCGCTCGACGGACCGGCTGGCGAACGGATGGAAAATAAGTGATGCCAATCCGCAACAAAAAGACTACCGGTGGGGCACGATCGAATTGTACCATTGGATGGATTGGGACAGTGTCATGCGCACCGGTATGCTGGTGAAGCCGGCGGATTTTGACACGCTGCGCTCGTATCCTACGATTGTCAATTTCTACGAAAGGTCATCGGATGAACTTTTCAATCACCCGACTCCCCAGCCGCTCCGGTCCACCATCAACTATGCCTACTATGCCAGTCGGGGTTACGTCATATTCAATCCGGACATCACATATACCATCGGCAAACCCGGGGAGAGCGCATATGAAATCGTGATGTCCGGTATAGCATCGCTCATCCGCAAACGGATCACCGATCAGCATCACATGGCCTTGCAGGGGCATTCCTGGGGCGGGTACCAGGTAGCCTACATCGTGACGCGGACCAATCAATTTGCCTGTGCGGAAGCCGGGGCGGCCGTGGTCAATATGACGAGTGCCTATGGCGGCATCCGCCGGGAATCCGGCCGTGCGCGGCTGTTTCAGTATGAAAAAGAACAAAGCCGGCTGGGCAAATCTTTGTGGGAGGATCCGCAAGCCTACATCGCCAATTCCCCGCTGTTTAAAGTCAACAAAATCGAGACGCCATTGCTGCTGATGCACAATGATGAGGACGGAGCCGTGCCTTTTGAGCAAGGCATTGAGTTTTATCTCGCCTTGCGGCGCACCGGGAAAAAAGCGTGGCTGCTGAATTATACGGGGGAGCCGCATTGGCCGCTGCCCTGGGAGAAGCGGATGGATTTCCAGAACCGGATGTCACAGTTTTTCGATCATTATCTCCGGGATGCTCCCGCACCCGAATGGATGGAGAAAGGAATACCGGCCATCGAAGCGGGAAAAAAGAAGACGGTAGTGGATGAGTGAAGGCGAGAGGCGAAAGGCGAAAGGCGAAAGGCGAGAAGCGAAAGGCGAGAGGCGAGAGCCGAGAGGCGAAAGGCGAGAGCCGAGAGGCGAGAGTCGAGAGACGGAAGAAAAGTGAATCAATCAGGATGGATACATGAGTTAACGAACTAATCTCGTCGTATGATCTCAAAAATAATGTTCTATATCGCGATGGCGGTCAACCTGATCGGGGTGTCGGTGGCGCTTTATTTCATCGCGGACAGCGCCTCCTCCCTGTCTTCTTCTGACTGCCAGGGGCTGATGCTCGTCACATTTCTATTTGTCTGCTGGATCGCGTTGTGCTGGTATTTATACAAAGAAAAGAACGCGGTCATCGGGTTGGTTCTTGCCTGGATTCCGGCGGTACCATTACTCCTTTACGCCTTATTCATCCTTATGTTTATCATCCTGCAGCCCGACATGCGATAAGGAGCCGGTTCACAGATCACCATTTCACCACTACCTTTCCAATGGCTTTTTGATCTGAAACGAACTGCTGGGCGACAGGCAGCAATGCAGCGGGGAATACTTGTCCAACATGCGGTTGCAGGATTCCTTCCGCATAATACTGTTGCACGCCGCTAAACGCCGCGGCCACCATGTCCGGCCTTGCGTCCGCGAGGACGAGCATATTGATCCCGATAAAGCTTTGTGAATGCCGCATGTAGGATATCGGTGAAAAAAGTCCAAAGCCGGCGGCAACCGGCAAGAATGCCCATTTGCTTTTCCTGCCGCTCATGGCGGCCACCCCTAATGCTACCAGGCGGCCTCCCGGCGCCAGCATGGACTTGGCATGCTGCACAGACACACCACCGACGTTATCGAACACGACATCAACTTTCCCTTCAAGGTATTGTCGGACATACGCCCGATAATCCTGCCGGTGGCGATCGATGACATGCTGCACGCCCAGCGCTCTCAGATATTGGCTTTTTTCCTCACTGCCTGTTACCCCGATTACCGTGCATCCTTTTGCGAGAGCGATTTGAACGAGGCAGGTTCCCAATCCACCGGCCGCCGCATGAATGAGTACTTTTTCACCGGGCAGCAAGGTCTGGGACTGCACCGCCGCATGGAAGGCCGTCACGCCATGCACGGCCAGCGCGCAGCCCAGGCCGGCCGGTGCTTGTGCCGGCAAGTGACCGGCAGCGTTTGCATCCGTGACCGCGTACTGCGCATAGCCCCCAAAACGGGTGAGCGCAAATACGCGATCCCCTTGCGAAAAACGTGTCACGCCTTCCCCCACCTGGTCAACAATGCCTTCCACATCATAGCCCAGAATGCAGGGCAAGGGCGGACATCCCCGGTACAAGCCCTGTCGCGCCATGATGTCAGCGTAGTTGATGCCAAACGCCTGCACCCGGATACCGATTTGTCCGGGACCGGGAACAGGGATGGGTGCGGGTCGCAATGCAAATGCACGATCCGGATTGCCAAACCGGTCAAGCCACCATGCCTGCATCACAGGAGTCTCCATGCATTTTTGGTTTTTTGTTAATTTCGCAGTTCAACAATCGGTTTCAGAATGAAATACAGTTCTAAGTATTTTCTAATATTAACTGTTGGCCTGGCGTTTTTGAGTTGTCAAAAAAGTGTCTATAACCCCGAGGCGGCCAACAACACGCGATATATCCATAACAGTGTCCAGCAAACAACGGAAACCATCATCCATGATATCTTTTCTCCGGTCGTGGCCAGCCGGATCTATACCTATTCGAATATAGCGCTATATGAAACGCTGCGCCAGGGACAGGAGAAATATAAGTCCCTCGCGGGTCAGCTTCACGGACTGGAACCGGTGCCGGCACCTCCTGCCGAAAAGACAGTTGATATCAACCTCGCCGGTTTGCATGCCTATACAAGTGTGGCCAAAGCACTCATCTTTTCCGAATTTGAGATTGAAGACTTCCGTCAAAAAATGTATGCTGAAATCAAAAGCAAGGGCATACCGGAAGATATCTACGCTTCATCCCTGGAATACGGCAAAGCCGTGGCGGATCACATCCTGGCCTGGGCCAAAAAGGATAATTACCTCCAGACCCGCAGTTTTGCCAAATACACGGTCAATACGGAACCGGATCGCTGGCAGCCCACCCCACCGGCGTATATGGAAGCTGTGGAGCCCAACTGGAATAAAATCCGCACGATGGTCATGGACAGTGCCGCTCAATTTGCACCGATCCCTCCAACGCCTTACAGTGCGGACAAATCATCTGCTTTCTACCAGGAAGCAAAAGCCGTCTATGAAGCCAACAAGGTGGATTCGGCAGCGCACATTGATATCGCCAGTTTCTGGGACTGCAATCCGTATGTCATGCACCAGGAAGGCCACCTGATGTTTGCCTCCAAGAAAATGACCCCCGGCGGTCACTGGATGGGAATCGTCGGGCTGACCACGCGCAAAGCCAAATGCGACATGGTGGCTACCGCGGAGGCATACGCGATGGTTTCGATCGGCTTGTTTGAAGGGTTTATCAGTTGCTGGGATGAAAAATACCGTCGAAACCTGCTGCGGCCGGAAACCTTTATCAATCAGCATATCGACCCTCGCTGGAAACCAACCCTGCAGACACCGCCTTTCCCTGAATATACCAGCGGACACAGCGTCATCTCCTCCGCATCCGCGGTCATATTGAGCCAGTATTTCGGGGACAACTTCGCCTTTGCTGACAGCAGCGAAGTAGCCTATGGCCTGCCGGTGCGTCAATTTAATTCTTTCAGGGAAGCAGCCTCGGAAGCATCCGTCAGCCGGTTCTACGGCGGCATTCATTACATGCCTGCCATCAACAACGGAGTCACCCAGGGCACCAACATCGGCCAGTTTATTTTATCCAGGGTCAAGACCCGTTGACGGAACAGGTACGACCTTCCGGCTGTTCGCCATGGTAGGAAAAGGAGTAAAACATCCTTAATTTTGGGGTTCAAACCAAAATCCATGGAATACAGAATCGAGAAAGACAGCCTGGGGCCTGTGCAGGTTCCGGCCAATGTCTATTGGGGGGCTCAGACCCAGCGCAGCAAAGACAATTTCAAGATCGGCGGACATACGATGCCGATCGAAGTGATCCGTGCTTTTGCCATCCTGAAAAAAGCAGCGGCTCAGGCCAATGCGGACCTGGACGTCCTCCCGAAAAATAAATTGTCACTCATCTCAAAAGTATGCGATGAGATCCTCAAAGGGCAGCTGGACGATCAGTTCCCGCTGGTAGTCTGGCAGACGGGCTCCGGTACGCAGTCCAATATGAACCTGAATGAAGTGATTGCCAACCGGGCGCATGTGCTCAGCGGCGGCAGACTGGATGACGCCAAGAAGATCCTGCATCCCAATGATGATGTCAATAAATCGCAGTCGTCCAATGATACCTTCCCGACGGCCATGAGCATTGCTGCCTACAGTTACCTGGTCGAGCACACGTTGCCTGCCCTGAAGTTGCTGCATGCTTCGCTGGATAAAAAAGCAAAAGCGTTTAAGAAAATCGTCAAAATCGGCCGTACGCACCTGATGGATGCGACGCCCCTGACGCTTGGCCAGGAATTCAGCGGCTACGCCGCCCAGGTTGAACATGGGATCAAAGCAGTTCAGAATTCCCTACCCCACCTGGCCGAATTGGCGCTCGGTGGCACCGCTGTGGGAACGGGGCTGAACGCGCCGAAAGGATATGACAAACTGGTGGCGGGTAAAATCGCTGACCTCACCGGTCACCCATTCGTCACCGCCAAAAACAAGTTTGAATCCCTGGCCGCGCATGATGCCATCGTTGCATCTCATGGCGCGCTCAAAGCGGTAGCGGTGTCACTCAATAAGATTGCCAACGACATCCGCCTGCTGGCTTCCGGTCCACGCAGTGGCATCGGGGAGATCAATATTCCATCCAATGAGCCGGGCTCCTCCATCATGCCGGGCAAGGTAAATCCCACGCAATCCGAAGCGATGACCATGGCCATGGCGCAGGTCATCGGAAATGATGTGGCGATTTCCGCCGGCGGCATGCAGGGACATTTTGAGCTCAATGTGTTCAAGCCTGTCATCATCTTCAATTTCCTGACGTCCGCGCGCCTGATCGCCGATGCCTGTCACAGTTTTGTGGAGCATTGTGTGGACGGCATTGAAGCCAATCATGCCCGTATCAAAATGCATGTAGACAATTCGCTGATGCTGGTGACCGCACTCAATACGCATATCGGTTATGACAAGGCTGCGGAGATCGCCAAGAAGGCCCACAAGGAAAATACCACGCTGAAGCAAGCTGCGTTGGCGCTGGGGTACCTGACGGAAAAAGACTTTGACCGCTGGGTACGGGCGGAGGACATGGTTTAAAACCGGATCACCGCCCAGATCGTGCAAACGATCAGGACAAACAGGGCGATGGACATACCCATGATGTAAGCTGTACCGATACCGGGGCCCTGTTCGGTATAGGCCAGCATGCACCTGCTCAGCACAAGGTGACACCCGATCAGTCCCGCGATCCAAAGTCGCAGGATCAGCCACGGCTTTACCACGACCGGCAGGTAGAATAACCCAAAAGTGAGGGGCATCACTACCAGGGGTACGACATAAGCCATACTGACCCAAAAGGAATCCATACTCTTAGCCGGCGAATGGGTATACTTAATGATCGCCCAAACCAGGCCGTAGCAAAAAAGCCAGACGATTTCAGGACCGATCCAGATCGAAGTTGTTTTTCCCACGGTCATGTTGCCTTGCTTAGCGGTAGATGTGAATGTAGTCCGCGGTGATCTCATACTGGTGGCCTTCTGCCTGGTCGCGAACCGCACGCCCGGCAACGAATTCCAATATCATGCGCCGGTGTTCAGGCTTGATCCCGGTGGTTGCTTCCCAGGTATCGGCAGCGGGGATCTCAATATTGGCAAGCGACTTGCCTCCTCCCAGTTCATAAGGAAAACGGAGTAATAGCCCGTCCCAGTTGAAATAGACATACCCCGTACGCCCCTGGCTTTCAAAAGTTACATTGGCTGCCCGGTCACCCAGCACTTCAAACCCAAGTTCCAGCCAGGCATCCGCGATCATTTTAGGATCGATCTCCAGCCAGTGCTTTAGTTCCGCCGAGGACCGACCGGCCTGCATGAGTTTTTTCGTCACCTCCATCAGCACGTCTTTCCGGATACCGGCATTGTATTCTTTCCGGTGCTGATCGATATACTCCCGCGATAATTGTTCCGCTTCGCGTTGAATACGTTTCAGTTCCTGCGCAGCGGCAAATTCCTGGTCCACCGCTTTCTCGTGCGCCTGGCGCAGCTCCTCGCTGAGCTGATCAATGCGCGCCATCGCTTCTTCCATGCTTTTGCGGTAGATCTCTCCGGCCGCCGTGTAATCCGGTGTTTCAGGCATAGGTCAGGATAGGCTGATGCGCGTGGTGGTATGGGCTAGTTCCAACGCGGCTTGCTGGTCATGACAATGACGAAATAGAAGATCACCAGCACGCCGGGTATGGCGGCCAGCAATAATAATCCTTTAGCCAGCGTCATCTGATCATGGGATTTGAGCCACAGGCTGCCGCAAAGGATCACCGCAATGACCAGAAGGATGATGCCCCACAAGCCTAGGTTACGCGAGGTAATGGAACCGTCCGCGAGTCCCACAAAAAAGAAATAAATCGGGATCAGGGACATGAGCGCATTGAAGATCCAGAGTATCCAAAAGAAAGTCATGCGATTGGATTAATGAGTGAGCAGATGATACATAGACCGGTATCTGTTCACGGGATCAGGAAGGAATAAAGATACACGGATTCCGGAAATGCGCCCCGGAACACCGGCTCAGGCTGCTGCCCTGTTCTTCTTCACAAAACCAACCCCTGTCCGGATCAGTACCACCAGCAAAAGGAAGACAGCCAGTTTGGCGACCAGGTCGCCATAGCGGGTATACCAGGTGATGCGTGTTTCCGGTATGACGGATCCCCGCAATGCGGTGGTTTCACCATAAGCGGTGGGCTGATGTACCTGCCCCCGGATATCGACGAAAGCGGATATGCCGGTATTGGCGCTGCGGGCTATGGGTCGCCGGTGCTCGATCGCGCGCAAAGCTCCCAGCCGGAGATGCTGGATATGCCCGGGGGTTTTGTCCCACCAGCCGTCATTGGTCACGATAAACAAAGCGGTTGCGCCCAGGCGAACATATTCACCGGTGTAAGCCCCATAGACGGATTCGTAACAAATCAACGGCGCCACCACGAGCGGGCCCCCGGTGAAAACAGTCCTCGATTTTTGTGTGGTATGCCCCTGGTAGGAACCGCCGAGTTTGTCAACAACAGGTTTCATAAAAAAGAGGACTTTCCGGAAAGGAAACATTTCGGGTCCCGGCACCAGTTTGGATTTGAAATAGACCTGGTAATCTTTCTCATGGGAGGCCAGCTGAACTGCCGCGTTTTGAATGTCCCAATAGATGGTATCCCCGCCGGCTCCAACATGCAGCCGGTACTGCGTGCCCTTCAGCTCATTTTTTTCAAGCACGCGATAGGATGCGATACCGGTGACCAGGCGGAGGTCCGGAAACGTATCGACCACAGATTGGAAAAGTTTAATGACCGGATTTTCCCGGAACGTATTCAATCGGATACCGTCAAAACTTGTCTCAGGAAACACGAGGTACCGTGTCGTCGAATCGACATGATCAAGTGACAATTGAAGAAACCGCATGGTTTGTTCCCGCTGTGGTATATCGAATTTCTCGTAATGGGGTTCGAAATTGGGCTGCACGATTGTCACCGGGACCGGGGCGGCATTGCTTTCCTTCGTTGTCTTCCAGAGCCAAAGTGAAACACCCAGCGGTATCAACAAGACGGCTAGGTATCGCCACAAATGCATGGGCCTGGCCCGTAACCAGCGATGAATGGTATCGTCGAGCAGGTAGTTGAGGGAAAGGATCCAAAGAGAGCCGCCGAAGATCCCGGTGTATTCATACCATTGCGCTGCCCAGGGATATTGGGCGAGGGCATTGCCCAGCGTAAGCCATGGCCAGGAAAGATCCCAGAAATGGTGCAGGTACTCGAAGGAGATCCAGCAGGCGATCCATATCCAGAAAAACCACCCTTTGGGCAACCGGCGCCGCAGCAGATGAATGACCATCATGACCGTGGCCATAAAGGCGGCATTGAGAAAATTGGCCACAATGCCCGCCACAAAGGCTGTATTGATCACCCAAAACGTGGCGATCACATTCCAAAGGACGAACGCATGAAATGAATACCAGAATACTTTGCGCGGATTGACTTTGTCTTTCCGGAGAAAGATTCCGTTTTCGACGGCCAACAGCGGAATCCAGGCGAAAATAACCACCCAGGTAAAGGGTGAAGGTGGAAAACCAATGCCCAGCAGCACACCGGAGAGGGTTGCTGCCCCGATCCATTTTTTCTCTGTTGGATCTTTGGGCAGAAAAATCAAGATGATCGCCATCCAGCAGGAGAGCAGCAACAATAAAGGCCACCATCCCCACAACGGAAGCGTCCACATTTTCCAACCGGCCCAACCGCCGGCAAGGAGCAATAACGCGATGGCGATTATGCGTGGTAGGCCTGAGGTGCTGGTGGTGGATTTCTCTGACATCGGATGAGCCTGCTAGCTGACGGGCATACCACTTTCGTCCGAGACTGCCTGCACGAAATGCAGTTTGCCGCCCTGGTCCTGGGCCATGAGGATCATGCCCTGGGACTCCACGCCGCGAATTTTACGGGTTTCCAGGTTGGCCAGGATGACCACATGTTTACCGGGCAATTCTTCGGGTGAATAGTGTTCGGCAATACCACTGACCACGGTGCGGTTCACGCCATTGACCTCCAGCGTCAGCTTCAGCAGTTTATCCGCCTTGGGCACCCTTTCAGCGGCAAGGATCCGGGCGGTCCGGATATCCATTTTCACGAAGTCCTCGTAGCTGACGGATGGCTTTTGCGGCTCCTTTTCCCCTGCTGGTGCGGTGGATTCGGCAGACATGGCATGTAATTTTTGTACCTGCGCCTGGATCCATTCATCCTCTACCCTGCTGAAGAGGTGCTCAGGGGCCTGCAGCGCATGCCCGATAGGCAACAATAACTCCCCGTTGGAGAGGGCATCCATCGCGGTGACCCATGCGCCTTGTTCCTCCACGGGTGGTAAATTGACCAGGCGACGCAGGCGACGGGCAGCATCGGGCATGAAAGGATGCATCGCGAGGCTCATGGCCGCGAGGTATTGAAGACACAGGTTGAGCACGGCAGCCACCGTCTCCGGTTCCGTCTTATGGATTTTCCAGGGCTCATTGAACTGGAGTATCTGGTTACCGGCCGTTGCCAGATCCAGCATGGCTTTGAGGCCATCGCGGAAGTTGTACTGGCTGATCGCATCCTGGACACTCCACATACGATCAAACAAATCCATCATCTCGACTTCATGCCAGGAAGCTTCATCATCGCCACGCGTCCCCACGATGGGGGTGTCCATATCAAAGTCAGGCACTTTACTGTCCGCGTGTTTTTGCGTGAGTACCATGACACGTTGTACGAAGTTGGCCAGGGTACCGACCAGGTCGGCGTTGACGTCCGCCTGGTAGCCCTTCCACGTAAACTCGGCATCCTTTTGCTCCGGCATGTTTTTCGTCAGTACATACCGGAGCGCGTCTGTGTGATCAGGGTTCTCCTCCAGAAATTCATGCACCCAGATCGCCCAGTTACGCGAGGTAGAGATTTTTTGCTCTTCGAGATTCAGAAACTGGTTGGCCGGCACATTGACGGGAAGATTGTATTGGCCGTGGGCTTTCAGGATAGAAGGGAAGATCAGGCAATGGAAGACAATATTGTCTTTCCCGATAAAATGGACCAGGGCTGTGGAATCCTTTTGCCAATAATCCTTCCAGTCCTTCCCCTGATCAGCCGCCCATTGTTTGGTAGCGGAGATGTACCCGATCGGGGCATCCATCCATACATACAGTTTCTTTCCTTTCGCACCTGGTATTTCCGCGGGCACATCGACGCCCCAATCCAGGTCACGGGTCATCGCCCTTGGCTGCAGGCCGCCATCGAGCCAGGATTTACACTGGCCAAGGACATGTGCTTTCCAGTCTTCGGGAGTATGATGTTCTTTCCCATCGAGCATACCTGTTTCTACCCACGGGCGGAGCCAGGATTCATAGCGATCCAGTGGCAAATACCAGTGTTTGGTTTTTCGCAATACCGGTTTGGTGCCGGTAATCGTAGACACGGGGTTGATCAGCTCGAGCGGACTGAGGGAGGAACCACATCGTTCACATTGATCGCCATAGGCATCGGGATTGCCGCATTTGGGGCACGTGCCTTTGATATACCGGTCCGCAAGAAATTTACCGGCTTCCTCATCATAGTATTGCTCGGACTCTTCTTCGACAAATTGTCCCTGCTGATACAGGGACCGGAAAAATTCCTGCGACGTCTCGTGATGAATGGGTGCGGAGGTCCGGTGATAGATATCAAAGGAAATCCCGGCCTTCGCAAATGTTTCAACAAAGAGCTGGTGATACTTATCGATGATGGCCTGTGGCGTGGAATTCTCTTTCAGCGCGCGTATCGTGATGGCGGCGCCATGTTCATCCGAACCGCAGATAAAGGCTACATCACGATCAAGCATGCGGAGCATGCGAACGAAAATATCTGCAGGCAGATACGCCCCGGTGAGATGCCCGATGTGCAGGGGACCGTTGGCATAGGGCAATGCCGATGTCACGAGATAACGCTCGGGGGGGTTGATCATAATTTGTAAAAATCGAAGGGCGAAGTTAGTAATTAATAGACAAAGGCCGATGGCAGGACGGTGTATGACATCAACATTTGCGACAGAAAAAATATACCTGGAGAAAAGGTAGCGTTGCCGTTAGCGAAAGCCGATCCTTTTCCTTACCGGGATAAGCTGGCGGTACACCCTTCCGGAATAGGTCTCAGGTTATCTTTCCCTGAGCTGATCATAACGGAAGCAGGAGACGATATGATCATTGTACATGCCCACGGCCTGCATGAATGCATAGACGATGGTCGAACCCACGAAACTGAAGCCTCTTTTTTTCAGGTCCCGGCTCAGCGCATCACTTTCCGGTGAAGTGGCGCGAAAATCCTTTTCCGACCTGTTTTTCCGGATGATCGGCTGACCCACCACAAAGGACCAGAGATGCGTACTGAAATCGATGCCCTGATCCATCATTTCCATGTAGGCCCGCGCATTGGTACGCGCCGAAAAGACCTTTTGCCGGTTACGGATGATCCTGTCATCCAAAAGGATTTTCTCCAGTTTTTTATCTGTATAGCGGGCTATTTTTTCCGGATCCAGGCCATCAAAGACCGCTTCATATCCAGGTTGCCGGCGAAGGATCGTGATCCAGCTCAGCCCAGCCTGAGCGCCATCCAGGATGAGCTTGCCAAACAAGGTTTTGTTGTCATATTCCGGCACACCCCAGACGCGATCGTGATATTGAACATAGAGCGGATCGGCACCGCACCAATGGCAACGTTTGACGCCTTCAGTTTTCATCCCGAAAAGATACGGCATTGTCTTCCGGAAAGGAAGATCTCGGACTCCTTCGCGCTTGCGGCCGAAGGTTTAATCGAGAATCGTCACCTGACCGCCACTCCTGCAATCCAGTGAGCCTGCATTGATCGCGGCTGTACCACCGAAGGTGTCAATCACCAATTGACCGTAGATGATGACGGTCCCATGATTGATGAAAGGACCGTTGACCTGCAATACATCTCCTGCAGGAACCGTCAGGCTCCCGCCCGGTGAAACCGTCATGCCGGAGATGACCGTTGTCCCGGCTGGCACCTCCAGGCAATTCGCGGCCGGGCATGCACAGGAATGAACGAGGATCGTATCATTGGATGCCGGTATCTCCGCGGGCAACCAGTTATCCGGATTGTTCCAAAACTGGTTCACTTTTCCCAGCCATACCGGGGCTGTCGGGGCGACGGGTTCCGCAATCGTATTCCCATAATACTGGAGGATTTGCTGATCACTGACCAGGTTTTCATTGGTCAGATCCAGGCCGATCCATGCGGGAGGCATCATAGTCGTCTTAAAATCCATGTACTCGTATGTGGAGATGATGTCCGGCTGAAAGGGCAACCAGGGATTGGTGCTTGGATCCGGATCCAGGGCGTCATTCAATACATGGCTGTTGTGAAACGGCATGCTATAGGTAGATACTTTATCCCAATCCGTGTAGGTCACCATGCCGATCTGCACGGTCCCTCCGAGGTCAGGCCGCGCATAGCGCCTGTGGACTATCCAGGATTGCCCGGGATACTTGTACAGGACAAGGATATACGGATGTAACCGGATCATCCGGATCACCGCGCTGTTCATGGTGACCGGGGAGAGATTGAGGGTCGAATTGCTATTGTCGGTGGATTTGACTTCAAAGTGCGGGGGCGGACAACCCGGGCACGAGGGATGATTGACCGCCCCGTTGCCGATGGAAAGAAAAACATAGTCTTCCTGTCCCGGCACCCAATCCTGCAGACCTGTCGTCAGGGATTTGGGATGACGGATCATCACTCCGCCCAAACTATACGCGGGTCCCGGGATCGCATTCTCCTGGCGGTTGGTCACCGTGATTTTACCGGTCAGCACGAAATCATTGCTCGCCAGCTTAAATAACAGCGGTCCGCGGTAATCTGCGAACCACGATACCGTGTAGGGCATCAGGGTCAACATCCCGGGGTTGGACAGGCTGATGTCAACTTGTTCGAATGCCTGGATATTCCACCCTTCGGTCACCTGGATGTCCGACCAGTCGCTGAGCCCGCAGATATTATCGAAGTGATCCGTCCATTGAGCCTGCAACGGGAGGAACCCGAGGCAGATGCAGCAGAGTGGCCATAAGACCGGCTTTACCATCATGCCGGCCAAGATAGAGGCCGTCATCCGGTTCTCCCTGTTCCGGCCAGGCCTATCCTTCCGTCACTTTCCGGCCGGTATCATCCCCTGATTGAAAGGTCCGGCAGGCATCGCTTGGCCCTGCATGGGCTAAAGTTGTAATTTTGAAGAAAAAATTAGATGCCTATCTATCACACCCTTGGCAAAATCCCCCATAAGCGGCATACCGTGTTCGAAAAACCGGGTGGTGGACTCTACTACGAGCAATTGTTTGGGACGGTGGGATTTGACGGCATGTCTTCCCTCCTCTACCAGATACACCGGCCCACCATGGTCCGCAGTATCGGCACGCCCAAAAATGTGGCGCCTGTCGTCGCCGTGGAGAAGAACATGACGGCCCGGCTGCTGAAAGGATTTGATGTGCCGAAAGCAAAGGACTGGCTCGATGCCCGTAAACCGCTGCTGGTCAATAAAGACATCCACATCGGCCTGGCCGCGCCAACGGCTTCGCTGAAAGATTATTTTTATAAAAACGCCGATGCGGATGAATTGCTCTTTATCCACCGGGGCTCCGGTACCCTCAGAACTTTCCTGGGCAATATTCCCTTTGAATACGGCGATTATCTCATCATCCCGCGCGGGATGATCTACCAGATCGATTTCGATACGGATGACAACCGGTTGCTCTACGCGGAATCCTTCCATCCGATCTACACGCCGAAAAGGTACCGGAACTGGTTTGGACAGCTCCTCGAGCATTCCCCATACTGCGAGCGGGATTACAAGTTGCCCCGCCAGCTGGAAACCTATGATGAGAAAGGAGAATTTGTCCTGCGGATCAAAAAACAGGGTTTGCTGCATGAATTGATCTATGCCACGCATCCCTTCGACGTGGTGGGCTGGGACGGTTATAATTTCCCGTATGGTTTCTCCATTCACAATTTCGAACCCATCACGGGTCGTGTTCATCAGCCGCCTCCGGTTCACCAGACATTTGAGACCAAGGCCTTTGTGGTCTGCTCCTTCTGCCCCCGGCTGTATGATTACCATCCGAAAGCAATTCCCGCTCCCTATAATCACAGCAACATTGATTCGGATGAGATGCTGTATTATGTGGACGGAGATTTTATGAGCCGTAACAATATCAAGCAAGGCTATATCACCCTTCATCCCGGCGGTATTCCACACGGGCCTGCACCCGGCGCGTATGAGCGCAGCATCGGGCAGAAGTCTACGCAGGAACTGGCGGTGATGATCGATACCTTTGCTCCGCTGATGGTCACGCAGGACGCCCTCGATATCGATGACGGGGTTTACTATCAATCCTGGCTGGAGTAATCGAACCGGGCACCTTGCCTTTTTCATCCGCTATTCTCCTCATGGGGCATCATTCGTTATAACCAAACTCTACCAACATGTCCTGGATCACTGTATCTCCAGACGCTGATTTTTCCATGCATAACATTCCCTTCGGGATCTGTTCGACGGACGGCGCACCTTTTGTCGCCACGCGCATCGGGGACCAGGTCATCAACCTCCACGCGGTCAGTGAAAGCGGATTTTTCGATGGCCTGCTGCAGGACCGTACTGTGTTTCAACAATCCGTCCTTAATCCGTTCATCGCCCTCGGCAAACAAGTGACGGGGCAAGTCCGGAAACGTATCCAGGAAACCTTGCTGGAAGATCATAGTCCGTTAAAGAAAATGCCCAACGCTCTCACCGATGCGTCCCGCGTGAAGATGCACCTGCCTGTGGCGATCGGCGACTATACGGATTTCTACAGCAGCATAGAGCACGCCACCAATGTGGGGATGATGTTCCGTGATCCGGCCAATGCTTTGTTGCCCAACTGGCGGCACCTGCCGGTCGGCTATCATGGCCGTTCGTCTTCCATCACGATCAGCGGTACACCGGTCAGACGTCCGAAAGGACAGGCAAAACCAAAAGATGCCGAGTTACCGCTATTTGGTCCGACCGCGCGATTGGATTTCGAACTGGAGATGGCCTTCATCATAGGCAAGGAGACGCAGCTTGGCGACGCTATACCGGTGGACACCGCGGAGGATTACATCTTTGGACTTGTCCTGTTCAATGACTGGTCCGCCCGGGATATCCAGCAATGGGAATATGTCCCTCTGGGTCCTTTCCTGGGAAAGAATTTTGCCTCTTCCATGTCTCCATGGGTAGTGACGCTGGAGGCACTGGAACCCTTCCGTTGCGAGGGTCCTGTGCAGGATCCACCGGTGCTCCCTTATCTCTATGAACATGGCCTGCGCAATTTTGATATTCAACTGCAGGTAGAACTCACGCCGAAGGACAGCATTCCCACGGTGGTCTCGCATTCCAATTTCAAATACCTCTACTGGAATATGGCCCAGCAACTGGCCCATCACACCTGCAACGGATGCAATGTGCGTATCGGCGACCTGATGGCTTCCGGCACGATCAGCGGCCCCAATGCGGGCAGTTTCGGGTCGATGCTTGAACTGTCCTGGGGCGGTAAAAACCCGGTCATGCTCGTGGACGGGCAGAAGCGGTCGTTCATCGAGGACGGTGATACGGTTACCTTCCGTGGCTGGGGAGAAAAAAATGGCTGCCGTGTAGGGTTTGGAGAAGTTCGCAATACGGTCCTGCCCGCATCGTTGTGACCCCATTCGGGCACACCGCCTTATATTTGCATGACAAAATCAAGTCACACCATGTCCGTACTGACCCAACCTGAATCCAGGCGTACTGCCACCCAGGAAGATTTCCTTCCCATCAACGGGACTGACTACGTGGAGCTCTATGTGAGCAACTCCAAACAGGCTGCCCATTATTATAAAACCGCCTTTGGGTTTCAGTCCCTGGCGTACAGGGGACTGGAGACCGGGGAAAAGGACGTGGAGTCCTATGTCGTCGTGCAGGATAAGATCCGCCTGGTCTTGACTTCTCCGCTGCACAGCAATTCGGCAATCGGGCGCCATATCGACAAGCATGGGGATGGTGTCAAAGTCATCGCCCTGTGGGTCAATGACGCCACTGATGCCTGGAAACAAACCACAGCCCGTGGCGCCAAATCCTTTATGGAACCCACGGTGGAAGAAGATTCCGAGGGCCGCGTGGTTCGGTCCGGCATTCACACCTATGGGGAGGTGGTACATCTGTTTGTTGAACGCAAGGATTACTACGGGACTTTTCTGCCCGGGTATCAGCCCTGGAAAAACAGCTATCACCCCGGCCCTGTCGGCCTGAAGTATGTCGACCACATGGTTGGCAACGTGGCCCTGGGCAGAATGAACCATTGGGTCAAGTTCTATGAGGACGTCATGGGCTTTAAAAACATCCTCACGTTTGATGATAAGGATATCTCCACGGAGTATACTGCGCTGATGAGCAAGGTGATGAGCAGTGGTAATGGGTACATCAAGTTTCCCATCAACGAGCCCGCCGCCGGAAAGAAGAAATCCCAGGTGGAAGAGTACCTCGATTTCTATGAAGACGAAGGCGTCCAGCACCTGGCCGTCGCGACCGACAATATCATCGAGACCGTCACCCAGTTGCGGGATCGCGGCGTCGAATTTCTCACGATACCGGCCACCTATTATGAGCACATCCTCGACCGGGTCGGCACCATCGATGAGGATCTCGAACCACTCAGGAACCTGGGTATCCTGATCGACCGGGATGACGAAGGGTATCTGCTCCAGATCTTCACCCGCCCCGTCCAGGCACGACCCACCATGTTTTTTGAAATCATCCAGCGCAAAGGAGCCCGCTCTTTTGGCAAAGGGAACTTCAAAGCGCTGTTTGAAGCGATTGAGCGCGAGCAGGAGCTGAGGGGAACGCTCTAGGGAAATTACGAATTATAGTATCCGCCGTATCCGCCTCAGGCGGAGAAGGAGGACGAATTATAGTATCCGCCGTAGCTTTAGCGGAGTCGAACCATTAGGAACTTGTGGTGAGCGAAGTCAAACCATTGGCTATTTGAATTGGGCTTCAGGAAACAGGCTGATGCAAAAATCATTTGCCTGGTAAATCTGTTCTGTGGATATGAATTCCCCCTTAGTTACGCCATTGCCTGAAACGGATCCATCCATTGCGGAGCTGGTGAAATTTTACAACGAGACCCTGGGGTTTTGCCCTAACAGTGTGAAGACCATGCAGCGGAGGCCTCATCTGGCGCAGGCCTTTATCCTGATGAACAAGGCGGTGATGGAAAATCATGGTCGTGTGACGAGCGCGCTCAAGCGACTGATCGCCTATATCTCCAGTTATACCACGGGATGCCAGTATTGCCAGGCGCATACGATCCGGGCCGCGGACCGCTACGGCGCTGCGGAAGACCAGTTACATCATATCTGGTCCTACAAGACCCATCCGGCATTCTCCGAAGCCGAAAGGGCAGCCCTGGATTACGCAGTGGCTGCATCATCTGTTCCTAACGCCGTGGATGAGTCCATCCGGGAACCCCTGCGGCGGTATTGGGATGACGGGGAGATCGTGGAAATCGCCGGGGTCGTGGCGCTGTTTGGTTTTCTCAACCGCTGGAACGATAGCATGGGCACCACCCTGGAAGCGGGCGCGAAAGAATCCGGCGACCGCTACCTCAGCGATCATGGGTGGACAGGTGGGAAACATGTGGCGGGCTGAACGGTCCTTACCTGGCGACCAGCAGGGATATCCTCCTTCAGATCGTCTCCGCGTAATCGAGATCTTCCGAAAACGTTTCTTTCATTTTCCACAAGGCGAGGAAGGCAATCACGGACAGTAAGAGCGCCATGACCATGCTCGCGTATATGATATTCCCTTCAAAGACCCTGTTTCTGAAAAACTGGTAGGACAAGATGATCAGGGGCAGCGAACCGCGCACGAAATTGGGAACTGTCGTCGTCACCGTGGCACGGATATTTGTGCCAAACTGTTCGGCAGCGATAGTGACAAAGATCACCCAGTACCCATTGGTAAATCCGAGAAAAAAGCAAAGTAAATAGAACTGGGTGTTGCTGATCCCTTCGGCATGGAGATAGACGTATATCATCACCAGGCTCAGGGTGAGAAAGAGGGCCATGACCTTTTTACGGCTCTTCAGGTACTGGCTTAGCAGCCCCGTGCTCATGTCCCCTATGACCAGGCCCGCGTAGGCCCAGGCGATGGCCTTGCCTGCGGCAATCGTATCCGCATCCTGCACATGCAGATACCTGGCGAATTCCGGCGCGAAGGTGATCAGCACCCCGATGACAAACCACAGGGAGATCCCGATCAGGATGCATTGGAGATATTTTAACAGCCGCTTTTGATTGGTAAAGAGAGAGGTAAAATTGCCTTTGCTGGACCTGTGCACATCGAGTGCCTTGTACATGCCGGACTCCTTCGCGCTGACCCGGAGGATCAGCAACAGGATGCCCAGGACGCCGCCGGCATAATAGCACATACGCCAGTCCCCGACGTATTGATAGACAGCGTTGGCAGCAATCGCGCCGAGCAGGCCCACCGAAGCAACGATCATCGTGCCGTACCCGCGTTTTTCCCTGGGCAAGGTCTCCGTCACCAGGGTGATACCGGCACCCAGCTCTCCGGCCAACCCGATGCCAGCGATGAAACGCCAGAAAGCATACGCATCGACACTCTGCACCATACCGTTGGCAATGTTGGCAACCGAGTAGGTCAGGATGGATCCAAAGAGGACATTGAGCCTACCTTTCTTATCCCCCAGCACACCCCAGATGATCCCGCCGATGAGCATACCATACATTTGGATGCTGATCAGGAATTCCCCTTCATCACGAATCGCATCGCCCGTCACACCCAGATCGGCCAGGCTGGCTTTGCGGACGATCCCAAAGAGGAGCAAATCATAGATGTCAACGAAATACCCCAGTGCCGCCACGATGACCGCGGGCGTGAGCAAGGACCGGATAGTTGATTTTTCGGTAGCCATGACCGGACGATTGGATGAATGAGAAGCGTAAGTTAGAAATCCGCTTTCATACCTGAAGCAGCCTTTTACCAACTCAATCGCCGGCCACAAAAGCGGAGATCAGCCATTTTCCCTTCGGCCCCTGGTATAAAAACAATCTTGGCCCTACCAGGGGATACGCGTATTTCCAATACACCCAGCCTTTATACTTTTTATCATACGTCTGGATGAGCGACCATTCCGGCTCACCATAGGGATTGGTTCCGGACTGTGTCATGCCGGAGGGATCCTCGTAGAGATAAAAGATCACATCATAGGAAAGCTGTGTCACTACGGGCGCCTTGGTATCGGGTTTGGACCGGAGGTTGACATTCTTACCCGTGATACAGCCCAGGGCGAAATAGTCATCCTCCAACCCTGGCTCATAATTGTAGAGGTAAGGAAATACCACTTTATACCGGCCGGTTTCATCATTGGGATCATTCACATAGGCGCCACTGAGATCAAGGGCACGTGACAGGAAGCCCCAGAAATAGGTGGTGTCGCTTCGGAGGTCCCAGAGGTCAATAAACTCTTTGATCGTGCCCTCGCTCTCCTGGCCGCCCCGCACATTTTTATCGAGAACGGAGAGGATGTAGTCCACATTCTTTTCGGCAACGGCCTTCCGTAGCTGGCGGATAAATTGTACCAGGGAAGAGTCGCCATCGAGTTCATGCGTGGGAGGAAATTTGGGGTTTTGGCTAACCCCTACCTGGCAGAGCCCTATCCCGATCAGGAGCAAAAGATATTTCATCCGTTTATTGTTTTCGTTTGAAGTAAAAATACAAAGGAACGCCCAACCCGGTAATCAGGATAGCCAGTACCGATTGCATGATCACCGTCTGACCGGAGCGATACAGGTTGATATCGTTGACCAGGGTGATCACCAGGAAAAACAAGGTAAAGATCCCATAGACCAAAGGAAGATACGGATAGCCCCATACTTTGTAGGGACGCTCATGATGCGGCCATTTCCTCCGAAGGACCAGCACGCCCAGCACCATCATGCCATAAAAAAACCAACTGGTGAAAATGACCATGTCGGTCAGCATATCAAACGTGCCGCTGAGCACCAGCAGGGATGACCAGGTCCCGTGAATCCAGAGCGCATTGGCCGGCGTCCGGAACCGGGGATGCACTTTGCCCGCCGTGGAAAAAAAATACTTTTCCCCGGCCATGGCAAAGGTGATCCGCGCCACCGACAGGACATTGCCCTGTGCAGACCCCAATGTCGACAAGATCACCAACAAGGCGACCAGACCCCCTCCGATCGAACCAAACACTACCCTGCTGGCATCGGAGGCCACCATGCCTGAGCGGGCCATCTGGTCGATGGGCAGGACATACAGGTACGCGAGATTGATCAGCACATAGATCAGGATACA
Organism: uncultured Saprospiraceae bacterium; assembly: GCA_964617515.1. GTDB lineage: Bacteria > Bacteroidota > Bacteroidia > Chitinophagales > Saprospiraceae > Opimibacter. The sequence goes on along the minus strand of CAZTXO010000021.1, from coordinate 11,813 downwards.
AATAGTAACACCGATCGCCAAGCTACGGGGAATGTTTCGTTGCGGATCCCGGATCTCGCCCGCCACGAAGGACAGGTTATTCCAGCCATCGTAGGCCCAAAATGCACCGGACAACGCAGCCACCACTGCCGCGACCGTGGCCCATCCCCAGGCAGCTCCCTGACCTGCGGGACTGATGAAGTGGTGCACACTGCCGGATGCAGAAAACAAAATGGCCCCTATCACCAACAGGATGGCGACCACTTTGAGGGAAGTAAAGACCACCATCAATCTGCCGCTGAAGGCGGTGCTCCGGTAATTGATATAGGTCAGCAGGAGCAGGATCAGGATCGTTAATCCTTTTACCCCCGCGTTTTCGAAAGGGAATATGTGCCCCACAAAAGGGATGTAAATATCTATCCATCGTTCGTGGAGGACATCCAGCCTGGGCAATTGGACAAAATACTCCACATAGGTGCTGAGGACATACGCGACGCTGGCCGTACCCGCCGTATTAAAAACCGCGAAGGCTGACCAGCCGTAGAGGTACGCAAAGAAATCACCGTACATGTGCCGGTAGAAAACATATTGTCCCCCGGTCTCCGGCATCATGGCCGCCACTTCCGCATTGGACAAGGCGCCACACAAGGTGATGATGCCTGCACCGATCCACACCGCGATGAGCAGTTCAGGTGAGCCGAGTTGCCCGGCCATCGTGGCCGGCTTCATAAAAATGCCCGATCCGATGATAATCCCGATCACCATGGAAATCGCCGCCGGAAGGCCCAGCGTCATAGGCAGTTTTGGGCTATGACTCACCTCGCTATGGACCATCAGGTTGCCGGGTTTACGCGTGCATGATTCCACCTCGTGTATCCCACGATCGACATGACCGCATACAACAGGTACAAGACAGCAAACAGATACCCTTCGCTCACCGCATACAGACCCGTATACACCACATCAATGACGATCCAGTACCACCAGGTATGAAGGTCTTTCCGGACCAGGAGATAAGTGGCAAAAACGGAAAGCAGGGTCAGTACGGTATCTGGATAGCCATAGCGTGCACCGGCGTGATGTATCAGCCAGGCGGAAAGGGGTATGCTCAGCAAAAGACAAATGGAAATAACCATGACATGGATGCGGAGCGGCGAGGTGATGACAGGCCTGGGATGTTGCCCGTCACTTCCTTTCATCCATTGCGATAGTCCGACAAAACCCATCCCGACATAAAATACCTGAAGGATGCCATCCGCCACCAGGTGATAATCTGTAAAACTCTTCCACGCAATCGCGGCGCAACTGATGATGCCGAATATCCAGCAAACGGGTTTTTCATACGCTGCGTAAAGGACATAGAGTATGCCCGTGATCCATCCCACCCATTCGATCCAGTCCTGTCGGGCCAATTGATCCGAAAGAAGGGATCCATCCATTCAGGCAAATGTTTGGCGGAAAAAAGCGTAAAACTGCCTTGAAGCCATTATCACCGGCTGCCGGGATCCATCGCGAGGCACATCCGCGTACTTACTTGACAAGGTTAAACTTGTACTGGAGCGTGTAGACCACCGGGTTGTTGGTCTTCGGATCCGTTTGCTTGAGGATGATCTCGATATCGGTGGTTTCGCTGGCTTCCTTTTGGGAACTGTCGAAGACCGCGTGGATGCTTCCTTTTTCACCGGGCTTGAAGACCTTGCCCTGTGGCCAGTCCAGCGTGGTGCATTCACAGGAGCTCACCATTTCGATCTCGATCGGCTGATTCCCTTTGTTCATAAAGCCAAAGGTCATCTCGCGCTTTTCCCCCTTGCGTACCGTGCCGAGGTCAACAAACTTCTTGTCGAAATTGAGCTGGATGACCGGATCGGAAGCCGGGATGGTTCCTTTCGTGGGCGCTTCCAGGATTTTGGGCGCATTTGTTTTCTTGCCCTGATCCCCGATATCCGATTTCTGCACTTCGATCGTGGTCGGCCCGGCGATGATCTTAAACTCGGTCCGGCGATTGACCCGGTGCTCCTCATCCGTGCAATCGATTCCATTGATGCAATGATTGAGGATTTGGGTTTCCCCGTATCCCACCGCTTCGATCCGTTTCTCGCTGACACCGTGACTCACCAGCCAGTTTTTAGCCGATTGTGCCCGGCGCTGCGAAAGCCTGATGTTGTAGTCATCATTCCCCTGCGCATCCGTATGGGACGACAGTTCGATCACCATGTCCGGGTATTGCTTCATCAGGCCCAGGAGGAAATTGAGATCTATTTCTGCGTCCGGCAGGATCTTGTCATCATCAAAATCGTAATAGATGTTGTTGAGCCGGATCGGTTCATTGATCGTGACGATCTCTGTTCCGGCTTTATCCTCCGGCTTCTTCGTCAGTTTGACCGTGCGGCGCACCGTAAAATTATCGTTGATACCAACCGTGTTGAATTCAAACTCCGCCGGCGTATAGCCTTCGTGCTCCACGAGCGCTTTATAGGCCTTATTCTGATCCAGGGCAAACTGGAAATCGTGGGACTTCGCGTTAGCCTGCTGGGATGATTTGCCCGTCTTGCCCTTATCGAGTTCGAAGAGTGTCACTTTGGAACCCAGCAGCGGCACATTGCCTTCATACACGCTGGCGATGAGATCGATGACGATATCCCGGATATGGAACTGGTAAATGTCGTCACAGCAGGTCTTTCCTTTGAGTGAACGGGATTCTTCATCGGGGCGGTTGGACACGAGGAAGCCAAGCTTCCCTTCCTCATTGACCGTGAAGGAGAAATCATCATAGGAGGAATTGTACCCCGCTCCCATGTTTTCGACTTTGCCCCAGTTTTGTCCATCCCAATCGGAACGGAAGACATCGAAGCATCCGAAGCCCGGTTGGCCGGTGGAGGAGAAATACAGTTTATTGTTGAGGAAAAACGGTGTCACTTCATCTCCCGGTGAGTTCACGACAGGTCCCAGATTAACGGGGATATCATAGGTATCATCCGCGATGCGCGTGGAATAATAAATGTCAAAACCGCCGAATCCTCCCGCGATATCGGCGGAGAAGAAAAGCACTTCCTTGCCATACAGGTACCCGGGCATGGGTTGCTTGGCGATGTAATTGCCATTGATGCCTTTGAGTTCAACCGCAGCGCCCCAGTTTTGGCCTTTGCCCACGCTCATGTAGATCTTGCTGTCGGACAATTCATTGCCGGTCAGGATGGAGCGGTTGAAAAACATCCGGCTGCCATCCGGGGTGATGGCGGGATTGGCGGCATGGAAACCTTCCCGGTTGATTTTATCATCCAGCGCTTTCGGGCTGTCCCATTGGCCATCCTTATTTTTTTCGGAGGCATAGATTTTCATGTAATAATCGCCTTCCTTGCCATTGAGCGTGATGATCTCTTTGGTGCGCATGGAAGCGAAATAGAGTTTGCCATCAGGTCCGAGAAATGGAGATGCATCTGAATAGGAATAATTCACCTTCCTCCCCGCATTTTCCACCACGAGGTCGATGGGCGGCTTGGACAGCATGGCGAGTTGAATGCCGGCCACTTCATTGTCCGCGAGGGTCAGCATGCTGTCCGGCACGGTAAGCCCCGCGAAAAAATTGAACGCTTCCACGGCTTCCGGGTATTTGCCGTTGATCTTCAGGACCCGCGCATAATCGAAGACGGCCATCGGGTATTTTTCCCCCTGGTCCTTTTCAACGATTTTCTCCAGCCACCGTTCGGCGCGTACGAAGTCCCGCAGTTTGATCTGCAGTTCACCGATTTTCATGGCGATATCGGGATCCCGCGTTTCCTTGTAGGCATTCTCATACCACTCCAGCGCGGTATAATAATCCGGGATGCGCATGCTGGCTTCTGCCGTCTCGATCATCATGTGTACCGGCACTTCCGTCAGCGGCTGTGCGGACAGTTGAACGCACAGCAGGATCCCCGGCAACCAAAAGAAATATCGATTCATCTGCATAATTAAAATCTTGGGCAAAAGATGACTGGATCCGGTTTCGGTCGTTTATACACCTTGCCGATATACTGGGCCGCAAGTTCAAAACCGCCTTGGGTGCCGCTGGCCCCGGACAGGCTGGAGATATTGAGATCATAGGCGAGCATGGCCCGGATGTCCTTGATGTAGGCTCCCAGCATGATCTGCACCGCATCGCCGATATTGGCTCCGCTCCGATACCCCAATCCGCCGATCAGGACGGTGTTCTTAGCCGGATCGTACAGGTAATCCACCAATCCCTGAACGACCAGGGAGCTTTCGGAAGTACCCAGGATACGCTGGTAGGAAATATTGGGCGAGAACCGCACTTTGTTCGTCAGCACGGTAGACATTCCCACCTGGCCATGAATCCTGGGATTGACTTCATAATTGCCGATCGTATCCAGCAAAGACCAATTCGGTTTCCCGAAACGTCCCGCGGCTATCCCCACAAAAAATTCGTCCGTCTTATTGTACTTGTTGGTAAACTTCAATCCGCCGACATGGTCCGAATAGGTTTTGCCTTTATCATCCGCGAGGATATTACCCAGGTCCATGGAGGTCATCGGATCCCCGTTGAGCAACCCGTCTTCAAAGACGAGTTTGTTGATATTCTTGATCGAGCGGTTGACGCCACCAAACTGGTAGGCAACGGCCAGCACGCTGTTTCCCTTTTTATTCAAGGCCAGGTGATACGCGGCACTCAGTTTATAGGTGGATTGCGTCAGTCCCGCATCACCGGATTTATCGGTATAAAAAAACAAGCCGACACCCACCCAGTCTTTTTCGCGGAAACCTTTGATGATCGGCGCGTCGACCGAAAAGGTCGGGGTCATAAACGCTCCTGCCCCGGTCACACGCCGGTACTGGTCACGGTAGAGACCGGACAACCGGTAGGATCCGTAGAAACCGCCCGTATTGGCCGGATTGAAGGCCAGCGGTGTCATACCATGCAGGGTGAAGTGGATATCCTGGCTTTGGGCCAGGCTGATGGACAGGGTGAGCAACAGCCCTAAAGCCGCCCTGATGGGGAGTCGAAATACGGTCATATGATCAAAAGCGTTTTTTCAACCGGTTTTATGATCTAATTTGCCTGCAAAATATCAATTCTTAACGTTTTTCCCGCCGGATGACGACGAAACCCGAAATAATGTCTCCAAAGGTCCATTGGCAGACAGTCGTCCTGGTTTTCCTGTTCTCCTTGTTGTCACAAATCCTTGTCGCCCAGCGGGAACCTCTGTCTTTCTGGGATTCGCCGGACACCCTGCACCGGGGACGTTTCTGGACAGCGGCTGGTGTGGGGGCAGCCAGCTATGCCGGCACCCTCATCAGCCTCAACGGGCTGTGGTATAACCAATATCCCCGGACGTCCTTTCACCTCTTTAACGATGGACAGGAGTGGATGCAACTGGATAAAGCGGGCCATATGTATACTGCTTACTTCGAATCGGAATGGTGCTACCGGATCGCCCGCTGGACCGGCATGAAAAGAGGAGCCGGTATCTGGACCGGCGCCCTGGTGGCCACCGGGCTCCAGGCGACCATTGAGACACTTGATGGATTTTCCTCCGAATGGGGCTTTTCCCTCTATGATTTTGCTTTCAATCTCGCGGGTGTCAGCCTGTGGGCTTCCCAACAAGCCGCCTGGGATGAACAGAGAATCCGGATGAAAATGTCGACGACCTATCAGCAATACCCGGAAACGATCATCGCCGGTTCTGACGGAACGGTGACTACGCTGCGCGCCAGAGCGCGGGATCTATTCGGGAAAAACATATTGCAGACGTTTCTCAAAGACTATAACGCGCAGACTATCTGGCTCTCCGTTAACGTGCATTCCTTCCTGCAGGAAGAAAGCCGCTTTCCCAAATGGCTCAATGTGGCCATCGGGTACAGCGCGCAAAACATGTTTGGCGGCTTCAAAAACGAATGGAAGGAAGGTGATGCCACCTTCAGCCTTTCCGCCGAGGCTTTTCCCCGTTACCGCCAGTGGTATCTCTCCCCTGATCTGGATCTGAGTAAAATCAAAACCAACAGCAAACTGGTGCACACCCTGCTCTGCATGGCCAACATTTTTAAAGTACCTGCCCCTGCAATCGAATGGAATGGAAAGGGCGGTGTGAAATGGAAGTGGCTGCACTATTAGTGGTTCCAGACGGAAGGAATTTGAATTACGAATTAGGAATTGCGAATTATGGTATCCACCGAATCCGCCTCAGGCGGAGAAGGAGGGTGAATTGGGAATTAGGAAAAAAGAGAAAGTCCATTTGGTCTCTCTGCGATGATCCAATTGATAGCCAGCCCTCCCCTGTTACGGAAGACGATTCTTGTCTGACGCGCACTTCTAAATGAACAGGCGGAAGAGATAATACAACGCCAGTGAGCCGATGAACGTGACGGGTAACGTCAGCAGCCAGGCGGAGGCAATGGTCATGATGGTGCTCCGTTGCAAATTTTTCAGGCCACCCATGCCCACCATGCTGCCGGCGATACCGGAAGAAAGCACATGCGTTGTGCTGACGGGCAGGCCAAACTGGCTGCTCATGCCGATGGTCCCGGCGGCGACCAGTTCGGCCGCGGCGCCCTGGGCATAGGTGAGGTGTGTCTTGCCGATTTTCTCTCCGATGGTGATGACGATCCGCTTCCATCCTACCATCGTGCCGAAACCGAGTGAAAGGGATATGAGCAGAATAGCCTCGACCGGGGCAAAATCGGTACTTTCTTTCAGGGTGGACAAGCCGGCCTTAAACGCCTTGCGCTTGTTCCCATCAGAAATAAACCCGGGATCTTCCAGCATTGTCTTGGCGCTCTTGGAAAAAATCTGGATCCGCTTGCGCGTCTGCAGTTTTTGATTCTTGTCTTCCTGGTTGAGCTGATCGAGGTCACGGGCGATATCATCCAGCACCCCTAAAGGTTTGGCGTAGGTGGAAGCGATGTCCCCATGGGCATATTCGGAGGTAGCCTCACGCATCTGCCGGACTGCCGCTTTGGTCTTGTCCAGGTTCATGTGCGGATTGAGTGCATAGTAGCCGGGAAGCAGGGCGAGCAAGACGATCATCATGATGCCGACTCCCTTTTGTCCGTCATTATTGCCATGGTAAAAACTCACCAGGGTGCAGGTGATCAGCAGGATGCCCCGGATCCACCACGGGGGCGGACGATTTTCGTTTTCCGCCGGATCCCTGAAGATCGCTTTGCTGCGGATGATGTATTTGAAGATAAACAGTACCAGGATCACGGCCGTAAAACCAAAGGCAGGCGACAACAGTAAGGATAGCCCGATGTCCTGCGCTTTTCCCCAATTGATCCCCTGGCCGCCATGCGTCCAGAAATAGCCCATGCCGGCACCGAGCAGGGAGCCAATCAGTGTATGCGAACTCGAACAGGGGATGCCCAGATACCACGTCGACACATTCCAGACGATTGCCGCCAGCAGGACGGAAAAGACCAGGGCGATATTTTCCCAGGGCGACATGGCCATCATATCACCCACCGGCAACAGGCTGATGATACTGAGTGCAACGGCCACTCCGCCCAGCCATACGCCAAGGAAATTCCACATCCCGGACCAGATCACCGCCGTAAGCGGCTTGAGTGAACGGGTATAGATGACGGTCGCGACGGCATTGGCGGTATCGTGGAACCCATTGACAAATTCAAAGCAACAGACGCCGACCACCGCCAGGATGAAGAAAACAAGATGCGAGGAGGATAAGGAGTGAAAGGCCTGTTCAATCATGGGATGCGAGATCGTTTTGACGCACGATCCGCTCACATGGACATCGCCAGGTTGAATTCACGGTTGGGTGCATTAGAGGATAGTTGGCTAACGCTCGGAAGAAAGCCTGCGCAAATGTAGCGCATACCGGGCTGCTTCCGTAAAAACACATTCAAGATATTGTTAATTGATCATAAAATCCAAAACGCCTCCCTTTACAAAAAATTTACATCAGGTAAAGGTCGTATTCTCCGGATTGGAGTATTCCTCCTCCCCTTCCCATTTGGCGACGACAGCGGACGCGAGGCAATTGCCGATCAGGTTGATCGTGGTGCGGGCCATGTCCATGAGTTCATCGATGCCGAGGATCAGGAAGATAGGCTC